>JAUNGE010000056.1 GCA_030524675.1 bacterium
TTGCCAAATCCTCCGGGGGCTGACATTATAGGATTTTTCAGGATTATTTTCTTTTACTTTCTTTTATATCTTTTTATGCTTCTTTATATTTCTGATGCTTATTTCCAATGCTCACTTTTATTCTGGTGCTTATTTGTTCAGTTTCTCTGTGTAATACAGATGTCTTGGAAGTCCATCTACCATAATTGGTGTCAGTTCTGCCTGAATCAGCGGGCGAATATAGTTGACAAATTCTGGTGTCACAAAATCGCCAGTCTCATTGATCCACTCTCTCGGAACTTTCTTCTCCACGTTTGCAACTTTATGTACATCGTAGATATCTGTCACACAAATGTATGGATCGTCGGAAACTCTCTTTAAGATAATCATCTTTCCAGTTTCGCCCTCAAATGCTGCCTTCACAGCTGCACCGCCTACCTGGAATGCCTCTGTAATATCTACACGAGATACAATATGAGAAGCACATCTTTGCAGAGAGTTGAACTCGATTGCTCTTGTCTTACATCCTGGAACCTCACGGTTGATCTTCTCTGCCAGATATCTTGCTGTACCTGTCAGCTGTTTGTGTCCGAATGCATCCACAAAATCAATACCGTCTGTCAGCTCGCAGACATACTTTCCGTCTTTGGTCTTAACACCTTCGGAGATGGCAACCACCACGGATTTTTTCTTTTTGTGCAGTTCTGCTACTTTGTGCATAAACTCTTCTACATCAAATGGAATCTCTGGAAGGAAAATCATATCCGGTCCTTCACAGTCCTCACATTTTGCAAGAGCTGCTGCACCTGTCAGCCATCCTGCATTACGTCCCATAATCTCAAGAAGAGTCACGCCCAGCTGGTCATATACCAGACCGTCGCGAATCACTTCTTTTGTGATGGAACCAATGTATTTTGCCGCACTGCCGTATCCTGGTGTATGGTCTGTCGCTGCCAAGTCATTGTCGATGGTCTTCGGCACACCCATAAAACGAATGTCAGAACCGTTTAACAGAGAATAATCGGACAGCTTTTTGATGGTATCCATGGAATCATTTCCGCCGATATAGAAGAAGTACTTCACCTCAAGCTTGTCCAGAATTGCAAAAATCTTGTCATAGATTTCACGATTGTCACTGATTTCCGGCAGTTTAAAACGACAGGAACCCAGATAGGAAGATGGTGTTCTCTTCAACAATTCAATGTCCAGATCATTTTTGATGTGGTCGGATAAATCCACATATCTCTCTTCCAAAAGTCCCTGAATTCCGTGAAGCATACCATACACCTTCTTTGCTCCGCGGTCTCTGGCAGTCTTGTACACACCAACTAAGCTGGAGTTGATTACAGCGGTCGGTCCGCCAGACTGTCCTACAATTACATTACCCCTTATTTCTCCCATAAATGCTACCTCCTGAATGTTTACGTTCTTTCACAGTAGCCTTTGCCTATTAACAGTATAGTATAAATTGCACAAAAAAACAACCTTGTACGAAAAAAAATACGACTTTCTTTCATTCTCTCCAAAACAGGCCGTTATCTTATCAGGGCAATATCCTCCGTCAGACGATTGTAGCGCAGAGAAACCACGCTCACATTGTCCAGGTCTTGCGGAATATCTTCCGGCGTATCGCGCAGCAGGTAGTGAAGAAGAATCCGAAGCGTCGCCCCGTGGGAGACAATCACCACATTTCCCTTCGCTCTCTGTAAAATCTGCTTCCATGAGCCATAGGCTCTCTGCAGCACCTCCCACTCTGTCTCGCCTCCCTCTCCTGGGAACCGAAATTCCAAGGGATTCTGATACCATGCAGCCAGTTCCTGTGGGAAGCGCTCCTCAATTTCCTTTCCTGTCAACCCTTCGCAGTCTCCATATCCCATCTCAATCAAACCATCTGTCATATAGGCTGGTTTTCCCAGACGGTCAGCAATGATACTGGCAGTCTCCACCGCACGCTTCATACTGCTGCAGTAGATTTCATCTATTGTCTTTTCGGTAAGAATCTCTGCCACGCGCGCTGCCTGCTCTCGTCCAGTATCGTTCAAGGGAATATCCGCATGTCCCTGTACTTTTCCCGCCTTATTCCAGTCTGTCTGCCCATGGCGCACCAAATAAATCTCCATTTCTGCCTCCTCTGCCCTATTTCTCTTCTTTGCCCTGTCTTCACTTTTTCCATTCGCATAGCAGCTTATTCTGTTCTGTATACCAGCACGTTCTGTATATCAGCCCATTCCATCTACAGTCAGCACATTGAGCGTCATCTTCATAATCTCTTTGACCTCATCCTCACTCATCTTCATCTTCTCTGCAAGTTCTGCAAGGCTTGGCTCACGTCCCAGGTCCTCTGCCATCACTCTGGAAACCTCCTGCAGCACATTGGCGCGCGCAGTCACTTCCTCCTCAATCTTATCCTCTGTTTCTTCCTCTTCCAAATACAGAGAAAGAGCCTTTCGTATCGCCGCCTCCAGCCCTGTGCGAAACTCTCCTTCCTGATATTCCTGCACAAACTGCATCAGCGACATATTTGCCTCCTGAACCAGGTCCTCCAGATAAACCCCCTCTCGCTCATACTGTTTTGCCATCTCAAACGCCAACCACAACATTCCTTCTATCAGACGCATTTTCGCGGCTTCCTCTCCCGCCAACATTCTCGCCAAAAGTTCTCTCTCTTCCTCCTCGCTGCATGGTAAAATTCCGTTCATCTCTTCTATATACATCTGCTGATACTCGCTCATATCTCTTCCACCTTTCTGTTTCTGTCCTTTTCTGTTTTTCTTTTCTGATTTTCTGTTCTTTTCTACGTTTTCCGTCTTATACTTTACAATCTGTATACTTTACAATTTGGTTTCTTTTTGTTATGATAATATCTAATCTGCTTATAAGGAGTGCTAATAATGGATATCAATTATGAATTGTACAAAGTATTTTATTATGTCGCCATAACATTGAGTTTCTCAGAGGCATCCAAGCGTCTGTACATCTCACAGTCAGCGGTCAGCCAGTCTGTAAAAGTCCTGGAAAAAAAGCTCAACCAGACTCTTTTTATCCGCAGTACAAAACGGGTCCAGCTCACGCCGGAAGGAGAAATCCTGTTAAAACATATCGAACCCGCGATCAATCTGATAAAAAAAGGTGAGACACAGCTTTTGGAGGCCAACACATTAAATGGCGGTCAACTTCGCATCGGAGCCAGTGACACAATCTGCCGCTATTTTCTGGTACCATACTTAAACCGTTTCCACAAACTATATCCGCATGTCCACATCAAAGTCACAAATCAGACTTCCATTGAATGTGCAAAGCTTTTGGAAAACGGTCAGGTGGATTTTTGTATCACCAATTATCCAAACTCCGGCCTCTCCAACCACCAGAGCATCCGTGTCATTCGGGAATTTTCAGATGTCTTTGTGGCACATTCCTCGCATTTTGCGCTCCAGGGACGAAAACTGTCACTCAAAGAACTGCAGAGCTCCCCGATTCTGATGCTCGACAGAAAGAGTACCACCAGCGAATTTCTGCACAATCTGTTCCAGCGTCACCAGCTCGACCTAGTGCCTGAAATTGAGCTAAGCAGCAACGATCTGCTGATTGACCTTGCGCGCATCGGCCTCGGAATCGCTTTCGTGCCAGATTTTTGTATCCCGCACGACGAGAAGGACCTGTTTATTCTGGAACTGGAGGAACAGCTTCCCACCAGGCAGCTTGTAGTCGTATCCAACGACACACTTCCTATCTCCCAGGCGGCCAAGCAGTTTATGGAAATTCTGTGAAAGTACACTGTGAGAGTACAGTATGCCGACCGCAGATATGACGCACAACCACAGCCGTATCCAAAAGAACCGCCTTGCCCCTGGATGCGGCTGGCAGCTGGCAGCACGTGATAACTGCTTCATAAAGAGAACTACCAGCATAGACATATACCTGCTGATGCAGGCGCTTCCATATGGAAGACAAATCATCGGGAAACTCTATCCCAAAATTCTCTCAGCTCCCTCTTCACACTCTGCAATGTCACCCGCTTCGCATCCGCCCACTCTCTTGGAAACAATTCCTGGCAGTTTGGCTGTAAAAACCGGTCATCCAGCAATAAAATCACACCTTTATCCTGCACAGTACGAATCACCCGCCCTGCTGCCTGCAATACTTTGTTCATACCAGGAAACTGGTAGGCATAGTCAAAGCCCCTCTCCATCATCTCATCAAAATACTGGCGCAAAATTTCCTGCTCCGAGCAGACCATGGGAAGCCCTGTCCCGACAATCGCAGTGCCAATCAGACTGTCTTCTTTCAAATCAATCCCTTCCGAAAACACACCACCCATCACACACAATCCAAGCAACGATTTTTTCTTTGCGCCTTCCTGGCGAAACGCCTGCAAAAATGCCTCTTTTTCTTTCTCGTACATATTGGCGGACTGGCTCACAAGCTCAAACTGCTCTTTTGCTTCTCTCTCCTCCAGAACCTGCCTGACTTCCCGAAGATACTGATAAGAAGGAAAAAAGATCAGATAATTTCCGATTTTTGCCTCTGCCAGACAGACAATGTACTCTGCGATTCGCTCAAATTCCCTGCGGTTCCGTCTGGTATAGCGGCTGCTCACATCCGCGCCGATTAAAATCGTGCGGTTTTCCGGCGGAAACGGAGAGTGGGCATAAATGGCATAATCTTCCTGTTCCCCTGTCAGCAGCGCTTTATAATACCGGATAGGAAGCATCGTGGCAGAAAAAAAGACACTCCCCGAGCCTTGGTCCAGACACTGACGCAAATCCTCAGACGGATCCACGCACAGAATTTTCACCATAAATCTTCCGTCGCCCTGCTGTTCAGAATAGATGCGGTAGCGCCCGCCGATCCTCTCATAGGTACTCAAAAAGTTCCTGACTGTAAAATAGAACTCCAGAACTGCCTGTCTGTCCGAAAAATCCGGATACTCATTTAAAAAATCATCCAATACAGAAAAAGTCTCCATCAACTCCATCACAAGCATGGAAATCTGCTCCAGTACCTGATACGATTCACATTGCCTTTTTAAAAACAACATTTCCCTATTGCACTTGTCCAGATGTCTCTCCAGCTTCGGCATTTTGCCTTTTATCCGTTTCTTTACTTCCAGAATTTCTTCTTTATACAAAGCAGCGCTGTACATCTCCCGCGCACGGCTCACCAGGTTATGAGCCTCATCAATCAAAAATAGATACGGTTCCTCCGGTGCTTCCGCAGAAAAATATCGCCTCAGTTTTACATTTGGGTCAAAGACATAGTTGTAGTCACAGATAATCGCATCCACCCAGTTGCTGATATCCAAGCAGAACTCAAACGGACACACCAAAAAGCGCTTTGCATACTCTAAAACTGTCTCTCTCGTGATTCCCCATTCCTTGTGAATAATCTCGTACACAGCATCGTTCACGCGGTCAAAATGCCCTTTCGCATACGGACAGGCGTCAGGGTTACACTCCACTTTCTCCTGAAAACAGAGCTTTTCCTTCGCAGTAATCGTCACGGACTTCAAATACAGACCATTTTTTCTCAGAATCGAAAAGCTCTCTTGCGCGACGCTGCGTGTGATGGTCTTTGCCGTCAGATAAAACAGTTTCTCGCCGTACCCTTCTCCCATCGCTCGAAGGGCTGGAAACACAGTTGAGAGTGTCTTTCCGATACCTGTGGGGGCCTGGATAAACAGGCGTTTTCCACGACAGAATGTGCGGTAAACCGCCACTGTCAGGTCTCTTTGCCCCGCTCGGTACGGATACGGAAACTCCAGGTCCTGCAAGGATTCATTTCGGCGAAGCCGGTTATGAAACAGAAATCTCGCCCATTTCACATACTCATGAACCACGCTGGCAAACCACTCTTCCAGTTCTTCCCTCGTCTTTTTCTCCTGAAAGCGCCGAATCATCTCTGTCTCTATATTGCAGTATGTGACCTGAATCGTCACACAGTCCAATTCATGCATAAAACAGTAAAAATATCCATAGCAGTATGCCTGTGCCAGATGAACAGGAACCGGCTCTGACAGTCTGTCCACATCCTGATAGATGCATTTGATCTCGTCGATCGTCACGCCATCCGGCTTCGTAATCACACCATCCGCGCGCCCATCTACCACAATCAAAAATTCTTCCTCGCGCACCTCATGGCGCATCGAAACTTCTGCATGATAATCCGCTCCCATGCGCTTTTGAATCTTTCTGTGAAGTCTGCTGCCAGCCTGCATCGCGTCCTTCTGGTCCCCACCGGTTCTCCGGTTATCCAAGTCACCGCTTCGCAGCACGAACTCCACTAAATTTCGGACAGACACATGAACCTTGTTTGTTTCTTTCTCCATACGCCACCCCTTAGCAAAACATGTGTTCTTTACATATTATAGCATATGCCATAAGAAAAGCAATACTTAATTGCGTTTTTGAAAAAAACACCGCCTTGGAACCAGACCGTTTCTGGTTCTAAGGCGGCATCTGTTGTCAGATTGTATGTTTCATACTCTGCATACTCTATTTTAGCACTCTTTTGCTCTTTTTTACAGTTTTACAAATCTACTGAACCGGTTTTTGTGTTCGCTTCTCTGCCGGTTCCTCTTATCCTTCTTCTTATGCAGCCACATAATTTTCTGCTGCCATCTTGCTCAAAAACTCCTCAAATGCATTGTCCTCTCCGCTGAAAGCAACTGTCAGGACGCGGGTTAAGTCCAAACTCAGAACGCCCAAGATAGACTTTGCATCAATTACAACACGGTTGTAAAATACATCAATGTCAAAATCGCATTTAGAAGCTGCACTCACAAATGCCTTTGCATCTTCAATCGTTGGCAACATGATTTTTCTTTCTTTCATATAAATTCACTACTCCTTTTCATTGTTACCTGTCAAAACAGGTGTTTCTTACCGCTTCGTTGACATTTATACCATGTTTTCCTTTGAATGTCAAATTTTACCAAAAAAGGTTTTTTCTGGCAATTTTCTATCTATTTTTTATAATATTTTCTAATATCGCCCTAAAAACTTATCTATTCTCACAAAATAATTCTTTTTTGTTTTTCAAATCTGCTTGGTTTATGATTCTATTTTTCCAAATTTTGTCTCTTATCTTTGTAACAGTTTGTGTACAAAAGCGTTTAAATATACGCTATTTCATCTGAAAACTCCATATTTTTTCACGGACAGCACAATAAATATGCATTTCTAATGAATATTTAGCAGAGTTTTTCGCTGCATTTTTGTAATCTTGCCCGTATCTCTTTTTCAAAATTTTCTTCAATTTCATGTTGACAAATCTATTTTCGTATGCTATTATAACAAACGTCCGATGCAAAGGGGAATAGTTCAATGGCAGAGCAACGGTCTCCAAAACCGTTAATGGGGGTTCGAATCCCTCTTCCCCTGTTAATAGATAACAGATGTTTCTATTACTACTTCAGAAAAAAGCGAATCATTATGTGGGGTAATGATTCGCTTTTTTTGTTGCTTCTTTACGAGGTGCTTACCTTGTTACAAGGTGCTTCCTTTGTTGTCTCTTTTCGCTAAGATTCGACACGTTCCAAAAATCATGTCAAATACCCAATCGCTTCTCTCACATTGCTGACTCCTATCAGCCGGATTCCCTCTATTTTTTTCACTTTTTCCACACACACAAGCGGCAAAATACACACCTGAAATCCCAGCTTCACGGCCTCACGGACCCTCTGCTCCGCCATGGACACGGCGCGCACTTCCCCAGAAAGTCCCACTTCTCCAAAGATAATCGTGTCCTCCGGTACCGGCTTGTCCTTATAGCTGGAAATCAGTGCCAGCACAATAGCCAAATCCAAAGCTGGCTCATTCATACGCATACCGCCTGCAATATTTATATAGGCATCCATCCTGGAGAGTTCATACCGGCAGCGCTTCTCCAAAACCGCCATCAACAAATTGACTCTGTTATAATCTGTTCCGGCAGCAGTGCGCCTTGGCATACCAAAATTTGTCTCCGCCACCAGCGCCTGAATTTCCAGCAGAATGGGGCGTGTTCCCTCCATGGAGCAGGCAACCACTGCGCCGGACGCATCCTTTGGCCTTCCCTCAAGCATAAATTCTGATGGATTTTCGACTTCTTTCAGGCCGATATCCTGCATCTCAAACACGCCGATTTCATTGGTAGAACCAAATCGATTCTTCACCCCACGGATAATCCGGTAGGAAGCATACTTTTCTCCCTCAAAGTACAGCACCGTATCTACCATATGTTCCAACATTCTCGGCCCTGCCACTACGCCTTCTTTTGTCACATGTCCCACAATCAGGACTGCCACACCCAGTCCTTTTGCTACCTGCATCAAAAGATTGGTGGACTCTCTGACCTGTCCCACACTTCCAGGCGCTGATGCGACATCTTCCCGAAACATAGTCTGAATGGAGTCAATCACTGCTACATCTGGCATCTCCCTCTCAATCACCATGCGGATGCTGTCCAGATTTGTCTCACAGAGAAAGGATAAATCCCCGTGAAAGGTTCCGATTCGATTGGCACGCATTTTTATCTGTTTTAAAGATTCCTCACCAGAAATATAGAGAACTTTCTTTCCGCCCTCTGTCACCTCCCTGCAAACTTGCAGCAGCAATGTGGACTTTCCGATTCCAGGGTCCCCTCCCACCAAAACCAGAGAACCGCGCACAATGCCGCCTCCAAGCACTCGGTCCAGCTCTGCAAATCCAGTCCCTATTCTGTCCTCCTCCTCCAAAGAAATCTCAGAAAGTCTGGCCGGTCTGATTTTGGCCGCTTCCGCCCGACTGGCCGGCCCAGATGCTTTCCCCTGAAAACCAATTCCCCGCGTCTTTGGTTCCACCGGTTCCTCCACCAGGGTATTCCACTCCTTACATGCAGGACACTGCCCCAACCATTTGGCAGACTCAAACCCACATTCCTTACAAAAAAACGCTGTTGTACGCGCTTTTGCCATATTGACTCACCTCTTCCGCTTTTCCTGTTCAGAAAAGGGATGCTGCAAAACCGGAAACTCCGGTCTCTCCCAGCATCCCTTCCTGCTTTACATCTGAATATTTCCAACATCCACATTCAATCTTTTGGTGTTGGAATCAAAAAGCCTCTCTGCCTCTTCATACTTCGTATTTTTCTGTCTGTATCGTGCTTAACCGCGCTTTACAATTTCGACTTCTGCTGCCTGGCCCTCGTTCAGCTCCACGCTGATAGCCAGTTTTCCGCTCATATTCGTCTTCATGCCGCCGACAGCCACACTGTCCACATAAACTTCATACTCGGAATCATCTTCAAGCTGTACCGTAATCTGCACATCCTTGGCTGCTTCTACCAGGAACTTTACGCCGCCGTCCAACACTGCAAAGTGATTGACCGCTGTGCCTGGCACGGACTCATAGACAAACATGCCATTGCGCTCCAGTTTCGTTATCTCATAGAAAGTCTTTACTTTGTACAGGTCTCCATCATGCTCAAAATCCTGAAGTTTTGATTTTTTCTCTAATTTATAATTTCCAAAGCTAATACTTCCATCCTGCTCTGCGCGGATTAATTCATTAATAACTGGCATCTTACTTGCCCTCCCTGTTATACTTTTGTGTATTGGAATCTGATGATACCAGGGTCAAAAGGTCAGAAATCCGATGCAAGCTTGCTTGCAAGAGGATTTTTGACTTTGGGACCCGCCAAAAACATGAATAAGTAGCCATTTTTCAAAGAAAAATGAGCGAATTATGAATGTTTTTGAGGGCGCCAGGCGCCAGTGACGCCTGCTTGGCGCCGACCGGAGCGTAGACCTTGCGCGAGCACATGGTGCGGAGCAATCTGGTATCAAAGGGGTTAAATAGACACAAAATTTTTATTTGACCCCAACATCATCTGATACTTTTAGTTTACCACAAAACTCATTTTATGACTAGCAGTTTATTGCCATAGTCTGACTATCTGGCAAGACTTTCTGAAGGGACTGCATCCGAATAACACTGAAACGCCAGCTTTTCTTCTCCTGCTGTCACATGGACGGTATCGCCAGTCTTGATATGCCGGTCAAGAATCTCTTCCGCCATCGCATCCTCCAGATAATTCTGAATCGTTCTTCGGAGGGGTCTGGCACCATACTTTTCATCATAGCCTTTCTGAATCAGAAATTCTTTCGCGCTCTCCTCCACAATCAGTGAAATCTCCATCTGCTTCTTCACGCGCTGTACAATCGTCTCGATCATAATGGTAGCAATATCCTTCATATGGTCCTTGCCGAGCTGATGGAACACAATAATGCCATCAATCCGGTTTAGGAACTCCGGCTTAAACGTGCGCTTCACTTCCTCCATCACGCGGTCCTTCATAAAAGTATAGGTTTCCTTTGCATCTTCCTTTGAGGCAAAGCCCAGACGCTTCGGAGAAACGATATTCTCCGCACCGGTGTTGGAAGTCATAATTAAAATGGTATTTTTAAAGTCGATCTTTCGTCCCTGCGCGTCCGTGATGTGGCCGTCGTCCAGAACCTGAAGCAGAATATTGAACACATCCGGATGCGCCTTCTCAATCTCGTCAAACAAAATCACGGAGTACGGATTTCTTCTGACTTTCTCGCTGAGCTGGCCGCCCTCCTCGTATCCCACATATCCTGGCGGCGAACCAATCATCTTGGAAACGCTGTGTTTCTCCATATACTCGGACATATCCACACGAATCAGAGCACTCTCTGTGCCAAACATCGCTTCAGCCAGAGCCTTGGAAAGCTCTGTTTTTCCCACGCCGGTCGGTCCGAGGAACAGGAAGGAACCAATCGGACGCTTCGGGTCTTTCAGACCTACGCGGCCTCTTCGGATTGCCTTGGAAACGGCGGTCACTGCCTCATCCTGGCCAATCACACGCTTGTGAAGAATCTCCTCCAGATGCAGCAGGCGCTCGGACTCCTCCTCTTCCAGCTTTCTCACCGGAATTTTCGTCCACCCAGCCACAATATCCGCCACTTCATTTTCTCCGACGACAAGCTTGCGGTTTTTCTTCTCCCGCTCCCACTTCTGCGTCAATTTTTCTATCTTTTCACGCTTTTTCGCCTGTTTTCTCTTGATATCTCCAGCTTTCTCATACGCTTCCTGACGAATACAATCTTCTTTCTGCTTTTCCAGCGCCGCAATCTCTTTTTCCAGAACACCGATTTCCTCCGGCTCCACGAAAGCCTGCAGGCGCACCTTGCTGGCCGCCTCATCAATCAGGTCAATCGCCTTATCCGGCAGGAAGCGGTCATTGATATAGCGCGCAGACAGACGCACAGCAGCCGTCAACGCCTCATCTGTGATTGTCACCTTATGGTGATTCTCATATCCGTCCCGAAGACCTCTCAAGATCTCCGTCGCCTCCTCCTCGGACGGTTCCTCTACCATAACCGGCTGGAAACGGCGCTCCAGCGCAGCATCCTTCTCGATATGCTTGCGGTATTCTTCAATCGTCGTCGCGCCAATCAGCTGAATCTCGCCGCGCGCCAGCGACGGCTTTAAGATATTGGCCGCATCGATTGCACCTTCCGCTCCTCCGGCACCAATAATCGTGTGAATTTCATCCAGGAACAGCAAAACATTACCATCTGCGGCTACTTCCGCAAGCACCCGCTTGATGCGCTCCTCAAACTCACCGCGATACTTGGAGCCTGCCACCATTCCTGATAAATCCAGTGTCACAACACGCTTATTCTCAATCGTCTCCGGCACATTTCCCTGTACAATCAGCTGTGCCAGCCCCTCGACCACTGCCGTCTTTCCGACGCCTGGCTCTCCGATTAGACATGGATTGTTCTTGCTTCTTCGGCTCAGAATCTGCACGACACGCTGCATCTCCTGTGCTCTGCCGATCACAGGGTCCAGCTTTCCCTCTCTTGCGAGAGCCGTCAAATCGCGGCTGAAGGAATCCAGCGTCGGCGTATTGCTTTTTCCGGCTGTTTTTGCCTGAAAATCATCCTTGTGAGCAGCCGTATCCTCCCCCATCGCATTCAAAAGGTCCACATACAGGCGCTGGATGCTGACGCCGAGTGTTGTCAAAATTCTAGTCGCACCGCAGTCTCCCTCTTTAATCATCGCAATCAGAATGTGTTCCGTTCCAATGAGCGGTGCACGAAAACGCACTGCTTCCCGATAGCTCGCATCCAGCACTCGTCTGGCACTCGGCGTATAACCGCTCTCCTCCGCCACAGGCAGCCCGTTTCCTGGTGCAATCAGATTGCTCACCAGCTCTTCCACGCGCTCTTCCTCTACTCCATAATGTTCCAGAACCTTTGCCGCCGCTCCGGTTCCTTCCTGCAAAAGTCCAATTAACAGATGTTCTGTCCCAACATAGTTGTGTCCCAGCTGCTCAGAAACCTGTTCGGCAAGCGAAAGTGCTTCCTGGGCTTTTGCTGTAAATCTGAATCTGTCAATCATGTTTCAAATCCTCCTTATTTTAGCTCGGGCAGTTCTTCCCGAATGTATCTGGCTCTGGCTCCATCCAGCTCCGCCTTTCCAAGCGGCCTGTCCGACAGCTTTTTTAAATTTGCCGGCTGAATCCCAAGCATCATGCTGTAAATAGAATATGGTTCCCGAAATGTGAGAATCCCCTCGGAAACTCCCATCAATATCTGAGAAAGATAGGTCATCGCTTCTTTCATAGAAAGTTTTCTGGCATATTTCAATACGCCATACGACTTATAAATTTCATCCTCCAACTCCATTTTGTGACTCTTTTTATACATCTCGCGCACCTGCTTTTCCTGTCCTGCCAGCTGCAAAGTCACGCGGTTCACCACATCCACCATCTCTTTTTCTGTCTGTCCCATCGTCTTCTGATTGGAAACGACATACAAATCTCCATAATTTTCGCTTCCCTCCCCGAGAAGTCCTCGGATTGTGGTGCCGAAACGCCCCATCTCAGCCATCAGGTTATTGAATTTTTTGCCTTTGGACAGGGACGGCAGATGCAACAGTGTGGACGCATGCAGCCCTGTTCCCACATTGGTGGGAAACGAAGTGAGGTAGCCATATTTCTTATCAAAAGAATACGAAATTTTTTCATTTATCTTATCATCCAGAGCGTCTGCCAGCTGGAACGCCTCCCTGAGCGCGAGTCCAGGAAAAATCGTCTGAATTCTCACATGGTCGGTGCCATTAAAAATCAGGCTGATGCTCTCGTCCTCCGACACCAGCGCGCCCATCGGCGCCTTTCTTTCCAGAAGAGCCGAATTCAAAACCCGCCGTTCTTTCAGTCCCTCTCTGTCCAACTCTGAAAGGCGGTTCAGCCACTCCTTCTGATAGGGTCTTCCCATTTCGTCCATCCAGCCGTCCGTGCACTGAAACAAACGGTTCACCATCTCCTCGCCGTCTGCATCAGAAAGGCGCAGAGAAAATGGATACTCGCTCCAGTTTCTCACCAAACGCACCCTGCTGTACAGGACAACGGAAGAATCCAGTGCCGTATCATCAAACCATCTACGCATCTGTCTCGCTCTCCTTCTCATCCATGCCATTTTCCGAATGTTCCTGCGCTGCCTCTTTGAGCTGGCGTATTTCATCTCTGCACACCGCAGCTTCCTCATACTCTTCTCTCTGCAGTGCTTCTTTCAATCTCGCCTGCAGCATGGCAATTTTCTCCTCTGGTGTCAATTCCTTTTTTGGCCCCTGCTTTTTCGTCTCTTCTCCCTGATTTTGGATGCTCTCCGCCTGGAATTTTGGCACTTTTCCGACATGGCGGTCACTTCCCTGAATCTTCTTGATATTGTCCCGAATCAGCGGGTCAAACACACTGTAGCAATCCTGGCATCCAAAACGGCTCTTCTCCACAAAATCATCATAGCTGGTCTTGCAGACAGGGCATACAATTCCTTTATAACTCTTTTCCTCCTGTGTCTCCTCCCCGATTCCCAAAAGGCCGGAGAGCAGCTTTGCCAGCGGAAATTCTCCGTCAAAAATCGCAGAATACGGCCCAAAATCCATCTCCTTCGCACACTGCGCGCAGAGATTGTGTTCCGTCTTTATTCCGTTGATGACTTCTGTATATTTTATGTTTGCCTCTCGGATTCTGCATCTCTCACAAAGCATATTATCCTCCTACTCTGACTGTTCTTCGTCTTCACACTGCTGACATCTCGAATAGTCATTATAAATCTCATCTACTAATGTATGCACTTCACTTCTGGAAATTCCCTTACAGGCAGCTTTTGCCAAAACTACGCACAAATCTCGGCGCATCTCTTCCATAGCCCGCATCTTATCTACATCCAGACAGATGACGGCACCCTTCCTACGGTCCAGCTTCACAAAGCCCTCCTGCCGCAGCACAGAATACGCCTTATTGACCGTATGCATATTGATTCCTATGTTATTTGCCAGCTGGCGCACGGAGGGGAGTGTATCTCCCTCATGAATGTTCTCTGTCGCAATTCCCATGATAATCTGATTCATCAGCTGGACATAAATCGCCTCATCGCTGTTAAAATCTATTCTCAGTATCATTCCATCACCATCTTTCGTTTCCTTCTGTTACATTCATTCTATAACATAAGGGTATTTCCGTCAAGTAGAAGAAAAAGGAAATCACAATACCTCAAAAGGCCACAAAACAGAAAAGAGAGAAGGCACACTGCAGAAAACCGCATTTCTTCTGCTGCATGCCCTCTTTCGTAATCCTCTCTGACAGTCGAGCCTCTTTATCTCTTGGCTCTTTATCTCTTCATGATTCTATCTTTCATCATCCAGATCAATCAGGTCGAAGTCGTCCTCCTCATCGTCTAAATCATCCACTATCTCTAGGTCATCTTCGTCTTTTGACATTCTGGACTTCGCGGTATTTTTTTCCTGATCGCTTTCTCTGTAAGAGTCCGTTCTTGGATTCTGTTTTCCGGAATCCACTGTGTATCTGTCATCCACGTATGTTCTGTCCGTGTGTCTGTCATCTGCGTACCCGTCATCTACGTACCTGTCATCTGCATACTGGTCGCCCGCATACGGATTGGCATCATAGGCATCCTCTGCATATCCATCATCCGCATAGCGGTTCGATTCTTTCCTATACGCTTCTTTCGTGTGCGGCTCTTTTGTGTATGGTCCGTCGGCGTATGTATCATCTGCCTCCTTGTACTCGTCCTTCTGGTCGGCATCTCTTTCCTGGCGCATCCACGCATCCTCCGGCTCTTCTTTCACACTGCGTCTTCCTCTTCTGTCCGGATTTGACGGCGGATTCTGTTTTTTTCTGCCTGCCAGCTTCACTGCCAAAACAATCACAATAGTCAACAGAAGAATCACTGCTACAATCAGTGCCACAATCACGCCCATACGGATGTTGTAATCCAGTACCAGACTGTTGTAGTCGGTGATCGCTGCATCATAAATCTCACGGCTGATTCCTGTATCCACCGCCGGATCCTGGAAATAGCGCTGAATGGTCATTTCCTTAAAGTCATAGCGGTACAGACCCTTATCGCCGTTCCAGTTCATACCATAGAATACACAGTACTGATGCTCTTCATCGGTCTCCCATACCCATCCGGAAACGGTGCGCTTCTGGTCTTCTCCGATATTGACATCGATGGATGCTTCCACGAATCCGTCTGGAATCTCCACATCTTCCTCGATCGGCAGGATCACAATGCTCTTAGCAGATACACTGATTTCCACCCATGGACTGAAGGAATCTGTTTCCTCATTGTAGATATAAAGCTCGCCGTTTCCTGCTTCATCTTTCAGATACAGAAGGATGAGGTCTTTCTGCAGGCCCTTTCCTGCTCTTACTTCCACATCATGATACGAATAATTGATGGCCTCAAATCCCTCTGGAAGCGTGCTCTCGTCAAACTGAGTTGCTACCTCATAGGTCACGCCTGCTACCATGGCAGACATATCGCCTGGTGTATAAGTCGGTTCATTCACTTCCTCATTCGGTGAAGTCGTCTCGCCATTTTCTGTCTTTGTCACAGAAATCGTGTACTCTTTTACAGTCTGTCCATCTTCTGCTGTGACACGGCACACCACAGTGCCCTCGTTCTCCGTCAATTCTGCACCTGATATGCTTGTCTTTGCGTTGCTGTTGTTCGGAACCGCATCGACAATCAGTTTCTCTGTCTCCAGGCCGACTTCCACAGAATAGCTAGTGACGTCTGGTGAGAATGTTGGCGTCAGGCTTCCTGGAGATACTTTCAGGGATTTTAACGCCGCATCGGAAGAATAGGACGCAGATGCCTGTACCTTCACAGAAGAGCTTCCTGTGTGTGTAATGTTCATAATATTCTCGTCGGTATCATACACCTCCTGAGAATTCACAGTGATCGTCGTGTCTCCTGCCTGCAGTGCCTTAAATTTCAGCGTGTAAACCTGTGTCTCAGACTGATTTGCCGTCGCGCTCAGACTGATGGAGCCCGCTCCACCCTGTGCACCGCTGCCCTCCACAAATTCCAGAGCCGATGCATCATAAGAAAGCATCATCTCGGACCTCGCAATTTTTCCACTGGTGGCTGCGATTTTGACACGGATGGAGAACTCCTCCCCCGTCGTCACAGTCAAATCAGTAAATGTAATCTTTCCGTCTGCCGCAAAGGATGTCAGAATCTGTGCAGGTATAAACAATGTCATCATGCACACAAGAAGAACCCGCATCCCCCATTTTTTCATTCTTGTTATCATAATTTGTATTCTCCTGTTATGGTGAAATAATAATCACATTCGATTTCTCTGAAGAATCAATCAGCGCTCCTGGCCCGCTTGCTGGACCAGACTGGCTCTGTCCTCCTTGACCTACGTCTGAGCCGGAGCTTCCGGAATTGCTGGAAGTATTCTGACTGTCATTCGACGAATTCACATTCGGCGCTCCCTCCTGACGGACCACCTGAATCTTATACTCTCTAACATCTCCGTTCTTCGCCTTCACGGTCACTGTTATGACATTGACACCAGAAGAGAGGTTCACGGTTCCCGCTCCTGTCACAGTCGCACCGGAATCAATGGCCTTAGCCACCACACCTACCTGACTCACCGATGGGTCTACAATCAGGTCATAGGACAAGGTATCTCTGTTAAATGTCGGAGTCAGACTGTAGCCGTTTACAGAAAGGCTGGACAGTTTATTATTTGGATTTCCGTCCTTGACTGGTTTTTCTGCAGCCGTATCCGGCATATTTGTATAAACTGGAATCTTGAACTCCAGAGACAGTGTTCTCATATCAGAAGAATATGCTTCCGACAGGTTTGCACCCTCTCCGGCAGCCCCCTCCACATTTTTCATGTACTGATGGTTGTACATATTGCTGCCCTGTACATTAAATTTCTTTAAGTAGAAAGTATCCTGTCCTACATTCACATAGCTCGCGCCATAGTACTGTGCGCCTCCCACGATGGATTTCTCAACGGAATTCCATGGTCTTCCATAAGAGCCAGACTGTGATGCATACCAGAGTCCTCTCTCAATCGCGCTCATGGACCCATCCTGGTATGCGCCCACGTTAAAGAAATTATAATATCCTGGATATTTGCTGTATTTTCCGCTGATAAGCGGGCTGGTTCCTTTTCCCTGTTCCTGCAGAATCATGGCTGCCAGCACGTAAGGGTTGACCCCCGACTGTTGAGCTGCTTTCATAATCACAGAAGCATAATCTGCCAGTCCTGCTGCCGTATCCGTGCTGCTGGATGCCGCTGCTCCTGCGTTTGAGTTTGATGTACCATTGTTTGTGCTCTGTGAACTGCTTCCAGGAGAGATAATCACCGTAGTGTTATCTCCATTTCCTGTCCCCAGATTCATGCCTGGTCCTGTCGCTGGCGCCATAACTTTTGCCACATTCTTCGGCACAATGGAAGCCGTCGGCGCCTGCAGGCGCACATCGTCATCTCCCGTACCGCTCGGAGGGCCGGATGGTTCCTGTCCTGGTGCAGCCTGGTTGTCGGACTGCGTCGGCGTTCCTGGAGAATTGTTTCCTGTATTTTCTCCTGGACTCTGTGTGGCCGTACCTGAGTTTTGTGAGCTTCCCCCTGGCTGTATCGTAGTTCCTGAGTTCTGCGTATCTCCTCCTGGCTGCGAGTTCGTTCCAGGTGCAACAATCGTAGAACCATTTTCCGAATTTCCGCCTGTAATCAGGCTTGCCGGTCCCTGCGAGATGCCGGAAGAATTTGTACTTCCTCCTGCGTTCTCGTTCCCCGTATTTCCACCATCCGTCGGCACATACGCTTCATCCATAAAGCTGCCCTTCAGCATATACTTCAAGCCCTCCTGTGTCTGCGTGGAGGAATTGTAGGACTGAAGCAGAAACTGAAAAATGTACTTTTCGTCGAGGAAATTTCTCGGGTCCATATAATAGGCGATAATCTCTTTGGATGCTGCCACCCAGGTCGCCCCGTCGAATCCAGGCCAGTAGTTGCTTCCCCAGTCAAATGCTCCTGTCTCTGTAGATTTCCACGAAGATGGGCTGTTGGTCCCCACCAGGTTCTTTCCGACAGCACTCTCCTTCGTCACTGCAGTCTCCCAGTCCACATTGACATGCTGGGCTGTAAAAACCCAGTTCGGATATTTTTTATGTAAGCCGCGGAGCGCATTTTTGTAGCTCTCTGGAAATCCCTGCGCTGTCATATACGCCTCAAACGATGCATCATCCGCCGCATGGACGGTCTCAAACCTCAGATATGAAGCCAAAACATATCCCGTTTTGGTCGTGCTGCCCCCTGAGGTATAGCGTATCTGATACCAGAGCGCCCCATCACTCGCAGACCTTTCTCCAATCACAGTCACATTCATTCCATGTGTCACTCTTCCCAATGCTGTGTAAGTCGTCCCTGGTCCGCTGCGCACGTTCAGAGAATTCGCATTTACTACTGCCGTTCTCTCTGTATACGCATAGCTTTCCAGCGATGGAAACACAAACGCTGCGCTGGCTCCTGACTGCATTATGAGTATGGAACTCATAAAAATAGCCAGACCACGTTTTATCTTCCACTTTTTCATCCGTTCGTTCTCTCCTGTTTGCTGTATTAGTCTCACGTAAGCAGCAGGCTGCTTTTTCATCAGCCTGCCTCATCGGATTGTTTTAACCGGATAATCGCGAAAACTACACCCATTATAATGAATCAAGCAGCATAATGTCAATAAAATCCAAAAATGTTTAATGAATGTAAGATTATCTTAAAACTTTTCTTTTTTGCTCACTTTTCCTCATTTCACAATCTCATAGAATTACTCTGCAGAATGTGGTATAATCGCAACATTGAAAATATATGCATCCAAAATACGGATACTCAGAAAGGAACGATATGTCTTTAGAAACAGAATGGCATTATTATGCCTCAAACTACCAGAATGTCCCCTATTTTTCACCCGATACCAACATGGCTGGCTTTGTCTCCACCAGTCAAGCAATGCCGCCCCACTCTGTCTGCAAAAATCGGATTCAAAAATCACCAAATTCCCACGCTTTCTTTCTCTGTGAGCCAAAGGGCGCCGGAATGATCTGGCGCACGCACACCGGAAAAGGATTCTTTCATATTGAAGCAGAAGTAAGCACTCCTCTGTCTACTCGGGCATCTGACTTTCTTGTCCTTTCTGTCAACGGTATGGATGGAAAGCGCCTTCTTATGGATGACCCCTGGGATGCTGCTGGTCTTGTCTTACGAAACACAAAAGCCTCCTGGACGCTGGATGGAAAGCGCTGGAGTTATGATGTTGCAAACCCGTTAGAATACCTAGATATTGAAATAGAACCCAAGCATCCCTCCTGTCCAGTACACTTGCACTCCATCCATATCACCAGACTTCCGAACCGCCCTGAGCCTGCCAAAAAGCCAACTCTCTATCTTTTAGGAGATTCCACAGTCAAATCCTATGTCTTTGAGGAAGCCCCCATGAGCAGTTACGGACAAATTCTCCCGCTCCTGTTTGACAGTGAAAAAATCCGCACGGTCAATTACTCGAACGGTGGACGTTCTTTTAAAATCATGCATATCGAAGGCCGCTTCAATGATATGATTTTTCAGGCTAGACCTGGAGACTTCCTTTTTCTTCAATCCGGCCACAATGACGAGCGAAACGATGATAAAGAAGGCCCACAGACCCGCTATGGGAGAGGTGCTACACAGGATATGTACGAGCATTTTCTGCGTGACTACTACCTGACTCTCGCTCGCATCCGCGGCGTTCATGTTCTATTCGTGACTCCTATGACGAGATTTCGCTCCTACGATCCCGACACGGCTCCAATCACAGATTCTTTTGCCAAGAGCGGTTTTCCTAATGTGATGAGAAAAGTGGGATGGGAAGAACAGATACCTGTTCTCGATTTGAATAAAAAAAGCATAGTTTACCTCCGTCAAATCGGTCACGCCGGCGCAAGAGCCATCACAATGGCACTGGAACCTGGCGAAACTCCTGGAAAAACCAACGGCGGCAGTTATGCCAATGGCAATCCTGCAGATCATATGGATGGGACCCATTATAAAGAGGCATTGTCCAAACAGTATGCCAGACTCCTTTTAGAAGAACTGAGAGAGCGCACGCTGGAAGAAAGAGCACAGAAAAAAGAGGCACAGGAATCTGAAATGGCCTGCTGTACACTTTTCTCCTGCCTGAGAGAGAATGTCAAAAATGCTCTGCTGACAAACGACTGGAGTTTGGTCTTTCCGGAAGTGTGCCTGGATGTGCAGGAAGGAGAAAATGCCTATTATCGCAACCAGATAGAAAAAATCGTACAGCTGCACCTTTTGGAAAAAGACTGTCACGGAAACTTCCATCCCAAAGAGCCAGTGACAATCGGTGAATTTTCCTATGCTTTACAGAAAATGTGGAACTGTCCAGACATTTTCCTAAAACTTCAGAACATACATACCCTGTATTCCGACAGTCTGCCCTGCATTTCTTCGGAAACTCCACTCACAAGAGAAATGCAGGCATTCCTGATTTACAAAGCCTATGAATCACATTTTGGATTCGAGGAATCCCAAAAGCCACCTTATATGACAGATTATAATGGAACTGCTCTCTCCGCGGATGACCCAAATTTTGACCCGAATCTTCCGCAGAATGTTTCTCAGTATTATCCCACCATCGCCTGGGATGCTCTTTTAGATACGGCCAAAATTCATCCCGCATATTACTCTGCCTGGAAAACTATCTATCCACTGGGGCTGCTCCGCTCTGAAACCGATATCCAGCGCGGCTGTACGAAAAACGGACGCTGGCTGAAACCACAGACTGTTGTAACCAGAGAAAAAGCCGCCAAATCTTTGTTTTTCCTCTGGATACTGGGACATCCTGTAAAAACAGAAAATCATGTAACTACGTAATCATCATGTACTCTATTATTGCAGGCATGGTCTAAAATACGGTTTATCCTTTTATCTAATAGGTAAAAAGTCCCTCACCTTAGAGGAGGGGGACTTCTTGCCTTTTGACTTTGGTATCATTACATTTTATTCTTCACATTTTCTTTTATGGAATCAGACTTTCTGCTTCCCACTCAATCAGATAACCGCTGTAAGCATCAATCTTAAATTCATACTGCATTCCCTCATAAATCAAATACCCCGTATATTTCATTCTGCCATCATCCTCTTTCAGAACCATGACAATATCTTCTGCTTTTGCGCCTGGAACGCAGGACAATGCCGTCTGTTTCGCCTGTTCTTCTGATAAAATTCCTATATCCATGGGCGCCGCATTGTTTTCCTTCAAAAAGTCTCCTGCATCATAGTCAAAGCTGAGTACCCGCCCGTCCTCCGCTCGTATTTCATAGTCATATTCTACCCCTTCGAGAGAAACCAGCTCAATCTCAAATACCCTCTTTCCATCCTTTTCATCCGCTTCCACTTCCTGAGAGCGAATTTCTTCTTCCGCCAGGCCCGCATAGTCGAGCGCCGCTTTCAATGCTCCTGAAGAATCCAGATTTCTGTATTCTTTTTTGCCGGAGCCGCCAAATGCTTCCATAGCTTCCGTATCTGAAGAAATGGTCTCTTTTTCTTCCTCTGTTTGGCTTATATTCGGCGTTTCCTGCATCTGTTGCAGCTTCGTTCTCTCTGTCGCCTCAATCACTACGCCTGTCAAAGCGTCAATATCGTACTCATATTCCACATTGTCCACACGAAAAATCACTTGGTAATAAAAAATATTATTTTTCTTATTCAACCCAGTATCAGAAAACACCGCCTGTTCTTCCAAGACTTCTGCCGCCCGCAGAGCTGCCTCTTTTGCGGCCTCTATCCCAATATACTCTGTATTCGCAACAGATGCCCCACAGCCCAATATCCCTGCAAAAAGCAGCCAAAAAGCCAGCATCCACCCTGTTATCCATCTTCTTTTTTTCTTATTTCGCATAGATAAAATTCCTACACACTCCTTTTTTTCTCTTATCCTTTTTTCTCTTATACTTCTGTTTCTTATCTTCTCTGCCTTATCGTTCTCTTTTATGTTTCCTCTTTTATCAACATCTGCGGAAATATAACAGTAAAACAGCTCCCAAGTCCAAAAACACTCTTCACAGAAATCGTTCCTCCATGGAGTTCTACAATCTGACGCACCATAGAAAGCCCCAATCCCAGTCCACTGTTTTCTCCACGCGACTTTTCCACCTGGTAAAATCGCTGCCAAATCTTATCCAGATGCTCTTCTTCGATGCCAATTCCATCGTCCTCTACCTCCAGAATGACATTATGGTTCTCAGAAAAAAGTCTCACAGCGATCGTTCCATTTTCTTTTCCATATTTTCGGGCATTTTCCAGCAGATTCAAAACCACTCTGGAAATCAGAAAGCTGTCTGCCTGAATCGCAACCCCTTCTTCTATCTGCGTCAGGATGGAAATTCCACGCGCTCCAGTGTCCTGTTCTTCACATAAAACACACACCATGTCACTGAAATCCAACCTCTCCATATGGAATTTCTGTGTCCCCAAGTCCATGCGAGTCAAATCCAAAAGCCTCTCAATCAGCTGAGACATTTTTCCCGCCTGGCGCTCAATCACCTCCACCGCTTCCCCGTACTCTTCCAGACTGTCCGCATGTTTTTTCGCATAGGCACATTGCGCCAGAATCACTGCTGTGGGCGTGCGCAGCTCATGGGATGCATCGGACGTAAACTGCTTTTCCGCCTCAAAAGCCTGTTCCAGGCGCGCAAACATATTGTCAAAAGCGCTCGCCAGGCGGCTCACCTCATCCTTTCCTTCCGGCAGTCCAATCCGGCGTGTCAAATCTTTTCCCTCGCTGATTCGCTCTGCCATCTCTGTAATTGCAGAAATCGGTGCCAGTGTTCTCTTCGCCACCAGATAACCGCCCACAGAAGCAGACAGCACAAAAAATGGTAAAATCCAGCAAAAGGCAGTAACAATGGTGTGAACCATCCGGCTGCTGCCAGGATTTGTCAAAACGCCCCGCAGCCACACTCCCTCTTCCCATCCATTTGGAATCCAAAAGTCCAGCACATAAAATCCCTCACTGCCCGCCGGCACAAATTTTGTCACCCCATTTTCCAGTGTTGTGTCCACCGGAAAGGCTGGCGGAATCTGTCCCGAAAGCAGCGCCTGGTCCTTATTGTAAATCAAACAGGAGACTTCATTTTGATAAAAAGAAAACTCTGTGGAAAGATGCAGCTTTCCATCCAGCAAAGCCACCTCTGAAAGATTATCGCGAACTGTGAGAGAAAGAATCGCATATGCCTCCTTTTTTGCCACCTGTCCACTGACCATGAGAACCAGTCCCAGACAGACTCCCGCAATCAAGCACATAAAGCAGGTAAACCACAAAGTCAGTTTCAGCTTGACAGAAAGCCTTCTTCTCACTCCTTCCCCTCCTTTATCATCCAGCCCGCCCCCCACACTGTGTGAATCAGTTTATTTTGATATCCTCCATCTATCTTTTTTCTCAGATAACTGATGTAGACATCCACGACATTAGAACCACCGCTGTAATCATAATTCCAGATGTGGTTTTCTATCTTCTCTCTGGAAAGCACAATTCCAGGATTCATGCACAGGTACTCCAAAATCGCGTATTCTCTCGCTGAAAGCTCAATTCTTTTTTCGCCGCGCATCACGGTATGTTTTCCCGTATCTATCACCAAATCTCCGACTGTCAGCGTGCTGGAAGTATGTGGACTGCGCTTTCTCGTCATAGAGCGAATCCGTGCCAGAAGTTCTTCAAAATCGAATGGTTTTATCAGATAATCGTCTGCACCAGCATCCAGTCCCTTCACACGGTCCGAAATGCTGTCGCGCGCTGTCAAAAACAGAACTGGCAGGTCATTTCCCCTGCGGCGAATACACTTCAGTACTTCCAATCCATCTTTTTTTGGCATCATAATGTCAAGAATTGCCGCATCATACTCTGTATGTTCCAGATAATACAGCGCTTCCTCCCCGTCAAAACAAGTATCTACCCCATATCCTTCCTTTTCCAGAACCTTCACAAGCAGCCGGTTCATATCTCTCTCATCTTCTGCAACTAACAACCGCATCGCTTTTTCCTATCCTCTCATTCCACTGTTTTGTTTTCTATTTCGTTTTTTGTCTTGTTTTCTATTTTGTTTTCTTTCTTTGTATCTTTATTTTTGTTTTATTTTTTGTATCTTCTTAGAGTTATTATAATGCACCTACAATTTCCTGTCATCTGACGATTTTCTGAATTTTTTCTCAGACAATTTCTCTTATGGATTCTTTTTTCGTGTTTTTTAGCATATGATGCTCAGAGGTGATTTATCATGCAATCTTGTGAATTGATTATGTCCATATCTGCCCTGGCCTGCTGTATCGCTCAGGAGCGCTCTGTTGACGAAATCTCCCTGTTCGCTTCTATCTTTTCGCAGCTCGGAGATTCCCTCGCCACTATTGCCGCCCAAGAAGCGCTCTGCTCTTTTCAGGATTCCAAAAAAGAAACGGCTCCTCCTTCTGGTCATTGAGACTGTTTCCACCCTTGAACATTTCCCTCCTAAGATGCTCTGAACATTCATATTTCATTCCTATTAAAAAAACAAAGGAAAGACTTATGAAATTCTAATAATTTTTTAATGTTTTTCCGTTATTATAAAACCATCAAACAAGATAACACATATTTTTTCTTGACTTTCTGAAAAGAAATGTTAAAGTATATGGCAAAAACGGAAATACACAGGAACAAAAACCCCTGAAATTAAAAATTCAACAGATTAGGAGGGAACATTATGAGAAAACATTACAAATTTTTAGGAACAGGATTTGCTGCAGCTCTTCTTCTGACATCCCTGACTCTCAATTCTTTTGCTGCACAGATTTCAGACAAGGAAGCAAAATCCATCGCTCTGGATTATACCAAAGTAAAAGAAGATGATATCTCTCGCTTTGAATCCAAATTAGACTCTGATGACGGTATGCAGATTTATGAAATTGAATTTTTTGACAAAAATTCCGGTGAATATGAGTTTGAAATCAAGGCAGATGACGGGCTTATTCTTCGAGTGGAGTATGACAGAAAAACTGCTCTGCCAAAAACAACAAATACTGCAAATAAGACAATCTCTCTGGAAACTGCCAAAGAACTGGCGGCAGAACACACAGGATGGAAAACAGATGATGTGACATTTGTCAAAGCCAAGACAGAATATGATGACGGCAGGCAAGTTCACAAACTGGAGTTCTGCACAGACGATTACCAGGAATATGAATACAAACTAGATGTTGCTACTGGTACTATCTTAGACTATGAATATGATGTAGAAACCCATTATATCCTCTTAAAAGAGAAAGAGAACAGCAATACCAATAATAACAGCAAGCAGAATCCAAAAACTGACACCCAGGAAGATACAAAAAATAGCGCGAAGAATACGCCAAACAATGCTGTGGACTTGGAAGGAGCCAAAGCCCTGGCTCTAAAAAAAGCCAATGTCAAGGATAGCCAAACTACCTGGAAAAAACTGAAAGAAGATTATGACGATGGCCGCCTGGTTTATGAAGGCGAATTCGTTTCGGGAAACTGGGAATATGAATTTGAGATTGATGCTCTCACAGGAAATATAATTGATTGGGATGTGGACAGCATTTTTGATTGATGAATGACCGCCCCAAATATACAAAAGCCAGTCTGGCTTTCAGTAAAACTATCCTACTGAAAATCAGACTGGCTTATTTTTATAAACATTCCTATTTTTTGAAGGCATGATTTTTGAAGGCATGATACAACACGAAATGCAACACACAAAAAAGAAACCCTTGAAAATTCAAGGGTTATAAAGAGCGCGAGACGGGACTCGAACCCGCGACCCCGACCTTGGCAAGGTCGTACTCCACCAACTGAGCCACTCGCGCTTATCTTTCTTTTTCACTTTATTTCTTATTTTTCAGGTATCTTTCCATACCCTCAAAACCGCACATTGAATTTCATCCGATTCCTTC
>JAUNGE010000008.1 GCA_030524675.1 bacterium
TCCATTATTTAATTATGCAGTTCGAATTATACAAGTAGCACAACGAGTTAAATTAAAGGATTGATTGGCAGCAGCCCCTCACCTACAGCATAAGAAAGCAGACTACTTATAATAGCACAATCTTTTGCAATCGTAGCTTCAGATAATCCGCCGCTTTTCCCATCCTTTCTGCTGCCGTCTTTGCGTAATTCCTTAGAATATTCTTTCACCGTTTTGGAAGTAATATTGTTTATCTTTACATGTCCTAAACGTGGAATAATGCGAAGGTCTAAAATATCCTTATATCCCGCATAAGTAGTAACAGACAGCATATCTTCATCTGTTCTGGTAGGCTTACTGTCTGAAAGAAACAACTCTGCCAACTGCTGCAATGTCATGCGCTGCCCTTTTACATTTTGACCTGATTTCACTTCCCGCTCAAAATCTACTTTAAATTGCTCTAATGCTTTTTCAATTTGTTTTGGAGTCATGCCAGGCTCAGGGCTGAAAGTGGCTGTTTCTATAATTTGGCTGCCATCGGCCCTTCTTCCATTACTGACCGTAATTTGATAGGAATTTCCCCTTTTTCTTATGTTTGCCATAGTGTACACCTTCCCTTCTTTTGGCAGAAAGCACCCGCAAAACGAACACCAGTTTATTTTGAATTTTAAGAAAAACCGCCTGGAAGCGGCAGCAGGCGGCGTATATGATTTTATAGTTCACAGTTATTCGATGAAGTCAGTGATTGTAATAGTGAGTTCCGGAAAGATACCTACAGTTATAGGCATATCAAAAGTGTATAAAATTGCTGCCTCATCTTCATCATAACGATAGACTAAAGTTCGATGTTTGGCAGGGTCTACAATCCAATACTCCCTCACTCCAGCTTCCGCATACAACGCATACTTTGTGGTGTAGTCCATTTTACGGCTTGAAGGAGATACAATCTCAATTACCATATCCGGCGCGCCAGTACAGCCGCGTTCTGTCAGCTTGTTCTTATCACAAATAACTGCAATATCCGGCTCAACATAGGTGGTATCGTCTGCATAAAGGTTTACAGCGAAGGGAGCGGCATAGACCTTACATGTTCCACAATTTGATTTGATAAACTGGTGAATAGCAGAAGAAAGTTCTATAGATAAATTTTGATGAATCCTCATAGGCGGAGCCATAGCATACAGCTTCCCATCAATCAATTCTGCCCTTTCCCCTTCTGGAAGGTTCCAGTAGTCTTCTGCGGTATAAATACGTTCTTTTGGCAATGGCATAAACAAAACCCCTTTCTATAAACTACATAGCCTTTTCTATATCATCAGCAGATTCTTTTTCAAAGTCATGTTCCATAATGTGCAGCAAGGCATGTTGATAAGCCTGCATCTGCTGCTCGTAGGTAAGCCTTGCATTAATGAATATGGTAAAGCTGCCATCCTCATTGAAAACAACCTGTTCTTTTACCTTTGTAGGCATATTTAAAAAATGCACCCCTATATCTTCAGTCAGTAATGGATGGTTCAATATTTAACACCCCTCAATATCATTTCCCCGTTCTCTTGCTTTTAAGCGTTTCATAAAGTCTATATGTGCCCGTAACTCTTCTGGTTCTATGTCGCGGGCTACATGGAAGAGAGAACGCAAGTCTGGATTCTCAAAAACTTCCTGGGCGATTTCGCGCGTTTCATCATTCATGTAGTAATGCCCCACAGTTTC
Organism: bacterium; assembly: GCA_030524675.1. GTDB lineage: Bacteria > Bacillota > Clostridia > Lachnospirales > Lachnospiraceae > CAJMNU01. The sequence goes on from JAUNGE010000008.1 coordinate 1,690, forward strand.
AGGTAAAAGAGTAGTCTTATTGGTTCTTCCTAAAAGATAGTCTGTATCAACATTGAATAGGTCTGCAATAGCCTCCAAAGTCTCAAAATCAGGCTCTCTTGCGCCAGTTTCATACATTCCTATTGTGCTTCTTGAAACACCTAATTTTTCTGCTATTTCGGCTTGCGTATATCCACTGGATACTCTCATATTTTTAAATATGTTCTGAAAGCTTCCCATGTTGTTCCCCTCCTCTCTATATTTAATACTTTATCACATATAGTGATAAAAAGCAAGCGTTTGTCACAAAATGTGTTGACACTTGGAAGAAACTGTGCTATATTGATTGTGTCACTAATAGTGACAGAAAGAGGTGAAAAATAATATGGTTAAATATGGGAAGCGTTTAGCAGAATTAAGAGGAAACAAAAGTCAATCCGAAGTAGCGAAAGACCTTGGAATAGCTACATCTACACTGGGAATGTATGAAACAGACCAAAGACGCCCTAAAGATTCTGTAAAAATCGCGATTGCTCAATATTATGGGGTAACTGTTCAGGAAATTTTTTTTGATGAAGATTGTCACGAAAAAGGACAGTAAGGGGAGGGAGCGTGATTCAATGGCAACAATACCGGAAATGCTGACACTCAGACAGGCAGCAGCCAAAACAGGGCTTTCTTATGATTATCTGAGAAAGTTGTGCTTACAGAAAAAGATAATCTTTGTAAAAGCTGGTAACAAGTATCTCATCAACATGGAAAAGCTTACTGCTTTCTTAAACGGTGAGGACGTGACAGCGGGGAGAAAAACACTGATTCATACAGAACGTTTTACGGGCCGTATCCGCAAGGCAGAGGGAAAGGAGGAATAGAAGATGCAGAAAGAAAAGAAGCCTGCTGCCGCTTCTGCACTCCTGCGCTTTCTGGTGGCGGACATGCTGCCGAAGGGAAAAGAGAACGCAGTCAGCACAGCATACCTTTACAAAGCACTGGGTTTTACAGATGCCAGAAGCCTTCAGACAGAAATTGCCAGGGAAAGAGAGGCGGGCGCTGTGATTCTCTCCACCTGTCAGGACGGCGGCGGGTATTATCTGCCAGGAAGCGCCGCAGAGGTGAAAGAGTTCATCGAAACGTTGGAGAGCAGAGCAAAGAACACCTTTCTTGCGCTGCGTTCGGCGCGTCGATGGCTGCGGCAGCAGGAAGGCTAAAATGCAGAAGGGGCGAATATGAGCCGAAGCAAAAATAAGAAAGGTTACAAGCCAGGAAGTTTTGAGAGTACAGGAGTAAGTAAAGATACGACAGCAAGCCTTTACAACAGTATGCTTACACATCCTGCTTTTATTACACTCAAAACACGCCAGAAGATACTGTATGTGTATATCAAATTACAGCTTTTCGGAAAAAGAAAGCCCCGTCACGATTATCCGGACATAGAAGAGGTATCAAGCGATTTGTGCTTTTACTTAAATCATGCAGCAGTAGTTGAATATGGGCTTTATACCGAAAAGAATCATAAAGACTTCTATCAGGATATGCAAGAGCTGGAAGAACATGGATTCATTGAGAAGATAAGTTCTGGAAGAGCACAAAGGAAAAAAAGTATATATAAGTTCAGTAGCAAATGGCAGGAATGGAAAGCGGATGATAGATGATAAATTCAAAATACGTGTGAGCTATTTCCCCATCAGAAGACTTTTGGTGTGAGCTATTTCCCCATCAGCTGCAAAAATTTACTTTTTGATGGGGAAATAACTCACAGTACTTGCAAACAAAATGCACTTTTTAATGGGGAAATAGCTCACAGATATATATTAATAATACCATACAGTACCATTTTAATAAAAAGTGAATACCAACAGAAAAAACAGGAAGGGGCAGTGCAACAGCAGTGAAAGCATTAAAAAGCATCGCACAGTATGCAGTCATGAAGTGGATGCAGCAGGAAGGGTTTGCGGTAGAGTGCTTCAAAGTGGATTTTATCAGTGAGCATGAAGCAGTGATTACGGATGCAACAGGCGAACAGCTTAAAGTGATATATGACAGTACCAGTAAAGCAGTATATGCTGTAGAAGAATGAAGGAAGAAGGAAATCAAGAGATGAACGAAGAAAGAAACACCTGGGTGAATTATACCATTCCACACCGTCCAGCAGCGGAGACAAGCGCAGAAATGTACTGGGCAGCGGTAAGAAGAGAGCAGCAGGAGAAACAGGCAAGAGCAAGAAGAAAAGCCTATAATAAGGCAATGAGAAAGGCAGAGCTTGCTATTAAGGCAGCAGGCGCGATGTGGGTTATGGCAGTGCTTCTGTTTGCCTTTTCACTGGCAAGAGTAGTGATGTAAAAAAGAAGCCCTCTGGGAAGCAGAAACTTTCCAGGGGGCAAGGGCAGCAGGTGATGCTGCTGTATGCAAGCAAGTATATAGTAGCATCTTGCTGGAAGAAAAGAAAGAGGTTTTGTATTTTAGGAAATGGTTTTGAACTGCCAGCCTTTTTGATTAATACCTATACATGGATATGTCAAATAGTACGCAAGCTGGTGTTCAAAATAGTATGCAAAATAGTGTTCATGAAAAAGGAAAGAATATGGAAAAAGAAAATGGAGACTTAAAAAGCGATTGGATGAGAAAAAACATCATCCACAAAATAAACAATATAAGTGCAAGAGATGTACGCATTGTATATTATTTTTTGATTGGACTTTTGAATGGAGGAGAAAAGGGGAAATGATAAGAGTAAATGAAATCCGCCAAGGCATCGCGGATGAAGTGAAGGGAATCAGAAATAAAATCATTTTGAATAAAGTTCTGGAGACTGCGAGTCTGTTTCGTCGGGCGTACAGCAATACAGAGTATAAGACGCTCACAGATGCAGAATGGAGAAAGGTGCAGATAATCAATGATGTGATTTCCTGCAATAACAGCAAATTGAAAGAGCTGCGATGTGTCCAGGCTTTCACACGAAATATGCTTGATGAGCAATGTAAAAGAATCATGAAAGAGAGAGATGCGAAAAGAGCATGATAAATTATAAAAAAGAGATTCAAACAATGGTGAATGAAATTCATAACACCGGATATTTGAAGATGATTTATGGTTTTGTAAGAGCTACATATACGGAAGATGAAAGATTACACAATAGAGTGAAGAAGCAAAAAGCAAGCGGCAAAGAGGCTTAAAAAAAATCAAATAGAGCATAAAGAAGAAAGCGGCGGGCAGGCTGCAAGGTGGGGAAGCAATTTGTGACTTCATCGGCAGCAGCTGGCTGCTTTTTTGTTAATGTTCGCGATGGAAATGTCGGAAACATCGAAGCGTGAGGGAAGCGTGAGAAAACGCCACTTTGGAGAAGCCATAGGGACTAAATTTGACTTAGGGCGTTCTGTTGCAAGAAAAGTGGCAAACAAATGACATACAAAAGGGCAAGCAAAGAGCATAGTAAATTCACTGTATTTACAATAAAAAACTATGGTTTGTATCAAGCAAGTGACAAGCAAAACGACAAGCAGATGACAAGCAAGCGACAGACAAACGACACGCAGAATATAAATATCATCACTGGTGTTTTCGCTTATTTTTTAGCGAAAGTCTTTTTAGAAAAGCAAAATGAAGCAAAAAAAGCAAATGGTTTTTTTGAAAAGCAAACGAAAGCAAAACAAAGCAAAATTTTTACTACGGTATATACTACGCTTTTTACTACGGTATACACTTATAAATTGAAAGTATAAAGCGAAGCATTTCTTTTTAGCCACCTGCTGCCGCTGCCTGGGGTATTCCTTCAGAGAAGAATTCAGGTTTTTTCAGGTTACGAAAACTGTCCCGCCGTTTCTGTAGTATCTGCTGCTTCATCCGGCGTGTCTGGTTCTCTTTTCGTGTGCTGTAAAAAGGGTCAAATATTGAACCGAAAACAGCACCATAAATGGAACTGAAAACGGCACTGAAAATGGCGCCTTATTTTCTCAGTGCTTTTTGGAAGACCTGCCAGGCAGCAGGGTACACCATATAGGCTATTTTGCTTTCCCAATTTGAGCAGCAAGTTTTTATACAGGAGGTTTTATCATGACAAACGAAGAACTTGTACAGAGAATAAAGGATGGAGACAGCGCCGCATTGGAAGAGCTGTACAGCCAGGTAAAAAGCTTTATTCATTCTATAGCCTGGAAATACAGAGGATATGCAGAGCTTGAGGATTTGGAACAGGAGGGCTTTTTAGGCTTGTACGACGCTGTAGAACATTATAACCCTGCTGCCGGTTACACATTTCTTACCTATGCCGGACACTGGATAAAGCAGCACATAAGAAAGTACATCAATGACTGCGCTTTCTCTGTCAGGATTCCAGCATATACCATGCAGAAGGTACGGGATGCAGAAAAAGCCGCTGCCATGCTGGAGCAGAAAACCACGTCAGACAGCAGGAAAGCCCCATTAAGCCGCCTTGATAGAGAAATTATAGAACAAATAGAGCAAAGTAGGAAAACCGCCTTAAAACGGCACACAGTAAGCCTAGATGCGCCCATAAAGGGCTTTGAGGAAGATATAACCCTTGCGGATACCATAGCAGCAGATGGTAGCCTGGAATCTTCTGTACTGGATGCACTGGCAGCGGATGAGCTGCGGGAAATTCTTTGGAAGCTGGTGGATGCACTGCCAAAAGAACAAGCCAGCGTGCTTCATCTGTGTTATGAGGATAATTTGACAAGGGCAGCAGCAGGGGACCATCTGGGAATCAGTCATGAATGTGTCAGGAGACATGAAAGACAGGCTTTAAGGGAACTCAGGGAGCCTAAAAACAGCCGGCACCTGCTGCCATACTGGAGCGATACATACAGTGCCGCAATACGCGGCTGCGGCGTGCAGCGATTCAAACAGACATTTACAAGTTCCACAGAGAGAGCAGCTATACACAATTTGGAAGAGCCATAACGGCCGATACAATACAGCACGTATACTCTTTCAGAGCATGGCCCTTCTGCTTCTGCGTCGCTCATCAGGACGCGGCAGCAGGGGCAGCGGGTCCTTCTTATGGGGTGTACCCTGTCTGCGGGGCCGAGTGAGGCCGGTTATTCTCTCTTTGAAATGAAAAAAAATAGGCGATTTCCTTCCGCTTTTTGGTTCTGAAGCAAGGCTGTAGAAATTTCTGCATCCTGGAAGAGTTACCCGTACAGCAGGGACCTCAAGAGGAAGTGCAAAAGAGTGCATACAGGCTTGAAACTCGAGGAAAGCCGGAACGAACAGAGAGCGAACAGAGAGAAAAGTGTTTTTCCTTTGGAATCGTTGTCAGAACAGATGGAATGAAACAAGAATATACTACAAGTGTACATCAAGTACGGTTGTTCTTTAGTTGTGCAATAATCGGCCGAAAAAGGGGCCAAAGTCGGCGGTATGGATGAAGATGGCAATTGTTCATTGAAAGAGCCAAAACGGGAAATAGAGGCATTTAAGGCGCTGGAGACTGGGGGGTATTTAGTGGCAGCGGGCAGCCACATTTCCAAAACAACACAACTACTTCAGAAAACTTCAGTTTCAAACGCAATAGCAATGACTCCACCTGTCAAACAGGCACCCTAAGAAATCCCAATAAATCCGAGTGTTTCAAAGCCAATGAACCCCCATAAAATCAAGCATTAAAAGAATATAAACGTTCGGATAAAGTAATGCAACGTTCGGAGCGTTGCAAATGAAGCCGTGAGGAAGCCGTAAAGAATATGGTGCCCTAAAACGGGGCGGCATTTCTCTAGGGCGTTTTGTGGGGTAGGTATTGCCGATGGTATCACAGAGCAGAAGGCGGGCGGCTCAGTTTTGAGCTGTCAATGCTCTGATGCTGTGCCCTGCTGCCTGTATTCAAATTTCAGAGTCCCTAAAGGGCAAAAAGAAAGCCCTCAGCTGCCTATACTGAGAGCTTCCCTGTGCTTATGTTACCGTGTGTTTGCGTGGAGATACTAATATCATCTTTCATCGGCATCTTAAGCATAGCATGTTCTAAAAGCTCTGACAAGGAAAACTGTGCTGTTTTTCACAAAATCATGAAAAAGGTATGGTGAGATTTGTGAGGCCCTAAAACGGGGAGTTACCTGCTGCCAGATTCCCGACATTCTGGGAAACTTCAGAGACCCTAAAAGAGTAACAGGGAAGCAAGATTACTTCTGCCGGAGCCAAAATTGGTGCGGGGTGGCAAGATACCACCTCATAAGCTTCAAAGGTCTTGATACTGCTTATATGCTTTAGAAAGGGTATCCCCGCTATGGAGACCCCTCAAAGCAGGAGGAAAAGCCATTTTGGGATTGTCGGGGAAGCAAAGCAACGCCCTATACAGAATATGCTGTGTAAGGGGGGCGTTACTGCCGATACCCTTTAGAAACATAAGTGCAGTATTTCCTGCTGCCTGTATGAACCAGCTCAATTATTTGTGACATAACCAAAATGTAGTTTTTCATAACCTGGAAGAAACCAAAGTGCAGTTTTTCGTAACCAAACCAGGGGCAAGACATAACCAAAATATAAATATCTGCATTGCCATATAACAAAGTTGATAATCTCAACGACAAAACAGCGTCGAGTTTGGGACAGCGTGACGGTTGGCTTGTCGCAGAAATAGTAAACTCAATAACGAATCGTTATCAAGCTTAGACAGTAGCACCATCTCAGGCACTCAGAATAGGCGACAGGGTATCAGTACATAGATTCAATCTAGGGGCTTCTGTCCCGTCTGTGCGTAAGCAGCGGAAAAGAACTGATATTCGATTTTACTCAAAAAAGAGTAAAAGTATCTGCTACCAGATTCCAGGAACGCGCAAGAACGAACTCCAGTTCGCAAGCGGCGCGACATATTCACTCTTCCAAAACATAGATGTAGCAGTGGCAGCAGGAGCAAAACAGTAAGAGCTTTTTATACATTTGTGGCGCTCTGTAAGCCCCATACAGCCATTTCGGGACGTTTGATAGATATTTATGCATGATGCAGGTAAAAAGGTGAAAATAAGGCGCTGAACACTTTGCTCACCGTGAACAAATACGAACTCTAGTTCGTTCCTGGCACAAAAAAGCTGCTGCCGGACTGAAAGCATAGTGTTTCAATTTGGCAGCAGGATACAATAAAAACGCCTTCCAAAATTGGAAAGCGAGTGAAATGTGGGTATTGTTTTTAGGCATACAATTTGCTATACTCTTTGTGATGGAGAGCGGTGGCAAGCCCGCCCTCTCTGTTTTGCCTTTTGCATTTGTTTCTGCTTAATCTTCGATGTTATTCTGTGTATCTTCGATTAACTCGTCAATCAGCTTTTCAGCTTCCTCGAAGTTCTTTTCATGGATTGCTTTTTTCAGAAGTTTTAATTGTCTCATCAAGCTTCTTAAATATCCTTTGAATACTGCCATCTCTTCGTTCATGTACTCTCCTTTCCCCGATGGTTCTGTCTTGCCCCATTGCCTGCGGATATTGTCATTCCGTTTCCTTCCTGACAATTAATATTATACTTTATTTTTAATGTAATGTCAATCTGTTTTTACATTATTTTTAAAGTTTTTACTCAGAATCTTCTATATATTTTATGATATTACCAGGTTGCATATCTAATAGCTTGCAAATTTTTTCTAAAGCAATAATTCCTACCATTTCACCACGGCGCAAAGATTGTATGGCATTTTCACCTAACAGTTTTTCTTTTCTTAATCTTGTGGTATTATATCCGCTTTCTTTCAAGGCTTCTAATACATCAAACTTATATACAAACATAATAAAAATCCCTTCTTCCTATTCAAATTAGATATTATTGTACATTATTTTTAAACATTTTTCAATGGCTTTTTACATTGTAAATAATGCACAAATATCGGGGGAATATATGCATTGTTTTTGGTGTACTCACATATTGAAATTACATTATTTTAGGTGTATAATTATAGCATAAAAGAGAGGAGATGACGCAGAATGAAACAAATAACCAAAGTGAGAAAGGCCGTGTGTATCATGGCAAATGCACTGAAGAAAGCTGGTTATACCCTGTCAGAAGCCTTCAAGAAGGCATGGAGACGGATAAAACTCACTATGACAATTAGAGCAGTGGGGACCACGTTTGAGAATCGGCAGGAACGCTTGCAGTTCCTAAAACAGTTCCGGCCGAATGACCTGCATGTGACGCTGGAGAGAGAGCCGGAAAACTCTCTTGACAGCTGTGCTATAAAGATAGTAGTACATATTCTTCCAATAGCAAAGAAGACGATGATTGGATATGTGCCGCGTGGACTGGCTGGAGAGCTGGCAAAAGTGCTTAATATGGGCATGTCGGTAAAAGCATCCCTGCTGGAGATTATCGGCGGATACAGCTACAAAGAGACACTGGGAGCACTCATTAACATCACAATATAGAAAAGCCCCTGACAAGGCGGGCAGGCTTTGACAGGGGAATTTTCCAACAATACCGAAATAATAGGGGATGAAGAAAGTATAACATGCCTGCTGCCGCGCTGCAAGCAGAATCTGCGCAGTATGCAGGCAAGAAAAGAAAGGATGGAAAGTATATGCAAAAGATGGTTATGATTCCAGAATGGCGGTATCAGAAGATGCTACAAACCTGCAGCACTTTGGCGGAAGAGGTGCAGGGCCTAAAAGATACAGTTCTGCCCCGTAGCTATGATGGACCAGACGGGACAGCAGCGAAAAACCTGGAAGAACTGTTTGACTTCTTCTGTACAGAAGCAGAAGCTACAGAACAGGATACAGACCACAAGCGCACCTGGACGGCATCGGCAGCAGTCAGAAAGCATTTAACCGCCCTGCTGCCCGTCGATGAGCTGGAAGATGCAATGGAGATTATCATTTTGGCAATGGGAGAATTTGAAAAGTCGGGCTTTATGAACGGTTTTCGATATGCCACGCGGATTTTCAAAGAGTGTTAAGACATGCTATGGAATGTTATGGCTGCAGAAGCTGGAGCGGGTCACATAGATGTGATGGGCAACCAATACAGAGGACGGCAGCGCAAAGTAAGCCATAGCAGAGTTATAAAGAAGTCATAGAGTCAATCAAAACACAGAGGGCAGCAGGGGCACCGGTTTGGGTGCATCTGCTGTCCTTTTTATATTCTTTGAATTTCACTTTTATTTTCCATGTTAGTCAAATGTTAGTCAAACAGGAAAATTTTGCTGATTTTTTGTTCTTTTAACATCTCATAAAATAACAAAAACCCTTGATTTACAAGGGTTTTCGGGAAAGCTAGCGACGGGAATCGAACCCGTGACCTCATCACTACCAATGATGTGCGCTACCTACTGTGCCACGCCAGCTTATATTCTTCTTCAGAAGACCTTAAATAGAATACCATGACATTTTCATTTTGTCAACCCTATTTTTTATTTTTATAAACCTATTTATAAGCCATTTATGATAATGTCTCAGTATACCACATATGAAAATGTCCCAGATGTGGTAAAATATCCTCTATATTTCAGATTGGAGGAAATCATTATCAGAAAGGTAATACTTACAATGGATGAACAGAAAAAATATGAAGTAATCAAATCTCTGGCTGACCACCCAGATGGAAATAAGGACAGGGCAGCATTGGCCCTTGGCTGTACCAGCCCCTACAGTCGTGCCTGCCAATCAAATTATGGTTAGCAGGAATCATAACTATAGAGGCTGCCAATACATTCTTAAAATAAGCCCCAGATCCATGAGGCCTATATTTAGAATTTTTCAGGATATTTTCAAAAATGCTTAACAGGAAACGCCATGTATTCCGCAATTCATCTCACCACTTGTAGAAATGATGGATGGAATTTCTTAATTCACTGAAAACAGTACCTGAGTCACCTGAAATCTAAAAACTTTTTGTCATCTGCACTATGCGCACAATTCTGCAAACACATGCTCGTAATTCTGCCTCTGTCAGTTCTCCATTTTTCAGCGCTGCACGAATATTTTCATGGTCAGCGACCATACCAGGCATAATCAAATCATTTCCTGCTTTGATACAGAGATAACTCTCTGAGCCATTTCCAGTTGTTGTCCAGTCTGTCATAATCAGACCTTTAAATCCCCATTCCTTTCTGGCAGCCTGTGTGCATAGGTCTGTGCTATTTGCAGAATGCACCCCATTCACCAGATTATAAGATGTCATAATGGCAAATGGCTGTGATTCCTTTACAGCAATTTCAAATCCTTTCAGATAAATTTCACGCAAGGCGCGCTCAGAAAGAATACTGTCCACACCCATTCGGTTGTCTTCCTGACTATTGCAGGCAAAATGTTTGATTGTGGTGCCGGTTTTGCCTTTTTCCTGAACGCCGAGTGTGATTGCAGCTGCTATCTTTCCTGTAAGAAGCGGGTCTTCTGAATAATATTCAAAATTTCTTCCACAGAGCGGGTTTCTGTGAATATTCATGCCTGGCGCCAGCCAGAGCGCCACATGAAACAGCTCCATCTCTTCACTGACTGCCCGTCCGACTTCCTTTATCAATTCCGTATTCCAAGTCTGTGCTAACATGGTTCCAATCGGAAATGCTGTACAATATTGATAATACATAGTAGCATCTTCATATATTATTTCCGGCTCAAACAATCCATGTTCCAGGTTTGTTTCACCACTCTGAGGGCAAATTGTGCCATCCTGTGCCACCTGATAATGCTGGTCAAGCCGCAGTCCTGCTGGACCATCAGCGACCACTATGGACTCCAGCTGTACATCCTCCGGTTTCTCTGCATAAAATCCCACAGTCTGCCCCGCAGCCCCTGGAACAGAAAGTGCTGCGGTTCCCAGCTCAGATGCCTCACCGCGCACCAGACCGCATACCAGACGAATCATCTGCTCTTGTGTCAATTTATCTGCTATCTCCTCCGCCTGTTTCATCCAGATATCAGATTCCGCCTGCGTGGCATCCATCTGAAATGAAGTCTTTGATTCTAGCGCCTGCGATGCTTGTGCCGCCTGATTTGTTATTTGATTTCCTTCTTGATTTGTGATTTGATTTTCTGTCTGGCTTCCTGTTTGATTTGCTGCGTGATTTCCCGCCTGAATCTGTGCTCTGGAAAGAACAATATCCCCTTTTTTCTTTGTCAAAACTATACTTGTATCAATATGTTCCAGTACCTCCTCTGCAGTCAATGTTTCTGACAATCCTTCTGGCAACAGAGGCTCTATCTCTTCCTTGGGGCGGCAGATGTGCTGCACAGCCTCCAAAACGCAGGTTTCCTCCACGTAAAGGACAGCACCTGTCTGAAGTTTATTCGCTCTATCTGCACAATTTCCCACCAAAATCTCATATCGTCCCTCATCCACCACCCAGGCGGACATGTCTTCATCAAATCTAGCCAGTTCTCTGTAGGGAATCTCGCAGAGTACGGTTTCTTCCTCGCCTGGTTTTAAGAGAGAAGTCTTTGCAAAAGCTGCCAGTTTTTTGGATTCTCTCACAACATCACATACCTTTGGAGCTGCCACGTAAACCTGAACAACTTCTTTTCCTGCAAAAACATCTCCTGTATTTTTCACCTGTACTGCAACCTGTATACCCTTCTCTTCCGCTTTCACTGAAACAGGCTGTATCAAAAACGATGTGTATGACAGGCCAAAGCCAAACGGGTAGCGCACCTTATCCGGATTTCTATCAAACCAGCGGTATCCCACCAAAATACCTTCCCGATAATACTCTTTCTCCAAATCGCCATTATTGGCACCAAAACTGTTCGCACATGGCCAGTCCTCATAATGATTTGCCCAGGTATCTGACAGCTTTCCGCTCGGATTCACCTCCCCGCAAAGCACCTGCCCCACTGCAGTTCCGCCTTCCATTCCGCCCTGCGAAACATACAGAACTGCTTTAATCTGCGGCAGTTCGTCCAAAAACGACAGATCTATCAAGCCTCCAGTATTCAACACCAGAACAATCGCACATCCCTGTTCCTGCAGCATCTTTAAATTCTCATACTCTCTGTCAGACAACTGGAAGTCACCTTTTTTGTTTCTTCTGTCTGCACCTTCACCAGAAATCCTGCTGATAACATAGACAGCAATCTTTGCCTTTTTTGCCATCTCTTCTGTGATTTTATTTTCTTCCGGATTCTCAAACGGACATGCAAAATATGCCATAATGAACCTTTTGTTTTCTTCCCGCGCTATTCGCAGAACTTGATCTTTCCAGTCCAGACGCGCCTTCTGATAGACTGCATCATAGGTGTCCATCCATGTCTTGTCCGCAATCTGAAAACCTGCCATCTCCATGCCCTGCTCAATCGAAATAGATTCTCTCTCGTTTACATTGCCGGAGCCAGTTCCGCCCTTCACGGTCTTTCTCGCCCCACTGCCAAAAAGACCTGTCATTGTCCCCTTCGGAAGCGGCAGCAATCCCTCATTTTTTAATAATACAATTCCCTCTGCAGCGGCCTTAAGTGCAATTTTCCGATGCTTCGTCTCATAAGGTCTTACACTGGAATCTGCAGTGCCATTCTGTCTTTGTGTCTTGATATGTGTCATAAAATATCCATTGCTTGTCATGGTCAAAGTTCCACAGGCTTATCTGTATGAGGAAGCAGCACCCTGTGCCAAGTCCCTGTATCAGACCCCTTGTGCCGAAACCTCTGCACTGGAATCTTTATGTCGGACCTTCTCCTATCGAATTCAGGCCACAACAATTTTCCTTTCTGTTAAGTATATGCTTCCTGTGTCATCTTTTTTTATAATACCATACCTACATGTATCTTTCTATCCATTTTCTTCACACATTTTTGTACTTTTTTTCTGTAATTTATCCGTATTTTCTTTTTATTTTTGTCAACCTCCACTCTCTTCTCTCATATGTTAAACTAAAACATTTCAGCTACAACTCAGCCTCACAGCTGCATGTAGCTTCTTTTGAGGTCATTCTATGATTTGCTCTTATGTATTTTCCTCTGTCCGTTTTCTCAATGCCTGTACCTACACATATCCGGTTTCTGTGTGTATAGATGGACGTTCTGTCTCCTCACCATTTAGCTTTGGCGAAGCAACAGAATACATTGGTGTCATGCCAGGAACTCATACCGTCACAATCCGGCAGGCTTGTTCCAAATGCCAGACTCTGTACTCGCAGCCGCTCTTTTTTTCCGCAAATGAAGTGTCCACTTTTATCTTGCTTGACAGTGGCAGAGGCATGACATTATCTCGGATGACAGATTCCCTTCCAGACATGCCAAACCTCTCAAAAGACAGTGGATGCTACCGGATGGCAAATCTCTCCTACCCAAATTCCAACATTACTGTTTTCCCAACCAATGCTTCTGCTGCAGATACTCAGACTCCTCTCGTTTCAGGCCTCACATTCCAGGCTGCTACACTCCCCCAACCATTTCCATGCGGCAATTTTTCTCTGCATATCTCAGAAGCATCTGGTCCGCTTTCTTTCAATTACTCCATAAAAATACAGCCAGAAACCCTCTCCACCACCTATTTTATAGGAAATCCGTGGTGTATCAAAAGTTTTCTGGCTGTTACTCTGGAAACCTGATTCTCTGATTCAAAATCGAAATCTGATGTTCTGATTTAGTTGGTTCTCTGACTCAAAATCGAAATCCAATGCTCTGATTTGGTTCTCTGATTCAAAACCAAATTTTCAGGTTTCGATTTTGAAGTCGAATTTTTTACTTCCAAACTTTTAACTTCCAAACCAGACATAAAAATTAATTTTTTCTCATGAAATAGTGTACAAGTGTACAATACCCGAATCATGCCCCACTATGATTGTTATGATACATTTTATTTCATGCCCAAGCGCTGTCTGACAATCTCATATGCCAGAACACCAGCCGCCACAGAGGCATTCAGGGAATCAATATCTCCCTTCATCGGAATCGATGCCACCATATCACAGTGCTCTTTCACCAACTTGCTGACTCCATCGCCCTCATTTCCGATGACAACACCAATCGGCCCCTTCAGGTCAAGACGATACATGGTCTCTCCACCCATATCTGCGCAGACAAACCAAAGCCCTTCTTTTTTCAGTTCCTCCATGGTAGCTACCAAATTCGTCACCTTCGCTACAGGAGTATAGGAAATCGCTCCGGCAGACGCCTTGGCTACAGTCGCTGTCAGACCAACTGCGCGGCGTTTTGGAATAATAACACCGTGGGCGCCTGCCAGATTGGCAGTACGGATGATTGCGCCCAGATTATGCGGGTCCTCAATACCATCAAGAATGAATAAAAATGGTGGTTCTCCTTTTTCCTTCGCTGCTTTCAGAATATCCTCCACTTCACTGTACTCATACACTGCCGTGTATGCAATCACACCCTGGTGCTTTCCCGTCTCAGACATATGGTCCAAGCGCTCTTTGGTTACAAAATTTATAATGGTATCATGTTTTTTCGCCTCTCTCACAATGGTGCGGACTGGCCCGTCCTGGCATCCATCCAAAACAAACAGTTTGTCCACAGTTTTTCCAGCACGGAATGCCTCAAGCACAGCATTGCGGCCCTCTATTGTCTGTTCTTCAAATCTCATCTGCTTTTCCTCCATTTTCTGCATTGCTTCTATTTTCTGCATTTCTTCTATGTAAAAAACAGAAATACCATGTATCTGCCGGAATCTTCTACACCGGAGGATACATGGTATTCCACCCGTTTTTCTTTATGACAGTCAGAAATTCATTCCTGAAAACCCACTGCCGCTAATCCTATCTCAATCAATTCCATCATCCGAGAAAACTCCCGATTGAGGTACAGATACCCAATCAGCGCCTCAAATCCTGTCGCCATCCGGTAATCCTTCATGCTGGCATTCTTCGCCATCGTCGCCGCCTTTGCATTCCGCCCGCGCTTATAAATGGCATGTTCCTGCGGTGTCAAAACATGCTCTATCGCTATTATCATGTTTGCCTGCGCTTCGGCCTTGACAAACTGCGTTGTCTTTTTGTGCATCTTATTCACCTGCATATTAGCCTCTGACACAATGCGGCTGCGAATCACCAGCTCATATACAGCATCTCCGATATAAGCAAGGACAAGCGGTGAGTACTGACTGGCATCCATGGAACGGTCTGCGCTGAGTATTTTCAGAAAACATTCCTCATCAACCGCCTGCTGTACCTGCTTTTCCTGAGATTTTCCTGTTTCCTGTACTGCCTGTATTTCTTGTACTTCTTGCGCTTCCTGCATTACATTCTCTTCCATTTTACACCCTCCCTGGTATCTTCAAGCACAATTCCCATACCAAGAAGTGTTCCTCTGATTTCATCCGCCAGAGCGAAGTTCTTCGCCTTTCTGGCTGCCTGTCTTTTGGCAATCATCTCTTCTATTTCACTGTCCAGAACTTCTTTCTTTCTCTCTGTCAAAATTCCTAGGACATCGCACAATGTCTCCATCGTATGTTTCACAGAGACAACCAGTTCTTTTGAGCTGGTTTCATCCACGGATGTATTTGCCAGCTTCACCAGCTCAAACACAGCCGAAATGGCATCTGCGGTGTTGAAATCATCTTCCATCGCTGCCTCGTACTTTTCTACCAGCGCCTGTACATCCTTCAGCACCTCTGCTTCTCTTCCCTCTTTCGCTTCTTTTTCCTTCTGTCCTTCCCCCTGTGCACCGTCAGCTGCTTTTGCCTCCAGCTCTCTCAGACGCTCCATGGAAGTCAGAATCCTCTCCAGACCATTCTTAGAAGCTTCCATCAGGTCACGGCTGAAATTCAGCGGACTTCTATAATGGGCACTGAGCATAAAGAAGCGAAGTACCTGCAAATCATACTGTTCGCTGATATCACGCACAGTAAAGAAGTTTCCGAGAGACTTACTCATTTTTTTATTATCAATATTCAAAAATGCATTGTGCATCCAGTAGTTTGCAAATGTCTTGCCGTTTGCCGCCTCGCTCTGCGCAATCTCATTCTCATGATGTGGGAAAATCAGGTCCTCACCACCTGCATGGATGTCAATCTGCTCTCCGAGATATTTCTTGGACATCACAGAGCACTCAATATGCCATCCAGGACGTCCCTCACACCATGGGGATACCCAGAACGGTTCCCCCTCTTTTTTCGGCTTCCAGAGCACAAAATCTGTCGGGTCCTCTTTTCCCTCTTCACCAGTCACTTTAATTTCACGGAAACCAGACTGCAAATCTTCCAGATTCTTGTGGGACAGTTTGCCATACTCCTTAAAGGAACTCGTTCTGAAATATACGGTACCATCCGCTGCCACATATGCATGGCCTTTGTCAATCAGAGTCTGAATCATCTCGATCATACCGTCAATTTCCTCAGTTGCCAGCGGATGCTTTGTCGCTGGTCTTACATTCATTCCCTTCATATCTTTCTTGCACTCTTCAATATAGCGCTTGGAAATAACCGAGGAATCCACTCCCTCCTCGATTGCTGCCTTGATAATTTTGTCATCTACATCTGTAAAATTTGACACAAAATTCACATCATATCCCTTGTACTCAAAATAACGTCTCACCGTATCAAACACAATCATCGGTCTTGCATTTCCAATATGGATATAATTATAAACAGTAGGACCGCAGACATACATCTTTACCTTTCCAGGCTCTAACGGCTCAAATTCTTGTTTGCTCTTTGTCAATGTATTATAAATTTTCATCTCTCATTCCCTTTCTTTCCCTGCTCTCATTTCAGTTTTCTCCCCGCAGATTTTATATTCTTATTTCTCAAACATATTTCTGCTTTCTATTGCCCCGATTTGGGGCAGCCAGGGCAGCCCCCGTAGGAAATACACCTATCATCATACTGATAATCTGCCACGCTGGAAAGAAGAGCGATTGCCTGTGCAGAAATCCCCTCACCGTTTCCGGTAAATCCCAGCCCTTCCTCTGTCGTCGCCTTGATGCTCACCTGATTCGTCTGAATTCCCAATACCTTCGCGATATTTTCTGCCATCTGCGGACGATATGCTGCTAACTTCGGGCGCTGCGCAATAATCGTCGCATCAATATTTTCAATCATATATCGCTTTTCCTGCAGCAAAGTTCCCACATGTCCTAAAAGCTCCATGCTCGAAATCCCTTTGTATACTGGATCACTGTCTGGAAAATGCTGCCCGATATCGCCTAAAGCTGCCGCTCCGAGCAGAGCGTCCATGATGGCATGCACCAGAACATCCGCATCCGAATGTCCCAAAAGTCCCTTTTCATAGGGAATCTTTACGCCTCCCAAAATCAAATCTCTTCCTTCTGTCAGCCGATGTACATCATATCCCTGTCCAATTCTCATAGATTTCTCCATTCTCTTTATTTCCAGTTCTATTTATTTCCATTTTTATTTATTTCTTCATTTCTATTTTTTACTTTTTAATTTCTATAATCATTTACTTCTCAATTTTTAATCTTTGGTCTTGTGCAATCATCTTACACAATCATGCAAATCTGCTTTGAAATACAGCGGATTTCCAAATCCGTCTGGCTGTAACAGCTCTCACCATCCACATGGACTGGCACCGGCGTATCCACATGCATCCTCACCTCGTGGCACTGAAAACTCCTCAAACCTTTGCCCTTCTTTCGATTGCCAATGTATGCATGAACAAGAACCGCAAACAGCTTTTTCTTGGAATCACTGTTAAACACAGAGACATCCAGCAGACCGTCTGTGCAGTCCGCATTCGGTGCAAACCGAAATCCACCGCCCTCATATGGGTGAATGTGCGTAGAAATAAAGTAAATGTGATTAAATTCCACTTTGCGCATTCCATCCAAAATCAGATACCCTGTCACCGGTTTTGCCAGAATCAATCTCTTTAAGCCCACTGCCAGATACACCATCTTTCCCATATGGTATGGCGCCAGTTTTTTCTTTGTCTTGGAATATAAAATCTCGTGACAGACTGCTGCATCAAACCCCATACCGCTGCTGACCGCAAAACGCCTGTGTGAAACTTCCTCACTTCCATAAGAAACCACACCGTAATCAATCAGGCGATATCCCTTTGGTGATAAAATATGCTGCAGAGCTTTCCGAGGGCTCTGAGGAAGTTTCAGGCTTCTTGCCAAGTCATTTCCGCTTCCCGCCGGAATATATCCAAATGGAATTGTCCTTTCACAGCATAAACCATCCAATACTTCATTTACAGTCCCATCTCCACCGACTGCCACAATGGTTCCTGGCATTTTCTTTTTTCCTTCCGACAGCTCCTTTGCAAATTTTTTGGCATCACCAGGCCGCTGCGTCAGATATGCTTCATATGCTGTGCCGCTCCTCTTCAATTCTTCTTCTATTTTCTCCCAAATTTTCTTTCCTTTCCCGCTGCGGGAATTCCTATTCACAATGAAATAATACATGGATGCCTCCAAAAATAGTCCGAACTAGAAAGAACCTACCTCTATACCACTGTCCTTACACTACTGTCTGGTCGTTTCATTATAGCACAAAACGCATAAAAAAGATAATAAAATTTCTAAAAAAAATCGAAAAAAGCTATTGACATTTTGAAAAGAAACGGTTATACTATCAGAGCAGTCGGGAAATGGCTAAGGGGTCTTAGCTCAGCTGGGAGAGCATCTGCCTTACAAGCAGAGGGTCACAGGTTCGAGCCCTGTAGGCCCCACTTCTTCTTCGACTCCATACAGTCAATTTTATATATGGCGGAATAGCTCAGTTGGCTAGAGCACACGGTTCATACCCGTGGTGTCGAGAGTTCAAATCTCCCTTCCGCTACTTTTAAAAGCCTCGAAAACTTTGCAGTTGCTTAGTTTTCGAGGTTTTTTGTTCGGTTTTTTATTCTTTTTGTTCTTTTTGCTCTATTTCTTTTTCCACTTTTATTCTGCCGCAATCTCTACGCAAAGCTGCATCGCAACTTCAAAGGAATCGCCGCCCCATCCACGCATATCATGCTTTTCCAGGTTTGCCAGGGAATCCGCAGAAAACAAAAGCTGGCCAAATGAAATCCCCCGAAACTGCGCGCAGGCAGCAAGCGCAGCACACTCCATTTCCACCACCTGACATCCTTCCGCTCTGCGATATTTCACCATATCCGCTGTTTCCCTAAAAAATCCGTCTGTTGTCCAGGTTTTGCACATTTGATAGCGGATTCCATATCGGTTCAGAACGTTCTGTATCATGGAAATAGCCTCCTGATTCAAAGAAACACACCTTGACGGCGGCAGATAGTGATACGAAGTTCCCTCATCACGCAGTGCTTCCTGCGGAATCAGAAATTCATTCTCCGCAATGTCCTCCAGCGTTCCACAGCTTCCCGCAGAAATCACATATTTTACGCCGCAGGCAATCAGAAAATCCAAAAGCTGCGTAGATGGAGCCGCTCCCACTGGCGCCTGACAAAGGCAGATTTCCTTTCCATTCACATTCAATTTATAAATGGGATACATTTTTGTCGCACTTTCAAACTCTCCTATCCATTCTGCCCTATGTGCAATCGCATATTCTTCCACTACATCTGACAAAAAAGCGAACACTGCACGCTCAGGAAATTGGTATCCCTCTCTCACATTCGGCATAATCACAGCTTTCTGCTCGGCATCATATTCCAGAATGGGTATTTCGTGTTTCTGTACTGCCATATCCTTTTACTCCCTTCTATTTTGTTGCTCAATATGTATTGTTTCATACATGTTATTCAATCTATGCTGCACCATCCATGCAAGTACATTTCAGCATCTATTTTAGAGGGGCAGAGTCCTTTAAAATACAAACACAGCCAGAAGAACTGCTAACCCCACTACCACTGCGGCCAACACCAGCCCTCTCAGAAGCATCATAAACCAGGTTACTTTATTTCTGCTCTTTTTAATTACACTGTGATTAAACCTTGCCACCTCAATTCCAGAATTCAAAATATATTCCATAATCTCCTTCTGGTATGATTCTATCTCCAAAATCAGCGGATGAGTTCCGATTTTTTGCAACATTCTGTCCTGAACTTTCGCAAAAATATATGGTGCATATGAAATATCGCTCGCATAGGCATTTCCAAAATAATCCACCAGAACCGCTGTATTTGCGGCAAATACCTCCACTTCAGCCTTAATGTGAAAGGATTCCAGCCCATCGCGCAGCATATCCGCCATATCCTCTTTTATATCATTTTTGCGTTTTCCATAGCTTGTCATAATGATAATCTTCTGCTCGCCCCTGTACTTGCATTTATAGTACAACATTCCGGCAATTTCTAACATGGTATAACCGGAAATAGTCTGTGCCTTCCGGTCGCTGTCACCGCAGATGTACAGATTTCCCTCTGTGAGTGAAACATCATCATCCTGTATCAGATAGGGGTGTGTTCCCAAACAATATGCATGATACAAAATCACGCCATTTGTCTCATATGCCCCCTTATTTTTAGGAATACGCTTTCCTACTATCAGCACATTGCCCTTCGGATAAATATTTTCCTGCTTTTGTATCTGTTTTTCAAACGTTTCTCCCATTGTACTCCCAGAAGACGACACAGCCGATGAGACAGGAACCGGTCTTTCCAGATAGACCGGCGGAATAGAGCCAAACGCAGTTTCTGCATTCATGCTTTCTTCTTCTGTGTTTTCTTCTCTGATATTTTTTTCCTCCATACTGCTCCTAGCATCCTCCGGTTCCAGCCTGTCTGTCTCTCGTGCTCCGGCATCATCTCTGCTCTCCCATTTCACGTCTTCCAGCTCCTTTTCTGCAAATTCCTCTCTGGTATCTTCCATACTTATTTTCCTCCGTCTCCCTTCTTTCGTCTCTCTTCTTTTATCTTTCCTTTTTCGTCTCTCATCCTTCATTCTGCTCGATTTTTATGTATCATTCCACAACAACACTTTTTCTCATAATGCCATACTACCTCTTATCCGAATACAGCATCGTGCTATTCCTTATGCCAACACAGTATCCTACTGCTTCTATCTCGTATTCTAGCACACTTCTCCATTCACGCAAACCAAAACTTATTCTTTTTCTTGCTTCACATAAAAAATCCACATGCTTCCTTTCTCACTACAAGGCGCATGTTTTTTTATGGCATTTTGTTCATGCTTCTGTTTCTACTTCCTTCTTCTGACTGGAATCTAAAAGCAAAAGCAGCCCCTCTGTCACCCCCTGTATACCTGCTCAACCTGATTTACCTCGGCTTGGAGCATCGGCGCTGTGTTTTTTGATATGGATGTCTGTACTCGGCGCGATTCTGACAGTCGCAGGACTGTTTCTCTCATCTGTCTTATAACAAAGAGGCTAAGTTCCCTGTAAAAAGGGTTCTTGGCCTCTTTGTTCATAGTCTCCTATTTTTTTATTTATTCCGTTTACAGTTTTCCTATCACTGCCACTATACCATTACAGCAGCTCTGAAAATCCCATCTCTCTGATATGTCCCACACTGGTTTTCACACAGTCAAACGGTTCCAGCCCGTAGGTCTGGTCCTGCTCAATCGGCAGATATACAGCACCGCCGTCGATTGCCGCCTGAATGATTGCCTTCATATCTAAATTTCCCTCACCGATTTCTGCAAACTGGATGCACTGCTCTTTATGAAAAATATCTGGTGTTGGCTCTCCGTCAGGAAAACAGATGCGATAGTCCTTCAAATGCACCAGCTCTTCCCTTCCAGACAGACGCTTTATCCATGCGACTGGATTTTCGCCGGCTCTCTGAATCCAATGTACATCCGGCTCAAATCCCACATATCTCGGGTCCGTATGTTCCACCAAAATTTCAAATCCCGTCTTTCCATGAAACTTCTCAAACTCAAAATGATGATTGTGATAGTAAAGTTTCAGTCCGTTCTCCAGAAGAATTTTTCCATACCGATTTAACTCCTCTGCTGCCTTGTAATACCCGTCCTCATTGTGGATGCAGGTTTTTGGAATCAGCGCATCTCTCACATATTTGACCCCAAGGCGATGGTTTACCTCAATGATTCTTTCCAGGTCACGCTCCAAATCCAGCCCTTTTGCATTGCTTCCAAACAACGGTTTATAATTGCAGCTAGTAGAAATCACCTTCACTCCATATTTCTCGGATGCCTCCATCACCTGTTCCAGAAAGGAATCGGTCATATCGACCTGGGATAGTTCAAAATAGGAAATCCCCGACTCTTTCACCTGTCGGAATGTCACATCTGGTCCCTGCTCCCACATAATAAACTTTACCATAGACATATTCAATGCAATTTTAGGCTGTCTCATGCTCTTTTTCACCCTTTCTGCCGTCTCTCTCTGCTGTTCCCATTTTTTCTACTCTTCTTATTCTTCTTTGTTGTTTCTATTTTTCTCTGCCAGTTTCATTGTTTTGTGCTGTCTCTAGTCTTTATTTTTCCTTTCCTCTTCCTGTATCCGCGCTTTCAATTCTTCATAAAATACTGTCTCATCCACTGGCAGCACAACTTCTTTGTTCTGCCAGTCAGAAAGATACATCGCATTGGCAATTTCTACTGCCCGTATTCCTTCTGCTCCTGGCGCAATCAACTTTTCTCCATGAAGAATTGCGTTGGCAAAGTTAATCAGCACATCCACATGCTGTTTCGCCCAGTCCTCCGGACACTCAAACACTTCTTCCTCATACAATTTTAAATTGCTCTGCCCCTTTGTGAGCGCCATCGCCTCTCGAAATCCAAGTTCTTCCGAGAGCACGCTCTCCGGTTTGCAGAGCCTTTTTACAGTCACTCTGCTGCTGTTTTCAATCAGAATTTTTCCTTTGTCTCCATACACTTCAAAATGGTCCGTTCCGAGCGCATCGTGCGTACAGGTAATCAGTGTACCACTTGCCCCATTTTCATATGTAAAATACGCTGTCACATCATCTTCCACAGTGATATTTCTGTGGGAACCATATTTGAGGTATGCGCGCATCGTCACCGGCATCCCGCACATCCACTGCAGCAAATCCAGCTGGTGTGGCGCCTGATTCACCAGAACACCGCCGCCCTCTCCTTTCCAAGTCGCGCGCCAGTCGCTGGAATCATAATATTTCTGTGTTCTCCACCAGCTGGTAATCATCCAGTGAACACGGCGGATTTCTCCGACACATCCGTCATCTATCAGCGCCTTCACCTTCTGATACAGAGGGTTCATACGCTGGTTGAACATCATGCCAAACACCAAGTTTGGATGCCTTTTTGCTTCCTCATTCATCCTGCGAATCTGTCTGGTGTATACCCCTGCCGGCTTTTCCACCATGACATGCAGCCCGCGCTTCAGCGCCTCAATCGCTATCTCTGGATGCAGATAATGCGGTACAGCAATCACCACTGCATCCACCTTTCCGCTGTCCAAAAGTTCGATATAATTGAAATAAAATGCGGCATCCGGCAGATTTTCTTTCACCCAGATTTCTCTCTCAGGGTTGATGTCACACACAGCTGTCAAAACCGCACCAGGCACGTCACCATCTGCAATCCATCTTGCATGGCTGGTTCCCATATTTCCAATACCGATAATACCGATTCTTACTTTTTCCATCTCGTTTCTGCATCTCCTTCTCTATTTCATTCCGCGTCATTTTCTATCATTTCCATTCGTATTTCTTTCTGTAATCAACTTTCATACTATAGTGTTTTTCATGCCACAGTACTTTTTGTACTATAGTGCTCTTCATGCCACAGTGCTGTTACATCACGGTATTGCCTGCGCCGACGGGTATATCCGCTTACATACTGTTTCTCGCTATCCCTTGACACCTGCCGCTGCAAAACTCTCAATGAAATATTTCTGTGTAAAAAGGAACAGCACAATCAGCGGAATCAGGGAAACCGTTGCTCCAGACATTATCAGCGCATAGTTTGTCGATGCATCTTCCTGAAATCTCTGCAGTCCAACTGTCAAAGTAAACAGCGTCTCATTGGACAAAAATACCAGTGGATTCATATAGTCATTCCAAGACCAAGTGAAGGACAGCAGGAGAAGCGTCATAATTCCAGGCTTCGCCAGAGGCAGAATCAGCCGCAGGAAAATGTGGGGGTGGGATGCTCCATCCATATATGCCGCTTCTGTGTATTCAAACGGAATCTGTGCGAATACCTGCCGCATTAAAAGTACACCGAATACAGAGAAAAAGCTGGGAAGAATCAATGCCCAGTGCGTGTTTGTGATATGCAGCTGGGAAAAATAAATGTATTTCGGCAGAAGAAGCACCTGCCCAGGAATCATCATAGTTGACAAATATAACGTATAAAGCAGCTTTTTCCCTCGAAAATTCAGACGCCCAAATGCATATGCCGCTGTTGTTGTGATGCACAGTTCCCCTAAAACAGCGCAGAGTGTCACTTTCACAGAATTTAAATAATATCTTGGAAAATTGCTGTTGTTCCACACAGTTGCATAATTTTTCAGATTCCAGCGTTTCGGAATCAAACGGATAGGAAACTCCATGACATCTATCTCGTACTTAAATGAAGTCGAAATCATCCACAAAAACGGAAATATACAGGCAAGTGCGAACATCGCCACAATCGCTGTCACCAGAACTCTCAAAACAAGTTTCTTTGTCTTTTGCTGTTTTTTCATCTCCCTCACCTTCCAGTACTCAATATGTCAGTTTTTCTTCCAGCTTCTGCAAAATACTGGAAAACACAAAGATAATCAAAAACAGGATAATGGCCACTGCTGCCGCATACCCGATGCGGTATTCCTTAAACGCATAGTAATAAATACACTGCACTAGCACGGTAGTGGAAAATCCTGGGCCTCCCTCTGTGATGATATTGACCTGGTCAAACACCTTAAACGAATTGATGGTGGCAAGTGTAACGCAGAAGAAAATGGTGCTTCCAAGCATCGGCACTGTAATCCGAAAAAACGTCTGCACTGCACTCGCGCCATCTACAGCCGCCGATTCATACACTTCTCTGGAAAGTCCCTGCATATTGGCAAGAATGATAATCACATAATATCCCACATCATGCCACACAGACATCATGATAATTCCAACCAACGCCCACTTTGAACTGATAAACCATTTCGGCGGATTTGCGATATGAAATACACTGCTCAGAATAGCATTCACCGGCCCTCTGTCTGGATATAAAAGCACCATCCAGACAGTTGCCACAGATACTAAAGAGGAGATATACGGCATAAATATCATCATGCGCAGCGGAATTTTACAGAACACAAACCGATTTAAAACTGCTGCCAAAATCAGGGCAATTCCTATCGTAAGGGGGACATAGGACAGCGAATACACCAAGTTATTGTGGATGGCGGCCAGAACTCTGTCATCTGAAATAACTTCCTTAAAATTGGCAAGAGCCACCCACTTTACTCCTGCGAGCCCCTTCATGGGATTCCACTCTGTAAATCCCAGAAGAAGGGACATCACAATCGGAATCACAATAAAAATCAATGTTCCAATCATGCTGGGGAGAAGAAAGAGGTATCCTGCCCGCTCCTCCCGAAGCTGAATTTTATTGAGACTTTTTTTCATTCTTTTATCAAGTCTTTTATCAAACTCTTTATTGAGCTTTTTCTTCATGCAGTTTACCCCTTTCCGGCCAATAAGATTTCACTCTGACATAGTCATCTCTTTATTCTTTCTCTTTGTTCTTTCTCTTTCTTCTTTCCTTCGTTATCTTTTTCTCTACTTTTCCAGAATCTCATTGACTCTCTTCTCAATGGTATCCAGAGTATCCTCCAAAGATTTTTCTCCGTTGAAATACTGTTCTGCCTCTTCTTTTGTAATCTGCATATACTCTGCGCCATGGTTTCCGATTACTTTGTTTGTGGAGAGTTTCACATTACTGTCAAAAAACTTCTGTCCGTCTTCCACGGCCAGCGGAGAGCCATCCACAAAAATGTTCACAATATTATCGTCATAGGCCGGAAGATATGTCGGCAAGTTTCCAGACTTTGCAATCTCGCTGGAACACTCTTCCACATAGTAGCGGATAAAACGCCATGCCTCCTCCTTGTGTTTGGAGTTTGCCGGAATACCGAGAACGGAAGCAGAATAGTTGGCACGCGGCCCTTCTACACTTTCATCGTAACGCGGCAAATAAGCAACGCCTACATTAAAGTCAAACGGGAACTTGTCTTTGTTTTTCATATCACGCACCAGCCAGCTTCCCGCATGAACCATCGCTTCTTTTCCTCCCAGGAAAGAGCTGTTGATTACTGCTTTTACCGCCACAATCTGCCCATATGGCATCTGAACACCCGCATCATCCAGAGATTTTCTCACCTCCAAAGCACGCACCCACGCTGGATCTTTGATATTGCACTTTCCATCCTCCGTGTACCAGTTTCCTACCTGTCCTGCAATAGTCGCCCACTCATTGGCATACGTGTGGGTGTATGTTCCATAAATTCCCTGCTCCTTGCCCCACTCTGCCATCTTTTTTGCCGTCTCTATATATTCATCCCAAGTCCAGTCGTCACTCGGATACGGAACACCTGCCTGGTCGAACATGTCCTTATTGTAATAAATAGCCGTCTGTGTCGCGCGGAATGGGATTCCATAGTACACACCGTCAGACTGTCCCCACACTGCGTACTTTCCAAAACTTGCCTCCATATCAATGCCGTCGCGCGCAATAAACTCATCCAGACTAGCCAGCATACCGGACTCAAATCTGGTAAACTGGTCGCCGTCTGAAATCGGCATCACGTCCATATCACCTCCGCTCATCGCCAGAATATCCAGTTTGGTAAGACGCTCACCGTTTGCAGGAATCGTGTGCACGACAACCTGAATATCCGGATTTTCTTCGTTAAATTTCTCAATGAATGCTTCGTCAGGAACATCCCATTCATAATAATTGATGACAACCGGTTCTGCCTTTGCGGAATCTGCCTTTTGCGATTCCTCTGTGTTTGTCTTTGCAGACGTTCCCTGATTGGACTCTTCCTGAGAAGGGACAGCGGATGTACCGTTTGAAGAATCCCCTGACTGACATCCAGCAAACATCAAAGATGCTGCCAGCGCAAACATAAGACCATAGCCACACTTTGTACTCTTTTTCATATCCTCTTACCTCCTTGGTTTTCTATTGATGTCTGAAACTTTCATATAATAAAAGCACAGGCATCTGTTTACACGATGTTAGGGCAAAAGGTATGTTACCCTAACATTATGTAACCGTGTTTCTGTGCTTATTATCTCAATTTCATGTTAAAAAAACAATGCGCATAATTTCTTATTTGTTCAGATTATTTCATCGGAAACGAAATTTTTGTGACAGTTCCTTTCTCTTCGCTGCTGCAGACAGAAAATTCCGCCTTCTCTCCATAACACAAATGCAGCCGCATCATGATATTGCGAATTCCCACACCATTTTTCTTCTTTTTTCCATCCTCCTCCACATCCTGATTGTGAGAAATCTGCTCCCAGAGCCTGGTGAGTTCTTCGCATTTCTCCGGTTTCATTCCCTTTCCATTATCTGCAACGATGATGGTTATAGACGTATCATCTGCCTCATTGCCTGCGCCCTCTCTCTTCACCGAGCTCACCAAAATTTCTATTTTTCCACGAATATTGTACGGTTCAATCCCGTATTTAATCGAATTTTCCACCAATGGCTGGATGATATGCTTGACAATTCGCGCCTTCATCACGCTCTCATCCGCATCAATCATGTAATCCAGCTTCTCCTCAAAGCGCACCTGCTCCAGATACATAAACAGGCGGATATTCTCCAGTTCTTCCTCTACAGTAGTATAAATACCGGAAATGCCCGTCGTGTTCATATTGGCGCGAAACAGATGTCCGAGTGCCAGCGCCATCTTTGAAATCTCCTTATTTCCCTGCATCAGTGCCATCCAGTTGATGGAATCTAAGGTATTATACAGAAAATGCGGATTAATCTGCATCTGAAGTGCCTGAATTTCGGCCTCTCTGGCATCATTCTGCAGCTTTTGCTCCTTGATGCGTGCCTCATACACTTCACGAATCAGCGTATCCAATCGGTATACCATCACATGGAACCTCTGAAACAGGCGGTCAATCTCCATGATATGAAATTTTTCATGAATTTTGAGGTCAAACTCTCCCTGCTCCACCTTCTCAAACTCATCCTCCAAAACCTTAAACGGCGCACGGATTGCTCTGGCATTGTGGATAGAAAAAAACAGGAAAACGAGAAGCAGCACAAAAGACACACAAAAGCACACAAAAACTGCCATGTGAGCGTCTTTTAAAATCTCGCGCTTCGGCGTGATGCACACGACATACCAGTAAAAACTCTCGGATGGCACTTCTGTATAAGTAAACAGAACCTTCTCTCCCTGATAGGAAATATATGTGTTATTGCAGTCTGCATGAAAAAAGGAAGTGTCAAATTTATCTCCAATTCCCCGTTTTTCTATGGAACTGATAATTTTCCCGTCCGCCGCCACAATCAGCACTTTATGCCCATCTGCCGGATACTGGTATTCATTCTGCACAAAGTTTAAAACTTGGTCCAGATTCAGCACTCCGTAAAAATATCCCAGAGTCTTTCCGATTGGCACATTTCCTGAGGCATGCAGCGCACGAATTTTCTTCACAACTGGTATCGTCACATGCCCTCCATAATTATCCCACGCCGTTTGAACTAGGTCCGGCAACCACACGGTCTCCCCGCCGGATTCACTCGCTTCCTGATACCAGGAGTAATCTTTTGCCTTCTTCGCTGTGTCAAATCCCAAAAGACTGCCCACCATATTTCCGTCCGCGGAGAAAACCACCATATTGTCAAACATCATAAAAGAATTTGCCACTCCTGTAATCGCCTGGTTCATCTCGACACGCAGAGCATTCAGGTCGCTCGCTTCCTTTCCGCTGCTCAGAAGTTTCTGCACCTGTGTGTGATAAGCGACATCTCGAAATGTCGTCTCCAGCCCCTCCAACCGGATTTCAATGCCTGATTTTTTCTGCCGGACAATCTGCTCACTGGTCTGTACCATATATTTCCAGGAATTTTCACTGAGAAGCGCATAGCTGACAATACTGATTAAAATAACAGAGACTACGATTGAAACATAGGATGTGACAATAAAGCGGCTGCACAGTGTATTTTTGATGTGCCATCCACTGTACAGTCCGCCGTGTTGCTTTCTCTTTTTCATACGCCCACCTACACCTCTCCCCCTCCCTTTCTGCGTCTATTGACATAATCTGCCGGAGATACCCCATACTTTTTCTTAAACGCATCTGTAAAATACCTCGAACTGCCATACCCGACCATATCTGCAATCTCATAAATCTTATATTTTCTCTCCAGCAAAAGTTCTCTCGCCTTCTCAGTCCGAATATTCACCACATAACTCTTAAAATTTTCTCCAAAAGTCCTCGTAAAAGCAGTAGAAAGATAGCCATAACTCACATGAAGCCGGTCTGCCACCTGACGCAGAGAAAGCTCTTTGTCGCTGTAATGTGCGTTTACATACTGTCTCGCCTGATAGCTGACACGAATTGCCAAAGCCTCTGCATTTTCCTGCAGCATCATCAAAATGCTGCACAAATCTTCCTCAAACGCGGCTTCCTGACTTCTCAGTTCTTCCTGATGTCCTGATTCTTTCTGCCATCCCAATTTTTTCTGCTGCTTCCCCTCCTTCAGCCCATTTCTATCCTCACTTTCCGAAACAGAAAATGTCTGCAAATCTGAGAGCACAGACTCCTCTAGCCGAAAATACCGCACCACTTTTTCCAGCACAGCTTTCCGGTACGCATCAGGATGGCTGCTGTAGAAATTGCGGCAATCTGAAAGAATTCTCTCTGCCGCCTGTTTCACCTTCTCGGGACTGCCTTCCTCCATTGTCAAAACCAGCTGTTCCAGATTTCGGTCCGTCTCAGAAAACAGGTGCCTCCCACTTTGCATACTCTGCATACGCACATGTTCTTCCTGCTCTCTGTCTAACGTTACTTTCAGTTTCCGAAAAATATCCGTAATCTTATCTGGGTCCAACGGTTTCAAAATATAGTTTTCCACTTTCAGCTGAATCGCTCCCAGCGCATAGTCAAACTCGCTGTAGCCGCTGATTACAATGCTCTTTACCCCTTCATTATACTCCCTTGCCTTCTCAATCAGCTCCAATCCGTTCATCTCCGGCATACTGATGTCCGTCAGAAGGACATCAATTTTTCTCTGTGAGAAAAGCTCTAGTGCTTCCTGGGCATTTCCCACCGCACCCACCAGCTCATATCCCATCTCTCCCCATGGAATAATTTTGCTAAGTCCCCGACGGATGAGCGCCTCATCGTCCACAATCAGCAAGGTATACATCAGCATCATCTTCTCCTCTTATGGCGCCGCCGCTGCCAGGCGACATATCCGTTTTATAGTCTCTCGCGCAATACCCTCACTAGCGTCGCAGCCAAAAAAAGTGCCAAATTCATGAGGACCACACTCGCGCCTGCCGGTGTTCCATACTGATAGGAAATCATAATTCCTGCCACAAAGCATAGCACAGCTGTCGCAGCCGAACTCAGAACAACTGCTTTAAAGCTCTTAAACAGGCGCATGGCAGTAACTGCCGGAAAAATAATCAGGCTGGATATCAGCATGGCGCCCATCATCCTCATTCCCAGGACAATCGTAACCGCAGTCAGCACAGCAATCAGCGTATTGTACCACTGTGTCTTCACGCCTGTTGCGCGTGCAAAGCTCTCATCAAATGTGACAGCGAACATCTTGTGATAACAGAAAAGAAACAAAAGCAGCACAACTGCACATAGCGCCACGCTCAGACGCA
Source organism: bacterium (assembly GCA_030524675.1). GTDB lineage: Bacteria > Bacillota > Clostridia > Lachnospirales > Lachnospiraceae > CAJMNU01. Next base: position 32,226 of record JAUNGE010000008.1, read on the forward strand.
CATCCTGCCTGCGCATCGCCAAAATGCTTCCGAACATGTAACTGTTAATATCGGTAGTCATCCCCGTCGTCAGCGATGTCACGGTCACACCGAATGCCAGCGAGCTGGCAGACACTATCGCAATCGCCGCATCGCTCGGCGTTTTCCCCTTTTCTGTCAGCCGCAGCAAAAAAAACGCTGCCAGGATCACTATCGGAATGGACACCATAAGAGGTGCCCATCCTGCTGCCAAAGCCACAGAAAGCGCTCCGAAGGACACATGGGACAGCCCGTCTCCAATCATGGAATACCGTTTTAAAACCAGGCTCACTCCCAGAAGAGCTGCGCACAGCGCCACCATGGTGCCTGCCAGCACGGCCCTCTGGATAAAGGGGTATGACATCATTTCCATCCAGATTTTCATAGCTCTGCTCCTCCTAAAAACTGCTTTCCCACAGCCGAATTTTTATATTGGTCTGTTGTCCCATAAAACAGCGGCTCCTTCTTCAAATGCAGGATTTTCCCTGCCTCCGTGATAATACTGCGGATATCGTGCGATACCATAATCACTGCCATGTGTTCCTTCTGATTCAGCTCCCGTATCAATGCATACAACTCCTGGGATGCCGCCGGATCCAGTCCGGTAATCGGCTCGTCCAGAATCAGGAGTCCTCTGGCTGCGCAGAGTGCTCTCGCAATCAAGACGCGCTGCTGCTGTCCGCCGGACAGCTCACGGTAACACTGCTTTCTCAGATGTTCAATTCCCAGCCGCCTCATCGAGACTGCCGCCATCTCCTTTTCTGCCCTGCCATAAAAAGGGCGCCTTCCCAGATGACTCAGACAGCCGGAGAGCACCACTTCATATACCGTTGCTGGAAAATCCCTCTGAGCAGCTGTCTGCTGCGGCAGATAACCGATTCCGTGATTTTTGAGCTCTCCTGACATCCATATCTTTCCGCCGGTCGGTTTTAAAAGCCCCAAAAGCCCTTTTACCAGCGTACTTTTTCCAGAGCCGTTCTCCCCCACAATGCAGAGATAGTCGCCCTTTTCAATCTGTATGGTGACTCCTGTCACTGCATCCTGATTTTCATAGCCAAAATCCACATTCGTGCACTCCAGCAATACCTGTTCATTTCTCATAATTCACCATTTTCTATCAAAAAATCTGTATTCTGTATTGTATTTCCAACTTCGCCAGTTCTGATTTTCTTGTCTGATTTTCCTGCTTTTTCTTGGTTCCATTTTTGCAGGCTCGATTTCACTTCTACAATCCTATCTACAGGTCTAATTCCGCTTCCACACTCCTACTCCGAAAATCCGATTTTCAAGGCCTCAATATTTCTGCGCATCAGTTCTGCGTACGTAATGCCACTGTCAAACTCCAGCCTAGTCACATTATGGCAGGAGTGAAGCAGAAGCGGCTGTGCGCCGGTCTCTTCCTGAAGAATCTCCGCCACCCGTGAACTGGATAATTCCAGATAATACACAGCCGGAATCTTTTCACGCTTCACCTTGTCAATGAGAAAGGCGATCGTCTTCGCGCTCGGCTCCGTGTCCGCACTGCATCCAGTAAATGCCGCATAATATTTCAGGCCAAACTCCTCCGCGAAATACCGGAATGGAAACTTATCCGCCACCACCAGGGTGTGGTTTGAGGATGCATCCACCACCTCATGAATCTCCCTGTCTATCTGCATCAGCTCTTCTTTGTAGGAAGCGGCGCGTGCCTGGTACTGCTCGGTATGGGCAGGATCCAACTCACAGAGTGCATGCGCAATCTCTGTCACGATGCGCACCGCATTTGCCGGAGACGTCCAGATGTGTTCATCATACTCAATATGAAGACTGTCATCATCATGCGCATGGTCGTGTTCCTCATGGTCATGTTCTTCCTCATGGTATTCTTCATGCCCATCGCCATGTTCCTCATGGTCATGTTCTTCCTCATGGTAGTTCTCTTCATCGTGATGTTCCTCTTCGTCATCATCATGATTGCTGCCTTCATGGCGGTGTTCGGTATCTCCCAGCTCGCTGTCTGCATGGTGATGTCCACTGTCCTCCATGCCTTCCACAACTTCCTCCTCATACACATCCACAAAGTCCATCATGCGGACTACCATTCTGGTATCCGATTCCGCCGCCTCCAATACCTGTGTCAGCCACTGCTCCATCTCGCCGCCGTTGCACAGGACGAGGTCCGCCTGTTGAATTGTAATCATATCTTTTGGTGTCGGCTCAAAAGAATGGCTGTCCATTCCTGCCGGAATCACCATTGTCAAATCAATATACTCTGCCCCGATCTGTCTGGCAAAATCATAGTAAGGAAACAGTGTGGCAATCACTTTCTTTTTTCCATTTTCCGATGTCTCGCCCACTGTTCCCCCGTTTTTCGAGGCGCCGGAAACGCAGCCGCACAGCAGGGCACAGCACAGCAGCGAACATGCTGCTACGAGTTTCAAATAGAACTTTCTATTCTGTTTTCTCTTATTCATGTTTTATTTTTTCTCTTACTTTTTCACTACTTTTTTACTTTTCCATCATCTCTGTTTCCACGAATTCACACAGTTTATCGAGCGCCTCCTGCTCCTGTTCTCCATCGCAGATAATCTCCATTTCCTCACCAAAAGAAAGAATGGCATTCATCAGACTAATCAGAGATTTTCCATCACATGTTCTGCCGTTTCCAATGATTGTGACACTGCACGGAAATTTCTCCGCAATCGTCACAAACTTTACCCCTTTTTTTGCATGAAGACATCTTGCACCTTTTACAACTAATGTTTTATGAACCATAACTTACTCTTCTCCTTTATGATATATTTCTTATGTTTCTATTCTCCAAACACAGACTGTGCGTACTTCACAGATGCCATCGCATCCTTGCAGTACTGGTCTGCACCTATGGTATCCGCATATTCTTTTGTCAACACAGCGCCGCCGACCATAATCTTTACATCCGGCGCTGCTTTTCTAAGCTGGCGGATGGTCTCCTCCATGCTGGGAACTGTCGTCGTCATCAGCGCACTCAGTCCCACCAGGCGAATGTTCTCCCGCACAGCCGTCTCCACCACGACCTCCGGCGGCACATCTTTTCCCAAATCCAGCACTTCAAAACTGTAGTTTTCCAGTAATACTTTCACAATGTTCTTTCCAATATCGTGAATATCTCCCTTTACAGTCGCCAGAATGATGCGCCCCTGCTTCTCCTGTGCGCCTCCCGCGGACTCCATCGCATCTTTTATCACTTCAAATGCAGCTTTCGCCGCCTCCGCACTCATCAGAAGCTGCGGCAGGAACACTGTGCCTGCTTCAAATCCTTTTCCGACTTCATTCAAGGCCGGAATCAGTTCTTCATTTACTATCTCCAGTGCCTCCTGCTCCCGAAGGCCCTCTTTTGTGGACTGCACAGCCTTTTCCTTCAATCCACGCACTACGCTCTCAAAAAGCGGGGATTTTGCAGCTTCTTCTCTTTCTCCCTGCTGCCTGCTTCCATCTGCCCGCGCTGTACTGGACTGCCCGCTGCTTCGCCTCTGTTTTTCTGCCTCTTTTGCCGCTTTCAGAGCTGCCGCCTGTGCCGCATACATGGAGATGTACGTCTGGCAATGCTCGTCCAGCCCCGCCAGTGCTCGATAGCTGTAGTATGCCTGCATCATGGCCTCGGAATTCGGGTTGATAATCGCTGCGGAAAGCCCATCCTGCAGCGCCAGTGTAAAGAATGAAGCATTGACATACTCGCGCATCGGCAGGCCGAAGGAAATATTGGACACGCCAAGAATGGTCTTTCCCCCAAGCTCATCTCTGACACCCCGCAGTGTTTTCAGTGTTGTCACCGCACCCTGCTCATCAGAACTGATTGTCATGCAGAGTCCATCTATCACGATATCTTTTTTGGAAATTCCATATTTTGCTGCTTCTGCGTAAATTTTTTTTGCAACCGCGATGCGCCCCTCTGCCGTCTTGGGAATCCCATCCTCATCGAGTGCCAGCGCCACCACAACGCCGCCATACTTTTTTACCAGAGGAAATACCTGATTCATGACTTCCTGCTTTCCATTTACGGAGTTTACCATCGGCTTTCCGTTGTACACACGCATAGCGTGTTCCATCGCCTTCGGGTCGGAGGTGTCAATCTGAAGCGGCAAATCCAGCACGCTCTGCAGCGCCTCCACCGCCTCCTGCATCACAGCTACCTCGTCAATCTCCGGCAGTCCCACATTGACATCCAGAATATGCGCCCCATGTTCCTGCTCGTTTACGCCTTCCTGGAGAATATAATCCAGATTGTGGTCTCTGAGCGCCTGCTTTAATTTCGGCTTTCCTGTCGGATTGATTCTCTCTCCGATAATCACCGGATCTTTTCCGATTTCCACACACTGCGCATAGGAAGTCACAATGGTCTTTTCCTTCTTTGTCACCGGAATCGGCGGCATATCTGCACAGAGTGCAGTCAGTTTTCCAATATGTTCCGGAGTTGTGCCGCAGCATCCACCCGCGGCACGAATTCCCATTGCCACAAACTCTCTCATTGCCTCGGCAAAGGTATCCGAATCAATATCGTACACCGTCTTTCCGTGCTCGCTTCTCGGAAGCCCCGCATTCGGATTCACCAGAACCGGAACCGACGCCTCTGCCAGCATCTCTGTCACAATCTCCTTCATCTGCAGCGGTCCCTGCCCGCAGTTGACACCGAGCACATCCACGCCGAGACCCTCGAGAAGTGCCACTACAGACTTCACAGTTCCGCCGGTCAGCATCTTTCCCTTGGAGTCAAATGTGACTGTGGCAAACACAGGAAGGTCCGAGTGTTCCTTGGCTCCCAGCACAGCCGCCTTCAGCTCATAGCTGTCGCTCATTGTCTCAATCAAAATCAGGTCTGCGCCTTCTCTGACACCAATTTCTACCACCTCGCTGTAGAGCGACACAGCATCCTCAAATGCCAGATCTCCCATCGGTTTTAGCAGTTTTCCGGTCGGTCCCAAGTCCAGAGCCACATAGCCTCTTCTTCCTGTTTTCTCCTCGACTCTCCTGACCGCTTCCTTCGCATTTGCGATAGCTGCTGCCACGACTTTTTCCAGGGAAAATTCGCCGTCCGCTCCATATTTCAGGCGATTTGCCCCGAATGTATTGGTTGTCAGCACATCGCATCCCGCTGTCAGATATGCTTCCTGAATATTTATAATCACGTCAGGGTGCAGGATATTCCATGTCTCCGGCAGCTCTCCTGGCCCTAATCCCTCTGCCTGCAAAAGACTTCCCATGCCCCCGTCAAAAAAGACGATTTTTTTCTGCAGTAATTCCAAGATTCCCATTTCTAATTCCTCCGATACAGACAATCTGTTTTTTTACATACCTCGCATCCGTCCAGAACGCAGTTTCCAGGCTTTCTGCTCATGCCAATCACGGCGCTCACAGACTTGGAAGGCATCATCAAAAGACTGTCCGTCAAGGTGATTCCTGCCCATTTTGCCGCATCCAGAGCCTGTAAAATCTCCCTCTGGTTCTCCAAAGCAAAATCTCCGTATCCAGGGCTGAAACGCGGTCTGAGATACCATCCTTCCTCCAAAAATTTCCTTTTCCATTGTTCATTTAATGTATTGCAGTACTCCTCAATCAAGGCGGCAGAGGCGGCCTGCATCACCACAGCGCGGCTCATCTGAAACCGGCTGTATTTTGCCAAAAGCCGGTCAATTCCAACCCCGAGTGTCGCAGCAAAGACCAGTATCTGTTCACAGTCCTTCAGATTTTTTGCCAGATTTCTGCTCTCTGTCGTAAAACAGCCCGACTGTATCATGCCGTCTGCACTTTCCACTGTCACCGGAAACACACGGTACACATGGACAGGACTCGCGGTGCGCTGCACTTCCTCCATACAGGAATCCACCAGCTGTTCCGTTCTCTCATCTGGTGCATTTCCCCGATATCCCAGATACCGCAGCACCTCCCGCTTTCTTATCTCCATCGCTGATTCTCTCCCGTTTTTCTCTCGTTGATTCTCTCCAGTTTCTCTCTATGATATGATTTATAAAATTTCTCGCTCGCGCATCTGTCACTCTTTTCCGAGGATAACGGACAGATTGCTCTGGATACTTTCCGCCACATCCGGCTTGTTCATGGAATACACATGAATTCCATTGACTCCGTTGGCAATCAAATCAATAATCTGCTCTGTCGCATACGCAATGCCGGCCTGCTTCATGGCAGCCGGATTGTCCCCGAACCTGTCCACAAGCGCCTTAAAGCGCGCCGGAAGATAGGTGCCGGAAAGCTGACAGATGCGGCTGATCTGCTTTGCATTGGTTACGGGCATAATTCCCGCAATCACCGGAACAGTAATTCCCTGTTCGCGGATGCGGTAAAGATAATTATACAGGATATTGTTGTCAAAAAACATCTGTGTAGTCACAAAATCGCATCCAGCTTCCACTTTTTCTTTCAGATGGCGGATATCTTCTGTCTTATTCAGAGATTCCACATGTCCTTCCGGATAGCAGGCAGCGCCAATGCAGAAATCACTCGTCGCATGGATTTCACGAATCAGCTCGGAAGCATACTGATAATCATGCGCCTTTGGCCCTCCCTCTGGAATATCACCGCGCAGTGCCAGGACATTCTCAATGCCTCTCTCCCGAAGTTCTGCCAGAACCTTATGTACTTCTTCCCTCGTGGAAGAAACACAGGTCAGATGTGCAAGCGGTGTCACACCATACTGATTCTGAATATTAGAAGCAATATCCACGGTATATTTGCTGGTTCCGCCGCCGGCCCCATAGGTCACGCTCATAAAAGACGGCTTTAAGCGTGCAATCGCAAGAGCAGCCTTCTCTACAGATTCGTATGTCTCCGCTGTTTTTGGCGGGAACACCTCAAATGACAATGTTGGCCTTCCCTGCGCCAGAATTTCTCTGATTTTCATGTTTCTCTTCTCCTCTGTCCTGTTTCCTGTTATACTGTACAACATTCTGTATATATTTTTTATACTATTTTTCTATGATGGTACTCTTATAAGAAATGGGAGTCGCCGTATTTGTCCTGTTTTACGACACCCCCATCTTTTTCCCCTGTTTCAATCTACATCAATCTGCACTCATGCCAAATCTTTTCTATGTGATATCCACGCCATACGTGTTTCAATCCTAGCTCAATACTTTCACAGAGTTTAGGCATTGACACTCTCTGCAATCTGTTTTGCCAGTGCCTTCACTGCTTCCATCTGCGCCTCTTTCAGAGAGGATTTTACAGACAGCGGCTGTCCAATCAGCGTCATCTGCTTCATCTCTTCCAATGTCTTCTGCATCTGTTTTGCCGCCATCGGAGCCCAAGTTCCATTGTCCATCAGCGCAACGGTGCGGTTCTGCAGATTCAATGCCTTCATATCCTGGATGAAATGCTCCATTGCCGGATAGACGCCTCCGTTATAGGTCGGAGCAGCCAGAACGATATGGCTGTATTTGAATGACTCTCCAATCAGATAAGATACTTCGGTCTTTGATACATCATACACAGCAATCTTCTTCACACCCGCATCTGCCAGAAGCCCAGCCAGCACATTGGCAGCATTCTCTGTATTGCCGTACATGGAACCATAAGCAATCAGAACCCCTTTTTCCTCCGGCTGATATTTGCTCCAGGTATCGTATTTTCCGATAAACCATGCCAGGTTGCTTCTCCATACTGGTCCATGCAGCGGACAGATCATCTGGATATCCATAGTAGCTGCTTTCTTCAATACCCCCTGCACCTGTACGCCGTATTTTCCAACAATATTTGTATAATATCTTCTAGCCTCATCCAGCCATTCTGTCTCAAACGCATACTCATCATTGAACAGATGGCCGTTCAGTGCTCCAAATGTACCAAATGCATCTGCTGAGAACAGGACTTTTTCGCTGCTCTCATAAGAAACCATAACCTCCGGCCAGTGTACCATCGGCGCCATCGCGAAAGTCAATGTATGAGAACCCAGAGACAGTGTACTGCCTTCTTTCACTTCCAGAGTACGTCCTGTCAAATCCAGATTAAAAAACTGCTTCATCATCACGACTGTTTTTGCATTGCCCACCAAAACAGCTTCCGGATAGCGTGTCAGCACTTCCTCAATGCTCGCGCCATGGTCCGGCTCCATATGGTTTACAACCAGATAATCCAGTTTTCTTCCAGCCAGAGTATGCTCTACATTTTCCATAAACTGACGGCAGCAGGAAAAATCCACTGCATCCATCAAAGCCGTTTTTTCATCCAAAATCACATAGGAGTTGTAGGAAACTCCATTTGGAATCGGGAACAGATTTTCAAATAAATGCAGTCTTCTGTCATTTGCTCCCACCCAAACAATACTGTCTGTCACATTTCTTGTACAATACATATGCCTTTTCCTCTTTCTATTCTTGTTTCTATCTCTTTTTTGTTACTATTGCTATTTGCGTTGTTGGTGCTATTGATTCCAGGCCATTCCATGCGCCTCTCTCACCAAAGAGACAAAGGGAATTTGGAATGAACAGAATAGGCTTTTTTAATATCTTTTTATATCTTCTGATATCTTCTGGAAACGAGTTGAGTGTACCGTGAGTCCTGCAATTTGTCAAGATAAAAAATCACCAAACCATCATTCTGCTTTACAGTAAATGCTGACAAGGTCTAATGATGAACTTTCTTCTAAGCAATTCAGGCTTTCAGTGTAAACTTTTCTTTCTTGTGAATCAGATAGTACGGCACTTCGTAAAGAAGCATCACAGTCCAGCCGACGAAACAGCAATATGCGGCTCCCTGCATGCCAAATCTCGGAATCAGAACTGCTGCCGCCGCCACTCTTCCGACAATCTGCACAAAGGTACTAATCAGGCAGACATTCATCTGCCCCCAGCCGCGCACATAGCCCTGCAGACCGTTTGTGAGACCAGGCATCAGATACAAAAATGCCATAATATGCAGATAACTCACACCCAAATCCACCATAATATTGTCCGGAGTCGGTGCAAACCAGCTCATCAATGTTCTGGAGCTCACAAAAACCACCGTTCCGATAAATGCCCAGTACACCACCTCCATCATCATACCGATGTGGAAGGATTTCTGAATTCTGTCATTTTTCTTTGCCCCGCGGTTCTGCGCTGCGAATGTTGTCATCGCCGCACCGATGCTCTGCTCTGGCTGGAACACAAAATCGTCGATTCGATTCACTGCATTGAACGCTGCGATGATATCCACACCCAGTGGATTGATAAATGCCTGTACCAGCAATTTTCCTACATTTAAAGTAATTTTCTGCATTCCCGTCGCCCAGCTGTAATGAATGGTTCTCCCCAGAAGGGATCTGTCAATCTGCCTCTCCCCGCGCGTCAGGCGCAGCACTGGCACATTTCTTCTCACATAAAACACACACAGCATGGAAGAAAGGAACTGAGAAATCACAGTTGCCACAGCGGCTCCATACACCTGCATTTTCATTCCAGCCACAAATATCAGGTCGAGCGCAATGTTGAGCACCGATGAAAAAATCAGGAAATACAACGGCGTCTTCGCATCCCCCATACTGCGCAGTGTCGATGCATACAGGTTATAAATATACGTAAAAATCAATCCTATCAGGACAATGCGAAGGTATCCTGCTGTCATGGAAAATACTTCTTCCGGCGTAGAAAGCACAGTCAGAATCGGATTCACCAGAATCCAGATGCAAAGTGCAAGAGCCAAAAAGAATCCCATACCAAATACCAGAGATGTGCCCATCTCGCGGCGCAGTGTCTTCTCATCCTTTGCCCCATAAAATTCACTCATCAGCACGGAAATTCCGTTGCAGACTCCCACAATGAAAAAAGTCAGCACATTCATAAAGGGATTGCAGATACCGATTGCGGCCTGCGCATGGTTTCCCACAAAACGCCCCACTACGATGGAGTCCACCGCATTGTATGTAAGCTGAAACATATTTCCCAGAATCAGGGGAATCGCAAAACGCACCAGATGCTGAGTGATAGGACCTTCTGTCATGTCATGTTTCATCGTCGTATTCCTCTTAATTATTTCTCTTCCTGCTCCATCATATGGTTAATGTTTTCCTCACAAGAACGCATTGCCAGAATGGTCTTCTCAAACAGTTCATCCAATCCCCATCCCAATCTCTCTGCACCCTGCTTGATGACATCGCGGGAACAGCCTGCAGCGAAACGTTTGTCCTTGAATTTTTTCTTCAGACTGGATACTTCCATATCCATCACACTCTTTGACGGACGCATTCTGGCAGCTGCACCGATCAGTCCTGTCAGCTCGTCTGCAGCGAACAGAACTTTCTCCATTGTGTGAACTGGCTCGACATCACAGCAGATTCCATATCCATGACTGCACACAGAATGAATCAAATCTTCCTCTGCACCGCCCTCTCTCAAAAGTTCCGGTGCCTTCTGGCAATGTTCTTCCGGATACAGTTCAAAATCAATATCATGCAGCAGTCCTACCAGCCCCCAGTATTCTTCTTCCTCACCGTATCCCATCTCCTTTGCAAACCAGCGCATCACGCCCTCCACTGTGTATGCATGCAGGATGTGGAAAGGTTCTTTATTATACTTTTTTAAAAGTGCTACAGCCTGCTCTCTTGTAAGTTTTGTCTCCATCTGTCATTCCTCCAGTTTGTTATGTTTTTGTTTCTTATCTTTTTGCTGTTTTATCTTTTTATTGTTTTATTTTCCTGTTTCTTTTTCTGATTTCTGATTTATGCTGTTTTTCTGGCTCGTTCTGATGCCTATCTTCTCTCTCCGGTTTTATCTCCAGCTTCATATGCCATCTGGTAAATCGCCACAATCTCTTCTTTTCCCAGTTCGATATAATCCGGCAGCGTTCTCTGCCCAAAAAATGTGCATTTTTCTGCCATTTCCTCAAATTTCTCGTCTGTGATTCCCAGTTCTTTGAGTCCAACCGGCATCCCCAGAGAAGCAAAGTACTGCTCTGTCGCTGCGATTCCTGCCTGTGCAGTCTGCATTGGATTTTCAAAATTCATCTCACAGTTCCACACACGAACCGCATACTGTGCAAAACGCTCCACTGCATACGGACACACATATCTCGCCCAAGAGCAAAACAGCGCGGAAAGTCCCGCACCATGTGCAATCTGTGGATACATTCCTGACAGTTCATGCTCCATTTGATGTACTGTCATAAATACCTGACGCCCTGCACCAGTCAAATCGTTGTGTGACAGGCTTCCTGCCCACATCAAAGTTGCGCGCGCCTCATAATTCTCCGGCTCTCTGTCTGCGATTCTTCCCGCCTCAATCACGGACTTCAAAAGTCCCTCTGCCAGCCTGTCCGTCAAATCCACCTGTTTTGATTTCGTGAAATACCGCTCCAGTGTGTGCATCATAATATCCACTGTTCCGCAGCCTGTCTGAAATTTGCTCACAGTATACGTCAGCTCCGGATTTAAAATGGAAAACAGTGGGCGGTGTGTTTTGGAGTTAAAGCCTCTCTTGAAGCCGCCGTCCTCATTTGTAATCACGCAGGAAGCGCTCATCTCACTGCCAGAAGCAGAGAGCGTCAGAATTGCACCTACCGGAAGCGCCTTTTTCGGAACTTCCTTCTTCAAAAAGAACTGCCATGGGTCAATGTCCGGATTTCCCACACCGTCAGCAATGCATTTCGCGGAATCCAGAACACTTCCGCCGCCCACTGCCAGAATCAGCTCCACGCCTTCCTTACGGCACAATTCCATACCCTGCTTTGCCAGGGATAAGGTCGGATTTGGCTGCACGCCGCCAAACAGTATGTATGCAATGTCATGTTCCTGCAGAGCATGCTCTACACGGTCGAGAAGCCCTGATTTTCGCACGCTTCCTCCGCCAAAATGAATCATGACTTTGTGATATCCATATGATTGAATGATTTCTCCTACCTGGTTCTCTGTACCTTTTCCGAAGAAAATCTCTGTTGGAGTATAAAATTGAAAATTTTCCATAGTTCTTTTCCTTCCGTTTCAAATATTACCGTTTTTTGCTATGCGCATGATACCTGTTTTTTAGTATAATACAAAATACCAGAAAAAAACAGCCGTTCTCACGAATTTTTAGAAAGTTTAGAAATCCGCAGTTTTCCTCCAATCACGAGGCACTTTGAATCTGCCCCATGTCCTATCTCTCTGGTGCAGGCAATCGGCAAATCTGGCCGCACTGCGTGCTTCGCCTCAAAAAGAGCTATATCCTTCACTAGCTCCCCACATCTTTTGTGCTTTCTTCTTCTCATCTGCCAGCACCTGTACTTCTATGGTACAATTTGTTTCCTTTCCATCGTAAAAAAGCTTTACCCGATACACGCCTGGCACATTCCAGTCCACTCCGCCAAAATCCCAGGCTAATTTTGAAAACACAATCTCATCCTTCGAGAAATACTTCTCCGGCAAAAAAACGGCCTCTGTCCCAACCTCTGTTTTTACATACAAGGTAGTGCTCTGCCCTTTCTGAAAAAGGGGATTTTCTGGTCTTAGACTCTTCCACGCAAACAGCAGAATCACCATCAGCACAAGTATGGGAAACAGCCGGATGGAAAATGGGCGCTTCTCTTTATTTTCTTTATTTTTTGTCTGCCTTATCTGTTTTAAAAATGTTTTCTCTTTCATAATTTCTGTCCTGTTATTTCTTCCTCCTCTTTGCTCTTCTCTGCCCTTCTTCGCTCTTTATCTCCAAATAAAAATTTTACCACAAGAAACAGGCATATGCATTAAAAAATATTGTATTTTTTTCTTTTATATCGTACACTTTCCTATATCCTGTATCTTGACGTACCATTCTTATTGTACAATTCCATATGGCATCATGCATCGCCATTCTAACTGCATGGGAAAGGAAAATTTATGAATCCGCAGAAACGCTGGAATGACAAACCTTACTATTCTCTTGATGCTTATCTGAAAGAGACTTTTGGAGAAAAAGTGTACAAACTCGCTCTGGAGAGCGGCTGTACCTGCCCGAATCGCGACGGCACGCTCGGCACGCGGGGATGCATTTTCTGCAGCGAGGGTGGTTCCGGTGACTTTGCCATCCCGAGACAGTCTTCTGTCCGCGAACAGATTGCTCTCGCAAAGGAAAAAGTGGCTGGAAAAATCACATCGGGGCGATACATCGCGTACTTTCAGTCCTACACCAACACCTATGCACCTGCAGAGGTCCTTCGGCCTCTCTTTGAGGACGCATTGGCGCAGCCGGAAATTGTCGCCTTATCTGTCGGCACACGCCCCGACTGCCTCCCTGCCCCGATTCTTTCGCTCTTGGATTCCTGCAATCAGGAAAAACCGGTCTGGGTGGAACTGGGACTGCAGACCATTCATGAGGACACTGCCCGCTTTATCCGCCGCGGCTACCCGCTCTGCGTATTTGAGGCGGCTGTGAGGGAGCTGAAAGCCAGGGGAATCTCTGTGATTGTTCATGTGATTCTGGGGCTTCCGACCGAGAGCCGCGAACAGATGCTGGAGACGGTGCGCTATCTCGGTGCTCTTGGCATTGACGGCATCAAACTTCAACTTCTGCATATCCTAAAAGGGACGGATTTGGCCGTCATCTATGAAGCCAGCCCATTCCCTGTGTTTTCTCTGGAAGAATACGCAGATATGGTGATTGACTGCGTGGAAGCTCTCCCGCAAAATGTCGTGATTCACCGCATCAGCGGCGATGCCCCGAAACCTCTGCTGATTGCGCCAGCATGGAGTGCCAACAAGCGCCTGGTTCTAAATACGATTGCCAGGCGGATGAAAGAAAGAAACAGCTGGCAGGGAAAAGCTGTATGATTTCCCCGCCAGCTGCACGTTTGCGCTGCATTATCCGTTCCTAAACGGACATGTCGCCTAACGGCGACACCACCATAATATGAAAGTCGATTGCTCCGTGCTCACGCACTCCCGCAATCGCCGCCAGTATTCGCAAATCGGCCAGCTCACGCTGTCCTTTTTTGCTCATACTTCCTTGCTCGTCAAATGTCCAGTCGGCTTGGTGTGCAAGCACCCCTGCCGCCTGGCCGCTTGACGAGACTTTCATAGTAACATATCAGTCTGCATAATATGCATCGATTCCATCTGCAATTCCTTTTGCAATTTTATTCTGGTACTCTTCTGTCGCCATCAGACGGTCCTCCTCCGCATTGCTCATAAAGCCCATCTCCACAATCGTGACCGGAATTTCGCACCAGTTGATTCCGCTCATGGTATCTGTCTCCTGAATACCTCGGTTCTTAAATCCTGTCTGTGCGCAGATGCCGTCCACAATTTTCCTTGACAGTTTCTGGCTCTTCTCATACAAATTGGCATTGTAAGGGTTATTTTTTGTCATGCACATTGTCAGCGTACCGCGCACACTGCTGTTGCTGAGAGAGTTCGCATGTACACGGACAAAAATATCCGCGCCGCTCTCATTTGCCATCTTCGCGCGCTCCGAGTTGCTCAAATCCACCTCATGAATTTCACGCACCATGTAGACATCGTAGCCACGGCTCACCAGCTCTTCTTTCAGTTTCAAGGAAACGGCCAAATTCAGCTTATACTCGGCAATTCCTGTGGAAACTCCTGCTGTTCCGGAACTCACCTTGGCCTTCATGGTGGAGGAGCCAGGTCCATCCGGCTCTTTCTGGCTATTCCCCTTTGCCTGATGTCCAGCGTCAATCGCTACCATAATTCCTTTTTCTCCGCCGGATGTCTTTGTGCCGACTCCGTCTCCGGTCTTTGCCGCCTGCACAGAAGTTTCCTTCGGCTTTGGCTGAGAGGTGGAGAGATATCTGGACGCTGCATAATATTCCCCGCCGTCCCATACCACCTTGCTCCAGGTCTCGCTGTAACCGACTCTCTTTATAGAACTTCCATAAGAAAGCTCTGTGACAATCTCACTTTCTGTTGATGCGCCTTTGCGGATATTTAAGGTACTCGCTGTGATATACACAGTTTCATCCACAGTCTGCAGAGAAATCGCTGGTTCCTTCACCTCTGGAACGCTGTTTTCGCTCCGCACTGTCTGCATCTGCTGACTCACCAAATCTTGATTTTCTTCTGATTTGTTTGTTTCTTCCGTCTCTTTTCCTGATGTCTCTTCTCCTGCTATTTCCTGCCTTGCAGACTTTCCCTCATACTCTTTTGTCTGTTTCCAGATTCCCTGCGCCCCATTCTGGCATCCGCCAAGCATGCAGGAAAGCACCAGGATTCCAACCCACAGCAAAAATCCGGCATTTCTCCTTTTCCTTGTCCTCATTCCTCCACCTTTCTCTCCCTGTAGAGTACACATTGTCTGTGCATTTTTTTCATGCATTTGCCTGTACATTTACTTACACATTTTTCGTTTTACACATTGTCTGTGCATTGCCATCACTACCGAATCGTTCCGCCGCCCACAACGTAATCGTCCTGATAGAACACCACTGCCTGCCCTGGCGTAATTGCTCTCTGTGGTTCATCAAACACACACTCCACGCTTCCGTCTTCTCTCTCCCGAATGACGCATGGAGCCGCCTTGTGCGCATAGCGAATTTTTGCGGACACACGCATTTCTCGCCCGTGCAGGCCATCGACTGCCATCCAATTCACCTCATCGCAGACCAGCCTGTCAGAAAAGACATCTTCTGCCTCTCCGATTACCACCTCATTGGTCTGCGGGCGAATCTCTGTCACAAAGATTCTGCGGCCCTCGGCAATGTTCAATCCACGCCGCTGTCCCACTGTGTAATTTGTGATTCCCTGATGCCGCCCCAAAATCCTGCCGTCTTTTGTGACAAAATTCCCCTCCGGAGGCACTTTTCCAGTAAACTCTCGAATGAATTTGGCATAGTCATGGTCCGGAATAAAGCAGATTTCCTGGCTATCCGGCGTATCTGCCGCCTCTAGCCCTGCCTGCTTCGCCATGTTTCGTATCTCACTCTTCTGATACAGTCCCACCGGCATCAGCGTGTGAGAAAGCTGTTCCTGGGTCAATCGGTACAGCGCATATGTCTGGTCTTTCTGCCCTGTCACCTGAAGTGTATAGCGCCCATTGGGAAGGATTTTTATCCTTGCATAATGCCCTGTAGCAATGTATTCTGCCCCCAGAGCGCGGCTTCTCGCCAAAAGCGCCTCCCATTTCACAAAACGGTTGCAGATCACGCAGGGATTCGGCGTCCTTCCTCTCAGATATTCCTCCGCGAACTGCTTCATCACATGCTCCCTGAATTCTCTGCGAAAATCTAAGATATAATGAGGAATTCCCAGGGCATCCGCCATCCGTCTGGCATCCGCCGCAAACGCCGGTACCATGCCAGACTTTAAAATCCCGTTTCCTGTATCCCCATCTGGTCCACCATACTGCTCCTTTGCCATCTGGTCCAGCACTTCTCCTATATGACATCCTTCCGGCTCCCAGTGAACCATCGTGGCGCCAATTACATCATAGCCCTGTTCTTTTAAAAGCCAGGCGCCGACGGAAGAATCCACTCCGCCGGACATCCCGATTACTACTTTCTTTTTCTCCATTATAAGGTCCATCCTCTGTTCTCATTTTTTCTGCTGCCTGCCACTCACCATCTGCTTTTCTCAATCAATTTTCTTAATCTATTTTCTCTGTCCGTGTTACCGTCTGTCCTGCTATCTGTTTTCTCAAAAATTCTGCTTTTTCTGCTGCAAAGAGCACCTATGATGCGTGCCAGGTGATGACTACAGTGTAACCGATTCCATTCCAAGAATCAATACCCTCGAAAGAGTCATTTCCCACGAGCACATTTCCATCTTCTTCACATGCAGGTGTATTTTTGCAGACATTCTTTTTATACACACATACACACGGATAATTCTGCCTACAAATACCTAGTTTTTTGGCACATACCTATTTATTTTCTGCGCCGTCTGCACACCATGTCACGATACGCCGCCGACTGCCCGCGCAGCATACCAACGCACCGTTTCAGTACTTCGACTACAGTATCAATCTCCTCTTTCGTTGTCTCCTCGCTCAACGTGAGCCGCAGAGCACCGCGTCCGATTTCATCCGGCAGTCCGATAGCCCGCAGCACATGCGAAGTCCCTTTGGAGCTTGCGGAACATGCCGAGCCGCTTGAAGCGCAGATTCCATTCATATCAAGAAGAAGCACCAGCGCTGCTCCATCCACAAACTGAAATGAAAAATTCGCATTATTCGGAAGTCTCTGCCCTCTAGCTCCATTCAGCCTGCTATACGGAATTTCCAGAAGTATCCGTTCAATCAGATACTCTCTCAGTCCCTGCTCTTTTTCGATGCGCTCCTGCATCCTGCAAAATGCCATTTCCGCAGCCTTGCCCATTCCTACAATTCCGGCAACATTCTCTGTGCCGCTGCGCTGCCCTCTCTCCTGGCCTCCACCCTGTATCATAGGCGGAATCCTGCATCCTTCCCTCACATACAAAAATCCGACTCCTTTTGGACCATGAAATTTGTGCGCGCTGGCACTCAGCATGGAAATATGGCAGTCATCCACAGAAATCGGGATATGCCCAAATGCCTGTACCGCGTCTGTGTGAAACAGAATTCCATGTTTTTTTGAAATCTCCCCAATCTCTTTCAGCGGCTGTATGGTGCCGATTTCATTGTTCGCTGCCATCACAGAAATCAGCATCGTATCCGGACGGATTGCCTTCTCCAAAGCATCCAGTTTCACCATGCCGCCTTCATCCACAGGCAGATACGTCACTTCAAATCCCTGTTTTTCCAACCACTGACAGGTATGCAGTATCGCGTGATGTTCTATCTGTGTTGTAATCATATGACATTTTCCGGCAGCTTTTCCCATTTCCATCGCTGCCTTCAACGCCCAGTTATCTGCCTCTGTACCTCCCGACGTGAAGAAAATCGCGCTCTTCTTTGCGCCGATTCCATCCGCAATCGTCTGCCTCACATTGTCCATCTCTTTCCGGCATGTGTCCGAGAATCCATATATAGAAGAGGGATTTCCATACTGTCCCTGCAAAAACGGCATCATTGCTTCCATTGCTTCTTTACTGACTTTTGTAGTTGCTGCATTGTCCAGATAAATCACAACAATTCTCCTGATTTCAGTACTTACTATTTAATATATTCCAAAATCCAGAACTTGTTTCATTTTTCATATAGCAAGGAATCCATGCATCTGATACATCCAATAGCTCAGTGATGTGTTCTCACCAATTCACACACTCTCTGTATCTCATCCGGAATCCGAATTCGTCGCGGGCACATGGAAAGACACGGCATACTGGTACATTTCCTGCACCATTTCGCACTTTCCTCTATCCCAAGAGCCAGCTTCTTTAACGCCCAGAAATTTTTTCCGAGAAAGTAATAGTGATACTGGCGAAATAAAGTGTGAATTTCTGTGCCATGTGGACAGCGGCATCTCTGACAGCGGTCACACGGAATGGGAGAAAACTGTTTTTCCAGTGTGGACAGCACTTCTGCAAAAGAAATCTTCTGCGCCCTAGAATTCTCACTCACAGCACTCCCCATGGCAGCATCCGCCTGCCAAATGGCACCAATTCCAATCAAAGCGCTCGAAACCGGATACGACAGTACGCCCTGCAAGAGCGTGCATACAGAAAAGAACGCAGGCAGAATTCCAGCCGCATATACCTTATTCACCAGAAATCCTTTGTGTGAAAACCTCTCCTCCTGGGCCATTCTGTCCAGCATACCGCGTTCCAAAATATTTCCGCTTCCCTGCAGCACATCGACCCGCGCATCCTGTGCACCTCGCAGCAAAATGTCATAATAATGGGAAGCCACGCCTGCAAACCGTATTTTCCCTTCCTGTTTCAGCTCCGTCAGTGCATCCAACGCACCGCCTTTTTGAAACACTTCGTCCACATTGCCCTCATCCACCTGATGCACAAAGTAGATATCCGCATAGGTTCCCAGATTTTCGCAGGATGTTTCTACTGCCTGGTACATGTCATTCCCATCAAAAAAACGAGCCTTGTCCGATATGATAATGCGCTCTCTCCCTGACTTTTCGCTTTCCGTTTTCTCTCGTTCCAGATATGCTGCAAATTTCCCCAGCTTTCTTTCTGCATCTCCATACTCTGGGACAATCGCCGTGTCATAGAGATTGCACCCCAGAGCATATGCATGTGCCATCACAGCCAGCGCCTGTTCGTCCTCCAGATTGTAATAGTCCGGAAGAACCGGCACACTCCCCTTTAAAATGGGAATCGTACCGAATCCCACCTCTGACACCCAAAACCCTGTATCTCCCAATCTTCGGTATTTCATTTTTTCCATTTCCTCTATTTTTCTTTTTATAGCACCTCTCCATTTTCCATATACAGCATTTCGCGTTTTTCACATATGGCATTTCACATTTTTTATACATGACATTTCTCATTCTTCATATATGATATGAGTTGGGGCTAACAGGCTCTTACATCCCACAAAAGCGCGCTCTTCCACTTGTATGCAGCTTCCAGAAAGCCAAATTTCTCCGCTTTCGTTTTGTCCTTCCAACTCTATTAGCCCTGATTGTCCCACCTGTATTTCTTCCAGCGTTCGGCAGAAAGCAAATGCCTCTTTTCCAATTTTTTTCACACTGTCAGGCAGTATCACGCGCCGCAGCGCATGGCAGCGGTAAAAGGCACGCGCAGGAATTTCCTCCACGCCGTCCGGCACAATGATTTCTCTGAGTGATGTACAGTGCTCAAAGGCACGTGCTCCTATCTTTTTCAGCGCCTGAAACGGCTCTATTGTCTCCAGATTTCCGCATCCAGAAAACGCCATCTCTCCCAGTTCCGCCACAGACTGCACCTGGGTTACACTGCGAAGCCACTTACAGCGGGCAAATGCGCCTTTTCCGATTTTTCGCACATTCCCTGTCAGCGTCACTTCTGTGAGCAGGTTTCCATCCTGAAATACAGTATCTGCAATCTCTGTAATTCCGTGTGCCAATGCCAGACGGCTGATATTTCCCGTACACTCTCTCAGCACCCCATTCTCATCCGTCTTAAAGCAATTCAGCCGTTCCATCACAGCCTGATGCACGAGCGGCGGCAGCTCTTTGTGCCTGTCCTCGATTCCTCCCATCCGAAAAGCAGAGCCATCCGCCAGAATGATTTCCTTCAGATAAATACAGTTTCTAAATGCATATTCCTCCACGCGGACACGCTCTGACAAAAAACGTATCTTTGTGATCTCCATTCCATTCGCAAAGGCCCAGCCGCACACCAGCCTGATGTCTTTTGGAACTACCACTTCCCCGCTGCACGCAGAACCGTCCAAAAGCATATGATTCACAATCACCATCGGAGATTCCTGCTGCCGCTCTGCCATCCATGCGGTCCCATGAAATGCTCTGGCTCCAATGTACTCCACACTCGCTGGAATCTCCACTTTTTCCAGCATCAGCGCATCTTTAAACACTTCCGCACGGATGGTTCGGATACCCTGCGGAATCTTCACATATCGGGCACTGCCGCAGTATCCGCACAGTTCTTCCTCTCTTTCCACTGCAAAGCAGCTCATCGCACTGTGAAACAGGATGCGCACAATCTCCGGAATTTTATCATCCAGAATCGTGCGGTACTCCTGAAATTCCCACACTCTTCCATCCAATCTCACATACTGCAGCGCCGTGCAGCCCGAAAATGCATACTCCCGCACACAGAGAGCCACATCTCTTTCATGTAGCTTCTCTGTTTTGGCATTTTCTATCCGAACTTCCTTCAATGCACAGCAGTCGTCAAAAGCGTGTGCTTCTATCACCGTTTCACGCTCCAAAGCCGCACGGCCATTCGCCAGTGTAATCTGTCTGAGACGGCAGCACCCCGCAAAAGCATATCTTCCTACCCGCTTCACATGTCTCAAGTCAATTTGTTCTAGCGCCGCACAGCCCGAAAATGCCTGTTCTTTTATTTCCTGCACGATGCCGCCGTATTCGCACACATACAGTGCCATGCATCCCTCAAACAGACTCTCTTCCAGAACTGTCAGCCCTGATAGCTGTGCCTCTTTTAGTTTTGTACAATACCGAAACGCTCCCTGCCCAATGTGTTCCGCCTCCACACATACTTTCTGCAAGTTTGTACATTTTTCAAATGCCCGTCCACCAATCTGTCTGATTTTTCCTGAGAATTCAAATGCCTGCAGCTTTTGGCATCCCCAAAAAGCCCCATCTCCCACCCAAACCAAACTTTTTGGAAATGTGATTCTGGTGAGGTTCGGATTTCGTGAAAAAGCAAATGGTGCAATTCCTGTGATTCCTTCTGGAAGGCACACTTCTCCTGCTGCAAATTCTCCAGAGACCACCACGCCGCCTATGATACAGATACCGTTTGTTTCTCCGTTTTCTCCAGTTTTCTCTGCCCCTCTGTTTTCCACCGTCCATCCGGTTTTCTTTTTCTCTCTGTCCTTCTCATTTTGCCTCTCGGCAGCAGCTTTCTCCAGAAACTCCGCCTGTCCAAACGCATTTTCCCCAATATACACAAAGCCTATCTTTTCTGGAGGCTTCTTATCCGAAATCCCGATTTCTTTCCATTCTCTGCAGCCAAAGAAAGCCTCTTTTCCTATTTTCAGAGTCCCATTCAGATTCACGCACTGTATGTTGGCACACCCATAAAAAGCCCTATCTCCAATCTCTCTCCAGGAAGTTTCTTTTTCAGAAACTACTTCTTTTTTCACGCTCCGCAATGCAGTATCTCCAGCAAATACTTCCGCCTCCAGAATATTCGTATTTGCGTGCCAGTGCACACACTGCAATGCGCTGCACCCCTTAAAAGCAGCCGCTCCAACCCATGTCACACTCTTTGGAATGTGTACCTGTGTGATTTCTTTGTTTCCATAACAGGCACCGCCCGCCACAATCCGCGTGCCTTCTGGAATCCTGACCTCCCCTTTCAGATACCTTCCATCCCAGAAAATAGGCTCTTGTGTTTCTTCTATTTCCTGCGTCTTTTCTGTCCATTCTTTCAAAAACAACGTTCCTTCCCAGACATTTCTGCCCACAGATTCCAGAGATTCTGGCAGTTGAATCTGCTTCAGTTTTTCACAGTGATATGCAAATCTGTCTGGAATATGCTGCACGCCCTGTTCTAGCTGCACACTTCTTAAGCGCTTACATCCTGTAAAAATATCACGCCCCCAGCCGACACCGCTTCCTAAGATGCGCGCTTTCTTTATACCGCTCTCTGCAAATGCCAGATTTCCCACATACTGCACACCGGACGGAACTGTGATTTCCGGCAGTCCATCGCATCGATACCATGCCATATCGCCGATTTTTTTCAGTTCTTCTCCCAATTCTACCTGTTTCAGTGCACGGCACCCATAAAATGCCTGTTCTTTTATCTCCTGCAGACAATTTCCAAGCTCCACTTCTCGAAGCACCTGACAGCGCTTGAACACCTTTGCCTCCAAAACACGCAGTTTGTGCGGCAATTCTGCGCGAATCAGCTTCACACAGTTCTCAAACGCACTCTCCCTAATGCGTTCCAGATTCTTTGGAAGCGGAATGGTCTGCAGCAGAAGGCAATCTCGAAAAGCACCTGCGCCGACTTCTTTTACACTCTCAGGAAGAATGACCCTATCAATGGCCTCATTTTTCGCAAATGCGCCCTCTCCAATCACAGTAATTCCATCTGGCACCACCACCCGCGACTCTGCACCCAAATACTGCAAAAGAATCGTACCGCTGATTCTGAAATTTCCCAGGACCTGCCTATGAATCTGCTTTACCAGTTCCGGCACTTCTTCCGATACCGTTTTTGACATGCCTTCTGCTGCCATTTTTCTGGAATGTTCCAGAATTCCTGTTATCTGATACACTGTTCTATCTGCAGCCTGAATCTCCTTCAATGTCGTACAATTTTTAAATGCATCTTCGCAGACCTGTATTTTTGACATATCGCCTGAAAATGTCACTTTCTCCAGATTGATACAATTTCGGAACGCACGACTCTCAATCACACGCAGCGATTGGGGCAGTTTCACAGATAGAATTCCCCGCTTATCAAAGAAACAGCTTTTTCCAATTTCCTCAATTCCTTCTGGAATCTCCACATGCTTGATATTTGTCAAAAATCTAACCAGACACCTTCCATCCAGCTCCATCATCCGCAGAATATCTTCTGCAATCGCCTGAATTACTGCAGGCACTGCACATTCTCCCGTCACCACATTCACAGCATTTCCGATATAATACGCCGTTTTTTCATCTGCAAATGCAATCTCCGCAATCCGTCCGCACCCGTTGAACACATCACAGATACAGTCAACATCCAGTTCTCTGGAAATCTGCAGTTTTCTCAGAGAAACATCGTTTAAAAATACCTGTTTTCCTAGTTTTGTTACTCCAGGCATACAAATTTCTTCCAGGCTGTCACAGTATAAAAAAACACAGTTTCCAAGCTCCAGAACCGATGGTGGAAGTGTGATTTGCCTTAGAGCATGACAGCGGTGAAATGCATACTCTCCAACCTCCGTCACTCCATCCGGAATCCGCACTTCCTGCAATTTCCGGCACCCCTTAAAAGCATGTGCCCCAATTTTTTTGAGTCCCTGCGGCAGCACCACCTTCTCAAGAGAGACGCAGCCCTTAAAGGCGCCCTCACCGATTGTATGAACCTCGTGCGGCACTACCACCTCCGTCTCCCGCAGCGTATAGGATTCCAAGACACCTTCTTTTATCAAAAATCCATCCATTTCGTATCCCCTTCTTTTCGCATATCTATATCCTGCATTCCGTCTTTCTGCAGCTAAGAAACCTCAAAAATTCTCTCCAGAATCTCTTCCAGTTCTTCCATACTCCCGCACTGATACAGCTTTTCCTTGTACTTTTTCGTCCCTTTTCGTTTTTTCATCCCATAGGAAGCCAATTTTCGCAGATATCCCATCGAAAACGTCTCATCATAATAACGACTGACCAGCGCAGTCTGTTCCCTCATTATCTCCAAAAACGATTTTTCGCAGTTTTTTCCTGTCAACTCACTGAAAATAAAAGGATTCTCCAGTGCATACCGCGCAAGCATCACACCGTCCGTCCCCGTTCTTTCCATCATTCTATCTGCATCCTCTGCCGAAAAAATCCCGCCGTTTGCAATCACAGGAATCGAGACAACGGCCTTGGCACGCTCTATCTCCTCATAATCCACTTCTCCATCGTACATCATACTTCGCGTGCGCCCATGAATGGTTATCATGTCAGCTCCCGCTTCCTCGCACATGCGGGCAAATTCGGCAGCAATTTTTTGGTCCTCACGAATTCCAATCCGGCACTTGACTGTCACCAGCTTTCCGCTTTTTTTGCACCCGCGGATAATAGCAGACGCCCTTGCCAAATCCGTCATCAGAGCACTTCCCTCCCCACTCTTAAACACATTGGGTACCGGACACCCCATATTGATATCAATCACATCAAACGATGCCAACAGCTCGCTGCCGGCCATTCGTTCCATCACTCTCGCATCGCCGCCCAACAGCTGAACCGCTTTTATCTTCTCATCCTTGTCTGTCAGCAGAAGGCGCTTTGTCGCTTTATCCTGATATTTCAGAGCATTCGCGCTCACCATCTCCGTAAAGCAAAGTCCCGCTCCCAACTCGCTCACCAGCCGCCGGAACGGATAACAGGTATAACCGGCAAGCGGTGCCATCAGGACATTGGATGGCAGCAGCAGATGCCCCAGCCGAAGATTTCGTATCTCCATCATGATTTCCTCCCGCTTATCTTCTTCATCATATAGAAACATCACTACATATTGCTGCCTTAAAATCAGTAGCTTTGCAATGATACGATTACTTCCAGTTTAACCAAAAACAGGAGAAAAAACAATCGTTTCTTCGCTACATTATCATATCGAACAAACGATTGTTTTGTCTCCATGTGTTTGTTATACTTCGTCTATAACAAAGCGGGCAAGCCTGCCTCAGCCTTCCAACTTTTCACTCATGAGGGGCTTGACTGCTTTGTGCGCCATGAAAAAAATAAGAGTTGAAAAAAATGAAAATTACAGAATACTGTGCGAAAAGCTCTCTTCTGCATGTACCATATGATTCAGGGGGCCGTTTCCCTTTCCCAAATCCAAACCAAAATTCAGCGCTCTGCCAAGATATATCTTTGCCTGGCGCACACTCTCTTCCAGTGATTTTCCTGCTGCCAACCCGCAGGCAATCGCAGAAGACAGCGTACAGCCTGTACCATGATTGTTCGGATTTTGAATTCTTTGCGCCGAAAACCAGGTAACCTTCCTTTCCATTTCACATGTTTGAAATTCCTTTTGGCAGAGTATATCATCCGCACTGCCTGTCCGATGGCCGCCTTTTACCAGAACTGCCTGATACGTTTCACAGAGCAGCTTTGCTGCCGCCTCCATATCCTGCCTGTTCCGGATGGAAAGTCCAGTCAATACTTCTGTTTCTGGAATGTTGGGAGTGATAAGGGACGCCAACGGCATCAAATGTTCTGTCAGTGCTGACATAGCGTCCTCATTTAGAAGCCTGCGTCCGCTGGTCGAGATCATCACAGGGTCCAAAATTATATTTTTTGCCTGATACTGCCTCAGTTTTTCTGCCACAATTTCCACGGCAGAAACTTCTCCCAGCATCCCGATTTTCACTGCCTCCGGCCTGATATCTGTAAAAATACAGTCCAGCTGTTTTCCTATCATCTCGGCCGGAATCTGTGAGATTCCATACACACCTGTCGTATTCTGCGCTGTGACTGCTGTAATCACACTCATTCCATAGACACCGAATGCAGACATAGTTTTTAAGTCTGCCTGAATCCCTGCACCGCCGCTGCAGTCCGATCCCGCAATAGTCAGTACCGTATGTATGCTGTCTGTTCCATGTATTACAGGTATCTGATTCATAAAATCTTTTCCACCTTTTCTCTCAAATCTCTGGCGGCGGCCCGAACATGCTCGCATGTCCTTTTTCCAAAAATTCCGGATACCACGGCTGCCCCTGCCATACCACTTCCGGCAAGCTGTTCCACATTGTCTTTGTTGATGCCGCCAATCGCCACTACAGGAATCGGCACACTCTGGCAGATAGCCTGCAAGGTCTCAAAATTCATATATTTTGCATCCTGCTTTGTCACGGAACCGAACATGGCGCCGCTTCCCAGATAATCCGCACCTGCTCGGTATGCCGCCTGCGCCTGCTCCACAGTTTTTGCGGTCACTCCCAGAATTCGAGAATCCCCCAGTCTCTTTCTCGCCTCTTCTGCCGGCATATCGCCCTGCCCCATATGCACTCCGTCCGCGCCGCACGCCAGTGCTACTTCTATCTTGTCATTGATAATCAGCGGAACTTTGTATTTCTCTGTCAATTCTCTTACCTTGCATGCCCGCCTCAAAAAGGCCGCATCTTCCAGCTCTTTTTCACGAAGTTGTACCATAGAAGCGCCGCCTTGAATCGCCGCCTCTATCTGTGCCAGAAATTCTTCATCATCGTTTGAGAAATGCGGGTCCGTCACAGCATACAGACACAGGCTGCGGCGAATCCATGCATTCCGCTCTTTTTCTGCTTCTTTTCTTATTTCTATGTTCCCATTTTTTTCTACTTTTTCCATTTTATGTATTACTGCCTTTCTCTCCAAAACATTTTCGCTCGTTCTTCCAATGTCTCATCTTCCAGCAAACTCATGGCATCCATAAAAAAGCAATAAAAGCTTCCAGTTCCGCCGGACCGCGCCGCTGTCTTTTCATATGCCATTTCTCCGCAGATACCATGCGCTGCCACTGCCCAGGCAGAAGCAGCCAACCTTTCGGAAAACGTCTTAGGACAAGCTGCCAAAAAGGCCGCCAAAATTCCATCTAACATACAGCCGCTTCCTGTTATCCGTCCCATCCAGGGATGTCCGTTTTCTATCATGCACAGCCGCTTTCCGTCCGTCACAATATCCACTTCCCCTGTCATCACGACAATGCACTGCTGCTGTATTGCCAGTTTCGCAGCAATCTCCGCTTTGCTTTCCGCATTTTCACTTTTTGCAAGGTCGCTTTCCGATGCATCGATTCCGCATCTGCCTGTTTGCTCTGCAGTCACTTTTTCTGCCTTCTGCTTTGACTGTGCTTCCAGAAGAATCCGTATTTCTGAGCCATTTCCGCGTATCACAGTCACCGGAACTTCTGCTAGAATACGCAGCGCCGTTTCTCTTCGGAAAACCGAAGCGCCCACACCCACAGGGTCAAACACGATGGGATGCCCAAGTTCTGCCGCTTTTTTTCCTGCCAAAATCATGGACGGAATCGTTCTTTCATCCAATGTTCCAATATTGATTACCAGAGCATCGCAGATACCTGTCACATCCTCCACTTCATGCACGCCCGATGCCATAATCGGGGAAGCACCTGCGGCAAGCACAATATTTGCCACGCTCTGCGCTGTCACATAATTTGTAATACAATGAATTCGGGGACAGACACGGCGGATTTTCTGCATATGTCCTTCCGTTCTGTCCCCATTTTTCTTTTCCATCTTATTTCTCATCACTTTCTCTTTGTCTTCTTTTTCTGTTCTATCATTATACTTACATTATACTTATATTCTACACTATGCTCTCTTTTCTTCCTCTTGTGCAGACTCCTAGCACATACGATAGCTATAAAAAATCCCAGCCAATGCCCAACCACTCTGCTTCCAGATACTAGATATACCCGGATACCAGCGCGGCTGGACATTAGATGTGCTTGATTTTCCTATTTTTTCTTTATTCTGCTGTCAGCAGATGATTCAGATACCCGAACGCACCTGATTTTGACAAGATTCCGACAAGTATAATCGCAATCACGGTACCGCATCCTGTACTCATCAAAAATGGCATGACATACATAAACAGCGCCGCTTCTTTTCCCATCAAAAAAGTGGCTACCGGATAGCAAAGCATTCCGCCCAGAATTCCCGTTCCGAATACCTCACCCACATACGCAGCTGCCAGTTTTCCTGTCTTTTGATACAGGAATCCACACAGGAATGCCCCGACCATGCTGCCAGGGAATGCCAAGAGACTTCCGGTTCCCAGAAGATTTCGGATCAGGGATGTACAAAACGCCATGGCAACGGCATATCCTGGTCCCAAAAATACACCTGCCATCACATTGCACAAATGCTGAACCGGAAAACATCTGGAAGCGCCAATGGGGATAGAAAAACTGGACATTGCCACAGCCACCGCTACCATCATGCCGCTGATTGTAAGTTTTCGTAAATTCATTTTCATTGTATTTTCCTCTTATATTTCGCATCATTCGTCATAAATATTGACAATCTCGCCATCCAGAATCCGGTTCATATTCTTCACAGCACAGAAGTTTCCGCACATGGAGCAGGTATCTTCCTTCTCCGGTTTTGCGGAAGCGCGGTAATTTCTCGCCTTCTCTGGGTCAATGGCAAGCTCAAACATGCGCTCCCAGTCCAATTTCTTTCTCGCCAGACTCATCTGGTAATCCCAGTCTTTTGCCCCTTTGATGCCCTTTGCAATGTCTGCTGCATGAGCTGCGATGCGGGAAGCGATAATTCCTTCTTTTACATCGTTGACATCGGGAAGACGCAGATGTTCTGCCGGTGTCACATAACACAAAAACGATGCGCCGTATGTCGCAGCGATTGCTCCGCCGATTGCTGCCGTGATATGGTCATATCCAGGGGCGATGTCTGTCACAAGCGGTCCCAATACATAGAAAGGCGCGCCCTTACAGATAGTCTGCTGAATCTCCATGTTTGCCTTAATCTGATTTAACGGCATATGGCCTGGTCCCTCAATGATAACCTGCACGTTTTTCTCCCATGCACGTCTCGTCAGCTCTCCCAGTGTCACCAACTCTTCAATCTGAGAAATATCGGATGCATCCTCGATACATCCAGGACGGCACGCATCACCCAGGCTCATAGTCACATCATACTGCTGGCAAATCTCCAGAATCTCGTCATAATGCTCATAAAATGGGTTCTCGCATCCTGTCATCTCCATCCATGCAAAGATGATGGAACCACCTCTGGATACAATGTTTGTCAGACGCTTTGCCTCTTTAAATCTCTTAGCAGTCTGCTTATTGATTCCCACATGGATTGTCATAAAATCTACGCCGTCCTCTGCATGCATCCGCACAATATCAATCCATTCTTTCGAGGTGATTTCTTTCAGAGGTTTGTGATAATATACAACTGCATCGTAAATCGGTACGGTTCCGATAATAGCAGGACATTCTGCGGTCAGTTTGCGGCGGAATTTCTGGGTATCCCCAAAAGAACTCAGGTCCATAATGGACTCTGCTCCCATCTCCACGGCATCTTTCACTTTCTCCAGCTCCATGTTTAAATCCTTGCAGTCTCTGGAAGTGCCCAGATTGACATTGATTTTTGTCTTCAGCATGGACCCGATTCCGTTCGGATTCAGGCAAGTATGTACCTTATTCGCCGGAATTGCCACCTTTCCCTCTGCGACCAGCTTCATCAGCTCTTTCTCGTCAAACTGTTCCTTCTCTGCGACCAGTTTCATCTCTTTTGTGAGAATACCCTTTCTGGCTGCATCCATCTGTGTTGTGTAGTTCATCATATTTGTAACATTTCTCCTCTCTCATGCCATTTCTTATGCAAATATGTATGCAAAGGTGTTATGTAACTATATTTGGGATACTGCATATGCTGGGATGCTTTTTCTGCCGCAGGAAAACATTCTGCCCTGAGGGCTTTTTGGTATAATAGGAAGCTCCAGAGGAGTCTCCTATGATACAAAAAAAGTCCACATCCCGCGCAGGATATGAACCAAAAAATACAAGCCAAAAAGCCTGGTACATATTTCCCTACGTTGGCATTACCCAAATCAGGTTCTATAGGTCGAAGTTCGATTACTTCCTCTCAGCCTGCATTACAAGCTCCCTGTTCTTTTATTCTTTTCCATCATAGCACTGTTTTTGGGGTCTGTCAACGCTGTTTCCATCATACATTGGTAATAACTTTTCTTTTGCGGAGTCCCACAACGTCCTATGAATCTGAAACGAAATTCTCTTATCACTGGAACGCTGCTTCTCACGTTCACCGGCTTCATCAGCCGTATTCTTGGCTTTGTGTACCGGATTTTTCTCTCCCGCACCATCGGGGCAGAAGGGCTTGGCATCTACCAGATGATTTTTCCACTGTATGGAATCTGCATGGCAATCTGTGCAAGTGCAATAGAAACCGCCATTTCCCGCTTTGTTGCTGCCAATCTCTCCCGCACACGCTCTGTACTGCGCACAGGATTTCTCATCTCATTTTCGTTATCCCTCATCACAGCTGGACTGATTTTCTGCTTTTCTGACTTTCTGGCCGTCCATGTGCTGATGGAACCGCGCTGTGCCAAACTGCTCCCTATTATGGCGCTCGCCATTCCCTGCACCAGCATCCACGACTGTATCTGCGGCTGCTGTTATGGCTCACAGAAAGCCTCCATTCCTGGACTCTCACATCTTGTAGAGCTTTCTGCCCGCATGATAACCGTCTTCTTCCTGGCTTCCTACTGCCTGGAACATGGAATCGAGATTACAGTGACCGTGGCTGTCTATGGACTTCTCGCCGGAGAAGCTACATCGGCCCTGTTTACTCTGCTCTCTTTTCTTCTGAGCGGAATCGGGAAACAAAAAACCAAGTCCACAGCATCCCACATGACACACACTGCCGGCCGTCTTTCTTTCTGGCAGGATTTTCAGATAACCGCTGCGAGTCTCATGACAATGGCTCTGCCACTGATTGCAAACCGCCTGGTACTGAGCGGGCTGCAGAGCGCTGAGGCAATTCTGATTCCAAACCGCCTGTCTGCCTTCGGTCTGACTTCCTCCGAGGCAATCAGCACTTATGGAACTTTGACCGGCATGGCTGTCCCATTTATCATGTTTCCATCCACCATCAGCACCTCCCTCGCTGTCATGCTGCTTCCCACGGTATCCCAGGCGCAGGCGGCAGGAAACCACTCTCATATTGGACTGACTGCGGAGCGCTCCATCTCGTTCAGCCTGACAATCGGGATTTTGTTCACCGGAATTTTTATCCTGTTTGGAAAGGATTTGGGAATGACGGTTTTTCACAGCGAGGCCGCAGGTATTTATATCACAATATTGGCATGGCTCTGTCCCTTTCTCTATCTTTGCACCACACTCGGAAGTATCCTGAATGGACTTGGAAAAACCAGCACAACGTTTATCAATCAGGTGGCCGCCCAACTTCTGCTTTTGACTTTTGTCGTGTTTGGCATTCCTAAATTTGGAATCATCGCCTATCTGTGGGGAAATCTGGCGGCACAACTCTTTTTAACAGCACTGCATATCTGGGCACTGCGAAGAGAAATCCCATTCTCTTTCCATGCGGCAGAAAACCTTTTAAAACCTATGCTCTGCATCCTCGTTGCAGTGGGAATCTTTCTATTCTTTCAGACAACTATTCAGCCCGCACTTCCGACAGAGAACCCATGGATTCTTCTGATTTTAGAAGGCGGGCTGTATACAGGAGCGTATCTGCTGACACTGTGGGGCCTGCACTGGAGCAAAAAATAAGATAATACTTCTCTCTTTATTTCTTGTTTCGTGAGGTCCACTTTTTTCATTTATCCAAGTTTACTCAAACACATCCAAATCCTGCCCATTGACTACCGCACCGTCATATCCTGCACCTCGGATTTCTTCCAGGATTTTCTCACACCGCCATGCCATCTCATATTCCAAATCCTTCTGATTATCCTGAATGTTCATGTGATAAATCCGATGATACGTCACCAGCAGTTTTGGGGCGGCTTTTTTCGCCACTTCCGCCAAATCTGTGCTCAATGTGTGAACTTCTCTGTGATACCGCTGCCATTTCGGCTCTCTGGCAGCAATTCCCGCTGTGTATTCCACTTCATGCAGAAGAATGTCACAGTCCTTCGCTTTTTCTGCCACAATCTCCAGAGGCGCCGTATCTCCGCTGATGACAATCACCTTATCCGCGGTGGTAAATTTATAGGCATAACTTTCCAGTGTGCCGTGACTGACTGGAAATGCCTCCACAGTCACTCTGTCATCCTGGTAGACAATACCTGGCTCAATCTCTACAGCCTGTACCTGATAGCCCACTTCATTCGCCTTCTCAAAACCATGAAGACGAAAATCAATGTCCGTCGAGTACGCAGCCAGAATATGCTCTGTCATATGTTTGATTCCTTTTGGCCCATATACCTGGAGCGGGGACTGGCGCTCCAGCACCCAGGGGGTAAAAATCAAATCTGGATATCCTGCTGTGTGGTCTGTGTGCAGGTGCGTGCAGAATGCCACTGTCAGAAGGTCTGGACGCAGCGCATCCACCCCCTGATGGTACGCTTTTGCCGCCTGCCGAACCACACCAGGCCCAAAATCAACCAGGTATGCCCTGTCTCCTACCACCACTGCCGATGCCGGCCCAGAGGCGTTCGGGCAGGCATTTGGTGTTCCAGTGCCGAGCAGCACCAGTTTCGTTGTCATAGTCTCATCCATATTCATAAAAATATTTCCTCTTTTCCTGACCTTTTATCACGCACTCTCTCACTCTTCTGTATGCTTGATGGAAATACCTGTAAATCCGTAAAACAGGCTGACAAGCGGAGTCAGATACAGGAGGAACAGATATGGGAAGAAAGCAGCCCACGCCACTCCAAGAGTACCAGACATGTAGACACAATATCCATGCCATGGAATCATCGGACCTGCCAGAGTACCGGCATCCTCCAGGCTGCGGGAGAGGATTTCAGGAGCAATCTTTCGCTCCTTGAAAATCGGCGCCATCAAACGTCCTGTCAACACATGCGCCATAGGCTGAGAACAGCTGATTAAGCTAGTTACATAGCCTACCAGAAGCGTAGCTAAAATCAGGGTTCCATCGTTCTTGATTCCCTTCACAATCATCTCCAGAATCGTATCCAGCACGCCCAGCTTATCTAACATTCCTCCCATGCCGACAGCAAAGGAAATAATCGCCACATACTGCAGCATACTGTTCATACCGCCGCGGTTTAAGATGGTCTTCAAAATGCCTTCCTCAATCCCTGTTGTGTAGCCATTGTATGCAACCATAATAATACTTCTGAGTGTCGCTCCCTGGCAGAAGAAAGAAACAGCTCCGGCGGACATGGCAGAAAGCCCCAGCGCTACCACCGGATTTACTTTTAACAGCAGCAAGACAATAATGAAAATCGCCGGAATCAGTGTCACAAATCCCAGATGGAACTCACCATTTAAGGCTGTGACATAGGTATTTAAATCACCTGCAGCATATCCGCCGCTTGTCTGCTGAATACCAAGAATCGTAAATAAAACCAAGCTAATCAGAAATGTTGGGAGTGTCGTCCACAGCATAGAGCGCACATGGTCTCCCAGCTTGGCACCTGCCACAGCAGGAGCCAGATTTGTTGTATCAGACAGAGGGCTCAACTTATCGCCAAACATCGCACCGCAAATAACGGCACCTGCCACCATGCCTGGGTTGATGCCCATCGCATTGCCAATCGCCATCATCGCCACACCGGCGCTTCCTACAGAACCATACGAGGTACCCGTTACCAGGCTCAAAACTGCACAGAATATCAAGGTCAGCGGCAGCAGCCACGTAGGATTGATCATGTTCAGACCGCCCACAATAATCGTTGCAATAGTACCGCTCTGCAGCCAGGTTCCAATCATAACACCAATCGACATAAGCAGGCACAACGTCGGCACTACTACCCTGATAGCATCATAAGCTCCGGCAATGACAGGACCATAGTCAATCCGCAGCGCTTTGCAGAACAGATAAATGATGACCCAGCTGGCGAACAGTCCAATCATTGGACCTCCAGTCTTTAGGCGGATGCAGACTGCCACAGACAGGACAATCAATACCAGCAGCAAAAGTGATTGAAATTTTGTTAATGTTTTCTTTGCTTCCATACTTCCTTCTTCTCCCTATAGTATGTAAAATATTTTACCAATTCGGCGCGTTGAAGCGTTGAATGGGCAAAGATTATTATAAACCCAAACTCGACATTCCGTCAAGCAAAGAAACATATATCCATTCTACAATATCTGCTGCATTGCATACAAAATTCCCTGTTCATCATTGCTCAGAGTCACAAATTTTGCCTGTTGCCGCACGCTCTCTGGCGCATTTGCCATAGCAAATCCATATTTCACAGCTCTGAGCATATCAACATCATTTTCTCCATCTCCAAACGCTGCCGCTTGCTCCTCTGATACTCCATAATGTCTGCACAGGACATGCACGCCGACCGATTTTTTCACAGCCCCATTCATCACTTCCAGATAATTGTCCTTAGACCTCTGGATAGTCAACTCTGGATACCTCTCATGCAGCATCTGCAGTGCGCCTGCAATATCCTTCGGGTCTCCCATAAACAAAAATTTATGAATTTTTCCTTCCGCCGCAAACATCTCTCTGATATCTCCAACTGCCGCTTTTCCTTTGGTGATAGTTTCCTCCCCCACAACCCATGGATTCTTATCATCATCCACCACCCACAGATCCATTCCATATGTGTTGCAGCAGATATCCGGATATACCTCTTTCACAATATCTTTTAACTGCGCTGCCTGTTCCAAATCCATCTGGCAGCTGTACATCTGATTCCCCTCTTCATCCAAAATCAGCCCGCCGCTGTAGCATACAATCGGGCTGCGATTTCCCAATGCATTCTGAATACTGAGTACTCCGCTGGGCATACGGGCAGAAACCAGAACAAACGGAATACCTTGCCGTTCCAATTCCAGTATCTTCTGTCTTGTCTCTGGCGGCACCTGGCTGCGGCTGTCCAGCAAAGTCCCATCAATGTCGCTGAAAAAAATCCTGCAGTCTGCTTTTTCCAAATATTTCTCCACTCTCTGCTCTGTCTTTGATTTTTTCGTATTTTCCTGTTCTGTTATTTCTTTTTTCACACTTTCTTGCTCCTTATATTTTTGCTTCATATCCTGTTCTTCCTCTTCTATTACTTCTTTCTGTTTTTTTGCTGCGCTTCCCTTTCCTACCTATGTCTTTTTGTTGCTTTCCCACTTTTTCTATTGTTTCAGCAGGCTGTTTATCTCTCTCTGAAGTTTCAGCAGCCGATTATCCAAAGCCATATCACCATTTACCATGTGGCTGATCTCTCCGTCCGCCAGCTCCATTGCCGCTGCATAAAGCTGAAAATTCGGCATGTCAACAGCATCTTCCATCACCTGTTGAATAACCTGCACATTCATCTGCCCGCTTCCTGGCACATCGTCCCCCAAAACACTCTGGAGCACAGAAGACTCTGCCGCCTTGCGGAGTACTGGCATTCCCTGTGAAGCCTCCAAAATATGTACCTGCGTCTCCTCCTCATAGCACAGTTCCTTCAAGAACTCCCATGCTAGACTTTCCTGTTTTGTTCTGCTGCTAATTCCCATCAGAAGTGTATTCAGCTGAGACTGTCCACTCCCGTCAGGCCCTGATGGAAGATTGATGCAGTCCCATTCAAAATCCGAATATTTCTTTATTCTCCATGGATATGGTTTGTATGTCCGATATTCTGAAAATGCAAATGGACGGAATGCGACTTTTCCCCTGTCAAACTCTTTTGCTGTCACAATATACCCTTGGTTGACGGCATTTAGCTCCTTTACAAATTTCACTGCAGTTTCCACTTTGCTGTCTCCAAAGTAAGATACCGTTCCATTTTCCTCAAACAATACAGCGCCATTGGAACACACAGCTTCCTTCCAGTCAAAATCAAAACATCCAAATTGGTCAATGATGCCATCTCCATCGGTATCTCTTGTGACCTGCTGGCATAGCGCCAGAAAATCATCCCATGTCCAGGATTCCTTTGGCATCGGAATTCCTTCTTTATCCAGCAAAGTCTTATTGACAAACATCAGGGTAGGAACGCTCTCATATGGCAATGCATACTGCACACCCCTGATATTTCCATAAAGGTATGCCCCCTTATAATAGGCAGCACTCTCAAAACCGGAATCTCTCTCTATTAATAGGTCCAGATTTTTCAATACATGCAGAGAGGCAATCATATCAAACTCTCCCTCTGGAATCATAAATACATCCGGTTCCTCTCCCAGAACAATCTGCTCTGCCAGCCATTCCGAGTAATCTGTTTTCAAAATTCCGCTGACATATTCCACCTTCACATCAGGATGCTTGGCTTCAAAACGCTGAATGGCCGCATCAATCACCTCATAGCAATTTCCAGTCGGCACCTCCCAGTAACTTCCGGCAGACATGCCAAAACGAAGGACTGTTTTTGAATTTTTTTCGCCACTCCAGACCAAAGCTGTCCCTGTTATCACAAGCAGCAATATGGCGGCTGCCATCATCGGAACAAATACCGCCTGTTTCCCTGTAATTTTCATGCTGATTCCTCTCTCATACCCTGTTCTCTCTTCCGCACTTTACTCCTGCATCCGGTCCAAATTTCGCGTGGTAACACCTGTTTGCACAGCCCAAATGGCCAGCTGTGTCCTGTCCCGCAAGTCCAATTTGCTTAAAATCGAACTGAGAGCATTCCGCACTGTCCCCTCTGACAGATTCAGTTCCATAGAAATCTCTTTATTGGACCTGCCATATCCCACCTGCTGAATGACTTTCCACTCTGTACGGCTGATAGCATCTACATTTCTGTCATCTACCTGAATGGTATAATTTCCCTTTGCCATCTGAGAAAACAGTCGAACTACCTTCACTGCAATATCCGGATTAATCATCGCTTTTCCACTGTATACCGTCCGTATAGCAGAGGACAGTTCCGCCATGGAAACCCCTTTTAACAGATAACCGCTGGCCCCATGTTTCAAGGCATTGTACACATACTCGTCATCATCAAAGGTTGTCAGAATAATGATTTTAATCTGCGGATAATTTTCTTTGATAATCTTCGTACAGGAAACCCCGTCCATCTTTGGCATCCGCACATCCATCAAAATAACATCTGGCTTTTCTGCCCGCACAGAACGTATTACTTCTCTGCCATCCTCCACAGTATCAATCACTTCCATATCGGGATTGCTGGAAAGCACAATTTTCAGACTGTCCCGAATCAATTCCTGGTCATCTGCTATCACAATCTTAATTTTCTCACTCATCTGCTATCAAAACTCCTCCCCCCAACGAATGGGAATCCGTGCAAGAATCAGAAATCCCTCTCTGCCCTCATACTCCAGAGAACCGTTGAGCAATTTTAGTCGTTCTTCCATATGTTTCAGTCCAAATCCCTCTTTGATATCTTTACAGCCACATCCATTATCTTTCACTGCGATTGTCAGCCACTGATTTTCTTTTGTAACAGTAATCCAAATTTTGCTGGCATGTCCATGACGAACCGAATTTGTCGTTGCCTCCTGAATCACCCGATAAATCACTTCCTCCTCATCTTCTCGGAAGCGAAATGGGTCCACTTGATTCTGAAATACAATTTGGGTTCCCGAAGTGGCTCCTATATCTTCCAACATTCTGGTAAGTGCATTTTCCAGATCGAACTTTTCCAGTGCATCCGGTCTCAGTTTACTCACAGAACGTCTGACGTCCGTCATTCCCTGCCGTGCAACGTCTCCAATCTTTTGCAGCTGTTTTTTTGTCGCATCTGTAGAAACATCAATCATCAGAAGACTGGCATCAATTCCCGCCACAATTCCAGTCAGAGCATGTCCCAGCGTGTCATGAATTTCACGAGCAAGACGATTTCGCTCGCGCGTCTCCGCATTTTTCTCCGCCTCCACAGCAAACTCCTTCAATTTCTGGTTTGCTTCCTGCAGCTTGTGGTTTACCTCTCCCAACTGCTCATACAAAGTCTGGATTCTCTCCCTCTCACGGTGCTCTCCCTGTATCAACATAGTCAGATATAAGATAAACAAAACCAGATTGACAGACCGGAATATGCTGATAATTCCTCTGATAACTGCCTGCACTCCTGTGCTGAAATAAAAAATAAACGAGTCTATGGGAATCATTTCCAAATAGTTCCCCGCCAGATTATAATCTAGTATCGTGTACAGTCCAATAATCGCAATTCCCAGCACAATCTTCTGACGGCTTCCCTTCTGTCCGCGCACCATATCTGCCACTACCAGAAGCACCAGTCCATTGTAATTCATATTCATAGCTACCGTGGAGCCGACACAGAACAGAACTTCTATCAATAAAATCAAATTTCTCGCATATCTGCTGTTCTGATTCCACAACTGGCCAACACAGCTAAAAAAGACCAGGCAAAGATAGCATGCCACTGCTGTAATCAGGATACTTTCTGGACGCCACGGTCTCTTTTCAATCAATCGCAGGAACTGCTCTGCCTTCATCACATCCACAATCCTCAGCATACTGTATGTCATAATCCCTGCCACCAGACATACTGCTGCCAAATTTAAAATATAAACTGCCTGCTGCAATTTTGTAATTACACTCTCTCTGCTCATCTCTTTTTCTGCTTTTCACCATCCTTTCCATCCTGTTTTTCCCTGTCTTGTACCTCTTCTCACTGCCATCCATCGCTTCCATATCTGTTCAGATTTTCACGTGTCACCAACTCTGTTCCAATCAAAATTACAGGTTTTGTCTGTTCTCCCTCTAAAATCCGGTACACTGCCTCCGCGGCTTCTCTGCCAATCTGTCTGGGAAACTGTGCCGCAGTTGCCTCCATAATTCCCTCTTCAATCATGGATTTGCCATCAGGTGAACCATCCACACCATAAACATCTATTTTCCCCGTCAGTCCCGCATCTTTCAGCGCGGCCATCGCTCCCATCGCTGCCACATCATTCAGACACATCAGCACATCTGTCTGCGGATATGCTTCCAGCAATTTCTCTGTCACCGGCATTGCCAGTTCGAGCTGTCCGAGACAGTCTGCCTCTGCCAAGATGTGAAATGTCTCATGTCCTTCTATGGTATCCTTAAATCCCTGAATACGGTCCAAACCAGATTTCGCAGCACTGTGCGTCAAAAGCAGAATATTTCCGCCCTTTCTCTCTTTTATCAGATAGTCTGCGCACTGCACTCCCGCCTGATAATTGTCGGATACCACAGTACAGTCGGCAAGCTGTTCATCAAATACATTGCTGTCCACCACAATGATGGGAATACCTGCTTCTTTTACTTTTACCAGCGCCGGACCTACCGCCTTCCAGTCAACAGGATTGATAAAAATTCCATCCACCTTCCTGTCAATCATTTCCTGTATCTGCGCCATCTGCTTCTCCACATCCAAAGCTGGGTCTCTCGTAAGCAGCACATCCCCCTTCGCCTCCAGCAC
Organism: bacterium; assembly: GCA_030524675.1. Classification (GTDB taxonomy): domain Bacteria; phylum Bacillota; class Clostridia; order Lachnospirales; family Lachnospiraceae; genus CAJMNU01. The sequence continues at coordinate 71,376 of JAUNGE010000008.1, forward strand.
ACTGCGTATTTCATCATCAATAATCTCATAAAACGGATTGTTCATAGTCATATATGTGGCTCCAAAACGATACCCTCTGTTCTTCCCAATTATCTGCAGAACTTTTTTGTTCCCCCAAAAATAGCTTCCCAGACCTGCAAATAAAAGGACACATACCACAATGATACGCTGCCACTTACAGCCATGCAAAAATTTCACTGCCTTGGCTGCTGCAGATTTCTCTCGCTGATTCCTCATCTTTTCTCCCGCCCGTCACTTTTACATTTTATTTTTTACTTTTACATTTTATTTTTTACTTTTCTACCTTTTTCCATTTTTTTCTTTTTCTAAATGCGCATCCGTCGATTTTTGTTCTGTCATTGTTCATTTACCTTTTATTCTATCATCATCTTTGAAATAGGGGAAGTAGGCAGGCAAAATCATCCGAAAACGCCAAACAGGGAGTCACGCGGCCGTGTCTCCCCATCCTTATCCTATTACCTAATCTGTAACTGCTTTCAAAATTTTTTCAACATTCTTTTTTCCGTTTTTTGTTCCCACGGTGATGAGAAAGGATGCCCACCCTGCAAGAACAGCAACCAATATTCCAAAGATTCCTGCCAAAATATGAATCTGTATGACAAAACTCCAAAAACTCAAAAGAATCCCAAGAGCCATCAGAGACAATGCAGCTCTTCTCCAAATTCCAAGCCGCATCAATGCTTCCGTCTGCATCTTTGCCTCCCGAATCAACATTTTTTTCTCCGCATCAGACATCTTTTCTCATCCTTTCCGTGCACTGTGTATTATAATATGACAGTATTATATTCTCTCAATATCCCATATGTCTCTTATCCTGAGATATTAGTATGATAAACCTGGGTCAAAGAATCCAAGCAGTACGCCCACAAATGCAATCACAACCAAAAGTAGCATCACAACTGTAGGAGAAATTTTCTTTTTTGTCATCAGCCACCAGCAGAAAATTACAGTGCCTGCGGAGAGAAGTTTCGGATATACAGAATCAAATGTACTCTGCAGATTGATAACACCTGGAATTTCAAATGCAGTTGTCACATTGATCCAGCTTGCTGCAACAGCGCCGATTACCATGGTTCCAATCATAACAATGGATTCACGAAGCGCCTGTGCCTGCTCGCCAACCAGCGCTTCCACAGCCTTGCCGCCCATCTCATATCCTTTGAAATAAGCAAATCTCATTCCGAAGAACATCAATGCATTCCATACTACAATGTAGAAAATTGCACCCAACGGAGAACCGTTTCCAGACAATCCAAGTCCAATTCCCAGAAGGATTGGAATCAGAGTTCCTACAATCAGAGAATCACCAATACCAGCCAGAGGTCCCATCAGGCCTGCACGAATACCATTGATAGTCTCACCATCAAGAGCTTCCCCGTTCGCTTTTGCCTCTTCCAGACCTGCTGTCATACCTACTACCAGAGTACCAATCTGCGGCTCTGTGTTGAAGAATGCGGTGTATGTCTGCAGTGCATCTTTCTGCTGTTCTTTTGTCTCATATAATTCTTCAATTATCGGAAGCATGGCGCACAGATAACCAAACGTCTGCATGTGTTCCTGGGAAAAACAGGTCAGGTTGCCGTAAAACCAGGATAAGAAAGATTTATTCAGTGTTTTCTTTGATAATTTTTTCATCTTAAATATCCTCCTCGTCATCATCATATGTACCGATGCCTGCTGCTACTGGACGAAGCTTCAGCATCTGAATCTTATAATTAATTACTGCAAAGAATCCGCCGATGACTGCCGCGCCAATCAGGTTTACGCCCATGCATGCAGCCAGTGTGAATCCAAAGAAGAACGTCAGAAAATCCGTTGCTTTATTGACTACCTGCTTTAACAAAATAGCAACGCCGACTGCCGGAAGAAGGCTTCCTACTGTAAACAGCGTTTTCATGGCAACACCGTCCATCGGAAGATATGCTTTCATCAAATCTACCATGTTGGAACCAGCCAGTGTGATAATGACTGTCGGGGCAAAAGAACAGATCAGATGGGAAATCCACGGAAGTCCCATATCTACCAGATACAGTCTCTTGAAATTGCCATTCTCTACTGCTTTCCAGCCCATATGCTGCCAAATCAAGTTCATGGTTGCTGTTCCATAGAATAATACTGTACCTAAAGTTCCCACGGCTGCACCAAGTGCGGCTGCCATATCGGTTGCAGCGCTGGAGGATGGGTCAAGTCCCATTCCCTTAATTGCACAGATAGAAAGTGGAATACCAATATAGCTGATTGCACGTACATCTGCGGAAACTGTTCCGCCTGGTGTTACCAGTGCTATATAAATAATCTGGATTGCCGCGCCTACGATAATACCTGTCTGCACATCGCCCAAAATCAACCCAACGACCAGTCCTGCTACCAGAGGACGCCCTAACGTATAGTTGCCAAATGTTGTGCCGCCCAAACCAGGCATACTGGAAAGACACGCACAAAGTCCCAGTAAAATTGCTTGAAAAACGTTAATTTGCATTGTTACTACCACCCTTCTTTTTTATCCAAATGAAGTTCTCTAAAAAACCCTCCTGCAGGCAATCCTGCATTGGATTTTTGGTCTTTTGCCCTGGCATCAGCCGATTACTTAAAACCAAACTGTCCTCTGAATTTTGTCCAGTTTCCGATTGCCTCCTCTTTCAGCAATGCGAATTCTACACTGTATCCCTTTTTCATGATATCTTCCAGAGCCTGTGCCTCTTCCTGTGTGATAGACTGGTTATTTCCCAGTTTTGTAGCTCCTGGACGGTCATTGCATGGTCCGATGATAACTGTCTTCAGACCAGGCTGAAATCCCTGGTCTACCAGAATCTTCTTCATATCTATCGGATTCTTTGTAATCAGGAAATAGCGGTCTTTGCTGTCCAGCACTTTCTGGCATTTTGCCTTCCACTCATCCATTGTCCACACAAATGTCTTCTTTCCGGCAGCGCTCTTGTATGCTGCTTTCAGTACAGGATTGGTTGCTGCCAAATCATTGACTGCCACCAGGCCATCACATGGATACTCCAAAGCCCATCTGGTACAGGTCTGTCCGTGAATCATACGGTCATCTACTCGAATAAAAGATACTGACATGTTTGTATTCCTCCTTCACATTCTCCGCAGATTGTATACTGTCTGCGGTTCTTCACATTTCATTTCTCAGATTTCGGTTTCTTCTTCCTCATCGCCGATGTTCAGTTCCATTTTCTGAATGGCATTCTGCGATTCCTGAAGCAAAGCAGTGTACAGACTCTCCCCATCCAGAACATCCTTCATCATCGCTGCTGTCAGAGCCATCGGAAGATTCATTCCGCCAAAAGCTGTTGTCCGGTTTAACATTCCCTTCTGTGAGAGCACATCCAATGCGTTTGTCAGCGGTGAACCACCAATAATATCCGCCAAAAGAAGGATTTCATCCCCCTCTTTCACTGGAGCAATCGCTGTTTCAAACCGTTCCACAAATGCATCCGCCCCCATACCGTCTTCCATGCTGGCACTCAAAACATCTGTGCGATTTCCACCCGCGAGCATTTTCAGCACGCTGTGAAGCCCAGGTGCAAATGTCCCATGGCTGACGAGTACTACATACTTCATATTCAATCCCTCCTATTCCATTTCCCTTTCGTTTTCCTTTCGATAATGAAATTTTACCAGTTCCTTTTGTGAAAAACACCTGCAATTTGTCACGACTTTTTTCCTGTTTTTATGACATTTGTCATATTCCACGTGACAAATTGCAGGCTAAAAACAACAAAAAAATATACTGCTGAACATGTGGTAACGCACAGCAGTATATTTTTAAAACTATCTTTATCTGATTCTTCCTATAATAATTTTATTTTTATCATACCAGAGTCAAAAGGTCAGATTTCTATCTTTTTTTTATTTCTATGTAATTCGATTTTCATTCACCTGCATGACTTCTGTTATACGTCCTGATTCACTTCCATAATCGCTTCCTGCATCCCCTCTGCAAATGCATGAAGTACAATTCTTCCCCGACCAGTCACTCGCACCACCACGCTTGCTTTTCCCTGGTGCATATGTACTCTATCAGAAGCAAACGGCTCCAAGTTACACAGATACCCATTGTCCACGCCCTCAATCATACAGGGACCTTCCACAGCAAACTGCACCTGAGCACACTCTCTGCAGTTCCAGTTTCCTTCTCTGTCCACCGCAGCTACGGTAAATAACAGCTGCAGCGGCATCTCCAAAGGCATCTTATCAGATATCACGCCCGACACTTTATCCGGCATGACGTCTGGCAGCCTGTCTGATATCTGTGTCAGATTCATAGCATCCGCGCTCGCCTCAGAACTGTCGATAAACTTCAACCCCACAGATGGACCGCTCGTGATTAGTTCATGCATACAAACCACCTGCCCGTCTCTCACGCCTTCCACCAGGACACGCCCCGTCTCCAACGGTAGAAACCCTGTGATAATCCGGCTCTCACACTCCGTCGGCTTCGCAATGTCAAAATATTTGCCGTTCAAGGACAGCCGTACTTCTTCGCAGTTTGAAAAAATCATATACGGCATCGGCATTTTCGTGAACATCGGATAATTCCAGCAATCGGAAAGCGGCATTTCCGACCATGCTTCCCTGACAATTTCCGCCTTCTTTGTGTAGTCTAAAATCGAGATATGAACCACAGGTTCCGTCTTCCAGTAGCTTTCCCACAAATAGGAAATCGGCTTTCTCACCAGATTTTCGTGAATCAGAGCGCCAGCCCATCCTTTTGACGGATATCCCATGGACTCTCCCAGGTAGTCAATGCCAGCCCACAGACAGCCGCCGATTACATACGCATTTCTCTCCACGTCCATCCACGGATTTTCTGTGCTGTAGTTGAAATAGTGCTCATAACTTCCTTTAAAGAACAGATAAACCTCCGTTCCCAATATCAATTTCTCCGGCATCTGCTCATGAATGGCTTCATACCATTGTTCCTGATAATTGCAGCCAATCACATCCACAATCTCTGCAATACGCCGGATTGCCTGAATTTTCTTTGAAACAGAATCCTCCACCGATTCTCCCTGCAAATTCTGGTAGTGCGGAGACATGGCAAGTGTGACTGGTCTGCTGTCCATACTTCTCACCTTATCACAGTGTTTTTTCAGAAGTTTTAACATCGGCGCAGCTCCCTGGTCCTCAATCTCATTGCCCACACTCCACATCACGACACTGGGGCGGTTTCTGTCACGCAAAAGCCAATATGACATATCTGCCTCCCAATCCGTCTCATAAAATCGAGAATATGCGCCCTGAACCCACTTGTCAAAGCACTCAGCCAGCACATAAAATCCCATCTCATCACACAGATCCATCATATCCGTCGAGGCAATGTTGTGACTGGTACGGATGGTATTGCAGCCCATACTCTTCAAAAGCTGCAGGCGCTTTCTGAGAAGAGATTTCGTCACAGCAGAGCCCACGCACCCTGCATCATGGTGCAGGCAAACTCCCTTCATCTTCACTGGTTCGCCATTTACGAACATTCCCTTTCTGGGAATGAACTCCACACGCCTGAATCCGACTGGAAATGCTAACGTGTACCCAGAAACAGAAAGTTTCAGTGTATAAAGATTCGGTTCTTCTGCACTCCATGGTCTGACATCCAGATTTTCCAACACGAGAGTGTATTTACCCGCATCTGTTCCCATATGCACACTCTTATCCAGAGCAACAGGTCCAAAAATGCCTTCCATCTCCGCCCATATTGTCATTTCTGGCTGCGTTTCTGATTTTGTCTCTGGCTGTGCCACCTGCAGCGTCAGGCTGCCCTTTCCATCCGCATAATCCGCCGTCAAGTACACATCCTCCATGCGCAGAAACATCTTTGGAAGTTCTATCAATTCCACATTCCGATAGATACCGCAGCCACTGTACCAGCGGTCTGTGATGGTCCTGGAATTGTCCACCCGCACAGCAATCATATTATCTCCCTGCCGTATCTGCTCTGTCACTTCCAGAGAAAATCCACTGTACCCATAGTGGTGCTCTCCCACCAATGTCTCATTAAAATACACACTGCATCGCTCAAATACACCATCAAAGCGGAGAAAATATCGCTTTTCTTCCTTCTTTTGAGGCAATATCAGATGTCTGCGGTACCAGCCAATTCCCCATCGGTCCAAATACCCCTGTGCCTGCGGTCCAAACGTCCACTCTGGAACAGCCTCCATATCTGGATTCACAGCTCTTTTCACAGCCCAGTCATGAGGAATCTGCACCATTTTCCATCCGCTCTCCTGCAAATCCTCCCGATATCCCTCTGCCACATCCTGTTCACAAAAAAGCCAATTATCATACAATATCATCGTTATTCCTTCTTTCCCTCTGCTTTTTATTTCTCTGTCTGTTATCTATTTTGTCTTTTTACCTATTTCTAAATTTGTCTCAGCACAACAGATGGCATTACAAGATTCCATTATAAATATCAGCACAACAAATATAGTATTTCTTTACTAATTCCTATCCTTTTACACCTGTCGCCGCAATTCCCTCGATAAAGTATTTCTGCGCACAAATATAAATCAGAACAATCGGAATCAAAGACATCGTGGTTGCCGCCATAATCAGTGTATACTCCACACCATTTTCCTGCTGGAACGCGCGGATACCTATCTGCAGCGTATACTTAGTTTTCTCATTCAAAAAAATCAATGGGCCTGTAAACTCGTTCCAGGAATCCAAAAACTTCAATGTCACCAGCGTCGCCAATGCAGACTTAGACAGCGGCAGCACAATCTGCGTCAAAATGCGAAAATCCTTTGCGCCGTCAATTCTGGCAGCCTCTATCAGAGAGTCTGGAATACTGACGAAAAACTGGCGCAGAAGAAACACACCAAACGGCGAAAAACAGTGCAGCAAAATCAGCGCAGTGTGCGAATTCAACAGATTCAATTTATTCATCAGCTCATACTGCGGAATCATCAGCACCTGATACGGAATCATCATGGTCGCCAGATACAGCATAAACAGAAAATCCCGCCCTTTAAATTTCAGTTTTGCAAACGCATACGCCGAAAATGCACAGGTTACTACCTGGCCAAGTGTTGAAAATACAGCAATCTTAGCTGTGTTTATGTAAAACTGCACAAAAGGAATCTTCTGAAACACATCGCGATAATTCTTCCACATCCATGTACTTGGCAGCAGTTTCATCGGAACTGCAAACAACTCTGACTTTGGTTTCAGTGAGCCGAGAACCATCCACAGAAAGGGAAACAACATAGTCACTGCAATCAGAACCAGTATAACAAAAACAGCCGGATAAAAAATATATTTTTTTGTTTTCATCGACATCTGCACTCCACCTCCCTACTGATCGACCCACTTTTTCTGGCCGACAAACTGCACCGCTGTCATAATCAGAATAATAAAGAACAGGACAAAGGCTGCCGCGCTGGCATACCCAAACCGGTAATCCACAAATGAGCGGTTATAAATATAATAAGCCAAAACATTGGTAGACCGCCCTGGACCGCCCTGCGTCATAGCCATAATCACATCAAACACCTTAAACGAGCTAATCATCTGCGTCACCAGGCAGAAAAAGATGGTTGGGGAAATCATGGGCAGTGTCAGATACCAGAAACTCTGCACAGAATTCGCACCATCCAGCTTTGCCGCTTCATACAACTCCGTACTGATTCCCTGAAGACCTGCCAACAGAATGATGGCATTGTATCCCATGGAACGCCATATGGTGACAATCTCAACAGAAATCAAAGCCCATGTGGAAGAAGAAATCCATTTCGGAGGATTGGCAACGCCGAGCGCCATCAGAATCTGATTGACTGGGCCATAATTGGCGAGCACCATGGACCACACCAGGCCAATCGCAATCATGGATGTGACCTGCGGCAAAAAATAGATGGTGCGAAATATCTTGATTCCAGGAAGTCTCACATTCATCAGCAGCGCCATCAAAATACCAAAAATCACAGAAAACGGTACTGTTATCACCGTATACCACATCGTATTTTTCAGAGATATCAGAAACGATTCATCCAAAAACAGACTGGTATAATTTTTGATTCCGATAAAATCTCTTGTAGAAAATCCATCCCAGTTCGTCAGACTAATTGCAAAAGCCCGAAACACTGGATATAAAATAAAAATAAGAAATCCCAGCAGATTTGGGAGCAGAAACAGCACTGCTATTTTCTGCTGCCGTCTCAAATACGCGGGCATACCCGCCTTTCTTTTTTCCATAATGCCCTCCTTCTTTTATGTTCTCATGCTTTCCCTTCACTGAAAAAGGCAGACCGCCTGAGTCCTAAATCCCAGATGGCCTGCCCCCATTTCCTTTTTTTGAAGCAATCGGCTCCGATACAGGCAGCATCTGCATCGGCAGGAATATCTGCTGTGCGTATTACTGTTGTCGCACACTCTGTTTTTACTGTGCTTTCAGCACTTCATCCTGCATACGTGTCTTACATTTCTGCTCGGTTGTCTCAATATCCTGTTCTCCGATTAAATACAGAGAAACCTCTTCTTTGATAATATTAGTCACAGAATTATAGTACTCATCACATGGAACCTGAGAAATAATCTTCTGATTTACAATATATTCAATGTGTTCCGGCGCTGTCTTTCCGCTCGTATAGATGGAAATGGTCTCATCAGACTGCCATGCTGGGAAATAATCGTTATCCAGAAGAAGCTTCGCCCCCTCTTCTCCAGCGCAGAATGTGATAAAATCATACGCGGCTTCTGGATTCTTCGCATTCTGTGCAATCATCAGCAGTGCCGGTGTACCAGGCGTCACGGCCTCTTCGCCCTCCCAGTGAGGAAGCGGAGCTATGTCATAGTTTACATTGCCATCTCCGTTTGCGATTGCAGTGTTGAGCATTTCCACGCCCCAGTCACCCGTAAAATACATACCATATTTTCCCTGCAGGAAATTTCCGGTATAATCCGCACCGGATTCCCCCGCCATATCTTCGTACAGCGGCTGGTATCCTGCATCCGACAAACTCTTACAGAATTCGGCAGCTTTCATCCAGTCGTGAAGTTCGTCCTCGTTCAGCGGGTTTGTGGAACCCTTGCTGTTTGCCGGAACTCTCCACCACAGGCTGGTAGGCTGAAAATTCAGAGAACCATAAATCTTGTCCATCCCTTCACCGCTTGTCAGCTTACCTGCCACCTCATAGTATTCCTCCCATGTCCAGTCATCTTCTGGATATGGGACATTAGCTGTATCAAAAATATCTTTGTTGTAATACACTACCCAGGAGCTCGTTTTATAAGGAAGTGCATAAGTAGCACCGTCAATCGCAAGCGTCTCAAGGGCCTTCGTGTAACCGCTGGTATCCGTTCCATTCTTCTGAATCAGATCATCCAATGCCATAATGGAACCTTTTGTCTGGAACTGTGCCAGAGTCGGTGCGCTTCCCACTGCAAAACAGTCGATGTCACCGCCGCCCGAAAATGCTGTCATCAGTTTAGTATTGTAGTCGTTGGTAGGAGTAAACTGCATCTTCACTGTCACATTCGGATGTTTTTCCATATAAGCATTTGCCAATTTTGTGAAGATTCCTTCCTCATCCGACCAGGCATAAAAATTGATTGTCACATTCTCATCTCCTGCTGCCGTGCCCATGCTTCCCGTCTCTTTGCTCTCCTGCGCTCCTGCTGTTCCCGCCGCTTCACTTGCCTTAGCACTGGTATTTGTAGTATCCCCAGCATTACTGCCGCCTCCCGCGCCACACGCTGCCAGGCTGAGAACCATCGCCGAACTCAACAACCATGCTGCACTTCTTTTTAACTTCATAAATCCATCCTCCCATTCTGGTTCCTACATTGCACATCCTATCCGAACCGTTATAAAGCAGGCATCTGCTTGCTCTTTTCTTGATAGAACAACTATAACAAAAAACATTTGATTTATGAATGATAAAAAATGCGGTGTGAGATTTCAAAAACTGCGATTCCCGTCTATTTCTCCACCCGATATTTGCTGGGCGTACTCCCTGTATACCGCTTGAATGCCTTGCAGAAATAATTGGCGTCCAGATATCCCACGGCCTCCGCTGTATCCTGCACGCTACACAGCCCGCTTTTCAGCAATTTCTTTGCTTTCTCCATCCGCACGGCTTCAATATAGGCTGTAATCGTCATATTTTTCTTCTTTTTAAATGCCAAAAGCAGCGAGGAAGAACTCATGAAAAACTGCCGTTCCAACTCTTCCATCTGCAGATTTCCTGCATAATTCTCCTGAATATAGAGCGCTACCCGCTGTGCCAAGTCACTGTTGTCCTTCGAGGTCATCTCATCCATCAGCACTTCAACCAGCTGGCAAAGCCGGTCTCTGATATCTTCGGCCCTCTCAAACAACAGAATAAAATTTGTCCTCCTAAAATCATTGGTATAAAGCTGCACTTCCGCTATCAGCCCCGTCTCCCATCCGGCGCGGAATAAAAGTTCTATCACTGTACTGACAATCATCTCAATGATAACCGCATTCTGAAACTGGTCCCACGCAAAATCCATCAGATACGAAACCAAACTTTGTCTCGCCATCCGATAATCCTTCTTTGAGAGTGCGGAACGCGCCATCGCCAATTTCGGCGTGTTGTAGGGTGAAATATCAAAGAAGTCATCCTTGTAACTGGCCCAGAGAAAAATACGGCGGGAGGTATCAAACAGTTTTTCCTTGGACGCCGAGACCGCTTCTGCAATGCAGTGCAGAAACGCATCCTTCTCCATCCCCTGCGTACCTCTGTATACCTCCGAGATTCCCGCCACCATATCATACCCCGCCCAGGGGCCATCAACCAGCGCTGTCAACTCTGCAGCCAATGCTGTAAGGTCGATTCGGTCTTTCCAGATACAAAATACCTGACAGAGCGGCATATTGTGGCCCAGCACACGCGCCAGCGTTCCCTGCCCCATGAGATATTTCTGCAGTATTTTTTGGCTGTGAACCGCATTTTCCTGCCCACTTTTCTCATATATGGAAAAACAGGCAAACTCCTGCCCTTCCAGCTGACTGCCCTGAAAATCATACAAATTCAGGCTCTTTTCTCCCTCTTCTTTTTTCTCCATGCGCGAGAGCAGACGCCTCAATGTCTTATCCATCTCCTGCTCATCCAGCGGTTTCAGCAGGTAATCGAAGACTCCTCTCTCTATCGCCTTTCTCGCATATTGAAAATCACTGTAAGCGCTGATAATGATAATAAAAATATCTGGATACTCATCCATCAGCAGTGTAGTCAAATCAAATCCGTCCAAAATCGGCATCCGAATGTCCACAAACAGCAAATCCGGTTTCAATACCGGCACTAACTCATACGCCTCCTGCCCATTGGACGCCTCACCCACCACTTCCATATGGTAGGCAGTCCAGTCAATTCTGTTGCAAAAACTCTTCCGAATATAAAATTCATCATCCACAATCATGACTCGATACATGTTTCTCCTCCTTCCAGTAAGGAATTCGTATCCGAATATCCGTGCCTTCTCCCATCTCACTCCGGATAGTCATAGAATATTCTTTTCCAAAATACAATTTCAGACGCAGATGCACATTCAGCAGACCCGTATTGCTGGAATTTTCCATCATTTTCAGATAATTCTCATTCTCTGCTGCCATCTGTTCCTGCAGCCGCCTCAGCTTTGCCGGAGAAATGCCGCATCCATTGTCCATAATACGGATTTCCACCTCTGTGCCATCCTTTTTCGCACTCACATACACCAGACCTCCGTTCGCCCTGTTGTCCATGCCATGACCAATCGCATTCTCCATCAGCGGCTGCAGGGAAAATTTCACAATTTTCGCATCAAGGCACTCCGGATCCACTGCATACCGCGGCTCGAAACTGCCGCCCATCCGCATTGCCATCACCTTTGTATAATTCTGCACCTGCATCAGCTCATCCTTTATGGTACTGTTTCCCGCCATCCTGGTATTATAACGAAGCATGGCGCTGATACACTTGCAAATCTCAATAATCTCCTGATTCTGCCCCTCCGAGGCCATCCCCATCAAAGTCTCCATGCTGTTATAAATAAAATGGGGGTTAATCTGCTGCTGCAGCGCCTTAATCTGCGCCTCGCTGAGAAGCGCCTGCTTCGCCTCGATTTTTCCCACCAGTTCACGAATCTGCGCCGCCATCTCATTGAACTTCACAATCACCCGCTCAATCTCATCGTCCGCGCTGGGGTTCACCTGAATCTCCAGCTCTCCTCTCTTCATGGCGTTCATACCCTCTGTCAGCCGCAGCATGTTTTGGTTTAAAATAACGCTGTTTTTGTCCACTACAGTCAGGCAAACTGCCAGCGTCAAAAGCAGAATTGTAAGGAGCAAAAATCCTATGATAATGCTCTGCTGATACAGTCCCCTTTTAGAAATACTGATTGCCACAATCCATCCTGTTTTCTCGGAAATCCCACAATAAATAAAAGATTTTCCAGTGGATATCTCGCGAATACCGCCGGAAATATTCTCAGAGAAACTTTCTTTTGGCATCTCCATCTTTTCCCCCGTATAAAACAGCACTTCTCCGTCTTTTGATACAATTTCCACACCTTCCACACCAATATAGTTTAACATCAACTGCTCCTGAAGCTTTGCCAGGTCCATGTCAATGCGCAGATATCCCACAACGCGGTTGCTGTACAAGTCATCAATCCGGTAAATCATGGAATGTACGAAATCTCCGCTGCTTAGTTCTCCCTCAGAATGAATATTTGTCAGCAGTATTTTCTTTTCGCCCGATTCATGCAGCTGCTGGTACCAAAAACTTGTCTTAAAATTTACAATCATGCTATAGTAGGTGTTGGTATAAATGGAATACGCATATCTGGGGGACTTCTCTTTATAAAAAGTCAGCTGCAAGTCACTGCGGGAGTGGTAATAAATCTGTTCTATACTTTTTAGCATCTGCATATTGCTGCTCGTATCTGTCTCCGATTTCAGCATATTGTTCAGCGATTCATTGTAGATAATGGCATCTGCAATCTGGTCAATCTGCCTGAAATACTGGTCCAGCACCTGAAGATTCGCAATCAGCATATTTTCTCCCGAAGACTTGGTGTTCTCATAAATCGTGTGATAAAAAAACATATATGCGAACACATATGTCACCAAGTTCGATACCAAAATCAGAATCAGCATATTCCAGCTGATGCGGCGCATAAAAGAGCGCTTTTTTTTCTTTTTCATGGAACGATTCTTTGAACTTTGCAGCGAAATTTTCACTGGAATTTTCACTTGGAAACCATCCTTTCCGCCAACTGACTTTTATAGTTCCACAGAGCAGTTTCCAGCGACACCTCCCCCAACAGATAGGACCAGATATTGTCATGCAACAGATTCATGGACATCGTATAATCTGTCGTGGCAGGAAAACTGGAAATCTCCTCCTTTGGGAAAAAATATTCCGTATGCTTTGGCATCTGCATGCTGTCCTGAAAAATCTGACGAATTTCATCGGAATTCCAGGCAGGCAGAATTCCTTTTGCTGCAATCTGCTTTGCTCCTTCCTCCCCGCTGGCATACTTCAAAAATAATGCCGCCTCTTCCTTCTTCTGTGATTTTTTTGCCACCATCAAAACAGCAGGACTTCCAATCGCATAAAATTTTTCGCCTGTATCTGCGTCTGTACCTGTGTCTGTCTGCTCCTTTGCATTTTCATTTGTATTGCTATTTTCATTTGTATTTACAGATTCTTTTATATGTTCATATACTTCCTGTCTCTCCTCGTAGGATTCTCGGCTCTCCCAGTGGGGAAGTTTTGCCACATCATAGGAAAAATCCGGATATTCGCTCTCGATTCTCTCACGCATCATGGGCAGACACCACTCGCCGCAGTACATCATCGCCGCTTCCCCGCTCAGGAATCGTCCTACATAGTCCTTGCCGCCCATACTGGTCAGCTGATTGTAGGAAATCGCCGCTTTTCTCTCATATGTGAGTTCATAATTCCATTTTGCCGCCTCTGCGAACATCTCCAGGTCCTCTTCTTTCATCGGGTCCTCTGCTCCCACTGTTCTCACTGGCACTCTCCACCAGTTGCTCTCATAATTCAAAGAGCCGTACCTTCCCTTTTTGGGGTCCATCAACCGCTCTGCCATGTCTGCATACTCCTCCCAGGTCCAGTCACCCTCTGGATATGGAATATTCTCCTCATCGAAAATATCTGTATTGTAGTATACCACCCAAGCACTGTTTCGATATGGAAGCATATAGATATCTGTCTCCTGCTGCAAAGATTCCATCAAGACCTGAATTCCACTCAAATCTGCGCCCTGCAGCAACCCGCTCAAATCCATCACCTGATTTTTCTCAATCATCTGTGCAGCGGCAGCAGGCGTTCCTATTGCAATCACATCCACCACATTCTCACCATTGATAGCAATCTGAAGTCCCTGAATATTCTCAGAACTCGGAAGATAATGCACATTTACCTGTATATCCGGATATTTTTCCGTAAATCCCTCCGCCAGCGCACGAAACGTCTCCATCTCATCATACCAGGCATACACTTCCAACACATTAGAAGAATTCTCATAATTCTCGGACTCTGCATCTTTCCTCTCTCCTTTTGTCAGCAGTACCAGAGTCACCAGAAATGCCACTGCAAACGACATCCATAAAATCGTAATTCCTTTTTTCAATCTCATGCCTGCAGAAATTCCTTTCTCAAAACGACAATATTAGAATGTTCCAGTGATATCGGCGATATCCGCGGCATTGCCTGCACCTGCTGTGCCTGATATGCACTGGGTGCTGTTCCCACATATTTACAAAAATTTTTATAAAAAAGGGAATATTCCTGATATCCAACCGCCTCACTGACATCCTGCGCCGGAATTCCTGTGCGAATCATTTTCAGAGCAGCCGCTATGCGCCGTTCCGTCAGATATTCATGAATGGTCTGCCCTGTCTCCTGTTTAAATGCCCGCATGAGATGATATTTGCTGACATACAGTTTTTCTGACAAAGCATCCACGGTTATCTTTTCAGAAAAATGTACGTCCAAATAGTCCAGTGCTTCTTTAATATAAGATGGCATTTTCTTTCTTCTGACAGAAACAATATCAATCACTTTACACGCCTGTTCCGCCCGTGTTTCTCCTTTTGTCTGCTCCTTCAAGATTCCTTCTCTCCTTTCAAGACTATTGTATACGTTTTCTTCTCTAAGTACATTTTAAAATTTACAAACTTTTTTCGTTAGAAAATTTCCGCAAACAAATTAGTACTTTTCTACAATTTTTCATTCCAAAATGCACTTTTATTCGTCCTTTTATCTTTTTTCTTAACTTGCAGAGAGAATGGTGTGCATCCCACCCTGAAGGCTTTTTTCTATAATAGGAGGCTTGAGAAGAATTTCCTATTATACAAAAATTCCCCTGCTGCACTTTTGCAGCAGGGGAATCCATTCCTGTCCATTCTTTTACTTACTATTCTTTTTATTCATTCTGTGTTGTCCCGCTTTCTGTTTCTGCTCTGCCTCTTCCGCCTCTTCCACTTCCTGATTCACCTTCTGCTTGCGGCCTTCCAGCTCCGCCTCTTCCGGCTGCTGCGTCTCCTTGCGCTTCTGGTCTTTCCATTCCGTCCTTTCCAGCTCCCATGCCGCCTCGGCCAAAGCCACCTCGGCCGGACGAATTTCCATACTGCGTCACAGCCCCATCGACCTGCACATTCACACTCTCCTCTCCAGTCTGTATCTCATATGTCTCTCCCTGTCTCAAATCCGGCGTACTGAGAATCAGACAGGAAAATGCACGGCCTACCTGCCTCTCCAACACTTCTTTTCCCTCACTGTCAAGCAGGCGCACTGTACTTCCAGCCTGCTTTGTGCCATCATAAAAGACGGCAATGGATGCCTGTGAGGAGTCCTGCGAAAACATCTGTACCATTCCGCTGCTGCCAGTCGCCATGAGGATTCCTCCACTTATCGTACCAGTTCCATCAAAATCCAGAGCGCTGTTTCCATTGCTCTCCGGCCCTTCCACATAGATGGTTCCGCCCTCTACGAACAGATCTCCATTGGAATCCAGACCATCTCCCAGGGCGCTCACAAATACTTCCCCGCCGATTATCTTAATATAGGCGCCTTCTGTCACAGAAAATGCCTTCCCGCCGAATCGGTCCTGGTTGCCGGAAGCATCCACACCGCCTGCAGCATTGATTCCATCATCCTCAGACACAATGGAAATCGTACCGCCGCTGATATCCACAGTCAGTCCTTCCAATCCCTCATAACTCTTCTCTACCGAAATCACACCGGCACTGACAGAAAGTGCTCCATCCGCATGAACTGCATCATCCTCTGTGGAGAGTGTCAGAGTCCCGCCGGAGATTGTGACATCTCCATTGCTGTGAATCGCATCATCCTCAGATGTGACAGAAAAAGTTCCATCCACAATCTCTATTCCTGTCTCAGACAGAATGCCTTTTTTCTCCGCCTGAATCGTAAACGTGCCGCCCAAAATCCGCACATAGCCCTTCTCAGTATCTGTATCATTGCTGGACTGGATTCCGTCACCTCCCGCCTGCAGCACAAAAGTTCCGCCTTCTATCTGCACCGAATCTTTTCCCTTGATTGCGTCGTTGATTGCCTGAATCTGGTATTCTCCTGCTTTTATAGTCAAATCATCTTTTCCGCGGATTCCGTCCTGATACTGTCCATTGACTTCCAGAATTCCATTCCCTTCCAAAACAATATCATCTTTGCTGAAAATCGCCGCATTCGGCTCATCCTCGCCTTCCGTGTCATACTGGTAAGAAGTCCCGTCTGTGACAGAATTATGTGTATTCTCTGCTGTCTCGATGGTAATACACCCACTCTGCACACCATAAATCGCTGAAGAGTTCGAGTTGGAAATCGAGAAATTGTCCAGAATCAATCGAATCTCATCGTCTTTTCCAGCATCCACCAGAATCTGCCCTTCTTCCAGAGTCCCTGTCAGACGATACGTTCCAGCAGACGAAATCGTCACTTGATGTTCTGCTGCCTTCGCACCTGTGCCAGATATGCGGATATTGCCGTTTTCCGCTGAAATCACTGTTTCTTCTCCCACATTCTGTTCTTCCTTGTTTTCTTCCTCCTTCTCCGTTTCTGTGGAGGATGCCTGCATCTCATTCTCTCTCATGCCACTCTCATCCTCTTCCCCTCCAGAAACACTTTCAGATATCTGTTCTGCGCCGCCACTGCTGCCGCCGTTCGTATTCCCCGTTTCCGCGGCCGTGCCGCATCCGGCAACCGAAGAAATCAGCAATCCTCCCGCCATTCCCAGAGCCAGAAAATGGCGTTTTCTTCTATTCCATCGTTTTCTATTCCATTGTTTTCCATCCCATCGCATTTCCTGTATCCAACGTACCATGTATTTTCCTCCTGTTCTCTTATATTTTTATTCTGTGATACCAGGGTCCCAAGGTCAGAAATCCGATGCAAGCTTGCTTGCAAGAGGATTTTTGACTTTGGGACCCGCCAAAAACATGAATAAGTAGCCATTTTTCAAAGAAAAATGAGCGAATTATGAATGTTTTTGAGGATTGCGGGAGCATATAATGCGGAGCAATCTGGTATCAAAGGGGTCAAAATACCTTTTGACCCCAACATCATT
>JAUNGE010000057.1 GCA_030524675.1 bacterium
CCGAACGGCATGTACGGTGGTGTGAGAGGGGGATTAAATTCCCCCTACTCGATTGCAGAAACATGGACTCGGATTCACACTGTGATTTAGAGATTTCGGATTGAGAAAAATTTCCTAAAAATGTATTTTAATGCTGGGGCAAGTATGGTAAGATGGATAGGAGAATAATTTAAGGGGATGGAAGATATGGGGATAGAAAAAAGACGCTATCGCAAAGTGTATCATAAGATGTTTGTTTCTTATATTATCATCTTTTTGCTTCCTGTATTGGCGGCTTTCCTGTTTTACCTATATACATATACAACAATAAAACAGCAGACAGATGAGAAGAATTTGAAAACAGTCCAGACAATAAAACAGGGCTGTGATGCAGAAATAGGCGCCTATATTATAAGAGCGACACAGATTGCTTTCAACAAAGAACTCCAGATGCTGTCCATGGCGGAAGGCACATTTGAGGACAGTGATTTTTATAATCTGTACAATCTGTACGGTGAGTTAAATAATATAAAAATGACTTGCAATAGTTATAATTACTATTGTCATGATATTTTTGTGTATTTTCAGAAAAATCAGAAAGTTGTAAGCACATTTGGAAATATGGATTTTTCCATGTACTATGATATGTACAGCAGAATGAGGACGATGAGTGAAGAAAAAATGCAGGAGTATCTCTCAAGTGCACGCTACCTGAATGTCATTCGCCTGGAACCGGAAAAGGAAAATGGAGATTCGTTTTTGCTGGTGACACTGACGAATATGAAAGTGTCTCTGGGGTTGGAGAGTTCTGTGGTCGGTATTCTTCTGAATATGAAGGCGCTGAATGACAACATTGAATCTCTGAAATGGGACGGCGGGGACGTCCTGGTACTGGATGCCTCAAACCAGATTTTAAACAGAAGAGTGGAAGATACCGATTACTTTACTCTGCAGTATCAGGACTGTATTCCAGGGAAGGATTTGTCTGTACAGATGGGAGGAGAAAAATTTATTGTCCGCACCGAGAAATCAGATGTACTGGACTGGAAGTATGTATCTCTGATTCCAGAGAGTGTAGTCAGCGAGCCGGTAAAACGGATGCGGAATATATTTTTGCTGGAAAATCTTTTCTGTTTGATTGTGGGCTTTGTGATTTCGTGGCAGATGACAAAAATGAATTATAATCCTTTGGAGAATCTTCTGGATATGCTGCACCGCCATAATACAAAAAATGAGGAAGATTTCGGAGACAATGAATATCTGTATCTGCAGAAAAAAACGAAAGTATTGCTTGAGGAACATGCAGATTTCAGCCATATCGTGGTCAACAATCAGAAAATTATCCATCAATATTATCTGACCAGACTTCTGGAGGCGTTTTATGATGAATGTGATGGTATTGAGGAGAAGGACGCGGAGATTGCCAAGCTGAAGGATGGCATGAATATGGTTCTTCTGATGCAGGCGGATACCTCGCAGAAGGAAGAAGCTGGTGCGCAGGCGGACGATAAGAAGGACAGTCTGAAAAAATTTATCATCGAAAATGTACTGGTGGAGGAAGCAGGAGGCCGATTTGGTCTGGAGATGGTCGATGTGGGAGAGATGCTCGCTGTGATTGTGCATTTTCGAGATGAAAAGACAGAGAAAGAGCAGTTTATGGAGGCATTGGACAATACACAGCATTTTATTCAGAAGAATTTTTCTTTTCGGGTGATTGCGCTGGCAGGTACCTGCCATGCCGGTCTGGAGGGTATTCATCTCTCTTATATAGAAGCGCGGGAGATGGAAGTTTTTGTTCAGCAGCTGGATTCGGACTATATGTCCTACGAGGAAATTCGGGATAATTCTTACTCCAATTACTATTATCCGGCGGAGATTGAGGCAAAAATTGTCTCCGCAATGTTGTCCGGAAATGTCCCTGTGGCGGTCTCCTACATTCGGGGTGTAATAGAGACAAACACGCACAGAAATAAGATGTCTCCATTCAGGAAACGCTGTCTGTTTTATGATATTTTGGGCACAATCCTAAAAGGGGCCGCCGAGCTCGGTGTAGGAAATATGGATGAATACGAAAATCTGCACCAGATATCGAGTAAGATTTCTTACGCAGAGATGGTGGAAGAGTTTGAAAAATTGATTCAGAATGTCTGTGAAAAAAATACGGAAAATACCGAGGCAGGGGGGGTTGATTCGGGAACACAGCTCAGTGCGCGGGTGGTTGAGTATATTCGTGAGAACTATCAGAACCCTGATTTGAATATTTCGCAGACAGGACTGTATTTTCATATGACGCCAGCGTATCTGTCTACTCTATTTAAGAAGCAGACAGGGGAGAGCCTTTTAAAATTTATCAGCCAGGTGCGCGTGGAAGCGGCGAAGTCGTTGCTGGAAGAGGGAAAGAGCGTGAGCGAAGTGGCAGAGATGGTTGGCTTTCGAGATGTGTCTACGTTTATTCGTGTATTTAAGAAACAGACAGGGCTGACTCCAGGGCAATTTTCACAAAATAAATAAATTCGGTTGAAGCCGCGCCCCTTTACGGGGCGGGGTGATTGACAAAACAAGAATTGACGATTTTTAAAATTAACAGGCAAAAAGTAAAAAAAGTCGAAAGAATTGGTAAAATGTGTGGATTTTATCAGCTCTTTCGACTTTTTATCTATAGAAAATATACAAAATGGATGCTATAGTAAACACATCGAGAACAAAACGAGCAAAACGAAAGTTGAGGGAACTTTTGAAGAAGCTCAAACGGAAAATGAGAAAAAAATCAAAAAATTTTTAAAGAAGGGAAGGAAAAGTTTTATGAGAAAATCATGGAAAAAGGGTCTTGCAGTTCTGACAATGGCTGCAACGGCAACAGCATCCCTGGCAGGATGTGGCGGAGGCGGAAGTGCTTCCACAACAGCAGCACCAGAGACAACAGCAGCTCAGACAGAGGCGGCAGCTGGACAGACAACAGCAGCGGCTCAGACAGAAGCTGCAGCACCGGCAGGTGAGACAACATATCCTTTAACAAATGGAGGAAAACTGACATACTGGCTCCAGTTAAACTCCAACGTATCCGCAAACTTCACAAACCTGGGTGATACAGAATTAGGAAAACAGTGGCAGGAGCAGACTGGTGTTCAGATTGAATTCCAGCATCCAGCAGCAGGACAGGAGAAAGAGCAGTTCAACTTAATCGTTGCTGACGGAAATCTTCCAGATATTATGGAATACGGCTGGGTAAACAGCTATCCAGGCGGTCCGGAGAAAGCAATCCGCGATGGCGTTATTATTTCCCTGAATGATGTATTTGAGCAGTACTGCCCGAACATCACAAAATACCTGGCTGAACATCCAGATATAGATAAGAGCATCAAGACAGATGATGGAAACTATTTCGCATTCCCATTCATCCGTGGTGAAGAGAAACTTCGCGTAACTGTAGGCGCTTTCCTGAGAAAAGATTGGCTGGATGAGCTGGGACTGGAAGTTCCGACTACAGTAGATGAGTGGCATACCGTTCTGACTGCATTCAAGGAGCAGAAAGGTGCAGAATCTCCATTCTGCTTTGACTGGGCAAACTTCAAAGATAAGAACCTGATTGCATATGCATATGAAACTTCCTATACCTACTATGTAGGCGAGGACGGAAAAGTTCACTATGGACCAGTTGAGGACAACTTCAAGAAATATCTGGAGACCATGCATCAGTGGTACAGCGAGGGTCTGATTGACAAGGATATCGCTACGCTGAACGGCGACCAGGTAACTGCTAAGATGACAACAGACAAAGCTGGTGCTTCCATCGGTTGGGCAGCTTCCCGTATGCAAGTATTTATGACAACTGCACAGAAGACAAATCCGGATTACCTGTTAGTTCCGACTCCATACCCGACTCTGGAAAAGGGTGACACTCCAACATGGGGCTACATTGAGAACGCTTTCCCAGATGTAGGTGCAGCTATCACAACAAGCTGTAAAGATGTAGAGACCGCAGCAAAATTCCTGGATTATGCTTATGGCGAGGCTGGACATAACCTGATGAACTTCGGTATCGAGGGCGTTTCCTACGAGATGAAGGACGGCGTTCCGACTTACACAGACCTGATTTTGAACAATCCGGATGGATGGCCACTGGCACACTCTCTGGCTAAATATATCCGTGCAAACTACAATGGTCCGTTCGTACAGGATGGCTATTATATTGAGCAGTACTTGCAGCTGCCGACAGTAAAAGAGTGCCCATCTACATGGACAGTACCAGGCGCTGATAAATATGTTCTTCCAAACGTGACCGCTCTTCAGGAGGAGTCCAAAGAACTCGCGACTCTGAACAACGAGATTTCTACTTATGTAGATGAGATGGTTCTGAAATTCATCTTCGGTACAGAGAGCCTGGATAACTGGGATAACTATGTAAATACTGTAAACAACATGAACCTGGCACGCGCTCTGGAAATTCAGAACAGCGCATTGGATCGTTATAACGCAAGATAATAGCGCAGCATTTACAAGTGACGAGTACAATGACAGCAGAGGGATACGACAAAGTAGCGCAATAATGGTAGAATACCAACACCACAGTAACAACAAGAAATCGCATAATCGCATGATTAAACTTGCAGTGCTGTAAAGACAGCTAGTTGTTAAGATTGGACAGCCGGACACCGCACACTATACGGGAGTCCGGCTGTTTTAAGAATCGAAGAAAGGGATGAAACTATGCAGGGAAATTCGTTTAGTGTCAGAGTCAAAAAAGATTTTCGCAGAAACTGGAGTTTGTATGTACTGGTGCTTCCGGTTCTGATTTTTTACATTATTTTCCACTATAAACCAATGTACGGCGCTATTATCGCGTTCAAGGATTTTATTCCGGCAAAGGGAATTATGGGAAGCGAATGGGTTGGAATGTACAACTTTGAGAGATTCTTTAAGAGCGCATACTTTGTGCGTCTGATGAGAAATACACTGCTCTTAAGCATTTACAACATTATTTTTGGCTTTCCGGCACCAATTATTCTGGCACTGTTGTTAAATGAAGTGAAGAACAAAAAGTTTAAGAGCATTACACAGACAATTACATACCTGCCTCACTTTATTTCCCTGGTAGTTGCCTGTGGTATGATTAAAGATTTCTGTCTGAGCACAGGGATTTTTAATGATATTATCGCTCTGTTCGGCGGCGAGCGCTCTGCGCTGCTGCAGAATCCGGCATATTACAGAACCATTTATACAGCTTCCAGTATTTGGCAGGAAGTGGGCTGGGGTTCCATCATTTATCTGTCTGCCCTGTCTGGTGTAGACAGCCAGCTGTATGAAGCAGCATCCATCGACGGCGCTGGAAAGTGGAAACAGCTTTTGCATGTGACATTGCCATCCATCATGCCAACCATCATTATCATGCTGATTCTGAGAATGGGTTCTCTGATGAGCATGGGATACGAGAAAACCATTCTTCTTTACAATCCGTCCACATATGAGACATCCGATATCATTTCGTCTTATGTGTACCGTGTCGGCCTGCAGGAACAGGACTGGAGCTACTCCACAGCGATTGGTCTGTTTAACTCTGTTATCAACTGCTTCCTGTTAGTTGTAACCAACAAGATCAGCAAGAAGTTTACAGAGACGAGTCTGTGGTAATAGGAGGTGCGACAGATGAAAGTTAAGATTTCGACAGGTGAGAAAGTATTTCGCGTATTTAACTATATCATTTTGACAATCATTGCCCTGGTATGTCTGTATCCGATGTGGTATGTAGCTGTAGCATCTATCAGTGACAGCAGCCAGTTAATGTCACACAGTGGTGTTTTGTTAAAACCGTTGGGATTCAGTCTCAATGCGTATGCAAAGGTGTTTGCAAACCCGATGATTTTAAAAGGATATGGAAATACATTGTTTGTATTAATCATCGGTGTATTGATGGACCTGGTTATGACGTCTCTTGGCGCATATTTCCTGTCCAGAAAAAATGTAATGTTTAAGAAAGCCATTATGATGCTGATTATGTTTACCATGTTCTTCGGCGGCGGTATGATTCCGTTCTACCTGACATTGAAGGATATGCACCTTCTGAATACCAGATGGGGCTTGATTATTCCATTTTTAGTCAGTACATACAACATGATTATCCTCAGAACTTCTTTTGAGTCCATCCCTGTCAGCCTGACAGAAGCAGCGCAGATTGACGGTGCGGGCCATATGACAGTACTGTTTCAGATTGTACTGCCGCTTTCCAAAGCGATTCTGGCTGTTATGGTTCTGTACTATGGCGTAGGTATCTGGAACGCATGGTTCTGGGCATCTACAATCCTCAGAAACCGTGAGTTATATCCGCTGCAGGTAATCTTACGAGAAATCCTGATTTCAAACGACCTTCAGGCAATGGGCGGCGGCGATGCTGAGGCAATCGCAATGAATATCAAATATGCGACCATCATGGTAGCAACAGTGCCGATTCTGTTTGTATATCCGTTCCTGCAGAAGTATTTCGCAGCAGGTGTTATGGTTGGCGCAGTGAAAGAATAATAAGCGAAAAATACGAAAGAAACAGAAATAAAGAAAAGAAAACAGAATAAAACAAAATAAAGAAAACAGGCTGAATAGAAAGTCGGGAAATAAGGCTTTTTTGGAAAAACCTGACAGAGTGGCAGCAGGACACATACGATGGAGCGTGAATGAAGGAGAGATACGTAGTATGGGACTGCTGCCATATTGACGAAAAGAGACAAAAGAGATATAAGAAATATAAAACATACAAGAAATATAAGGGATTAGAAGCGTTCATAAAAATAATTCATGAGAGATCATGGAAGTGTATGGAGGATGAAATGAGACTGCAACCGTTTTACGAGAATTTGGATGTTCTTCATGTGGGCTGTGAGGAAAACCGGTGTTATTATCCGCTGCCAGGCGTGAAGTTATCCGGCGATGACTGGAAATTTGCATATTATTCCTGTGTGGAGGATGTACCAGAAGGATTTGGAAGTGAGGAGCTGAAACTGGAAGGATTTTCACAGATTACGGTTCCTTCCTGTATCCAGATGCTTGGATACGACCAGATTCAATACACCAATGTAGATTTCCCATTTCCGTATGACCCGCCGTATGTGCCGCAGATGAATCCGTGCGGCGCTTATGTGAAAGAGTTTGTGTTGGAGGAAACGCAGACAGAGGGCACACAGTACCTGTATTTTGAGGGTGTAGATTCCTGTTTTTATGTGTGGCTGAACGGGGTATTTGTCGGTTACAGCCAGGTTTCCCACAGCCCGAGTGAGTTTGATGTGACGAACAAGGTGCGTGCCGGAAAGAATACGCTCTGTGTTCTGGTGCTGAAATGGTGTGACGGAAGCTATCTGGAGGACCAGGATAAATTCCGTTATACAGGTATTTTCCGCGATGTGACACTTCTCATCCGCCCGACGGAGCATGTGCGCGATTTTCGCGTGACGACGCCGATTGACTTTGCGCAGGATACGGCAAAGGTCTGCCTGCACTTGGAGAGCTGTGTAGGAAATCCGGCTGTGACGGCTGTGCTCTCCCGTGACGGAGATGTGTTGGAAGAGAAAACAGTGACAGGAAGTGATGTGGAGTTTACAGTCGCACATCCAGCCCTCTGGAATGCGGAGGAGCCGAACCTATACACGCTGACGATTCGGACTGAGGGTGAGGAAATCCGTCAGGATGTGGGAATTCGGGAGATTGTGATTCGGGACGCTGTGCTGTATGTGAACCAGGTGCCGGTGAAATTTAAGGGCGTCAACCGCCACGATAGCAATCCGTACACAGGAATGACTGTGACGATGGACGATATGATAGAAGATCTGATGCTGATGAAACAGCACAATATCAATGCCATCCGCACCAGCCATTATCCGAACAGACCAGTATTTTTGGAACTGTGCAATCGGATGGGATTCTATGTGATGGATGAGGCGGATGTGGAGAGCCACGGAACGGTGCATTACTATGGCGGCGGATATCATCTGACCTATGGCATGGTGCCGCAGGATGCGCGTTTTGATATGGCGATTTTGGATAGAATCCAGCGCGCTGTGATTCGCGATAAAAACCAGCCGTCGGTTATCTTCTGGTCTCTGGGAAATGAGGCCGGATATGGACCTGCTTTTGAGGAAGCGGGACGCTGGGTGCGCGCGTATGACACGACAAGACCGCGCCACTATGAGAGAGCATACTCGGAGACGGGCGGCCATAAGAATGACCAGTCCATGCTGGATGTGGAGAGCCGCATGTATCCGGACCTGCCATGGCTGGACAAATTCCTCCAAGAAAATAAGAAAAAACCTCTGGTGCTCTGTGAATTCTTGCATGCGATGGGAAATGGCCCAGGTGGTGTGAAGGACTATATTGAGCGCTTCTATCAATATGACAATTTCATCGGCGGCTTTGTCTGGGAGTGGTGTGACCACGCCATCTATGACGGAGATGACGCGCAGGGAAATCCGAAGTTCCTGTACGGCGGCGACCATGGCGAGTGGCCGCATGATGGAAATTTCTGTGTGGATGGATTGGTTTCTCCGGACAGAATCCCGCATCCAGGACTTTTGGAGTATAAAAACGGCATCCGGCCAGTGATGGCCCAGCTGGTGAGTGCGCAGGATGGCAGCGTGCGCCTGTTCAACCGGATGGATTTCAAGGACATTCAGGACAGAATCCGAATTCTCTATGAAGTGTGCGAAAATGGAGAGACTGTGAGAAGTGGAGAACTTCCGGTGTTTTCTGTAAAACCGCATGAAACAGCGGTGGTATGTATCCCAAGTTGGGATGAGGAGATGGCTGAGACCGCGAAGCGGCCAAATACTTGGCTGAGACTCACCTACGTGCTTCGAGTGGAGGAAGGCGTGCTTCCGGCAGGACATGAGGTCGGATTTGACCAGATGCAGCTGGGAGAAGAGCAGTTCCCATATGAGGAAGCGGAAGGAGCCACAAAGCATATTGCGAAAGCAGCAGAGAATGAAATCACTGTTGAGGAGACGGCAAAAGAACTTTGCCTGCATGTGAGAGATACCATGTTCGTGTTCTCCAAGATGACAGGATTGTTTACCTCGATTGTGAAGGAAGGAAAAGAGCAGCTGGCGGCACCGATGGCGTTCCAGGTATTCCGCGCGCCGACCGACAATGACAGAAAGATTCGGGAAGTCTGGGAAGGTGCCGGTTATGACCGCCTGATTCCGAGAGTGTATGAGACAACATGGAGTGCAGAAGGAGATGTGGTTGTGATTTCTACTCGTTCCTCTCTGGGCTGCCCGATTGTACAGCCGCCGCTTCGGATGCAGACTACCTGGACAATCGGAAAAGACGGAAGCATTGGCATGCAGATGCATGTGGAGAAAGAGGAGATTTTCCCGTCACTGCCCAGATTTGGTCTGGTATTCCCGTTGAAGCTGGACGGAACAGCGTCCGTGGAGTATTATGGATATGGGCCGAATGAGAGCTATATCGACAAACATGAGGCGTCCTGGATTGGAACATTCCAGACAACGGCGGAGGCGATGTACGAGAACTATGTGAAACCGCAGGAAAATGGAGCGAGACACCATTGTTCCTGGATGAAGGTGGAGAATTTCACAGCAGAGGGCGCACAGGCATTTGATTTCTCTGTTTCTGAGTACAGCGTGAGAGAGTTGACACAGAAGATGCACAGTTTTGAGCTGGAGAAGTCCGGCATGCTGTTTGTCTCTGTGGATTATAAGAACAGTGGTGTGGGAACGGCATCCTGCGGTCCAGAGCTTCCGATAGAATACCAGATTGCGGAGAATGTGTTTGACTGGAAGATGAAGTATCGCTTCTGATTCCCATTCTGCCTGATTTTGAATGGAGGATTAAAATTATGGGAGAAAAAATTTGGCTGCTGCCGGAAGAAGGGCAGTTTTACAAGGCAAATCTGCATTGTCATACGGTGCTTTCCGATGGAAATAAGACGCCGGAAGAAATCAAGGAGATGTACCAGAAGGAAGGATATTCGGTGGTTGCATATACGGACCATCGCCATTATGGCTGGCATCCGGAACTGATGGATGATACGTTTGTGCCGCTGGCAGCGTATGAGGTGGACATCAATGAGTTTTTTAAGGTGCCAGGGGATTTTTCCAGAGTGAAGACATATCATATCAATCTGTATGATACGAATCCGTTAAAAGATGCAGAGGAAAAAGCAAAATCCATTCTTCCAGAGCGCCGTTATACAGATATCAACTATATCAATGACTATCTGGTGCAGATGCGCCTGAAGGGCTTTTTTGCCTGCTACAATCATCCGTACTGGTCTTTGCAGACATATGCCGATTACAAGGACTTGAGAGAAGTCTGGGCGATGGAGATTTATAATTATGGATGCGAGCATGACGGACTGTATGGCTATAATCCGCAGAGTTATGATGAGATGCTGCGGGAGGGAATTCATCTGAATTGTGTCGCTACAGATGACAATCACAATTCTTATCCGGTGGAAGACCCGATGTGTGATTCCTTCGGCGGATTTACGATGATTCGGGCGAAAGAGCTGACCTACAGAGCTATCGTGGATGCGCTTCTCAATGGAGATTTTTATTCCTCCATGGGACCGGAAATAAAAGCTTTGTATATCGAGGATGGAAAATTAGTGGTGAAGACGAGTCCGGTGGAGAAGATTTTCGTGATTACAGAGGGACGAAGCTGTCACAAAAAACTGGCAAAACCAGGGGAAACCATCACAGAAGCTGTATTTGAGCTGAATGGAAATGAGGGCTATATCCGCGTGGATGCCCGTGACTCAAAAGGGCTTCATGCGAATTCCAATGCATATTTTCTCAGAAGCACCACGCCGGTGAGGAAACCGTATCGCGTGGAAGGACGCTGAGTGAAAAAAAGAAGAAAAGCAGAGAAAAGATAGAGTAGGATGGTACAAAAAGCAGGACAGAATAGATGGATGCATTTCACAGAAATAGATAGTACAATGCAGTATAATACACAGTACAGTACGAATACGGCAAAAGGAGAAGGAACGGACATGGAAATCCAGGTTGGAAGCAGAACGATTGCTTTGAATGAAGAGACATTTGGGATTTGTATACAGGCGGACGGAGTGACCTGGCGTGTTTGCCAGGACCAGACGGCAGCTTTAACGCTTCAGGATGGCACAACTGCGCTTTTTTCAGATTGGAAGGAGATTCGCCATGAAGCGTTTACCTGTGGAGTCGGGGCGGGGATTCATTCCTCATTTCGCGGCTATCAGGGAAGTGCAGAGCAGGAGGGATATGCGTTTGACACTCTGGTGTGGGTGGAGGAAGCAAATCAGACTGTACATACAGAGTGGATTCCGATTCGGGAAGAGGGAATTTTGGTAAAGGAAGTATGCTGGCCTGGAAGCTTGGAGCGTGTGTTGGAGCATGCGGATGCGGAAGAAGCGGCGGCAGCAGAAGTCTCTGGATATACGCTTTTAAATGCCGGTCAGGGTGTCCTGGTGCCGGATACCTGGCCAGAGCCTCTGGAAAAAGTATCGTTTAATGGTATGTTTTTGACTGCCGGAAGCTATATGCCGTGGTTTGGGCAGGTGAAGGGCGGTGCCGGATACATTGCGATTGCAGAGACTCCGTGGAATGGCGGCGTGAATGTGAAGCATCCGGCAAATGGTCCATATACCCGCGTGGGTGTGCGCTGGGAGAACAGTCTGGGAAAGATGGAATACCGCAGATGTCTGACGTACACATTTTTGCCGGATTGTGATTACAATGACCTCTGTAAGGTGTACAGAAATTATGTGAAAGAGACGGGACATTTTACATCTCTGGAGGAGAAGGCGGCGAAAATACCATCTGTGAACCAGCTGATTGGATGTTCGTTTGTCCATTTTGGCATCAAGACCAGCGTGAACCCGAAATCGGATTTCTTTGACCCGCAGGCGCCGGACAAGAATAATCGGATTACGCCGTTTGCTGTGAGACAGAAAAAAATCGAAGAGATTCATGAGCTGGGCGTGGAGAAGGTGTATCTGCATCTGGACGGCTGGGCAGAGCCAGGATATGACAACCAGCATCCGGATTATACGCCCGCATGTGAGAAGGCCGGAGGATGGCAGGGAATGAAGGCGCTGGCGGACAAGATGCATGAGTTTGGATATCTGTTCGGTATTCATGACCAATATCGGGACTATTATTTCGCGGCTCCGTCGTTTGATGCGGCATATGCAGTGCAGCTGCCTGATGGAACCATCCCGCAGCATGCGCGCTGGGCGGGCGGTCCGCAGACCTATCTCTGCACCACACAGGCGCCGTATTATGTGAGACGGAACTTTCAGAAGATAGCCGAAAACGGGATTGCACTGGACGGCGCGTATCTGGATGTGTTTACCTGCAATGAGGGCGATGAGTGTGCAAACCCGCTGCACCGCATGACAAGGCGGGAGAGTTATGAGTACCGCGGGCGCTGCTTTGAGTGGCTTCTGGCACATGGAATTTTGTCAAGTTCGGAGGAAGTGTCGGACTGGAGTATAAAGAGTCTGGTATTTTGCCATTATGCGCCGTATCACTTTATGCTGCAGGCGCCTGGAACGCCGAGAGACGGCATTCCGGTTCCGCTGTTTAATCTGGTGTATCACGACTGTGTCATACAGCCTTGGATGATGGACAAAACCAGCGAGACGGAAGATTTGATGCTGTATGCGCTGCTGAATGGAGGCGCGCCGTACTTGATTCGGGAAGGGGCGTATGCAAATACCGATGGTTCGTTTGAGTCTGCGTTCTCCTTCAGCCTTGCAGAGCAGGCAAAGCGCTGTGAGGTGGTGGCAAAGCTCCATGAGAAGGTGGCAAAACAGGAGATGGTGCGCCATGAACTGCTGAATGAGAGCGGGACAAGACAGAGAAGCGTGTTTGCGGATGGAACGGAAGTGACGGTGGATTTTGAGAAAAATTCTTATGTGCTGCAGGAATGCAGGAAATAGATGAAGAAATATCTACCAAATTTATAATTTCGAGAAAAGAAACGCACAGTTCTTAGCTTATCGAGAACTGTGCGTTTCAATGAATGGATGATTTGAATCAACCAATTACGGCATCCGTTGCGGTAAAATGCTCAAGAGAGTTTTCCTTTACCTGAATGCAGATATAGGTAATCCCAGAATCGCTTGCTGCAAAGAACTGGCGCTTTGTAGCAGGTGCGATTCTCAGCCAATCTCCGGCAGCAATACTGATTTCTTCTCCGTCAATTACAGCCTTGCCCTTACCGGAGAGAATTCCGTAGATTTCTTCATTCTCCTTATGAGAGTGAACAAACGGGACACCTGCTCCTGCGGGCAGTTCGTTCAAGCTGATTTCTGCACCCGTCAAAGCCAGCTTTTCGTTCAATTCGATTCTGCTTTCCTTACCGACAGTTGTTTTTGTATAATTTGCCATAATAATACCTCCATTGTTGATTTGCAATTCCTGATTGCTTGATATTAGTATAGTATGGGACACATGCTAAAACAAGTACGCACCTTTTTGTAACTGTACACTCAAAATTGAATGTGTTATAATAAGTTCGGAGGTGAAGAATTATGCGAAAAAAAGAAGAACTGCCAGAGTGCCCGGTTGCAACTGCGGTATCTCTCATTGGTGGAAAGTGGAAGCTGTTGATCTTACGCAACCTGAAAGTGCGTCCGTGGAGATTCAATGAACTTCAACGGAGTATCGACGGTATTTCGCAGAAGGTTTTGACAGATAGCTTGCGACAAATGATTGATGATGGGCTGGCATACCGCCACGATTATCGTGAGCAACCGCCGAGAGTCGAATACGGTTTGACGGAACTTGGAACAAAAATGCTTCCAATCGTTGATGCGCTTGCGGACTTTGGCAGCTATTATAAATCCGTTATCAAACAGAATTAGAGCGAGTTAGTAATCTCAAACAATTCCAGTTTGTTAAGCAGATAAGCTCTACAACAGAATAGATTAACTATAAGCAGCTATTTTCAATTTACGAAAACGGCTGCTTTTTTTGCGCCAACAAGCAGATGAATCACTGCTTCGCGGCCAGCCAGCAGATTTCTCGCCATTTTCTTGTAAAGAAAAAAGTGAACATGCTAATCATACCAAATACAAAGCTGAAAGGAATACTTGCCATCACATAGGTTCCGTCGATGAATCTGGCAATCAGATATGCCAGAGGAATACGGACAGCCCAGAGCATCAGAAGATTTACCACGGTCGGAAATTTGACTTCACCGATTCCATTCACGAAGCAGATGATGGCATTGAATACTGCAAACGCCCATGTAAAGGGAAGAACGACGCGGATGTACAGGACTGCCAACTCCAGAACTTCTGTATCGTTAGTAAAGAATCCGAGGAGTGGCCGGCAAAAATAGGTAAAGACCAGTCCAGACAGGCAGGTGAATAATCCTGAAAACAGCGGAATCTGCAGGCTGCCTTTTTTTAGGCGGACATAGTTCTCTGCTCCAAGATTCTGTCCTGAGAAGGTCGTGGCTGCAGAAGAAAATGAGTTGATGGCAACATTGGCAAGTCCTGTCACTTTTGTAGCCACAGAGCAGGCGGCTATAAAGGCAGTCCCTTGCATATTAATCAGTGACTGCATACAGATATGTCCCACGGAATAGAGGGAATTGTTCAAGCCCAGAGGAAGTCCTACCTGTATGATATCCGCCAGCACCTGTCTGTCCAACTTTTTCGGCAGCCACGTGAACGCCATCTGTGGATATTTCTTTTTTATGTAGAGAATGCTGAATATCCAGGAGGAAAACATGGCGAGGATGGTTGCCAGAGCGGCACCTGAGACGCCCATGCCAAATACGGCCACAAAAACGAGGTCCAGCACGATATTGACTACGCAGGATATCAGCAGAAAGAGCAGGGACGCCTGGCTGTCTCCGGCTCCGCGCAGGATGCCCGCATTCATATTATAGCCCATGTTTCCCAGAGTGCCTAAGAAGATAATGCGGATATAGGAACAGGCCGAAGGAAACGTGTCTTCTGGAACCTGCATCATCTGCAGAATCAGGGGTCCTAAAAATAGCCCCAGTACGGAGAGGGGAATCGCGCACAAGTATAAAAAGGAGGTGGCAGTAGCGGTCACTTTTTGGATATGTTCCATGTCCCCTTTGCCTATGCATTGAGAAACCAGAATGGAAACTCCAGTTCCTAGACCCAGGAAAATGCACAGCAGCATTTCTACTGGCTGCGAGCTGGTGCCCACAGCTGCCAGTGCGATAGAACCACAGAAATTTCCTACAATTAGGGTATCTACGGTGTTGTAAAGCTGCTGTAGAACATTTCCAATACAGATGGGAAGTGCAAACAGCACGACCAATTTCATGATAGAGCCGGTGGTCATGTCAATCGTCCTAGAAGAATGTTTTTGAAAATGATGAGGAAAGTGATGTGGGAAATGTCCCTGAAAATATTCGTGCTGATTTCTCTGCATAGTTGTGTTTCACCCTGCCTTAAAAAGTGTGGTTTCGTTTCATTTTGTGTTAGGTTGTCGGATTTCGCTTTAAAATGTATAAAAATTATTGTAGAGCAGTGTACTGGAAAAAACAATGTGTGTTGTCTATGAAAGTGAGAAGCCAGATGAGCGTTTTATTGTGAAATTTTACAGGAGTTTTATCGGAAATTGGTCCGCATCCCATATTGTTTCGGGGTCACTCCCATGTACTTTTTGAAGGTGCGGATAAAATAGCCGCTGTCGTTGAATCCACAGGCGAAGGCGGTCTCTGTGACGCTGAGATCGCTTGTATTTAACAGCAGGCATGCGCGCTCAATCCGGTAATAATTCAAATAATCAATAGGCGTGCGGTGCGCCATAATCTGAAAACAGCGGCAGAAGTATTTTGGCGACATGCCGGCGACATGTGCCAGTTCGTCCAGGGTAATCGGATTTTGATAGTTGGAATCAATGTACTCCAGGACGGATTTGAGCTGTGCTGTCTTTTTGGTGTGCTGTCGCGAGGCGGCATCCGCCGGAAGGCAGAGTCTGTGGGAAAACAGAATTCCAAATATGGTGTACATGTGCCCGAGAGTGGACAGCTCCCATCCAAAGGCTGTATATGACAGTGTCTCAAAGAGCTGTCGTACAGCAGAGTGAAGTCCAAGGGATTCGGCCTGTTCTCTGGAAAAATGGCTGGGCAGCAGAATGTCATGTCCCAAAAGCGGCAGAAGGTACTGTTTGCAGCCTTCTGTGTGCATCAGGAGCGATTTCAGGTCGAAGACAACACACTCGTAGATGCAGTTTTTGGGAGTTCCTCCATGAATCCAGCCTCCATTGATAAAAAGAATGTCTCCAGCCGAGGCAGAAATTTCCGTATCTTCCAGATAAAGCTGGAAGCTTCCCTCCAGAATACGAATGATTTCCAGTTCTCTGTGCCAGTGAAACGGCATATGGTAGCGGGGATGCTGCTCTGTGATATGGTAGAATGCGATGGGAAACTCGCTCGTTCCATGTTGGCGTTTTTCATTATAATCCAGATAATGCATAAAGTGAATATTCTCCTATTTTTTGCTATTATATCACAGGAAACGGGGAGAATACAGTGATATGATGAAAAAAAGAGCAATGAATTATATAAAAAACTATTATGGATATCAGATGAAAGGGGATACGAAACATGGCAGAGAGCAGATTGATTGGGGCATATCCAGTGATTGGGATTCGTCCGACGATTGACGGAAGGCGCGGGGCTTTGAAAGTGAGAGAGTCTCTGGAAGAGCAGACGATGAATATGGCAAAGGCGGCAGCAAAGTTGTTTGAGGAAAATCTGAGATATTCCAACGGCGAGCCGGTGAAAGTGGTGATTGCGGACACGACGATTGGGCGTGTGGCTGAGGCGGCAGCCTGTGAGGATAAATTCAGAAGAGAAGGCGTAGCAATCACTTTGACTGTGACTCCGTGCTGGTGCTATGGCGCGGAGACGATGGACATGGAACCAAAGACAATCAAAGGCGTCTGGGGATTTAATGGAACGGAGAGGCCAGGCGCCGTATATCTGGCATCTGTGCTGGCAACCCATGCGCAGAAAGGGCTTCCGGCGTTTGGTATTTATGGACATGATGTGCAGGAAGCGGATGATACCAGTATTCCGGAGGATGTAAAGGAAAAATTGCTCCGCTTTGGCCGCGCAGCTGTGGCGGCGGCTTCCATGAGAGGAAAATCGTATCTGCAGATTGGTTCTGTATGTATGGGAATCGGCGGTTCCATTATTGACCCTGCCTTTATTGAGGAATATCTGGGAATGCGCGTGGAGTCTGTGGATGAGGTGGAAATTATCCGCCGCATGACAGAGGGCATCTATGATGAAGCAGAATTCCAGAAGGCGTTAGCATGGACAAAGGAGAAATGCAAAGAGGGCTTTGACAAGAATCCAAAGGAGCTGCAAAAGAGCAGAGAAGAGAAAGACAAAGACTGGGAATTTGTCGTAAAAATGATGTGTATCATCAAAGATTTGATGAATGGAAATAAGAATCTCCCGAAAGGGCGCGAGGAGGAGATGGTGGGACACAATGCCATCGCTGCCGGATTCCAGGGACAGAGACAGTGGACAGACTTTTATCCGAACTGCGATTTCGCAGAGGCGATGCTGAATACTTCCTTCGACTGGAATGGAGCGAGAGAGCCGTATATTCTGGCAACGGAGAACGATGTCCTGAATGGCCTCGGTATGCTGTTTATGAAACTTTTGACAAACCGCGCGCAGATTTTTGCGGATGTGCGCACCTACTGGAGTCCAGAGGCTGTGAAGAAGGCGGCAGGATATGAAGTGGAAGGCATTGCGAAGGCAGCAGGCGGATTTATCCATCTGATTAACTCGGGAGCGGCATGTCTGGATGCGAATGGACAGGCGAAAGATGCGGATGGAAATGCGGTGATGAAGCCATGGTATGAGGTGACAGAGGAAGACCAGGAAGCAATTTTAAATGCAACAACCTGGAATTATGCAGACTGTGGCTATTTCAGAGGCGGGGGCTATTCTTCCCGATTTGTCACAGAGGCAGAAATGCCATGTACCATGATTCGTCTAAATCTAGTGAAGGGACTGGGACCCGTGCTGCAGATTGCGGAGGGCTGGACATTGAAGCTGCCAGAGGAAGTGACAGATAAGCTCTGGAAACGTACAGACTACACATGGCCTTGTACCTGGTTTGCACCGAGAACTACGGAGAATGGCCCGTTTAAGACTGCATATGATGTGATGAATAACTGGGGCGCAAACCATGGCGCTATCAGCTATGGACATATCGGGGCAGATTTGATTACGTTGTGTTCTATGCTGCGAATTCCGGTTTCCATGCACAATGTGCCGGAGGAGAAGATTTTCAGACCGGCAGCATGGAATGCGTTTGGAATGGACAAAGAAGGACAGGATTACAGAGCATGTGCGGCATACGGTCCTCTGTACCGTTAAGAAAAACAGAAAAATAAATAGAAAAAGAGAAGAAAATAACAAAAAAAGAGCAAATAAAAAAGGAATGGAAGGTGGCATATGGCAAAGGGAAGATTGACGGCAAAAAAAGTGCTGGCAGTGGATTTTGGTGCTTCGAGCGGAAGAGTGATGCTAGGCAGTTTTGATGGAGAGAGCATAGAGCTGGAAGAGATACATCGCTTTGCCAATGAGCCAGTGTTCCTGAACGATACGATGTACTGGGATTTTTTGCGGCTGTTTCATGAGGTGAAACAGGGACTTATCAGGGCCAAGCGCATAGATGGAATACAGAGCATCAGTGTGGATACCTGGGGCGTGGATTTCGGGCTTTTAGACAGGAATGGGAGGCTGATGGAATCTCCCATCCACTATCGGGATGCGCGCACACAGGGAATGCTTGAGAAAAGCTTTGAGAAGATGGAGAAAGAGCGCTTCTACCAGATTACGGGGAATCAGTTTATGGAAATCAACACGGCATTTCAGCTTCTGGCGCTTTTGGAGAAGCGGAAAGAATTTCTGGAACGGGCGGATGCGCTGCTTTTGATGCCGGATTTGTTTCTGTATTTTCTGTCTGGGGCGAAGGTGAGTGAATGTTCTATCGCCTCCACGACGCAGCTGTTTGATATGAAGCAGCGGACCTGGTCCAAAGAAGTGATAAACAGTCTGGAAATTCCAAAGCATCTGTTCCAGGATGTGGTTCCGAGTGCAGTGAAGGTCGGAACGCTTAAGGAAAACATCTGCCGAGAGCTTGGAATCGCGCCGATGGATGTGGTCGCAGTGGCAGGACATGATACGCAATGTGCGCTGGCAGCAGTGCCTTCTATGGAAGAAGAATTTTTGTTTTTGAGCTGCGGAACCTGGTCATTGATTGGCACGGAACTCGATGCGCCGGTGATGAATGAGGCCGCACAGAGATACAATGTGACAAATGAGGCTGCATACAAAGATAAAGTTTCTTTTCTGAAAAATATCATCGGGCTCTGGCTGATTCAGGAGAGCAGGCGGCAGTGGATGCGCGAGGGGCATACGTACAGTTTTTCCGAGCTGGAACGGCTGGCGGCAGATGCCGAGGCGTTCTCTTGCCTGATAGACCCTGATGTGCCGGAATTTGCGCCTGCTGGGAATATTCCTGAAAAAATCCGTGCCTATGCGGCAAAAACCGGACAGAAGGCACCAGATAGTGTGGGTGCGGTTGTGCGGTGTATCAATGAGAGCCTGGCGCTTAAATATCGGGCGGCAAAAGAAGAGATTGAGGCGTGCACAGGAAAGTTATATGCGAAGATTCATATGGTGGGAGGCGGCACGCAGAGCGGGATGCTGTGCCAGATGACGGCGGATGCCTGCGGATGTCCGGTGGCAGCGGGGCCGGTGGAGGCGACTGTACTGGGAAATGTGGTACTGCAGCTGATTGCTTCTGGGGATATTTCGGATTTAAAGGAAGCAAGGAAGATGCTCGCAAGGACGGAGAAAGTGGAAATCTACCTGCCGAGAGAGCAGGAAAAAGAAATTTGGAACGAAAGATATCAGGAGTATCGAAAACGTATTTTACACCAGATGTAATGCGGCGGCTAGAGCGCGCAATGTGGAGCAGAGTGAGGCGGAATGGAGGAATAGGAAAGACAATGAAATTGAGTTATATGGAACTGAGGGAGCAGATTTGTGATATTTGTCATAAGATGTGGCAGTTGGGATGGGTGGCTGCAAATGACGGAAATGTCAGTGTGAAGTTGGAGGACGGAACATTTCTGGCGACACCGACAGGAATCAGCAAGAGTTTTATTACACCGGAAAAGCTGGTGCGTATGACAAAGGACGGTGAAATTCTGGAAGGACTCGAGGGGTACCGCCCTTCCTCGGAAATTAAGATGCATCTGCGCTGCTATGAGGAGAGAGAGGATGTAGGGGCTGTGCTCCATGCCCATCCGCCTGTGGCGACAGGATATGCTGTGGCAAATAAGCCTCTGGATGAGTATTCCATGATTGAGACAGTTATTGCAATCGGATCGATTCCTGTGACGCCGTATGGAACGCCGTCTACCTATGAGGTGCCGGATGCGATTGCGCCATATCTCGGAGAGCATGATGTGGTGCTTCTGCAAAATCATGGGGCATTGGCGGTGGGCGCTGATGTTCTCACGGCCTACTACCGGATGGAGACATTGGAGTTGTTTGCCAAAATCAGCCTGAATGCCCATCTTTTGGGCGGCGCGAAGGAGATTTCGAGAGAAAATATTGACCGCCTGATTTCTATGCGCAAAAACTATGGAGTGACAGGGCGGCATCCAGGGTACAAGAAGTACAGTGGCTGTGAGAAGAAAGAGTTATGAAAAAGTTATGAAAAAAGGAATTTTATAGCAGAAAGGAATGAAGCATTGTATGCTGATGGGAATTCCGAAAATTTTGTCCCCACAACTTCTGAAAGTTCTGTGTGAGATGGGACATGGTGATTGTATTGTGATAGCAGACGGGAATTTTCCGGCAGAATCAATCGGACAGAATGCGGTAGTTGTTCGTATGGATGGACATAGAATACCAGAGATTTTGGATGCGATTTTACAGGTATTTCCTCTGGATACCTATGTGGAACAGCCAGTTAGACTGATGGAGGTTGTAAAAGGGGATACTGTGGAAACACCGATTTGGGATACGTATAAGAAGGTTGTAAAAGAACGAACGAATCGCAGCGAAAAAGCGGTTGGATTTTACGAGCGTTTCCAGTTTTATGAGGAAGCAAAAAAGGCGTATGCCATCATTGCGACAGGAGAGCAGGCACTGTATGCGAATATTATGCTGCAAAAAGGTGTTGTGACGGAGTGACAGGAAGGCAGAGCGGCAATAGGACAGGATGTGTCTGAGCGCGGAAGAATCATGCAAAAAATATAAATAGAGATAGGTATGAGGCGTCGTATGTGGGAGAGACCACTGCGGCGCTTTTTGTATGTTTTAGCAGGTGTATGGTATCTGTACTGCTTCTGCATATTTTGGGGAGAGGTTTGGCTTGTCAAGTCGGGGAATACGAGGTAAACTAACGAGTAAAGAGATGTGCAGAGGAAGTATGTACAGAAAGGCAGGGGCTGTGTGGAACAAAAAATCATGGAAATGAAAAGTGTGGAGACGAAAGTCATAGAAGCAAAAATCGGTGACATTCGGGGAAATATCAAAAAAGTAATCGTGGGAAAAGATGAAGTGATTGATTTCTTATTGACGGCGCTCGCGGCAGGAGGACATGTGCTGCTGGAAGATGTGCCTGGGACAGGAAAGACGATGTTGGCGAAAGCGCTGGCAAAAAGTTTGGACATGGAATTTTCCAGGATTCAGTTTACGCCGGATTTGCTGCCGTCGGATGTGACAGGACTCAATTATTATAATCAGAAGAAGGGGGAGTTTGTGTTCCGGCAGGGGCCGGTTTTTACGCAGATTCTGCTGGCAGACGAGATCAACCGTGCGACGCCGAGAACGCAATCGAGTCTTCTGGAGTGCATGGAAGAGGGGCAGGTGACGGTGGACGGAGAGACGCGCAGGCTGGCACAGCCTTTTTTCGTGATTGCGACACAGAATCCGATTGAGACGGCAGGAACCTATCCGCTGCCAGAGGCGCAGCTGGACCGTTTTTTTATGGAACTTTCTGTGGGGTATCCAGCAAAGGAGGAAGAGCTGCAGATGATGCAGCGGTTTCTGAAGGAAAATCCGCTGGAGAAGCTTCAGGCAGTGTGCAGTGCAAAAGATGTGCTGGAGATGAGAAAGGCCAGCCAGGAGGTGTATGTACATCCGCTTTTGATGGACTATATGGTAAATCTGATTCGGGAGACGAGAAAGGATACATACACGGTCAATGGCGTCAGTCCGAGAGGGACCCTGGCGTTTCTGCGCGCAGTGAGGGCGTATGCTATGGTGAAAGGAAGAGAGTTTGTCGTGCCGGAAGATATCAAGGCGCTGGCAGTTCCGGTTCTGGCGCATCGCTTGGTACTGGCGAGAACGCTCTCCGGCGGGCGGAGCAAGAAGCAGGTAATCATGCAGGTTTTGGATGCAGTGCCAGTCCCGACAGAGGAGTGGAATTCCCAGTAGAAAACCACAGGATATAGAGGAGAAACGATGTAGCTTTGGCAGAAAAAGACAAAAAAGAATGGAATTTATGCGATGGATTTGATTGTGATGGTAGTGTTTGCCATTCTTTTGTACCTGGTACAGGGATGGCTGTATGATAGATTTTGGAGCAGGGGCATGGAAGCGGAAATACGATTCCAGGACGATGCGGCTGTGGAGGGAGAGATGGGGTATCTGCAGGAGACTGTCACGAACCGCAAATTTCTTCCGCTTCCGGCGC
Organism: bacterium; assembly: GCA_030524675.1. Taxonomy (GTDB): domain Bacteria; phylum Bacillota; class Clostridia; order Lachnospirales; family Lachnospiraceae; genus CAJMNU01. Next base: position 22,697 of record JAUNGE010000057.1, read on the forward strand.
TGCATGTGAAGTTTCAGATTGACAGAAATTTGAAGTTCCTGACAGGAGAGAATATGGCGGTGACGGACCAGACGTACCGCAATGATGTGTTTTCGACGCTGCCATGGCAGAAAATTACAAGAACACTGCAGTTTTCGTGCCTGAAACGGGGGTATTACACCTGTTCTCAGGTGGATTTGGTGGCGCATGACCTGTTCTTGACAAAGAGTATGGCAGTGATGATTCCGGTTCAGACCAGTCTGTATGTCTATCCGTCTGCGGCGGACATGGAACAGCTTGCGATTCCGTTCTATCAGGTGCTTGGAAGTGTGCTTTCCAGAAATCGTCTGAGTGAGGACCCGTTTGAGTTTCGAGGGATTCGGGAGTACCAGCCGTATGATTCTATGCGGGAGGTCAACTGGAAGGCGACAGCAAAAACAGGGGAGCTGAAGGTGAATGTCCATGAGAGCACGGCTTCGCAGAAGGTGATGATTCTTTTAAATCTGGAGTCGGATTTTGTCTGGGCGGACAATGCTCTGAGGGAGGAATCCATTCGGATTGCAGGTTCTATGATGATGGCGCTGACAGAGCAGGGAATTTCAGTTTCTCTTATCAGCAACGGAATGGACTTATTTACCGGACAGCCGGTGTATCTGGATGCGGGAGCTGGAACAGAGCATCAGAGAAGTCTTCTGGAGCTTTTGAGCCGGATTTGTTATGAGCCGGCAGAGCAGATGCGGCGGTTTGGAGAAATGCTCAGAGAGCAGAGAAAAGAGGCGGAAATGGGCAATACTCTGTATCTTTTGATTTCGTCGAGTCAGAGGGAAGAAATGCTTCTTGAATACGGGGAATTGTGTGCGAGAAGTCCGCAGTCTGTCTGGATTGCGCCTCTGCGTCCGGATGATACGCTGCAGGAGAATCGGTGCTTGAGTGCGGTTTCTATGAAATGGACGGTGAATTATGACAAAAAATAAATGGTTGAACCGATGGATTGTGTGCAGGCTGGAAAATTTTCATTTTGCAGTGGCAGTCATCTGTGTGATGTTGTATGCGGCAGGCATGATTGCGGAGGAGGAAAAGCTGAAAAAAGCAGGCTATGCGGGGGCTTTTGTGCTGATTCTTGCCTTTTTTGTGCATAAATATCTGCATGCACAGTATGAATTTTTGTGCCTGCACCGCGATGTGGACCGTCTTCCTGTCGGGCAGATGAAGCAGGTGGGCGGCATATTTATGGGGATTTTTCTGATGGCTTTGAGTGCTCTTCTGGCAGTGGCGCCGTTTCTGAATGTGGAGTACATTCTCTTTTATGTGGGAAATGTGATGAGAGTGATTGTGCAGTTCCTGGTTTCCTTTTTGGAGCCTGGCAGCAGTGAGGCGGATATCCAGCAGGGGCAGAGTGCGCCGCGGGGAATGATGCCTGAGCTGCCACCAGTGGAGCGGGGATGGCTGGCGGAGTTTTTGGACAGGCTGGCGACGATTGCAGGCTATTGCATTATTGCCGCATTTGTGCTGTATCTGCTGTACCTGTTTTTTCAGAAGGTAAAATATTGGCTCAGACCGAGGTCATTTGACGACGATGAGAAGGTTTTTTTAAAACCGGAGCTGTTTTCAGAACTTCTCGACAGGAAGAAGGAAAAGCGGGAAAAACGGCTGTGGATGGATTTTTCGTACAATGGCCGCGTGAGAAAATGGTACAAGAAGGCTGTGCAGCAGAAGAATGTCAGAAAGAAGAAAATTCCGTTTTCGGCATCGCCGAGTGAAATTGAGGCGATTGCAGGCTTTGAGGAACATGAGGCGGCGCAGAGGGAACTGCACATGCTGTATGAGAAGGCGCGCTACAGTGAACATGGATGCGGCAGAGAGGATATTGTGCGGTATGCGCAGTACGGAAGGGAAAATGGAGCATAGAGCAAGGAAAGATACTGTGACAGCAGAAAGAAAAAAAGAAAGCACGAAAGCAGAAGGTGCAGCAGGAGAAGAGAGAAAAGAAGAAGAGAAAAAAACATGTACAAAAGTTATTCCATGGAATTAGCCGGAAGAACGCTTAC
>JAUNGE010000113.1 GCA_030524675.1 bacterium
TCTTGAAGCTCCTCAGCAATTTCCTCATCTCTTTCTATTTGTTTTTTATACTTGCGAAGTCCATACAATCTGCAAGAAAATACATCAAGGATGGAAGCAATATCCTGTACAAGTTCTTCCTGCGGTGACAGTTCTTCATTCTTCACTACTACTATGCTTGTATTGAACTTCATACAGAATTTTTCAAACCAGTCGTAACCAAATCGGATAAATCTGTCTTTATGAGTTACCAGTATGGTTTTTATTTTTTGGTCCATTACCTCATCTAATAATTCATTCCACTTTTTACGATTATAGTTTAAACCACTTCCATAATCCTCAATACATCGGTCCACAATGATACCTTTCGCATTACAAAATTGCCGCAGAAATGAGACTTGATTTTGTAAATCGTTCTTTTGGTTTCTTGTAGAAACTCTGGCATAAATAACCACCTGACGCTGGTCATTTTGGACATTTATCCCTTTAAATTGCAGATACTGCTCATAAGTATAATAACGCCTATCAGTTGGAGTACGGTTTGCTTTTAAAATTCCTTCTCTGTCCCAACGCTGTAATGTCTTGACAGATACGCCTAACAGTTCAGCAAAATCTTTTGGCTTGTAATTCGTGATATTTGATGTGTTCATAACGATTCCTCTCCTTTGAACCTATTTTAACACATTTTATCATGTTTATCAATATATTTAATCACTTAACTTTCCTCCTTATGACTTCTCTCAATCCTTGCACTATTTCGCTGCGAACACTGAATATCCGTATTTTAGACATTTACGTGCAATGCATGAAAAATAGTCCACTACGAGCACTGAATGTCCGTATTTTTTACGATTTTTCATAGTGCCATGGCAGCATACCCAATTCCTTTGCTTGCACCTGTTACAATCGCTGTTTTTCCTCTCATTTATGCTTCCTTCACTGGAGGCTGGTATTCCTCTAACGCTGGACGGTCTACAAATTCCAGGATTTCCCCGTCAGGACCAGCCACATTCAGAATGTGAAATCCTCCCATGCCGGATTCCTTCGGCTCTGGACATACCACACCCATAGATTCCAGATATGCTTTCATCTCATAGCAGTCTTTTACGCGCATGGCAATGTGTCCCAATGGTTTCTCATCCTTCGGTCTTCCCACAGAATACAGCGTTTCTATCGTATCTGGTCCGAACTTATAGTAACTCATCACAGAGTTTGGCTTACTCAGTATCCGTCTTACCTGAAATCCCAGAGTATTCAAATAAAAATCCTCACAGGCCTTATAGGTATCATCTGTCACCCGAATGGAGATATGGTCAAATTCTTCAATCCGCTCATTTTTCAGGCCCCGAATCCGAATATCCTCATTTCTCTCAATAATTTCAAATATCACGCCGCTCTTATCCTCAAAAAATGCCAGATATCCGTCGCCGGAAGCTGCCAGTTTCGGCACTACCGTAAAATTGTATCCCATATCCACCAGTTTTTTGTGAACCTCTCCGATTGGCTCGTCCAGCAGAAATGCCACATGCTGAAGCCCCAAATTGGGTGCGCCTGGTTTTCCTTTAATCAGTTCAATCACACCTTCTGCAATCTGTACATACACAAAACGGCTGTTTCCATCTGGGCTTACTGCGTCTCGGATAACTTTTCCACCTAAAATGTCTGCATAAAAATGAATGGTTTTCTCCATATCACCGGAGCGCACTGCCACATGGTTCAATTCTTTTATCATATTGTTTCCTCCTGTCTCTAAGCTTTATCTAGGCTGATTCCAAATTGTATACGCATCGTTGTAAATCTTCAGAATCTGCTCAATGCCCATATTGTTGATGGTTTCTGCAAAGGCGTCAAACTCTTCAAGCGAGCGATTCTCCCCCTTTATTCTTTTGCGTATCTAACAGTCCTTTTGGGAAATGTCCGCCACAGAAGTTCCTTCATAAATGGAACACTCTTTCTTAATTTCCATAGTTCCCATCTGCCGTTCCTCATTGATAATATCAAATAAGAGGGTCGCCGCTTCCCGTCCCAGGTCATATTCGTATTGAATAATATGAGTAAAATTATTATTTCCCACAACTGTCCATTCTGGAGAACCAATCAAAAGAACCGATATATCCTTTCCAATCTCCATGTTGTTTTCCACTAGATAACGAATTCCACCCTTAGCCTGTATATTGTATCCATAGAACACAGCTGTCAAATTTGGATGTGCCGTCAAAAGTTCTTTTGTCATCTCATATCCGGCTTCTTCACTGAATTCTCCCGCCACGCTGACCGATTCTGTCTCATCAATATTCCTTCTCTTTAACGCATCCCAAAATCCCAAATGACGGGCTTCCAAATCCCGAATCTTAGAATCCCAGCTTATAAAACCGATTTTCCGGTGTCCTTTTCCAGTCAGATATTCTCCACCTTTGAAACCACATCCATAGTTGTTGGTCGTCACCCAGGGATAATTTTCAGCTCCGTCCAAAGGACGGTCAACTACCACTATAGGAATATTCATTTCTCGAAGCTGTGCTGTGTTACTGGTCCCCTCCCTGGAAGGAATGATGATATAACCGTCCATCCGCTGCTGTGCCATCCGAATTAAAATCTCTTTTTCTCGTTTGGGATTATCAAAAGTATCATAGATAGAAAGCAGATACCCGTATTTATCTGTCACCTCCTCAATGGCAAGAATCATTTTCGTGAAGAACTGATTGGAGAACTGGGGAATCAACACTGCAATCATCTTCCTCTTTTCCCCTTTTAAACTGCTCGCCACATTACTCTTTACATAATTCAGTTCTTTTGCTGCTTTCAGAACCCTGTTTCTCATATCCTCGCTGATATACCGCCCCTTAGCATCATTTAAAACATAAGATACCGTTGCCGCTGTAGTTCCGGCTTTTTGTGCTACATCTTTTAAAGTAGCATAATTCTTACTCATGCTTTTCCCCCATTCTGTATATCACTTCAATATAAACTGATACGGATAAAATACTTTCCTTTCACTCTTTATTCTCTCAATAGGCAAACGTTTGCCTATTGGATAAAAAATATAAAAATTTGTTAAATTTATTATTTTTTTCATGTATATCATACAAGTAATCGTTTGCTCCTTGTGTTTATTATAAGCATTTTTACAATTATAGTCAACTTATTTTCTTGTTTTTTATGCATTTTGTATATTCGCACAGGTAAAACACAAGTTGCCTGTATATTTTGCATAAGTTAACTCGTTGTGCTAGTTGATATAAAAAACTTCAACAAAATATGCTATT
>JAUNGE010000009.1 GCA_030524675.1 bacterium
AGGATATGTTCACCAACCCTGTGCTGACGGAAATCGGCAAAAAGTACGGCAAGACTGCCGCTCAGACCGCCCTGCGTTTTCTGATGCAGAGTGATGTGGTTATTATCCCAAAATCCACTCACAAGGAGCGGATGGAACAGAACTTCGACCTATTCGACTTCACCCTGAGTACCGAGGACATGGCCGCTATCGAAGCGCTGGACGGCGGCGAAAGCCTGTTCTTCTCTCACTATGATCCCAAGACCGTGGAGTGGTTCATGTCGCTTCTGTAATTATTTTATTGCAGATAGGAACACTTTTTACCAATGTAAATAGAACTGAGCTTCTCAAATTTGTTTAAGAGTCTCGGGCGGGAATTCTCGGATATAAATAACCGAGAATTCCCGCCCGAGACTCTTAAAAATTTATTGCTTTCTCCCAGCGAAAGGCTTATAATATAAGTGAATCGGAAGTTAGCTTTACTTTTAGAAAAGCTGCATATACTATTGAAGGAGGTGTATTATGGCTACTTCGAGCATCACTCACAATTTTGTTATATCCAATCCAGAGAGTGTCAAACGTTTTATTGCTGCCATTGAAGAAGCAGAATATGACCGTACACCAAAACGGACACTTCCCGGACGTCAGTTGACTGATTCCAATGAAATCCTGGCACTCATGGCAAAAGAGGAAAAACAAAACACGTAAACAATCTTTTATCGTCAGCCCTATCGCATAAGAAGAATTCCTGTCTTAATTTCTAAACAGCTAAAATACATGGCTCATTATATCCCGGTATCAGTGAATCGTGTGTAACAAACAGCATATTTTCAGTGGAAGCCTGACAAATCAGCATGCGATCAAATGGATCTTTATGTGGTGAGGCATTCTCATCCCGTTTTAATCCTGCCAAAGCATAAATATGTTTTTCTCTAATCGATATCCTTTGGAATCCCGATTGATCGCAGTATTCTGCGAGCTGTTCTGCCGACACTGGCATTGCATCAGGATGGGCCAGTCTTTTCAATTCTATCTCCCATAGAGAAACAATACTGTAATATATTTCATTTTCCTCGTTCTCAATCAGTTTTCTCGCCTTCTCCGGCAATTTCACATCATTGGATATCGCCCATAAAAGAATGTGTGTGTCTAATAAGATCTTCATACCTCTCCTCCAAACATATCCTCAACTTCCGTATCCCACTTATCAAACTCATCCGGAACTTTAAATTTTCCTTCCGCTACTCCGATTCGCTTACTGGCGGGCTTCTTCGGGATCAATGTCATCTGAACAACCGCTTTACCGTTTCTCGCCAAATAAATTACTTCTTCTTGTTTCGATTCAAGCAACTTTACCAACTTTGATAAATCACTTTTCGCTTCCAACATATTTACCTGAGTCATATTCATACCTCCAATCAGGATTTCTTTGCACAAGTTTATTAGCTAGATTAGCTAATTATATTATATGCAATTTTCTGGATAATATCAAGCTCAAATTGCTCTTTTTTGTCGCAATATATCTCTCGGAGTACGACGCATAACAAAAAAGTACTGCTTAATTACCAAACTGGCAACCAGGCAGTACCTTATATTTTGTTACCTATGGATTTCCAAGGCAACACTGTTTCCATATTACCTTTGTTTTCATATATTACCGATGTAAATAGGGCTGAACAACATATTTTACACTTCTTACAGCTCCATAACAGAAGCTGCAATGTCATTTCTCTTATACTTATTCTGGAAAGAAATCCATTCTGTCGCCTCATACGCCTTGGCGCGCGCTTCCTTCAAAGTCGCACCAGTCGCTGTCACGCCGAGCACACGTCCTCCATTTGTCACAATGCGTCCCTGCTCGTCAAACTTCGTTCCGGAATGGAACACATAATAATCTTCTTTTCCCTCGAAAGCCTCGAGACCTTCAATCGGAAATCCCTTCTCGTAATGAAGCGGATACCCGTCGGAAGCCAAAATCACGCATACTGTCGCCTTCTCATTGTCAAATTTCAGCTCCATCTCGCCCAGTTTTCCGTCAATGCACGCCTCAAATACATCCACAATGTCATTTTCCAGTCTCGGCAAGACCACCTGCGCCTCCGGATCACCGAATCTCGCATTGTATTCCAGTACCTTCGGGCCATCTGCTGTCAGCATCAGGCCGAAGAAAATCACGCCCTTAAACGGACGTCCCTCCGCCTTCATCGCATCCACAGTCGCCTGATAAATATGTTTCTGACAGAATGCATCGATTTCTTTTGTGTAGAATGGGCTCGGAGAGAAATTTCCCATACCGCCGGTATTCAGCCCCTCGTCGTTGTCCTTTGCCCGCTTGTGGTCCTGTGCAGAACTCATAATGCGGATGGTATCGCCGTCCACGAAGGAAAGTACCGACACCTCGCGCCCTGTCATAAATTCCTCGATGACAATCTCATTTCCTGCTGCACCGAACTTCTTGTCCAGCATCAGTTCCTTCACGCCCGCCTTTGCCTCTTCCAGATTCTGGCAGATCAGCACGCCTTTTCCGAGAGCCAGTCCATCTGCTTTTAACACGATTGGCATTTTCGCCGTCTCCAGATATGCCACCGCATCCTCTGGGGAGGTGAACGTCTCATATGCGGCAGTCGGGATGTTGTACTTCTTCATCAGGTTCTTGGAAAACGCCTTGGAACCTTCCAGAATCGCCGCATTTTTTCTTGGGCCGAATACACGCAGTCCCTTCTCCTCAAACACATCCACGATTCCGCCTACCAACGGGTCATCCATGCCAATCACGGTCAAATCAATCTCTTTTTCTTTTGCAAATGCTGCCAGCTTTTCAAACTCCATCGCTCCAATCGGCACGCACTCTGCCACCTGTGCAATTCCTGCATTTCCTGGTGCGCAGTAAATTTTATCTACTTTCGGACTCTGCGCCACTTTCCATGCAATCGCATGCTCTCTTCCGCCGCTTCCCACGATTAAAACTTTCATCGACACTTTCCTCCATCTTCCGCCATAGCTTCCTCAGATTTATTTCTTAGATTCTGTGATTTGCAATCATATCGATCGCCTGAGGCAAAATCACCCACTCTGCCTGCTCCATCACTCTACGCTGCAGCACTTGGGGCGTATCGCCAGGCTGTACCTCGACTGCCTTCTGCAGAATAATCGGGCCAGAATCCATGCCTTCATCCACAAAATGCACCGTAGCGCCAGTCACTTTCACGCCGCGCGCCAGAGCCGCCTCATGCACGCGCAGCCCGTAGAATCCCACGCCGCAGAAAGACGGAATCAGGGACGGATGAATGTTGATAATTCTGCCGCGGTAAGCCGCAATCATCTCCTCCGGAATCTTTACCAGGTAGCCGGCCAGAACCAGAAGGTCCAAATTTCTCTTATTGATTTCCTGAAGCAGAGCCTGATTGAACAATTCTCTGGACTCATAGGACTTCGGAGAAATACAAATTGCCTCAATCCCATGATTTCTTGCTCTCTCCAGTGCAAATGCCTTCGCATTGTTGCTGACAACCAGCTCTACTTTGGCATTGGTAATCTTTCCATTATCTATCGCATCCAAAATCGCCTGGAGATTCGTGCCTCCGCCGGACACCAGAACACCAACTCTTAACATAAGGTCACTCCCTTTTCTCCCTCTTCAACAGCTCCCAGAACATATGGCGTCTCGCCTGCTGCCTTCATGGCTTCCATTGTCTTCTCCACATCAGCCGGATCGACAGCGACAATCATACCGATACCCATATTGAAGGTATTGTACATGATTTTCTCCTCAATCTCGCCCTTTGCTGCCAGCATCTTGAAGATTGCCGGAACCTCATAGCTGTCTTTGTGAATCACAGCTCTTGTGCCTTCCTTTAACATACGCGGTACATTCTCATAGAAACCGCCGCCTGTGATATGGCTGCAGGCTTTCACTGTCACGCCAGCTTCTTTTATGCTCTTTAATGCCTTCACATAAATCTTTGTCGGTGCAATCAGCGCCTCGCCCAGAGTCTTTCCGAGCTCATCATAGTACGTATTCAGGCTTTCTTTTGTCATCTCAAACACATTGCGCACCAGAGAAAAACCATTGCTGTGTACACCGGAGGAAGCCATACCGATCAGCACATCGCCTGGCTTTAAGTTCTCACCTGTAATCAAATCCTTCTTATCTACCACACCAACTGCAAATCCAGCCAGGTCGTACTCGTCCACCGGATAGAATCCAGGCATCTCAGCCGTCTCACCGCCGACCAGAGCTGCACCAGACTGCTTGCATCCGTCTGCCACACCGCTCACGATGGTAGCAATCTTCTCTGGCACGTTTTTGCCACATGCGATATAATCCAGGAAGAATAACGGCTCGCCGCCTGCACATGCCACGTCATTGACACACATAGCCACACAGTCAATACCCACCGTGTCATGCTTGTCCAGAAGGAATGCCAGTTTCAGCTTTGTTCCCACGCCGTCTGTGCCAGACAGAAGCACCGGTTCTTCCATATCTTTGAAAGCGGCTGCGGAAAAAGCGCCGGAAAATCCGCCGATTCCTCCCATTACTTCCGGTCTCATGGTTCCCTTTACAAACTTCTTCATCAATTCTACAGACTGATATCCAGCTTCAATATCGACGCCAGCTTTTTTATAATCCATCTCTTTCTTCCTCCGTCTTTCCTTCTATGTTTCTTTTTTTATGTTTACTGCTGCTATGCTTATTCCTACTTCTCTTACTTTTATATTTTTTCTTACTTTCTTATTTCATCTGTCCCAGATACTCTTTGTATCCAATCTCATCCAGCTTTTCTGCCTTTGCGACTACTTCATTTTTCATATCCTCAGAGAACTGTTTCAGTTTTTCCAGCAATGCTGCATCTGAAGTAGCGAGAATCTTCGCTGCCAGAATACCCGCATTTTTTCCTCCATTGATCGCAACAGTCGCAACCGGAATTCCGGATGGCATCTGTACAATCGAATACAGAGAATCCACGCCGCCCAGGTCAGATGTCTTCATCGGGATACCGATAACCGGCATCGGGAACAATGCCGCACACATTCCTGGAAGATGTGCTGCCTTTCCTGCGCCTGCGATAATGACCTTAATTCCCTTCTCCTCTGCCGCCTTCGCCCATGCAAAAAATACATCTGGTTCTCTGTGCGCAGAAATTATGGTCATCTCAAACTCAATTCCCATCTTTTTCAGAAAATCTGCCGCCTGCGCCATCACAGGCATATCTGAATCACTTCCCATTACAATTCCTACTTTTGCCATCGTGCGTCCTCCTGTCTCATGTGCTGCTGATTGTTTTTTACATCTTTACTTTTTATACATGTTTGCTTCTTCGTACATCTTTACTTTTTATTTATTCATTTTTCTAATAAGTAAGATTAATAAATTCATCTTTACTTATTAGTAATCATACAGTGTTTTTTATAGTTCGTCAAGAGCAGATTCTACAAATTGAATCGCTATTTACAGCGCCTCATTCAGCACTTCTGTTCTGGCCAGTGCAAATTTTCCATCCCGAATCACTGCAATCTTTTCCCCATCCGCTCTCACGGCAAAAATATCGCCCAACTCCGAGTATGGAATCGTGATATCTGTATGACAGTTGAAGTATGCCTTTGAGGCATCCTCTTTTCTCAAAATAGAAACTTCATTGTCCCTCGCCACAATCTCTTTTCCGTCCGGATTGTAGACTTTCGTATCCTCAGACCAGCTGTAGCAGGTATCGCCCACCGCAAAATGCGGCCCTGTCTTCTCCGCAATCAGAATCGGCAGCTTGTCCTGAATACCATACTGTATCCCCATCCGGTATGCCTTCGTGTTCGTTCCGATTGCGAACTCGCCCATTGGCAAATGTTCCTGATTTTTGAAAATCATCTGGCGAACCAGCTTTCTGCTCTCTTCCTCCGTCTCCATGTTGGCGCAGCCGTAGTCCACCACACGCCCATTTTCAAACCGAACGGTCAAATCCGCAAAGCAGATTCCTTCGATATACACTTTCTGCACATGGAGGAGTCCTTCTGTTCCGGCTAAAACCGGCGAGGTGAAGACTTCCCCCAGAGGAATGTTCACATCCGCCACACAGTTTTCAAAATTGGTCTCTCTCTGCGGGTCATGAAGCGTGTGAAGCTGCACGCGAAGGCAAGTTCGATTTTCTCCTCTTCCGGTAATCTCCACATATTCCGCCGTATCCAGCGCGTCGATAATCACCTGCTGAATTGCCTTATATTCCTCATAATCCAGCGTATTTATCGCAATCGTCTCTGCAAAAATCTGCTCAAACTTCTCACGGCTGCTGCTGATTTCCGGACGCGGAAACGCGATGATGGTAAAGCTAGTCTCGTCTCCTGGAATGTAGTTGTTCACGAGCATGGACGACTCCATCCGCATCTCACGGAAAATTTCTTCCTGTTTTTCATGAAATGCAGGCGCCTGCGGACAATTCACCGGTGCAAACGGTACTTCCCCAAATGTCTCCACCACAGCGGGACCTGCATACTCGGACGCCTCCTTCTGGTATCTCTCATATCCCACTTTCTGCATGGACAGTTTACGCTCTTTCAATGCCTTATCCAGGCAGAAAGCTACATCATATCTGTGGTCATACTCATACTGCCTGTTCGCAGGCGTTCCCTGGTATCCCGCAATCCGGCCTGGAATCTTGTTGATGACAGAAACCGTTCCGCGATATAAGATAACCTGAAGTCCCATCTGGCGGAAATTTAAAATTGCCTGACGGATCATCCGCTCGAAGCCAAGTTCATAGCGAATCACCACACTCTTTTTCTTTGACAGGCTGCGCCCCATTACCTCGAATCCCTTGCGGTACCCTTCTGTGTAGGTATCTGCCATCTTTGCAATCGTCTCCTCCGGCAGTGTGTTCAAATAGGATGCAATCTGAAGTTCCGACTCTGAGATATACTCACCGAACTGGTACAGATAGCGCAGGTCCGATAAATCCGATTCCATAATGATATCCGCTGCAAAAGACAACGACGGGTCCACACCCTCGCGCACCCGATACACCACTCTCTCATCCGCATAATCGCTCACATACCAGTACAGCACATCCTTCACAGAGGAAAATTTGGGAAGTTCCTCATCCTCAAACAGATTGTACACCTGAATCAAGAGTTCACCGATTTCCGTCAGACTAGTCAGGCGCATCTCATAGGCATCGGCAACGGCTGCCCGAATCTCTGCATACAAAAATGCCATGAGCGGTCCAAAATCCGCTCCCAGCCTCTTCGCGGCATAGGCAGGATTGGCAAAACTTACCTGATAGTTTTCTCCCAAAATATCTCCATACAGGGTCTGATTCCACACAGCGAGTTCTTCCAGAGTCATACTCTCCCAGGTATTTTTCTCCTTCCGCTCCACAACCTGTGTCAAAAGCAGATAAAACTCTGCCATCTTCTGAAAATATGTCTGAAACGGCTCTGCTGCTGTCTTCTCCTTCAGCATACCCTCAATCCGCTCCACAGCCAGACAGTAACGCTCTCTCACTGCGTCATTTTCTTCCCGAAACATGTCTCTGTAATCCATTTTCACCATTCCTTTCCCAATCTCGTATCCCTATCCTTTTCCTTATCAATTTTCTTATGCTTCTCTCTGCCTGCCCCGATACAAGCCAAGTTGTGAATCTCTGCTCCTACAGCCCTGTCACAAATACAAGCACCCAGAATACGACTTCCAGCGACGTAAACAGAAAACTGATTTTGGAGAGAAGATAGTCCTTTTCCCTCTCAAAAAAAGAGCGGATCGCATAGTAAAATCCCAGAACAGCAAAAATAATGCTGAACAGGCACATCACCAGATAATTCAGAGGAATCTGTCCCGCTGTCTTCACTGCCTGCCGGAATCCAATTATCAGAAGAATCAGCGACACAATACACAGTCCGCTGGCAAATATGCTGCGCACGGCAAATGGCTTCCGAATATAGGAGACTCTGGAAGTCATTTTTTTATTTCTCCATACTTTTCTGTCCATGCTTTTTCCCCTTTCCCTTCATGCTTCATACCATCTTCATGCTTCGCAGCATTTATGGCTCACAATCGCCATCTGCGTTTTTTTTGCTGCTGCCTGCTGATTTTCTGTGCCGCCCCAAAACTCACATATCCCAAAATCACGCCGATCGTATTCAGCAGAATATCATCCACATCAAAGCTTCCCACTTTCGTCACCAGCTGTACCAGCTCGATAAACAGACTAAATCCCGCTCCTAACAGAATCGTGCAGTACCATTTCTCCCCTCTTCTGCTGATAAGGGGAAGGAAAAATCCAAACGGGAGAAACCAGATTACATTCCCCGCCAGATTCATAAACACAGCCATAAAACCAAGCTGTCTGCGGTACACCCAAAACCTTCTAATTTCTCGAAACAAAACCAGATTGTAGGAATACGCCGCCTCTTCTCTCCCCGTGCGCCCAAACATTTCTGCAAAAAACACCAGATAGCTTAGACAGGCCAGATAGCAGAGAAAACACACCCATCCAAATCGTTGACTCCTGCTCTCAAATTTCATACTCCTCTTTCAACTCTCCCATTTTCCCAATTTTTTTCCGGCGTCGCTCTTTTACGCTTCTTCTATGTAGGCCCAGCTTCTGAGCACAACAGGGGGCCGATGCTCTCTTTGCACCAGTCCCCCATTTTTCCGGCAAATCTCCTTATCCTGGCAGATTTCCTGCTTTCCCCCTGCCCTGAATCTGTTTCTGCCTTTCTCTCCAGTAACTTTTGGTTCCAATCACTCAAAATGTAATCTCTGATTTTCTCTTCAGCAAAATGGCACCGCTCACAATCGCCACTGTACCTGCAGTAATCCCAATCACTGCCACTACAATGCCGACTGCAATGCTGATAGCTCCGGTGTTGCGCATGGTCTTATACACTCTCTCCATCGACAATCCTCCTTACTCTGCGCTCTTTGCTCCATACTGTGCATAGTATGCATCAATCGCTGCCTTAATAGTATCATCAATTACAATCTTTCCCTGACACTCTTTATTATATAAGTGCTCCGTCACATCTGCCATAGTTACGATTGCAGCGGTCTTGATTCCGTACTTCTCCTGAATCTCCTCCAGAGCGCTCTTATCGGAATCCTTTCCCTTCTCCATGCGGTTTAAGGAGACAATCAATCCCTGAACCTGCACATTGCCCTGTGCTTTCAGAATCGGGAACGTCTCCTCGATGGATTTTCCGGATGTCGTCACATCCTCAATCATCATCACGCGGTCGCCATCTTTTAAGGTAGCGCCAAGGAGAATACCTGCATCACCGCCGTGGTCTTTTGCTTCCTTGCGGTTGGAGCAATACTTTACCTCTTTTCCGTACAGCTCACTGATTGCCATGGCTGTTGCAACACTCAGCGGAATTCCCTTATATGCCGGTCCAAACAGAACATCGAAATCCAGACCAAAATTGTCATGAATCGCCTTTGCATAATACTCACCCAGCTTGCGCAGCTGTGTACCTGTCACATACCCTCCCGCATTCATGAAAAACGGAGATTTTCTTCCGCTCTTTAATGTAAAATCGCCAAATTTCAAAACCTGGCTGTCTACCATAAATTCGATAAATTCCTGCTTATACTGTTCCATCTTTCCAAAGCCTCCATCTGTTTTGTCTGCTATTGTCTTATGCTATTTATCTTATCTGTCGTGCACTGCCCCAATCAGAGAATGGATATCTTCCACTTGGTATTTCTCCATGTATCTGCGGATTCCTTCCACCACCTCAACTGTCGCATACGGATTATGAAAATTCGCAGTTCCCACGGACACTGCGCAAGCACCTGCCAGAATAAACTCCAGCGCATCGTCCGCTGTCATAATGCCGCCCATTCCAATCACCGGAATCTTCACAGCGTGGGACGCCTCATACACCATGCGCACGGCCACGGGTTTGATGGCCGGACCGCTCAGGCCGCCGGTTTTGTTTGCCAGCGCGAAGGTTCTGCGATTGATATCAATCTTCATGCCTGTCAATGTATTAATCAGAGAAATCACATCTGCGCCGCCGGCCTCTGCTGCCTTCGCCATCACCTTGATATCGGTCACGTTCGGACTGAGCTTCATAATGATTGGCTGCTTTGCATATTTTTTGACCTCGCGTGTGATGGCCTCCACCGCCTTTGGGTCCTGGCCGAAGGCAATGCCTCCCTCTTTCACGTTCGGGCAGGAAATATTGATTTCCAGCATATCCACCGGTTCATCTGCCAGACGCTCCACCACTTCCAGATACTGCTCTGTCGTCTTTCCGCAGACATTGACAATCACTTTTGTGTCAAACTGCTTCAAAAATGGCAAATCCCTCTCCACAAACACATCAATGCCAGGATTTTGCAGGCCGATTGCATTTAGCATGCCGCCATATGTCTCCACCACTCTCGGAGTCGGATTTCCTGGCCATGGCACATTCGCCACACCCTTTGTCACCACAGCGCCGAGCTTATTCAAATCCACGAACTCACTGTACTCCATACCGGAACCGAAGGTGCCGGACGCTTCCATCACCGGATTTTTCAACTCCACACCGGCGAGATTTACTTTCATATTTAAGCTCATCACAGCTCCACCTCCTCAGCACGAAATACAGGGCCATCCTTGCAGACGCGCTTATTGTGCACATGGCTGTGATGGTCCACATCTGTTGACTGGCAGACGCATCCCAGACATGCGCCGACGCCGCATGCCATTCTCTCTTCCAGAGAAAGATAACATTCTATGCCTTTTTCTGCCGCATATGCCTTGATGGCCCGCAGCATCGGGGTCGGGCCGCAGGCAAAAATCACTTCCGCATCCAGACCATTCTCGCGGATGGCATCCAGCACATTTCCCTTTGTGCCGGCGCTGCCGTCCTCTGTGGCCAAATACACCGTCCCATATGCAGCAAATTCCTCGTCCAAGAAACGGATATCACGATACCCCAAAATCATCTGTTTTTCTCCCTCAAGGCTCTTTGCCAGCTGGAGCATCGGCGGAATTCCAATGCCGCCGCCAATCAGAAATGCCTTTTTATGAATCAGCGGGAACCCATTTCCGAGAGGTCCCAGCACTTCCACGGTATCCCCTGCCCGATACGCAGAAAATTCCTTTGTGCCGCCGCCCACAACCCGGTAGACCAGACGGATTCTCCCATTTTCTTTATCCACCTCGCAAAGGCTTATCGGTCTTGGAAGCAGCTTGGAACCGTCTTTGCTGTAAACTGAAACAAACTGTCCTGCTGCCGCCTGCTTCGCAATCTCACCAGCCTCAATCCACATGCTGAACACGTCTAAAGCCAGCGCAACCTGGCTTTCCACCTTCGCCGTCATCTTTATCTTCGCCATTTCTCGTATCTCCCAACGATTTCAATTCTTTTAATTCTTTTACTCATTTTAATGCCATTTTTTTCTTACTTCTATTTTTAGCACTTCTATTTTTTATGCACATATGCGCGCAAAGACGCCTTACAGCACATGGTTGATATCTGCAATCATATCCACAACTGCCTGTCTGGATGCATCGCCGAAGTTCTCTGCGCCGAATTTCGCATATGCGTCCTTCTTGTATGCTGCGATAATGCCTCTAGAAGAGTTCACGATAGCGCCCAGTCCATCCTCATTGAAGCAATACTTCAAATCCTCTGCCGTTCCGCCCTGCGCACCGTATCCTGGCACCAGGAAGTAGGTATTGGGCATCTGTTTTCTCAGAATTTTGCTCATCTCCGGATACGTAGCGCCCACAACTGCGCCCACGTTGCTGTACGTGCCGTCCATAGACTGGCTTCCCCACTCTACTACTTTCTCCGCCACCAGTTCATAGAGCGGTCTTCCATCAATCAGCTTATCCTGGAACTCTCCGCTGGATGGATTGGAGGTCTTTACCAGAACGAAAATTCCCTTGTTTTCTGCGTTGCAGACATCCACAAACGGCTTCACGCCGTCTGTTCCCAGATATGGATTCACTGTGATAAACTCGGTGTCAAATCCGCGAAGCACCTTGCTTCCCACTTTCACGCTCCCGATATGTCCCATCGCATACGCCGTGGAAGTGGAGCCAATGTCGCCTCTCTTCACATCCCCGATCACCACCAGACCTTTTTCCTGACAGTACTTCACTGTCTTATCGTACACTTTCAGTCCTTCCAGACCAAACTGCTCATACATCGCAATCTGCGGTTTTACAGCAGGAATCAAATCATATGTCTTATCCACAATTTCCTTGTTAAACTGCCAGATGGCATCCGCTGCCCCTTCCAACGTCTCGCCGAACTCTGCGAAAGACTTCTTCACAATATGCTCCGGCACATAATTCAACATTGGGTCCAGTCCCACACAAATCGGCGCTTTTGTTTTCTGAATTTTAGAGATTAACTGACTAATCATACGATCTCTTTTCCTCCATTTCTGCTGTATCATTTTTCTTATTTATTTTTTTCCATAGTTGTTTTTTATATTAGCATAAATTATGGTATTTGGCAATGACTCCCATCGCTTTTTCATCTTTCAGACGTTCCAGGATGTTTCAGCAATTCCTCAATCTTTTGGTTCACGCGCGCTCTCATGTTTAAACAGAACGCCTCGCCTTTGGGATATTCAGAGAATGTAATCGGTTCTTTTAGTCCCTCCTCGACCAGATTTACCACTGTCTCATGGTCTGTCAGACTCTCCAAAAGCCGAAATGCCCGCACATCCTGCAGTGCCTCCGCCAACACTACAAACCGCAGCGATTCTTCTGGCATACCATCCTTTCCTGGATACACCAAAAATGCATCTCCGGCTGGAAACGAACCGTCTCCATCCGTCGAAACATATGGGTTTATGATTTTGCGTGAGCGCTCTGTGTGATAGAAATTGTAGCCCCAGTGCAAAATTCCCTCCATTCCAAACTTAAACACCTGATACCCATAAATCCGGTTTCTGGAGGACGGCATAGCAAGAAAACGGTTGGACACTTTCACAGCCTGGCTGATACAGTAATAACTCCATATTTTTCCATGTGCCCGCTCTAAAAACGGTTCAATGTGGTTTGACGCGCACACCGGTTCTTCCACCACGCCCATCTCATAGAACGTGATGTCCGAGAGCGCATCTAAAATAGGAAAACCTTTCAGATACGGCTGTACCAGTTCTTTGTTTCTTTGATACTGTGCCAGATGTTCCTCGCTCGGTTCATCCGAAATATGAAAATATGTCCTGTCCGCAATGCCCAGACTTTGCAGCGTCTTTGTGAGTTCCGGCAGAAACGCCTTTAAAAATCCTCTGTATTCCTCTCCGTCCGCCGGCGTATCCCATCCAAAAATCCGCCTACTCTCCCATCTGCTGTTTGGCGCCTTGTTCAAAGATTCCACTTCCACCTCTGCGACAATCTTTGGCGCCGCCAAAGCACCCCACTGTGTAAACAGATGTGCCATCTCAAAATAGCGGATTCCACATTCCTCACACATCTTCACCCAGCGCTCCAGATTTTCAAAGCCAAACACATAAGCACCACTTTTCGGTTTTTTCACATCGACCAGCTGGACAGTCATTCGCTCTGTCCCCACCTCTGTATCCAGAGGCGGCGTAAAAATCGGAGTCAAAATCATGTTGCAGCCACGCTCTGCTGCCTTTTTGATAAAATTTTTCATGATAGCCCAGTGTCTTTCGCTGAGGGCCTCCACTCCGTAGTACTCTGCCAAACAGTCCGCATGGAACCACTCGGTATGCTTCAGCACCTGTGCCGGCAAATCAGCACCTACCACATGTACTGTCGTCCTTGCCTCCGCGTGCACACCATGATTTTCTGCATCACTTGCTGCACTGGCACTAGCACTGTCCACATCGCAATCTGTATCACAAAATAACACTCTGACCGGATACTCTCCTGCCGGACATCCCTGCGGAATCGACACTTCTATCCAAAGACTGCGCCATTGTCCCTCAATCGCCCGCACAATACCATCCGTGACCTCCTGCAGTGCATCCGGATACAGCCCTGGAACCTTTCTCAGATAATCCTCATCCGACCATCCGGTGCGGAATGGATAAGAGACCGGCACCAGGCGCACCAGGCGCACACTCACTGGCAAATCTGACTCCACACAAACCTTCATATAACGGCTCAGATTTCCCTCATAAAAATAAGCCGCCTGAAAAGACACCTGCTCTCCTCCCAGTCCGCAAAGCTTTGGCAGTCTGCCTCCTACAAGGTCTTCTCCTGCTACTTCATCCGCAAACACTTTCGCAAGGGAACTCACCAGACGCACTGACAATTTCCCTGTAAATTTCCTTCCATCCATCGCTGTTTCTCCTTTTTTGGTCTCTTCTTTATCTCTTCTTTGTCTGTTTTTGGTCTCTTTTGTCCTTTTATCAAATATCGCTTATCTCTCTTATCGTTCTCATTCTCTCAACTTTTATTTTACCAGGCCCTATCCATTCTGACTAGTGTTTCTCTCAAATTCCTATCTTCTATTTCTTAATTTTTTCAAAAAAGCTATTGACAAATTTATCTTTTTCGTGTATCATTTCTCATGTATTCAGTAGGTAATACGTAAGCGCGAGTGGCTCAGTTGGTGGAGTACGACCTTGCCAAGGTCGGGGTCGCGGGTTCGAGTCCCGTCTCGCGCTCTTTTTTATGCCTGGAAACCTTGATTTTCAAGGTTTTTTCTTTTTCTATAATAGGAAGCTCTAAAGAAGTTTTCTATCTATAGAAAAAAACAGTGCCTGAAACATCTCTTTTCAGACACTGTCCCCTGTTTTTATACTTTACAGGAACTTCTTTATCTCTTCCACATTCAGCTCTTCTCTCGCCAGTTGCTTTCTGGCAAATTCCAGCACTTCCTGGTCTTTGCCATCATAACTGTGCACTTCCTTTGTCAGCTCCGTCACACCCATCTGATTGCCTTTGAGTACCATCTCAGCGAGCTTGGAAGTGGACGAATCCGCCATGTTTTTCAGACTGGACATCATATTTGCCATCATCTTTGTCATCACCGGCGCATCTTTTCCGCTCTCTTTGCCCCGCATCCGAAGCATCTGCCCGCTCTTCTTCCAGGCTTCCTGATATTCTAAAAGCTGGCGTTTGATTACACGGACAAATGCGACATCCTCCGTCATATCCAGAATGTGGCTCAGACTGTTCATCCCCATATCGGCATTTTTGTGGATGGAATCCAGCATCTGTATTTCCTTTGTCGTACCTGTCATACCGCACCTTCTTTCTGCAAAGTTTCCGTTTTCTTTCTCTTTCTTTACAGAATTACTATGTGCCAAAACCGCCAAAGCTATACATCGGATTTTCTTCATGAACCAAACCACATTTTAGTTCCATTTTTTAGAAGCCATTTTTTAGAAACCATTTTTTATTCAGGAAATGATTTCGCCGTTTTCTCTGCTATCTGCTCTATCTCACAGCCTTTGCCATCGCCGCGAGCGCGTCCTGATTCATCCTCTCAAAATCTTCCTGGCTCAATGCCACATCCGCAGACTTGATATTTTCCGCAATCTGGCTGATTTTTCTCGCGCCGCACAGCACATTGAAGCTGCCACTGCGCATCATGGTCCAGCGAATCGCCAGGTTTGCCAGACTGCATCCATATTTTTCCGTCAAATCGCCCCATCCTGCCAGCATCTCATTGGCAAGACGAATATTTTCCGGCTTCCACCAGAGCTTATTCTCTCTCGCCTCACCTGGCTTTACTACGCGGTCATTCGGCACTTTTCCTGCCAGAAGCCCCTGCTCAATCGGAGAATAGGTCTGCAGTGTGATGCCATGCTCCTCGCAAAACGGCAAAAGTTCTGCTTCCACTCTTCTGTCCAGCATACTGTATTTCTCCTGGATGGCATCCAGCTCGCCTGCCGCCGTGTAATCCTTCAAATGCTGCAATGTCACATTGGAAGCGCCGATAGCACGGATTTTTCCTTCTTCCTTCATGCGCATCAGTTCCCCCATCGTCTCCTCCACCGGAACCAGACCATAGGTATGGCACTGCCAATGCGTATACAAAATATCAATATAATCTGTCCCCAGTTCTTTCAGACTCATCTCCAGGTCTCTGCGAATGGCTTTCGGGGACAGGTCTCTGTGCACCTCATGTCCCTCTTTGGAAAAATGATGCTCTCCGCCGCCGTCATACCACTGCAGTGCACATTTTGTCGATACAATCACCTCGTGGCGTCGGTCTTTGATCGCTTTTCCCACCACCGATTCACTGTGCCCAAACCCGTACACTCTCGCCGTATCCACCCAGTTGATGCCGCCGTCCAATGCCGCATGAATCGTGCGGATGGACTCTGCATCGTCATTATCTCCCCACCACAGACCGCCTCCGATGGCCCAGGTACCAAGAGACATAGCACTCACCTTAATTCCAGATTTTCCGATTGTACGAAACTCCATCTATAATTTCTCCTTTCTTCCTGTTGCTCTGTCCAAAAATCTGCGGGCAGAAAACATGCAAGCAGAAAGCTGCCGTCCTTCTGTATTTTGAAGTCCGGCAGCCCTTATTGACATAACTAAAAATATGATGATACCAGGGTCAAAAGGTCAGAAATCTGATGCAAGCTTGCTTGCAAGAGGATTTTTGACCCCAACATCATATGAAAAAACTACTATATACGGCAAGCACTACAGTACATTTAAAGCCTCTGCCAGTGCCAGAATCGTCAGAGACTGCCCATATGCCATCGGTGCAATCAGAATGTTCTTATAATGGTCTGCATTATAGCCCATTCCTGTACCGCCGGATACATTCAGCACAGTTCCGTCGTCTGCGATATTCTTCAGAATCGCTGCAACGGCACGTTTTGCGCACTCTAAATAGGAGTCATCCAGAATACCCAGCTTGATGCCCTTTAAGATACCTGCTGCGATGGCTGCGGAGCCGGATACTTCCTCGTAGCTGGTCGGGTCATTCAGAACCGTATGCCACAGGCCAGTCTCACTCTGCAACTCTTTCAGTGCCTTTACCTGCGCCTTGTATGTATCTACCACATATTCCTTCACGCCGGCGTTCATGCTGCCATGGAACATCTCGATGTATTCCAAAATACCTGCTGTGAACCAGCTGTTGCCGCGGCACCAGAAAATGCCGCCGAAATTGTTGCGCTCATTGAAGGTCCAGCCATGGAAGAACAGACCGCTCTGCTTATCATACAGATATTTGATGTGCATCAGCACCTGATGGATGGATTCATCAATCCAATCCTGGCGGTTGTATTTTTGTCCCATGCGGTTTAAGAACAGTACGGTCATAAACAGAGTGTCAATCCACATCTCATTCTCATTCAGACGCACGCCCTGACGGTCGCCGTTTGCACTCGTCACATGCTGGAAGCCGCGCTCTTCCGTTCTAGGCAGACAGCGCATCAGCCACTCAGCCCAGTTGATGCAGAGTTTCTCAAACTCTTCATCCTTGCAGCTCTCATTTAACTCTACCAAGGTCAAAAGAGGAGTTGTCGTATTGATGTTGCGGGACGGAAGTCCCTGTGCAAGATTGTCTTTAAACCATTTGTATAAAAAGTCCTGGTACTCTTTGCGGTCCAGTGCTTTCATCACTTTCAGAAGTCCATACAGACCTACCCCCTGCGGCCAGTCCCACTCGCGGATGCCAAAGTCACGCTTGAAAAATCCAATCGCCTCTCCGCCCTCTTTCAGCTCGTTCTCATTTGCCGGACCATCCAGATTCATTAACTTGTCAATCACCAGATCCAGTTTTGCAATCACTTCATTCTTATCCAATGCTTGCATGATAAACTCCTTTCGCTTTCTCAACTATAGTTTTATTCTGCTTTTCAAGCTTTTTTCACTTCTCACTGACTTCTCACGGTCTCAGTTATCATTATAACATAAAAACTCTGTTCCGTGTGAATAAAAATCACATAAATTTCATCTTTTTTTAAAAAAATTTGCGAAAGTATTGCAATCTTTGCTGTATCTCGTGTATCCTAGCTTGGTCTAGCAGTCCGTCACTTCACAGACGCCGGCCTTTGGAATCATCCGGCTTCCATACGCGATAGCAAAGACTTCGCCGCCGCGCATACAGAGTCTCAGATAGCCGTCTGTCATCTTCCTGCGGATAATGGCGTCCGTCGGATTCACTGTGAGAATATTCTGGTCTTTGCCCTCAAGCCGCATGCCTATGGCGCCGTCCTCCTTCTGGTACAGCTGCACCATGGTTCCCTCGCCGGATACATACATGCCGCACGCCTTCCTCACCGTCTCCACGCTCCATGGCTCCGTCTGCCACATTCCGCGCACCGAAATCGGATTTCTGCCGCAGTACATTCTCATCGCCGCGTCTGAAATCAGACTCACCGGCACATCCGACGTATTGCACAGGACAATCACAGCGGCTCCTGCCTCGTTCGACCATGCAATGTTCGAGGAAACGCCTGGAAGACTTCCTCCATGTTCCACAATATTCAAATCATCCATGGTTTTCAGAGAAAAACCATACCCATAGTAGGACTGAAAACCACTTCTTTGATGCGGTTTGGACATCTCACGCACGCTGTACTCATCCAAAATCCGCTTTCCATTCAGCCCCACGCCGCCGTTTAAATACATGCAGAGATACTTTCTCAGGTCATCCAATGTGGACTTCATCGCTCCGCCGCCGTTTAAGACAAATGCATTATCATGGTAATCCCTGTGCCCGCGCATTACACCGCTGCGCTTCTCATACAGAATGGCTGCGTTCTCATCGACACTGGGCTTTACAAAATCGCATCCACTCCTAGTCATCTGAAGCGGCTCCAGCACATGCCGGTTCAGATAGTCCGCAAAGGATGCCTCACCGCCAAACCGCCGTATGATATCGGAGAGCAGTCCGAAACCATCGTTGCAGTAACTGAAATACTCTCCTGGACGGCCATTTAAGCCATGCTCCATGGTCTGTGCATCCAGACGGGCCGCCACACGGCGCACCCCTTCCTGTGCCAGCCCATCATGATATGCCAGGTCTCCGTCTCTCGCCTCATCCAACCCCAGCTCCTCTGCGACTTGGTCCACCACGATTCTGGGAAGTGGGAAAAATCCGCCGCTATGGCACATCAGATGCCGGATACGCACCGGCTCGGTCTGATTTTTGTTCGTAAACTCTGGTATATAGTTGCTGACAGGGTCGTCCACACACAGCTTTCCCTCCTGCTGCATCTGCATGATTGCCAGACAGGTGAAGGATTTTGTGCAGGATGCAATCCCGAAAATGGTATCCTGGTCAATCGGAAGTTTTCTGTCCGAATCCCGATATCCAAAGTACGTTTCATACTGAATTTCTCCTGATTTATCCACAATCATTATCCCAAGTCCCTGCGCCTGGTACTCCTGCTGTATCTGCTCCACAATGGATGTAAAAAGCAGTTCATTTTCCTTTCTGATTCGATTCATACCCTAATCCATCCTTTCTCACGGAAGAAGCGATACCACCAAAGCCGGAATCAGGAAAACCAGCCCGCTCAAAAAGTCGGACGCCAGGTTACATGCCACCTGCTCCTCTTCCTCCAGCTCATCAAAAGAGATAATCTTCTCATCCACGAAATCCACGATATCCCTCTCTTTGTGGCGATTCTTCTTCTCTGCAATCATCTCCTGTACCCTTTTTGGCGCCTCCGGCAGCTTCATGCCGTCCAATTTCAGATACTGGAACCATGCGGCGGCCATCAGCACCAACCCGACAGCAAGAAACGCAAATTCAATCACAGAAAACGTCCTGTTTACATTCACAAATCTGTCCCACAAAAGAGCCGCCGCCAGCCCAATCGACACTTTTGTCACCATCTTATAGATAATCGGACGAATCATATACTCTTTATACCATTTCTTAATAAATTTCATTTGACACCATTCTCCTGCATTTTTCTCTCTAAAGCGGACATACCTGCTTTTCATACGAACTTTTCCCCATGTGCAAACAAAGTGCTGCAGGATACACTCTACCCTGCAACACTTCTGTGAAATGGACATGCCTGATGGCACAGGCACCACTATGACTTCTTAATTTGGACTTATCCTCTTGCAAGCAAGCTTGCATCGGATTTTGTGTCTATTTGACCCCTGATATCATCAGATTTCTCTGCGGTACTGCTCCAGCTCTTTCTGGTTTCCATATACAAAATGTCCTGGAAGAATCTCCTCCCACACCGGTTTGTCCATGGAATAATCATGAATACTCGGGTCATACACCAGCAGCTTTTTCTTCTTCTCCACCTCTGGGTCCGGAATCGGCACTGCGGAAAGCAACGCTTTTGTGTATGGGTGGAACGGATGCAAAAACAGCTCTTCTGCCTCTGCCAACTCCACAATGCGTCCCTTGCTGATAACAGCGATTCTGTCCGAGATGAAGCGCACAACGGACAAGTCATGAGCGATAAACAGGTAAGTCAAGCCCCTGTCCTTTTTCAGACGGTTCAAAAGGTTCAATACCTGTGCACGGATGGAGACATCCAGTGCAGAAATCGGCTCATCGGCAACTACAAACTCCGGTTCCATAATCAGTGCTCTGGCGATTCCGATACGCTGTCTCTGGCCGCCGGAAAACTCATGAGGGAATCGGGAAGCAAACTCCGGAAGAAGTCCTACTTCGCGCAGCGCTTTCTGTACTTTCTCCTCCCTGTCCTTCTCATCCTTGTAGAGATGGTGGTTAATCAGACCCTCGGAGACAATGTAGTCTACTTTTGCTCTCTCATTCAGCGATGCCATCGGGTCCTGGAAAATCATCTGACACTTTTTGATAACCTCACGGTCAAGCTCTTTGGAAATCTTGCCGTTAATCTTCTGTCCCTTAAAATAAATCTCACCTGCAGAAGTCGGGTTAATTCTGGTGATGGCACGGCCAATGGTAGTTTTTCCGGAACCGGACTCACCAACCAGGGAGAAGGTTTCCCCTTTGTAAATATCAAAATTTACATGGTCAACCGCCACAAATTTTTTCTTTCCGTGTCCGAAACTAATCTGCAAATCTTTAATTTCGATTAATTTTTCTCTCTCTGCCATGAACTTACCCTCTTTCTCTCATTTTCTCACGAAGACGGCGAATGGACTTCGGCTGCTCGATTTTTGGTGCGCGCGGGTCCAGATACCATGTTTTTGCCTTGTGAGTCTCTGAAATATCGAAGAACGGCGGTTCCTGCACAAAATCAATCTTTAATGCCTGCTTATTTCTCGGAGCAAATGCATCGCCCTTAATCTCGTTGAAGAGGTTAGGGGGGGTACCCTCAATGGTAGGAAGGTCTTCACCCTTCACGCCCAGCTGCGGCAGAGCGGAAAGCAGTGCCCATGTATATGGATGCCATGCATCGTAAAAAATCTCATTGACTGTGCCGTACTCTACAATCTGTCCAGCATACATAACAGCCACGCGGTCTGCCACGTTCGCCACAACACCCAGGTCGTGTGTGATGTAGATAACGGTCATCTTTAACTCATCCTGCAGTTTGTGAATCAAATCCAGAATCTGCGCCTGAATGGTAACATCCAGCGCGGTCGTCGGCTCATCACAAATCAGAATCTGCGGGCGGCAGGCAACTGCAATCGCGATAACAACACGTTGTCTCATGCCACCGGAAAACTCATGCGGATACTGGTTGTAGCGGATTTCCGGATTCGGAATTCCTACTTTTCTGAGCATCTCCAGCGCTTCCTTCTTTGCTGCCTCTCCTTTTAAGCCCTGGTGCAGCTCGATACTTTCCTGAATCTGCTTTCCGACTTTCTTTAACGGGTTCAGGGAGGTCATCGGGTCCTGCATCACCATGGCGATTTTTCTGCCTCGGATTGTCATCCATTCTTTTTCAGTCTTGTACTTTGCAATATCCTTGCCTTCATACATGATGGAACCGCCGACGATGGAGCCGTTGGCATCCAGCATTCCCACGAAGGATTTTGTAAACACAGACTTGCCGGAACCGGACTCTCCCACGATTGCCAGTGTCTCTCCCTCGTACAGGTCCAGAGAGCACTTGCGGATAGCCATCAGTTTCTTTCCACGCAGGCTGAACTGGATTTGCACATCTTTAGCAGATAAAATTGGTTCTTTTGCCATTTCTATGTTCCTCCAATCCTTATACGTGGTTTCTCGGGTCTGCTGCATCCGAGAATGCATTACCAATCAGGTAGAATGTGATTGTAATTACAGATACAATAACTGCTGGGAAAATCAACAGGTATGGGTAATCCAGGAAGTAGCTTCTCGCATTTCGAAGAAGAATTCCCAGAGAAGGTGTATCAATTCCAAGTCCCAGTCCCAGGTAAGACAGGGTGGACTCCAGCGTGATGGTACCTGGAATGGACAGAGCCAGTCGCAGAATAACCACACTGATTAAATACGGGAAAATATTTTTCACCAGAATACGTCCGATCGAAGTTCCCAGACATCTGGATGCCAGGTTGTACTCACGGTCACGGTACATGATTACCAGGTTTCTGACATTTCTCGCCATGGTAAGCCATCCGAAAGCAATCAGAGAAACCGACATGATAAAGAAGCTCTGTCCAATCATAAGAGCAATCAGTGTCATGTAGATAATCGTAGGAATGTTGTTGATAACATTGTAAATTTCAGTGAACACACGGTCCAGGCGGCGCACATACCCCCAGATACATCCGATGGTGATACCCACAAAACATTCACCGAATGCTACCAGAACGGCCAGCTTGATGGAAGTCTGTGCTGCATACCATACCTGACACCAGTAGTCACGTCCCAGGTTATCGGTACCGAACCAATACTCGCCATTTGGTTTGATAAATGCCAGCTTGCTGTCCGGAACCAGTGCCTTGTAGTCATATTTTCCGATTGCCAGGGCAATGAAGGAAAAGATAACCAGTGCAAAGAAAATAACCGTGAGGGCCACTGCCGCTTTTTTCTTTAAGAAACTCTGAAATACGGATTTCCAATAAGAATAATCGGAATATCCGATACGCTCTGCTTCCTCAGGAGAGTACTCGACAAAGGAAAACAGCTCTTCTTCATTTATCTGCTTATTGTCTTCCATTATCTCGTACCTCCTTTGTCTACCAGTGTGATTCTCGGGTCAAAGATCATCATCAGAATGTCACCCAGGAATACACCAATAATACCTAATGATGCATACAGCATAACAAGTGCCTGTACAACATTTGTGTCATAACGGTTAATCGCATCTGTCAGCAGAGGTCCCATACCAGGAACGGAGAAGAATCTCTCCACAAGCAGAGAACCACTGATGGTTAAAAGAAGCGAAGCCGGAATATACTGTGCCAGCGGAACGAAAGCATTTCTGAGGACATGCTTTACCATGATTGTCTTTGTGGACATACCCTTGACACGAGCCAGCTTAATATAATCTTTGTTAATTTCATCCACCATATACCGTCTGGTCCAGAGTGCATAATATGCGATAGATGTCATAGCCAGGCAGACAATCGGAAGGATACTGGACTCTGTCGCTTTTCTCGTCGAATACATGGACGGCAGGCCCAAAACACGCGAACCAAATATCAATACCAATGAGTACGACACCAGACCTGGGACAGCATTAACAAAAATCGTATATACCGTTCCAATATAATCCGGAATTTTGTCTTTAAATCTTGCCTGAATAATACCCATGCTCACACCGATTACCAGGGAAATTGCCATGGAAATCATACCTAAACGCATGGAAACAGTAAATTTACTGCCGATTACCTTCGTAACAGCTACACCATGTTGAATTCTTCTTGACTCACCAAGGTCAAAATGAAGTAAACGCCCATAAAAATGGATAAGCTGTTTGCCAGGACTATCAAGTAAACCTGCTGCCTCCAATGCGTCGTGCTTTTGCTGGTCAGTAAATTTCATTAACTGATCTTCTGTAAAATAATAATCGGTCGGCAGCAATCTCAGCAGCAGGAATACGATAGTTACGACTATCAAGACTGTCACAGCAGACTGCAACAGTCTCTTAATCGTGTATTTTGCCATTAGTTAGCAGTTCCCTCTTCGTAAGCTTTTGCAATTGCATCGTACTGTTCTGTAGTATAGGCGTCTACAGAGGTCTCCCAGTTTTTATACTTATTGTTCTGGATACCGTACATAGCGTTAATCTTGGAATAGTCATTTACACGGGTCAGCTGCCACTGAATGTTGTAGTAGCAAGGAATTGCCAGTGCATTCTGAATGAAGTATACTTCTGCCTCTGCATATGCTTTGTATCTTGCATCCAGGTCATCGTTGATAGCATTTGCTTTTGCTACCAGCTCGCTGTACTCTTTGTAAATGTCAACAATCTCGCCCTCTGTCAGGTCGTTTGCGTTGGAGTAGTTTGCAGAATAGTATGCGTTGTCCTCTCCGTAAACTTCCTGTCCAAGGTAGTTCTGCGGATCACCGTAGTCAGCGCCCCATCCGTTGATCACGAAGGAGTGAAGTCTCGGCTCACGAACCTCTTTTACAAGGCTGGATACATATGTCTTGATATTTAATACTACGAAATCATCACCTAAAGAATCAGAGAATGCCTGCTGTAATACCAGTGCACTGTCTAACTGAGTCTGGTTGCTTGCTGCGATGTAGTAATCTACACCAACTGGGAAGGTAACGCCCTGTGCGGACAGCTCTTCCATAGCCTGTGCCTTTAACTCAGCTGCTTTGTCCTTGTCGATTCTTCTCATGTTCTCGCCGTCATAATCCTTGATGCCGAGCTGCTGCTCGATGTACTTGCTGTACTCTGTACCATCGGAGAATGTGATAAGACCCTGCATGGTGTATGCGTTGTTCTCACACTTCAGAGGATTGATGGAGTTTGTTCTGCCGTACCATGCGGTCAGGTCCAGACCATAGTACCAAGCCTGTCTGAATGCAGTGTTTGCAATTGCTGTGTTCCAGTTTGTATCAACGGAACCGTCCTCATTTCTCTTATCATAGTTGAAGTGAATCTGAAAGGAGTACTTTGTCGGTCTCATCTCAACCAGCTGGTCATGGAACTCGTTGCTTGTGGAATTGTAAATTGTGTTCAGGTTGCTCTCTGTCAGGATTGTGTTGTCCAGCTCACCAGACTGATATAACTGATATGCTACATCTGTGGACTCTACCATCTTTACAGTAACGGTATCAAACAGGGAGCAGTCCTTGTCCCAGTAAGACTCGTTCTTTGTGAAGATTTTCTCGTTGCCCTGAATATAACTTGTCATGGTGTAAGCACCGTTGTACCACATGTTCTCATTGTTCATGGCAATGAAGCCCTCTACACCGAGCTCATCGATCAGAGCCTTTGGTGCCGGATACAGACAGTTGTATGTGGTAACAGTATCAAAATATGGTTTCTCGGTTATGCAGGTATAAACCAGAGTGTAGTCATCCGGAGCAGCGATGCCAACCATCTCCAGGAACTTGCTGTTGTCCATGGTGGTTGCTTCCTCTGCACTCAGGGATTTTGTGTACTCATAGTACTCAGAAGCGCCTTTGATTAATTCCATCGGCATGGATGTGTTTGCGGAGCTGTTCTTGTGGTAGTTCAGAATCCACTCAAGACCGGTGATGAAGTCCTGTGCGTTGCAGTCTGCTTTTTCATTTCCGTTGATATCAACCCATTTTACGCCCTGTCTCAGTTTGAATGTCCAGGTCAGACCGCCGTCCTCTGTTCCCCACTCTTCTGCCAGTGCCGGAACCAACTGTCCCTTCGGGTCGTTGGACAGAAGGCCTTCATACATATTTGTCAGAACCTGTAAGTCTGTCGCACTCTGGGAGTAAAGAATGTTGAATGTCTCTACCTCTCTGTTCTGGGTCTCATAAGTAACCATGTCCTTAATCGGTTCTGTGTCTGAAACAGGCGCTGCTGTCGTCTCCGGCGCGCTTCCCGCTGCAGTAGTGCTCTGTGTATCCTGGCTTCCTGCAGTAGTACCCTGTGTACTCTGGCCGCTGCCGCCGCCGCATCCGGAAAGTACCAGAGCTGCTGCTGCAACAACTGCAACCATTTTTGATACAGATTTTCTCATATTATCTTCCTCCTTTTCTTCCCCAGCTATCATTCAGCTGTGCCATTCCACATGTGCAAAAAAAACACAAACACTTCTAACCTGTTTGTGCGTCCTTGCAACCTATGTAGAATATGCTTTATCATACTAAAATTATCGACCCTTGTCAACATAGTATTTCACTTTTTTTGCATTTTTCTCAATCCATCTTTTTTTATGGTAATATTTTAGAATAGATGAAAATTTTACAAAAAATCTGGATTCTTTTGTGTGAGTGTCTTTATAGCAAAAACATTTGTCCCCATTTATTGCACATTTCTGCGATTTTGTGTGCGTATATCACGGACGTTTGTTTTTACACTGCCATCTTTTTCTTTTTTACACTGCTATTTTATCACAATACTTCCATAAAGTATATCCTTTTCCAAAATTTATTTTTTCCAACAATCTGGTATCCAGCCTGCATCCATAAACAGACCAGCGGACCGGATTATGAATACAGGCAGGGATTGCACGGATATGTCAGTACAGAACAATCAACGAATACACAAGGCTGCACCGCGCCACTTATCCGTCGATTTCTGTCTTCCAGAATCCATGTAAATCGCAGTATGCGTACACAGCTACAGCGCGGTCATCCTCTGGCACCAGAAAGGTTGCTTCCGCCGGACTTCCTGGTTTTAACATGCGTCTCTGACTTCCTTTTTCGGTCTGCAGATAAATCCACTGGATGCTGTGCGCCTCATCCATTGGATGCGGAACTTCTCCCACCTTCACACAGATTTCATTGCCGTTGATATGCACACGGGGAAGGTGCTTTTCTCCTGCCCCTTCCGTGTCTGTCGGTCTCAACGGTCCCATCGGTTTTCCCGCACAGGTAAAGTCTCTGCGGAATACGCCTCCGATCAACTCTACAATCGCTTTTCCTTCATCTCCAAGTAAAAATACAGGTTCTTTCTTCGCCATACCGTCTTCGATTCCCTCCATGTTTTCCTCTATTCTGTGCATCTTTTCAGCACAAACAGGTATGGGTGAAACGCTTTTCTTTCACCCTTTCTCTCTGAGCCTGCATAATTATGCAGGCCACTTCATTCCTCTGCTCTTTTGCTTCCGCAGGCCTATCTGCTTACATCTGCTTACTGGGCGCACTGACAGGTATATGGCGCCAGCTCCAAGCGAATAAAGAAGCCTTTGTCATGCTCACATACTGGACATTTCTCCGGCGCCTGCTTCCCTGTGAATGTATGGCCGCAGTTTAAGCACATCCACCCTGTCTCTACATCCGACACAAACAGTTTGCCCTGCTCCAGCAATTCTGCCAGACGCGCAAAACGCTCTCCATGCATCTTTTCAATCTCTGCAATCTGCGCAAATATCATGCTGATTCTCTGAAATCCCTCTTCTTTTGCTGTCTCAGAGAAATGTTTGTAGACATCGTCATGCTCCTCATACTCATTGTGCTCTGCAAAACGCAGAAGCTGCGCGATATCTTGGCTGATGTCCACCGGATAAGCCCCGTCAATCTCAATATTCTTCCCCGCTTCCTCCTTTAACAGCCCATAAAACACCTGTGCATGTTCTTTTTCCTGGTTTGCCGTGAATGTGAACACTGCCTCGACTACATGCAGGTTCTGTTTCTTCGCCTCCTGCGCCGCAAAGGTATAGCGGTTTCTCGCCTGACTCTCTCCCGCGAATGCGCGCATCAGATTTTCTTTTGTCTTACTGTCCGCAAATGCAACTGCCATGATTCTTCCCTCCTGAATGATAAGATAAAATCCGGAACGCAAAAAACAGGAAATCCTGACTTTTGCTTCCATCTCTGTCAGTATTCCCTGTTTTTCTCTGTTTTATTTCATCCTAAACAGCATTTTCCAGCGTTTTTTATCTTGCTTTACTTTACTCTAACTGCATAGTTTTCTGCCAGGAGGCACAGCTCTGCCGCTTTAAATGCATGCTCCTGCGTCATGGCATTCTCTGTGCGGTTGATGCAGTCCAAAATCAGCTCTCCAAAAAACGGAAATCCAACTGTGCCGTGCGCATTGATGTACTGTTCTCCATGCTGATTCACCAGAAATACATGGTCTGTGCCGCTGTCCTTCACCCCCACATTGACATACTTTCTCAGCTCAATGTACCCATCTGTTCCCAGAATCGTCATACGCCCATCTCCCCAGGTAGAAAGCCCGTCCGGCGTAAACCAGTCCACGCGGAAATAGTTTGTGGTGCCGTTGTCTCCGGTCAGCATGGCATCACCGAAATCTTCCAGTTCCGGATATTCTGGATGATGATAATTTCCGACTCTGCTGTAGGAAATTTTGGCGTCTTTTGCACCTGAAAAATACAGATACTGCTCAATCTGATGGCTGCCAATGTCACAGAGAATACCGCCGTATTTCTCCTTCTCAAAAAACCACGCTGGTCTCGTGGGTGCATTCAGCCTATGCGGTCCCAGACCGATGACATTTAACACAGTTCCTATCGCTCCCTGCCGAATCAGCTCTCCAGCATACACCGCCGCCTCCACATGCAGGCGCTCCGAATAATATACCATATACTTCTTTCCGGTCTCCTTGACTTTCTTCTTCGCAGCCTCCAGCTGCTCCAGTGTCGTAAATGGCGCCTTATCGGAAAAATAATCCTTTCCTGCATCCATCACGCGCAGCCCCACTTCGCAGCGCTTTGAGGTAATGGCAGCGCTCGCCACCAGTTTCACCTGTTCATCGGAAAGCACTTGCTCCTCGCTCTCTGCTGCCACCGCGCCAGGATACTTGCGGCAAAACTCCTCCGCCTTCTTTCTGTCTGGGTCATACACATACTTCAATGTCGCGCCGGCCTCCACCAGACCATTGCACATGCCTCCGATGTGCCCATGGTCCAGATACATTGCTGCAAAAATAAATTCGCCTGGTTTTACCACCGGCCTTGCCTTGCCTTTCGGCGCATAATTCATTCCGTCCATTGCTCCCATGTCTCTTCCTGCCTTTCCGTGCGCTATCTTCTGTTTTGTGCACACTATCTGCTGTTTTCTCCGTGTATCATCTGCCTTATTTTTCTCTTTGCGTGCTGCTGCCAACGGAGATTCCCACATCCGCGAAATTCTCCACACTTGCGCTCTTCTCATAAAAATGCTTTACATGTTTCTGAATCCCGTCCGCCGTATAGTATGGGTCGTCCTTTTCCAGAGGCAGTTTTACTGCAGCATTGGAAAATCCTGCCTTATAAATGCCTGTAATCAGCTCCACAGTCAGCCTGCCGTCCTCACCTTTAATCAGCGGCTTTGCGCCGTTTTCCAGAGCGGAAAGCACATTGTCAATCTCTCCTTCATGTCCTGTATGCTTTAAAGAGGGCAATTTTTCATAAAACTCCTCCAGCTCTTCTTCCAATCTGGTATTCTCCTGCGGAAAGCCGTTCTCTTTGGAAGTGCTCGCGTACACCTTCCAGGGCGCAGAAATTCTCGCCTTCTCCCCCTGAAAAATCAGCTGCTGTTCCTCGCCATGATGAATCACGGAACTTGTCACCTGTGCCAGAGCTCCCTGCCCATACTGCATAATCGCAATCGAAATATCCTCCACCTCCGCATTGTCATGTGCGGCATTGCTCAAAACAGCCGTCACCTTCTCCGGCCGCCCCATCATCCAGCCCAGCATATCGATGTGGTGTACTGCATGATTCAGCGTGCAGCCGCCGCCCTCTTTCGCCCAGCATCCTCTCCACCAGAGGTCATAATAACAATGACCGCGCCACCAGAATGAATCCACCTGCGCATGCAGGACACGTCCGATTTTTCCGCAGTCTAACACCTGTTTCAGTTTCATCACAGGATTGGTAAACCGATTCTGCGCAATCACACCCATACACATGCCTGTGCGTTTCTCTGTTTCTATCATTGTATCACATTCTTCCAAAGATGCGGCCATCGGTTTTTCCACTAGGACATTTTTTCCGGCATTCATAAAATCAATGGCAATTTCCGCATGGACATACGGCGGCGTGCAGATGCTCACTAGGTCAATGTCTTCCCGCGCCAGCATTTCTTTATGGGAAGCATAGACTGTGGCGTCCTGCAGACCGAATTCCTGCTTTTTTCTCTCCGCTTTCTCAGGGTAAATATCGCAGAGCGCCACAATCTTACAGCGCTCCTGAAACGCCAGGTATCCCCTTATATGAGCTGGTGAAATATTTCCCGTTCCAATAATCGCTACACGAATCATTTCGTCATTCCCCTTTTCCTGTTCTCTTCTCACTTTTCTTTCTGTCTCTTCTTTCATTTCTTCTCTTCTCTTTTTCTTTGCCCCATCTTTTTGACTCTTCTTTTTTCCTCTACTATCTTGCAATTTTCATAGTTTTACTGTACCATAAAAGAATCGCATGTTCTTTGCAGTTTTTGGCTGTTTTCACGCGATTCTTGCTTTTAGAAAACTTCTTTAAAAAACTTTAGGAGACTGATTTATGAGATCATTTTCTTCTTTTCACCAGGATGCATATGATTCCGCCATCTGCGATTCCATTCTGGTGCAGCACCATACCAGCTTCCATGCCAATGATGCCTCTTTTCACTTTCATGCGGATTATGAGATTTTTTTATTTTTGGGCGGCGATGTGGATTTTTATACAGAATATGCTGTCTGCCACCTGAAACGGGGACACTTGATCGTGTGCAACGACAGGGAGCTGCACCGCGCCTGCCACTATGGCAAAGTACCTTACGAAAGGATTGCGATTCATTTTGACCATCATCTGGTTGAAGGACTCTCCACTGCCCGCACAAATCTTTTGGGATGTTTTCATGTCCCAAAGTCCGAAGCCAATCTGGCTGTCCTTCTCACAGAAGAACAGATAAAAACCGTGCTATTTCTGGGACACAGACTGCAGGAGCTGAGTGCATGCGACCAGTTTGGAAGCGATGTTTTGACACTCTCCTACCTGTCGGAACTGCTGGTTTTTGTCAATGCCCGATTCCTCCAGATGCAACCATCTGGCGCCCTTGCCTATCACGGTCTGATTGCGGAGGTAATCGCCCATATTGACAAACATCTGACTTCTGAGCTGTCCCTTGAGACCATTGCCCGTGCATTTTCTATTGACAAATATTATCTAAGCCACCTGTTCCGCAGTCAGACGGGCAATTCCCTGTACCACTATATCCTGATAAAAAAAGTGGCGCTTGCAAAACTCTTTCTGTCTCAAGGAAAATCGGTGACAGAGACCTGTGAGCTGGCCGGATTCTATGATTACAACAATTTTATCCGCACATTCAAAAAAATCACAGGCATCCCTCCCGGCAAGTACCAGAAGCGATGACGCCGCCGCCAAGAACTACGTCTCCGTCATACAAAACAGCTGCCTGTCCAGGTGTGATGGCTCGCTGCGGTTCATCGAACAGAAGATGTACCACGCCATCCGCCTGCGGTATCGCAAATGCCCACTGCTCTGGCTGCCGGTAACGGATTTTTGCCTTGCAGCGAATCTGCGCCTGCGGCGCTTCTCCCGATATCCAGTGAAACTCGCCGACATCCGTTTCCCTGCTGTAAAGCTCTTCTTTTTTTCCGAGTACCACCGTGTTATCCTTCGCGCAGATTCTGCACACATACATCGGTTCCGGAAATGAAATGCCCAGACCACGGCGCTGCCCGATGGTATAATGAATGATTCCTCTATGAACGCCCAGCACATTTCCTGCGCTGTCCACAAAATTTCCTGGCTGGGCCATTCTTCCTGTATACCGCTCAATCGCGCTGGCATAATCGCCATTCTGCACAAAACAGATATCCTGGCTGTCCGGTTTGTGCGCATTGATAAAGCCGCACCGCTCTGCAATCTGGCGCGTCTGCGTTTTTCTCAGGCCGCCCAACGGAAATTTGACATGTGCAAGCTGCTCTTGCGTCATGCTGTAGAGTACATAGGACTGGTCTTTTGTCTCATCCAAAGCTTTCTTTAGCAGATAGCGACTGCCATCATACTCAATTCTTGCATAGTGTCCCGTGACAATATACTGACACTCCAGCACAGCTGCCCGTTCAAACAGCTTTTCAAATTTCATATACCGGTTACAGTCTATACACGGATTCGGTGTAATCCCCGCTTCATAGCTCTGTACAAACTTCTGTATGACCTTCTCCCGAAATCCATCCTTTAGCTGAAACACATAGTAGGGCATCCCAAGACGGTAGGCCACATCGCGCGCATCTTCCACATCCTCCAGAGAGCAGCATGTGTGCGCATGAGAAATCCCAACATCCTCATTATCGTATAATTTCATAGTACATCCAACACATTCATATCCCTGGTCCACCATCCGTTTTGCAGCAACGCTGGAATCCACGCCTCCGCTCATGGCAATCAGTGCTTTTCCTCTCTCACAAGTTCCTTCCATTGTCAATCTTGCCTCCTATCTTCTTCCTTTTTATTTTCATATTTACCTAGTATGAAACTATGCTTTTATAGCATAAATTTCTTTTGTCTCTTTGTCAATGGAAATCCCCGTAATCATTCCTGCAAAATGCCAAGCTGCCGCAAAACCAAAATCGGATTTCGCGGCAGCCCTGCTGTAAAACACTATGTACTTTCTTTTTCTATGTTTGATTTTGCCTGTTTTTCGGCTATTTATGCCAGAACTTCCTTCACTGCCTCAGCAATCTTGTCGCACTTGCAGTTTGCAAAGAAGTACTCCTGGAACTTCTCGCCTGCCAGAGCGCCCTTTACCAGCTCACGGTCCAGATTCTTTAAGATAGTTACCATATCGGTATGGGTCACTTTCTTTACTTCATCCAGAATCTTTTTGTTGCGCTGCTCCGGAATGACTCTCTCTCTCGGATAGCCCTGTCCGCTCTCGCAGGAGAACAGCTTCTCAAATACATACTCCAGATTTACCTCAGCGCCCCAGCCGAAGCCCTTCGCGAAAGGAAGTGCAATCGCATTGCCATCGTTGATCTGTGCAAACATAAATGCATCTGCCGGATCTACAATGTGGCCGCAGAGAACACCTGGGAAAGAATTCAGCGCCAGCATCGCGCCCTCACCTGTGCCGCAGCCTGTCACTACATAGTCTGCTGCGCCGGAGTTTAATAAAACAGCTGCCAGAATACCATTCTGCACATAGGTCAGCTGGTTCTTGTCGTCTGCAGAGTACATGCCATAGTTGAACACTTCATGTCCCAACGGCTCTACCACTTTTTTCAATGTAGCGCAGATCAGCTCATTCTTTGCTGCCTGGCTGTTTTCGTTGATTAATGCAATTTTCATAGGGGTATTCTCCTTTTTCTGCCTGTTATCTCTTCTATCTGTCGTTTCTTCTATCTGCTATCTTTCTGTCTGCCGCCGTTCTGTTTTCGGCTGCATGCTTCCATCCTTGCTCGCTGCTAGGAAAGCCCATTAGCTTTGGGCAATAGGCCGTTCGCTTATTTAGGCTGTTTGCCGATGTAAGCCAAGATACCGCCGTCTACGTACAGGATATGGCCGTTTACGAAGTTGGAAGCGTCGGATGCCAGGAATACTGCCGGTGCTGCCAAATCTTCTGCCTCTCCCCAGCGTGCTGCAGGCGTCTTTGCCAGAATGAACTGGTCAAATGGATGACGGCTTCCATCCGGCTGGATTTCACGCAGCGGTGCTGTCTGTGGAGTTGCAATGTATCCAGGTCCGATACCGTTACACTGGATGTTGAACTCACCGTACTCGGATGCGATGTTCTTTGTCAGCATCTTTAAGCCGCCCTTTGCTGCTGCATATGCAGAAACGGTCTCACGGCCAAGCTCGGACATCATGGAGCAGATGTTGATAATCTTTCCGTGGCCCTTCTTAATCATGCTCGGGATAACTGCCTTGGATACGATGAACGGTCCGTTCAGGTCAATGTCAATCACCTGTCTGAACTGCGCTGCTGTCATCTCGCACATCGGGATACGCTTGATGATGCCTGCATTGTTTACCAGGATGTCAATCACGCCAACCTCAGCCTCAATCTGAGCAACCATGGCATTCACTGCGTCTTCGTTTGTAACGTCACACACATAGCCGTGTGCTTTGATGCCCTCTGCCTCATAGGAAGCCAGACCTTTGTTTACCAAGTCCTGATTGATGTCGTTGAATACGATAGTTGCACCTGCACCAGCCATACCTTTTGCGATGGCAAATCCGATTCCGTAGGATGCGCCTGTAACCAATGCTACTTTTCCCTCAAGAGAAAATGTCTTTAAGTAATCCATTTTAAATACCTCCTTGTTTTTGTTATCCCTATTGTAACATCCATTTTTTTGCATGTCCACGTAAAATCAGCTCAAAAACTTGCATTTTTTGAACTGACTGCTATAATGAAACCATATATAAGCACGCAAAAAACGAAAGGGGAATTTTATGGAAGAATTCAGTTCCTGCAAAAAAGCCATGGAGGCATGTGCAAAGACAAAGACATTTGCCCTCGCACATCTCTTTCAGGAAGAAAAAGTCATGGAAATGCACATCCACGACTGTTATGAAATCTATTATTCTATCTCCGGCGGAAAACAATTTCTGATTGACAATAAATTTTATCCGATTCAGCCAGGCGACCTGTTTCTGATTAACCAGTATGAGAGCCATTACATCTCGCAGCTGGACAAGATGGTTCACGAGCGCATTGTCCTCTCCATTCATCCGGATTATGTCAAGCATCTCTCCTCAAAAGAGACGGACCTGGACGCCTGCTTTTCCAGCCGCCCGCCGCAGTTCCAGCACCGTTTTTCCTTAAACAAGGACCAGCAGGCCCGTTTTCTCTATTATATAAACAAACTGAAGTCGGTTCATGGATACGGCAGTGATATTCTGGAACAGGCATTCTTTATGGAACTTCTGGTGATGTTAAATGCCATCTGCACGGCCGCAACTCCTGCTGGCTCTCCTGACTCTGCAGCAGTCTCTGCCACACCGCCCGCTGCCATTCCTTCCACTCCAGTTTACAATCAGCAAGTAGATGCGATTCTCGCCTACATCAACCAGAATCTGTCTTCTGCCCTCACAATCGAACAGCTTGCCTCCCACTTTTTCCTCAGCGAATCCTACATCTGCCGCATTTTTAAGGCGGCGACAGGAACCACCATCAACAAATATGTGACGGCAAGGCGCATCAGCATCGCAAAAGTACATCTTTACAACGGCGCCAGTGTCAATGAGGCGTGGGAACAGTCCGGATTTGCCGACTACAGCAATTTTCTGCGCGCCTTCACAAAAGCAGTGGGCGTATCTCCAAAGAAATACGCCCAGTATTCTGTCAGTTGATATTCGTGTGCTTTCGACTGCAGGCACGTACCCATCCGCCTCATTGGTATTTCCGTGCCTGCACAGGCTCTCTTTGCTCTCTCAGTCTGTTTTCAGAGAAAACGTCGTGATATAGTCCATTTTTTTCATATTCAGCTCCCGAATCTTATCTTCCGGAGCAAATGTCGCGAACAGCCACTGCTCTTCTGCCGCCAGCTGCATGTGGCATAACACAATCCCAATGTTGATTTCGCGCATGGACATTCCCAGCTTTTCCAGCAGAGATTTTTTTCGCACAAAAATATGAATCTTATTTTTGTAGACCACAAAACGCCACGGCTGAGAATTGAAAGCGGAGGGCGCCAAACGCGCGGCATACAGCACGCTTTTGAGTTCTTCCCCTGCCTCCTCCTTAAAGATGCACAATTCCTTCAACGGATGGCGTTTTGCGACAGCTCCATCCCGCAGAAGGCGCCTTGCAGGATACCCAAATGCAACCACCATCAGCGCTTTTAAGGAGTCTGTCCGCTTCTCGCCAAGCACTCTGGCACATCCCTGATAACAGCATCCCAGACCCTTCGTCGTCAGATACAGCACCATCTGCTCCAACATGTATCCGGCATTTTCCAGTCCTTCTTTCACTCTTTCCCCATAAAATACCAGATAATATGGGGCGTGCACCACCCCAAAGCCCCCTATTGGCGCTCTTTTGTTGATATTATCCAGGATTTCCAGTTTCCAGTCCGCTTCCCGATTCCACGGGGAAAGCTCCTGAACAAAACGATTCACTTTTTTCATCAACGCCTCTGGAACCGGCGTAAAATCAAATTTTCTCACAGACCTCCTGTAAGAAATTGCTTCATACTGATTCATTCCATCCCCGTCTCCCTTTTTCCAACCTTGCAGCAGTTTGGAATCCGCTCCTTCTTTCCTTGCCGCTGCTTCTTATGCTGCTTCTCATGCATCACAGGCTATGCCGGCCATACCAGTTTTCCGTTATGCAATTTTGCAGTTATACCAGTTCTTCCATCTCGCCAAGCAGCTTCTCAAACAAAGCCAATGCTTGTTCTACAGGCTTTGGTGTATTCATGTCAACGCCGGCCAGTTTCAAAAGTTCAATCGGAGTCTTTGAGCATCCACCTTTCAGGAATTCAAAGTATCCGTCCCGCACCTTCTCATTTCCAGCCAGAATCTGCGTGCTGGCTGCGATGGCTGCTGAAATGCCTGTCGCATACTGATATACATAGAATGGTGTATAAAAATGCGGAATTCTCGCCCACTCATAATCAATCTCCGCATCCACACACATATCCGGCCCGAAATAATCCACATTCAGCTCATGGTACTTTGCGCACAGCACTTCTGCCGTCAGCGCCTCGCCCTTCTCCACCATCTGATGCGCCCACATCTCAAACTCTGCAAACATGGTCTGGCGGAACAGCGTTCCCTTGAAAGTCTCCAGGAAATGGTTCAGCAGATACGCACGGCGCGCTTTATCATCTGTCTTTTTCAGCAGGTCCTGAATCAAAAGCGACTCATTGCAGGTGGAAGCCACCTCTGCCACAAAAA
This sequence comes from bacterium, assembly GCA_030524675.1. Taxonomy (GTDB): domain Bacteria; phylum Bacillota; class Clostridia; order Lachnospirales; family Lachnospiraceae; genus CAJMNU01. Next base: position 36,654 of record JAUNGE010000009.1, read on the forward strand.
TCTTATATCCAGCATACGTATATGGCTGTGCATGGTCGGAATAATAGCTGTGCAGTGCATGCCCCATTTCATGCGCCAGGGTAAACACAGAATCCAGTGTTCCATTGTAATTTAAAAGCACATACGGATGCACGCCGTAGGCACCCCAGGAATACGCGCCGCTGCGCTTTCCCTTGTTCTCGTACACGTCAATCCAGCGATTGTCAAAGCCTTCCTGCAGGTAGGACAGATACTCTTCGCCCATGGGCGCCAGTCCCTCTTTTACGATGCGCTTTGCCTCCTCAAACGGGATATTTCCCTCTGTATTCTCCACAATTGGTACATATAAATCATACATATGAAGTTCTGGCACATTTAATGCCTTTTTTCTCAGAGACACATAGCGGTGCATCAGAGGAAGATGCTTTCTCACAGTCTCAACTAAGTTGTCATACACGGATACCGGAATCTCGTTTGCCGACAAGGCTGCCTCTCGGCTGGAGCCATATTTTCTGGCATTGGCATAGAACACGGACTGTTTGATATTTGCCGTGAAAGTCGATGCCAGAGTGTTGACAAACTGCTGGTACGCGCTGTACATCGACTCAAACGCCTCTTTTCGCACTCTTCTGTCTGTGCTTTCCATATAGCGGATGTAGCGCCCGTGCGTCACTTCCGCTTTCTCTCCGTTCTCATCCAGAATCGACGGGAACTTGATATCTGCATTGTTGAAATAATTAAAAATCGTGGATGGTCCCTGTGTCGCCTCATAAGACTGCGCAAGAAGCGCCTCCATCTCCTTCGAGAGCGTGTGCTCTTTCTTTGCCAGCAGCATCTGCAGTGCCCGCTCAAAATGCTGGATACCGTTGTCCGATTTGCGATATGTCGCTAAGACAGCATCATCAATGGAGAGAATCTCCGGCACAATAAATGCAGATTTCTCCGCTGCCGTGTTGGACAGACTCTGTGCTCTCGCCTCCATCTTCTGGTACAAACTCTCCGCTGTGTCCTCGTCCGATTTCTGTCTCGCATACACATACAGACGTTCCATCTTGCACGCCAGCTCATCGTCAAATTTCAGACATGCATACAGCGTATCCGCAGAATCTGCCAGATGTCCCTGATACCTCTCATACTGCGCAATCTCCTGCTCAATCTCTCTATATAATGCTTCCCATGCCTCGTCGTCCGGCAGCATGTCTCTCATATTCCAAGTGTCCTTCTCCAAAACCTGGGAGCGTGTTTTTATCTCTTCTGCCATCTGCTTTTTTATCCTTTCTTCTGATTTTTGGGCTGCTTCAATCCTCGCTCAGTCATTTCACAGGATGCGGCCGCACTCTAAATCTTCGCTGCTCGCTCATGCATCCTTTTATCACAAGTCCGTCTTGCCATTTTTCACCCATGTATATTATACTATCCTTATTCAGATTTTCCATGACAATTTCAGGAGGATTTTTCATGAAAATACTTGCCACAACCACACCAACTTCTCATCAAATTGCACAAGCCGACAAACTTTGCACCCTCTGCTGCCAGTTTGACCACATTTCACTGGACTTTCCAGAGCAGGCGTCCTGGTATGGGTTTGCTGTAAAGGAAGACACTCTGTTTTCCGCCATGGCGCTGTTTGAGGAGGAGAACGGCCTGTTCTCCCTGTCTGCCTTCACGCTTCCGTCAATGCGCCGCCAGGGGCTGTTCTCGTCTCTTCTGGAAGAGGCTGTTTCCTGGCTAGAAACCAACCACCCGCAGGCAGACCTGGATATCATCGCTGACCTCTCCTGCCCTGCCGCCGCACACACCCTTTCTGCTCTGGAAGCAGAACTGTGGTATGAGGACTTCCAGATGTGCCGCTCCATCCCCGACAAAACGTCCGTTTCTCGTGCATCGGTCTCTGCTGCATCCGCGCATCTTACACCGGTCCTCCCTGCATCCGCTTCCCCCTTTTTCCTGCGTATTTCCCAGGAAACGCTGAAGGATTCTCCAGATGCATATCCTTCTGCCAAGTCTTCCTGCCTTCTGGCCGATGCCGTCCCCTCCGACTGTTTTTATCTGGCGCTCTGCGCCGCATCTGACCGTTTCCATGGTTTCGATGCATCTGGCATATCCAGCCTGACTCATGTGCCAGATACTATCCGCATATCTGGCCCGCCCTATAGACCAGATACCTCCGATTTTTCTCCAGTCGTCTGGGCGCATCTCACTGTCACCGCTTCGGATACCGCGTGGCTGCATGATGTGGAGACGGCTAAAGGGCTGCGCGGGCGGGGACTTGCCACGCAGTTTCTTCATGCTCTGTTCTCCCGCCTGACAGATTCCCCCATCCGCACACTCTTTCTGCATGTGACGTCGGACAATCTTCCCGCTGTCGCTGTGTACCGGAAAACAGGCTTTTATACTGTGCAGACCTTGTCCCATTTTCTGTACTGAATCATTACGGAATCATTCACCCTTATTTATGGACCGCGCCGCCCTGTGCCTCGATTTTTTTGCGGATTTCCAGCATTTTTTTGTCCGTGGCGGCAATCACATCTGCGCAGTGCTTCAGCTCATTGCTGATTTCCTCTGCCTCCCCGATATCTTTTTTATATTTCAGCTGATGGTCCAGGCTCGCCCAGAAATCCATGGCAATCGTCCGTATCTGCACTTCCACGCGCATTGCCTGCTTTCTGTCCGAGAAAAATACCGGAATCTCAATAATCATATGGTAACTGCGGTAGCCGTTCTCCTTTGGATTCTGGATATAATCCTTGATGGAAATCACCCTCACATCATCCTGGCGTGTCAGCATCTTCGCGACATCATAAATATCATCTACATACGTACAAATCACGCGGATGCCGGCGACATCATTCAGATTTTCCACCATGGACTCTAACGTTGGTTCCAGACCGCGCCGCTGCAGTTTCTCGATAATACTCATCGGCTTCTTCACGCGGGATTTTATCAACTCTATCGGGTTTCTTTTATTTCTCACGGAAAGTTCGTCATTCAACACTTCCAGTTTTGTCTTGACCTCCCGAATCGCACAGGTATACATCATCATCACTTCCTGAAACTGTCTCGCCTGACTGATAAACTTTTCCGGAACCTGCACAATATCAGGAACGCTGACAATCGACTGTTCCAGCTCACTGTTCGGATTCATATTAATGTTCATTTGTGTTACGCACCTCGTCTGTTTCTTTTTTCCATATTTTCCATTTCTTTTTCACGTTTTCACGTTTCTTTCTGCTACCTTTCATTATACCAAACTTGTCTTTTCAGGCAATGGATAATTCCTTAAATTTTTCTGAAAATCCATGTTTCCCATTTCTTTACAAACCCGCCCCGCGGTGGTATGATTATAAATAATTTCTGCGCGTACGCAGTACATCAGGAGGCATTTATGAAAACACTTGGATATTACAATGGCCGCATCGGAGAGCTGGATGAGATGATGATTCCCATGAATGACCGCGTCTGCTACTTCGGAGACGGCGTCTACGAAGCCGCTGTTGCCAGAAACTATAAAATTTTTGCGCTGGAGGACCATCTTGACCGCTTCTACAACAGCGCCTCTCTGCTCTCCATCGAGATTCCCTGCACCAGAGAAGAACTTGCATCCATTCTGGATGAGATGGTACATAAAATGGATTATGACGAGCAATTTGTATACTGGCAGGTTACTCGCGGCACGGCCCCGCGCACCCACGAGTTTCCGGCAGGCGATGTGAAAGCCAATCTCTGGATTACCATCAAGCCCAGCAAACCAGTCCATCTGGAGACTCCTTTGAAACTCATCACCATCCCTGACACCCGTTTCTTCCACTGCAACATAAAGACTCTGAACCTTCTGCCGAATGTCATGGCTGCCGAGCAGGCAAAACGGGCCGGATGCCAGGAGTGTGTTTTCCACCGCGGCGACCGCGTGACAGAGTGTGCGCACAGCAATGTGTCCATCCTAAAAGACGGCACATTCCGGACCGCTCCGACCGATGAGTTGATTCTGCCTGGCATCACCAGAAAACACCTGATTCAAATCTGCAAAGACCACAACATTCCTGTCAGCGAGGAACCATTCACCATTCAGGAACTGATGGAAGCGGACGAAATCTTAGTCTCCAGCACCACAAAATTTTGCTCTTCCGTCAGCGAAGTGGACGGAATTGCGGTCGGCGGCAAAGCGCCAGAACTGATGAAACTGCTCCAGGACTGCTATGTACAGAAATATCTCAGCGAGACCAAAGCCTGAGAATACAGGTCCATACAGTAAAGCGGAAACAACGGAAGTAACGCGCAAAAAGAGCGAACAAGCAGCAAAAAAGAGAGTGCAGAAATCTCAAACCAATCTCTGCACTCTCTCTTTTTTCATTTATGGTGATACCTGCGTCAGCAGGCATGTCCGTTTGTTTTTACAGTTTCCAAACAGTCTCCACTGCCAAATCCAGCCACTCTGCACCGATCTCTTCTGCGTCCCCAGCATCCACTTTCGCTGCAATCTCCGGATCAATCGGAATCCGCGCCAGCACCGGAACACCGTACTCCGCCGCTACTTCCTCGATATGGCTCTCGCCAAACACAGAAATTTTCTTTCCACAGTCTGGACATTCCAGATAACTCATATTTTCTATAAGTCCAAGAATCGGGATGTCCATCTTTCTCGCCATATTGACAGCCTTTCCTACAATCATGGATACCAGGTCCTGCGGGGATGTCACAATCAAAATACCGTCCACCGGAAGGGACTGGAATACGGTCAGCGGCACGTCGCCCGTCCCTGGAGGCATATCCACAAACATAAAATCAATATCCTGCCAGATTGCTTCCTGCCAGAACTGTTTGATGGCGCCGGCCACTACAGGACCTCTCCAGATAACCGGATCCGTCTCATTCTCCAGAATCAGATTGGAGGAGAGAATCTCGATTCCCTCTTTTGTCTTTGCCGGAATCATCAGTCCGTCCGGTGTGCCAAAAATCCCTTCCTTCAATCCGAATGACTTTGGAATAGAAGGGCCAGTGATATCTGCATCCAGAATACCGACACGGTATCCCAGACGATTCATGCGCACTGCCATCATGGATGTCACCAAAGATTTGCCGACGCCGCCCTTACCGCTGACAATGCCGATTACTTTCTTTACAGAGCTTGCCGGATTCAAAGGCGTTCTAAAATCCATCTGCTCCTCTGTTCTGCTGCTGCAGTTCTCACCGCAGCTACTGCAGTTATGCGTACAATTTTCGCTGCTCATTTGAAACCTCCGCTTACTGTCTGCCTTACTTTCTGCGGCAGACATTTTTTCGTTCACCCTTCATTGTAGTATAAATCCAGCTGAATGTCCATGCTTTTATTTTGGTACACGGTGCCTGCTTCGATTCGCTTGCTGCATAAGTACAATTCCCTGTTGCATCTACATGGCCTGACCGCCGTATCAGTATGTCTGACACGCCCCTTTGCGGATCATGCGGAACACGCCCGTTCTCTCCACCATTTTTGCAATGCTCCAGAACAATACAGAATCAATCGGCCACATGATGAGGTTTTTCACGATTCTCGGCGGCAGCAGCACCATAAAGCCCTTGCCGTACAGCATGGAAAGCCACTGTGTGTTCAGGAGAATGTTAATCAGCACCACGACCACAAACTTTGCGAACAGAATTCTCGGCAGAGAAATCGGCTTTTTGTAGAGAATCACGCCGTAAATCACGCCGCCCAGCATCGCATTCAGCGTGAATCCAGGGAACCACTGCCCTGTGGGCTTGATAAAATACTTCAGCATGTCAATCGCGAACCCATAACATGCCCCCACGGTCGGACCGAACAGATAGTACACGAACTGATTCGCTATGGGAGCAAAGCCAATCTTGATGTACGAGGTCAAATCAATGCTGAAATACCCCAGCACCACGGAGATGGCTGCGAGCATACCGATCACAGTGAGATTGCGCACCCGCACCTCACTTCTCAGCTCTTTGTACGAATCGGTGAACAAAGTTGCTAATCTTTTCATAAAAAAATTACCTCCTTTGCAGATTCACCTTACCACAACAGGAGATAATTGCATAAAAATAAAAATGCCCCTATCTTCGATGCAGCGGGATGCGGCCTGTGTACCGCGAAAGAAAAAAACGGTTCTGTCTTTTCGATTTCTTCGTCCCACCAGCAACTCCCTGTCTGACAGGCACTTAACGCACACAAACCTACTCTGCTTTTTCTATTTTGTTTGGCAAAAAAATGAGCCATACTGACACGCTGTCCATTCTTTTGTCATGCATCCCAGTATAGCACATTTTTTCTAAAAATCAACCACTTATTGCAGCCATGCAAACCATCTGCTCTTTGTCAGACCGCTTTTCATCACACACCGATTCACAATCCAGGCATTGAACATCCCGAGAAGAATCCCGCCCAGAATATCCGTCGGGAAATGCACAAACAGGTACATTCTCGAGAACGCAATCAGTGCCGCCAGCACAAACGATGCAATTCCCCACCTTTTATGGAAAAAGAAAATCGAAAGCGACGCCTCCACGCCCGCGAGCGTGTGTCCGGATGGAAAGGAATAATCGCTCGGCACAGCAATCAGCATTGGCACTTCCGGCTGCAGCCAGCAGGGCCTCTGTCTGGCTATCAGATTCTTCAAGATTCCATTTCCCAAAATAAGCCCCAAAAGCAGGGAAAGCAGGATACCTGCTCCCATCCGCCTTGTCTTCTTAAAGCACAGACAAAGTACTCCCAGAAGAATCCAAATCCATCCCACTTCCCCCAAAAAAGTCGCCGTCTTCATCAAGACATCCATCCACGGCATATGCAGACTCTGCAGCCAGTGCAATATTGCAAACTCAAATTCCACCCTTTCACCCCGTTATCTATCAATTCACATGTTTCTCATTCTTCCTCTTTCTTTTCAGGAAGGCATCTGCGGAAAATCTGGTCCATTTCCAGATACTGCTTTTTCAGGGAAACCGGACGTCCCCCTTTGCTCAGGAAACAATGGCGGCTCTCTCCGATACAGCGGACTTTTTCAGTCTCTTTGTCCATCACGGAGTACTCCACGGTCATCTTCACCCCGTTGTACTCTTTTAAAATGCAGTGAATCTCCACAGTCTCCCCAAAGTGTGTCATGGATTTATACTCACAGTACATCGTCAGAACTGGGCATACGATACCATGTTCTTCCATTCTCTGGTATCCCATTCCCATCTGCTCCATCATATCACAACGTGCTTCCTCAAACCAGCGGATATAATTTGAATGATGGACAATTCCCATCTGATCCGTCTCGTAATACTGCACCTTATGTTCATATGCCTGAAATTCCATATACAACGCTCCTTTTCCTGTCCTCTGCGACATGTTTCATCTTTTCCTCTATTCTGTGCATCTTTTCAGCACAAACAGGTATGGGTGAAACGCTTTTCTTTCACCCTTATACTCTTTGTAATCGTTTCAGACCTTTGTCCTGCTTTTTCCGTATTATCTGCGCTCTACCCAAATCCCCATCTGCCATATGCTACATAAAACAAGGATGCTGTTTCGACACTTCTGTGTCACAGCACCCCCATTTTCTTTTCGTATCCCTCTTTTTTGTCTCCAATCGTCCGTCCAAAGCTTAACGGACTCTGTACAAAATACCCTTTTGATAAGACCTAAAATCCTGCGCCTGTTTATTTTTTACAGTTCGCCCAGACCGCTCTCGATGGCTGCGGAGATAGTCTCCATAGCCTCTGCCTCGTCCACACCATCACAAATCAGAGTGATGTCTGTGCCGCATTTGATGCCTGCTGCCATAACATTCAATACACTCTTTGCGATGATCTTCTTCTCACCACACTCAATAATAACATCACATTTGAACTTCATAGCAGTCTGAGATAACACTCCTGCTGGTCTTAAGTGTAATCCGGATGGATTCTTTACTGTTAAGCTCTTTGTCAACATACCTCTGTCTCCTTTTTTCGTACATTTTTACTAACAATGACCTGGTTGGCCTTGCTTCTATTTGAATTTTATTACAAATTTACACACATGTCAAGAAAAAAGACAACCTAAAATTTTTTCCATGTATCCCTCACAAAAAGCAGCAAAATAGGGAAAATTTCCAGTCTTCCTGCAAGCATATCAAACGTCAGAATTATCTTTGCAGGATTTGAGAAAACGGAAAAATTCGCTGCCGGTCCGACCAGCTCTAAGCCAGGACCGATGTTGTTGATTGTGGCGGCCACAGCGGTAAAGTTCGTCACGAGGTCCTTCTCATCCAGCGCAATCAAAAGCACAGAGAACGAGAAAATCAGGATATACGCCACCATGAACACATTTGTCATGCGCACCACCTCATGTTCCACCATTTTTCCATCCATCTTGATTTTCTGGACACTCCTCGGATGCAAAAACTGGTGCAGTTCTTTTCTCATGCTCTTTAAGAGGATAATAAAACGGGATACCTTGATACCACCGCCGGTACTTCCCGCGCAGGCTCCCACAAACATCAACATCACCAGAATGGTGCGCGACAGCTGCGGCCACACATTGAAATCCACCGTGGAATACCCTGTCGTTGTGATGATGGAGCCGACCTGAAACGCCGCATGGTGAAGCGAGTCACGCACTCCCCCATGAATTCCCAGAATATCCACAGTAATCACTGCAATCGAGGCAACAATAATCAACAGATACCATCTCAGCTCTTCTATCTGGAATGCCTGTTTTACTTTTCCCATCAAAAGAAAGAAGTATACGTTGAAATTCACACCAAACAAAATCATAAAGATGGTAATCACTGTCTGCGCATAGCTGGAATACCCTGCTATACTGTCATTTTTAATTCCAAATCCTCCTGTTCCCGCCGTTCCGAAAGAGAGCGTCAGCGCATCAAACAGAGGCATTTTCCCCAAGAGAAGCAAAATAATCTGCAAAATGGTCATTCCGATATAAATCTCATACAAAATGGTTGCTGTGGATTTTACTGTGGGCACCAGGCGGCTCACAGAAGGCCCAGGGCTCTCCGCTTTCATCAGGTTCATGTAGGAACCGCCATCCATCGGAAGAATGGTGAGCAGAAAAACCAAAACTCCCATTCCTCCAATCCAGTGCGTAAAACTTCTCCAAAAAAGGATGCATCTGGGAAGGCTCTCCACATCCGCCAGAATACTCGCTCCGGTAGTCGTAAATCCAGAGACCGTCTCAAAAACAGCGTCAATCGGGTTTTTGATGGAACCGCTGATGACAAACGGCAGGCTCCCCAAAAGACTGAGCACAATCCAGCTCAAAGCCACGATCACAAACCCTTCTTTTACATAAAACACTTTGTTTTCCGGTTTTTTTCTTGTCAAGCCAAATCCAATCAGCAGGCACAGCGCAATCGTAATGACAAAAGACCATCCCGCCTTCTCCCAATAAATCAGACCCACCAGGGCGGAAAGCATCAGAAGAACCCCCTCCAGCTTCACAACCAGCCCCAGTGTGTATGAAATCATTGAAGTATTCATAAACTCCTCCACTTCACAGCATGTGCAGCATCTTATTCTGCTCTGCTTTTTTCCTCAATCCTTATCTTTTCAAAATATCCTGAATGTCGTGAAGTCCTTTCTGCGTTGTCACAACAATGACGGTATCGCCCACCTCGATGGTGTCCTGGCCGCGCGGAATCAGGACTCTGCCCCGTCGGTTGATACAGCCTATCAGAAGATTGTCTTTCAGAGAAAGCTCCATCAGAGATTTTCCTGTCACCTGGGAGTTCTCATGGATGGAAAACTCCAGTGCCTCCGCGCGGTTATCGAGAATCTGGTACAAGGTCTCCACGTTGCTGCCGATAGAGTTCTTCATCGCACGCACATACTGAAGAATATAGTCGGCCGTGATATATTTCGGATAGATAACGCTTCCCAAATCCAGCTTGTCGATAATCTCATCGAACGCAATCCGCTTGACTCTCGTCACCAACTTTGCCGCGGTTCTCTCTTTTGCGTACAGAGCCAGCATAATATTCTCCTCATCCATATTTGTCAGAGTCACAAATCCTTCTGTCCGCGTCATCCCCTCCTGCATCAGCAACTTTTTATCTGTGGCGTCTCCGTTGATTATCATAGCGCCTGGCAGCTCTTCCTCCAACTCATCGCAGCGGCTTTTGTTCTTCTCGATAATCCGCACGTCGATTTTCATCTCCAGAAGCTGCTTTGCCAGATAAAATGTCGTTGTCCCGCCGCCTACAATAATACAATTTTTCACCTGATTTGTCTTCAGACCGATTTTTTTGAAGAACTGCGCCGCATTTTGCGGGGAGGCAATCAGGGATACTCTGTCGTCATTGTGCAGCATAAAATCACCGTTCGGGATAAACACCGACTCCTGCCGCTCCACCGCAGTCACCAGGATATCGCAGCGAAGTCGTTCTCTCACTTCTGCCACCGTCATCTGGTCAAGGCGAAACTCCGGACGAATCCTGAACTTTAACAGTTCCACTCTTCCCTTCGCAAACGCGTCAATCTGAATCGCGGACGGAAAGCGAAGCAATCTCGCAATCTCTGTCGCTGCCGCCAGCTCCGGATTAATAATCATGGAAATTCCCAGCTGTTCTCTGATAAAATCTATCTCCTGGCTGTACACAGGATTGCGCACTCTGGCAATCGTGTGACACCGTCTTGCTTTCTTCGCAATCACGCAGCAGAGCAGATTTAACTCGTCCGACTCTGTCACGGCAATCAGCATATCGGCATGGTCCACGCCCGCCTCCATCTGTGTATTGATGCTGGAACCATTTCCCTGCACTCTCAGCGCGTCAATATTTTCTGGTATTTCCTGCAGTTTTTCCAGAGAAGTGTCCACAACTGCGATATTATGATGTTCTTCTGCCAGCTGTTCCGCCAGCGTCATTCCCACTTCCCCACATCCTATAATTATAATATCCATATCTCACGATTCCTTTTGCTTCCTTTTTTCTTTTTCTCAGGCTTCCGTTCCGTATGCTCTCTGTCTATTTTCTTTGCTCTCTTTCCTGTCTATCCGTACCTGTCTCCTCTGTCTGCTCCCGCCTTGAAAACACACATCCGCAGTAATTTTGCCGGTACAGCCCATACGCCTCGGACAGCTCCACTGAGCGCTTATAACCGTTTTTCTTCTTAAAATCAGAGGGCAGATAGCAGACTCCGCATGTTTTCGCTTCTTCCTCCCCGATTTGATTGAGTTTTGCCGCATTTTTCAAGGGACTGATGGAGAGCGTCGTCGTCACATAGTCAAACTTTCCTGCCTTCGCCATCCTCGCTGCCTCTGCGAGCCGCATCCGAAAACATACTTCACACCTGGCGCCGCCCTCCGGCTCTTTCTCCAGGCCGCGCACCGCTTCATAGTACTCCTGCGGGCGGTACGTCCCTTCCAGAAATGTCACAGGATGCAGCGTCTTCATATCCTGAATCAGCCGCCTCTGCTCGTTTGTGCGCATCTCATACTCTTTTGGCGGATAAATATTCGGATTATAGTAAAAGACAGTGATCTTCATGTACTGGGACAAATACTCCAGCACATAGCTGCTGCACGGCGCACAGCAGCTGTGCAGCAAAAGCGAGGGAACTCTCCCCTCCTTCTGCCAGGTCTCTATCAGCCGTTCCAGTTCTTTCTGATAATTTCTGTTGTTTGCCATCTCGGGCTGCTTCCTTTCTCCGCGCATATTTCCCGCATATTTTCTATATCCCGCCATACGCAAAGACACAAAAACTGCCTGCTGTTCCATGTGATGCGGCCCTGCAGGCCCGCCGCACCTGAAATCACAGGCAGTCCGTATCTTATGTGTATGTTAGGTTATGCGTACTTCTTAGAGGAAATCACGGATTCTCTTGCTTCTGACAGGATTGCGCAGCTTGCGCAGCGCCTTTGCCTCTATCTGTCTGATACGCTCTCTCGTCACCTTGAATTCTTTTCCCACTTCTTCCAGTGTACGCGGATGTCCATCTTCCAGACCGAACCGCAGTACGATCACCTGGCGTTCTCTCTCTTTCAGGTCTCCCAAAAGCGCATCTATGTGCTCGCGCAGCATCACAGATTCCACATTTCCTTCCGGCGTCACCACATTGTTGTCTGCCACAAAATCACCGAGGTTGGAGTCGTCTTCTTCTCCGATTGGAGTCTCCAGGGATGCTGGTTCTCTCGCAATCTGCATAATCTCCATCACTTTGTCTTCCGTCATCTCCAAAGCCTCTGCAAGCTCTGTGACAGACGGTTCGTAGCCTAGTTCCAATGTCAGTTTACGCTGCATCTTGGACATCTTATTAATGGTCTCGACCATATGTACAGGGACACGGATGGTTCTTGCCTGGTCTGCCAACGCTCTCGTCACAGACTGGCGAATCCACCAGGTTGCGTAGGTGCTGAGTTTATATCCCTTTGTATAGTCGAACTTTTCAACGCCCTTAATAAGTCCAAGGTTTCCTTCCTGAACCAAATCCAGAAAGCTCATGCCGCGTCCTGTGTAACGCTTGGCAATGCTCACTACCAGCCTTAAATTTGCCTCAATCAGACGTTCCTTCGCAGATTCGTCTCCCTCTGCTTTTCGTTTCGCCAGGCGCAATTCTTCCTCCGCACTCAAGAGAGGAACTGTGCCGATTTCTTTCAAATACATACGGACCGGATCTTCGGTTCCAATACCTTCCAAAAGGTCAATCGCGTCTATGTCGATGTCTTCTTCCTCCACATCGTCCATAAAACTGTCATCAACGTCATCCAGAAGAAGCGGGTCCCCTGCCAATATCGCCTCGTCGATCATGGCTGGTACGACGTCGATATTGTGATGCTCCATGTAATTGTAAATCTCTTCCATCTGCTCTGGCGACAGGTTTTCACCGGCAAAAAAGTCGTTCACTTCTGTCGTGTCCAATGTGTTGTTTTTCTTCTTACCAATTTCAACCAGTTTCTGCAGTTTCTCTAAAAAAATATTTTTTTCCACGAATAACGTTCCTTTCGCTTCTAGCATGTAATAACACCTACACAGTCTAACATTATATACTAATTCTCAACAATTTTCAACAGCGAAAATCAACTTTTCCAAATATCCTTCACTTCATTTTCAGGAAACCGAAGCATCGCCCGCTGTCTCCTGTATCTCTGCCTCCTGCAGGGCTTCTTCCTCCTCGGAAATTTCCGGTTCTGGCTGTGCATCCCGCAGAATCTGGATTGCCTGTCTACAGTTTACAATCTCCACCTCCGTGTACGTTCCGCCGAACTCACCGTCCACCACCCAGTCAACTGGAAGCTCCGATTCTACCTTCAGCTCATGCGCACGGAACTTGTGGACATACTCATTTTTCTCTTCCTTAAAAAACATATAGGAGATAATATTGTTCAAATCCAGCGGCGTCTTCGGCATCTTAATCAGCAGAACCTCAAATTCGCCGTCGTCCAGCTCCACTTCCTGGTTAATCAGGCCCTTGAATCCGCCGACACTCTTTGTGTTCGTCACCATGCCAAAGATAAATTCACCCTCGACCTGCTCTGTCTCACAGCTCACTCTCATGTGGTAGGATTTCAACTGCACAATGCGTTTCACCGCCTCCAGCATATATGCCTGATGCCCCAGAATATTTTTGAATTCCTGGGACGTCATGTAGGACACATCCGTAAAAGCCCCGAATGCTGCAATGTAGACAAAATGCCGCTCTCCCAACTTTCCCACATCGACTGCAAACGGTGTCCCTTCCACAACAGTCTGCGCTGCCCGCTCCATATTTTTGGAGATTTTCAGACTGGAGGCAAAATCATTTGTGGAACCCGCCGGAATGTATCCCAAAACCGGCTTCTTTTTCACATGCATCAGCCCGCTTATGACCTCATTTAAAGTGCCGTCACCGCCGCTGCAAACTACCATACTCACTCTGCCGCCCCATTTTTCGGCAATCTCTCTGGCATGCCCCTGACTCTGTGTCACCAAGACCTCCGGACGATATCCTGCCTTCACAAAGATGTCCAGAATCTTCAAAAGTCTGGGGCGAATCTGTTCTTTTCCAGACCGCGGATTAATAATAAAAAGCATTTTTTTCAAATGAATCGCTCTCCTCTTTTACTGCTGTGAATCTTTTCTCATTTCCTATCTATCATTATAGCCATTTCCGGTATGCTGCAAATGCGCTGGGCAGCCCATACTCTGTCTGAAGCTTCTGCTTCTCCACCCACAGATACGCTTCCGGCACGGCCTGCACCTTCACAAAATATCCAGTCATATGCCATTCCACATGGGAAAAGATGTGTTTCGCCTCCGGCAGCGGCTGCACAGATACGACATCTGTCTGCGAAATCCCTGCTTCCCGAAGCATCTCTTCTCTCTCCAGCTTCCCATCAAAATTTGGAAGTTCATACAGTCCCGCCAAAAGCCCGCTGTCAGCGCGTTTTCGCAGGGCCACATGTATTCCATCCACCCCTTCTAGCACCAGCACTGTGCGAAGTTCTTTTCTGCGCGCTTTCTTCGGCATCTTCACCGGCACCTGCTGCTCCGCGTGCTGTCTATGCGCCAGGCACAGGGAGGCCAGCGGACATTCCTCGCATTTTGGCGCGCCGTTTGGGATACAGACCATGGCGCCAATCTCCATCAGCGCCTGATTATAGTTTCCTGGCTCGTCCTGCGGCATCGTCTCTGAGAGAAGCACCTCCATAGATTTTTTGACGGAAGCTTTCAGCACATCCTCCCTGCTCAAAAGCACGCGGGAAATCACGCGCAGCACATTTCCGTCCACCGCTGGCACGGCAATCCCATAGGCAATCGAGGCAATCGCTCCGGCCGTGTAGCTTCCGATGCCTGGAAGCGCCAGAAGCTCCTCATAGGAAGCCGGAAGCTCGCCGCCGTGCCTCTCACAGACAATCTGCGCCGCTTTTTTCAAGTTTCTCGCGCGATTGTAATATCCCAACCCTTCCCAGAGTTTCATCAGCCGGTCGTCCGGCACTTCCGCCAGCGCCCGCGCATCCGGACATTCTGCCAGAAAGCGCTCATAATAGGGTTTTACCGCTTCCACTCTGGTCTGCTGCAGCATAATCTCCGAAATCCACACGCGGTACGCTTCCGGCCTCTCCCTCCACGGAAGGACTCTGGCATGGCGGCGAAACCACGCCAGCAGAGGTGCATTTCCCGCCCGCAGCCGTTCTTTCGGTGAAAGCGGACGGCTCTCATCCTCCAGAACCTGCAGTTCTTCATACCAGTTTTTCAAAGAAACCTCTCCTTCCATCTGTCACTGTCCTGTTTTTCTCAGGTTTTCTCAGGTCTTGTTTCAATCCTCTCTCGGTAATTTCACAGAATGTGACGAAATTTTAAATCTCTCTTGTCGCTTCTTTCAGCCAGATACGCTCGTCCTCTGTCAGATACGGAGAAATTTTCTGATATACTTCTTTGTGGTACACATTCAGAAGCTCTTTGTCACGCTTCTCCAGAAATCTCTCATCAATGGCATCCAGGTCAATCGGCACAAAGGTCAGATGTTCAAACGCCATAAACTGACCGTACTCATTCTTCTCCGCCTTCACGCACACCAGCAGGTTTTCCGTGCGGATACCGTGGCTTCCTTCAAAGTATAACCCAGGTTCATCAGAAGTAATCATGCCTTCCTCCAAAACGCAGTTATCTTTTCTGTCCGGTGTTGTTTTCCAGCGGAACTGATTCGGTCTCTCATGTACATTCAAAAGGTATCCCACACCGTGGCCTGTGCCGTGGTTGAAGTTCAGACCTCTCTGCCAGAACAGTTCGCGCGCCGCATAGTCCAGATTCAAACCAGAGCAGCCGTACAGGAATTTTGCCGCAGCCAAGCGGAGCATACTCGCCGCAACCAAGGTAAAATGCTCCTTCTGCACATCGTCCACTGGGCCTAACGCAATCGTTCTCGTGATATCGGTCGTTCCCTCATAGTACTGGCCGCCGGAATCCACCAGATACAGTCCTTCTGGTTTCAGCACTGTGTTGCTCTCCTTCGTCGCAGAATAATGACACATGGCGGCATTCGCACCGTACGCAGAGATCGTGCCGAAAGAAAGTCCCAGATTTCCCTCCTGCTCTCTTCTCAGACTCTCCAGCTTGTCCGAAACGCTGATTTCATCCATCGGAATCTTGCCGATATTCTGTTTCAGCCAGTAGATAAACTTTGTCACCGCCACACCATCTTTGATGTGCGCATGTTTCTGGTTCTGTACTTCCACCGGATTCTTGATGGCTTTTGCCAGCGCAGTCGGGTTCATCTTCTCAATGATCGTATTGGAATCGTTCAGGTTCTTGTAGATGGCATAATTCACCTTTGCCTTCTCCAGAAGGACTTTCTCGCCGTTCATCTGAAGGATGTGCGCATACACACTGTCATACGGACGAATCTGCACACCGAGCCCCGCCAGGTACGCCTTCACTTCCTCATTCAAAGTCTCTTCCTGAATAAACAGATAGAAGGTATCCATTGTCACAACAGCATAGGAAAGTACAATCGGATTGCATGGAACATCGTTTCCGCGCACATTGAGCAGCCAGACAATATCATCCACGGTTGCTAAGATATGCGCTGTCGCGCCGCACGCTGCCATCTCCGCGCGCAGATTTGCAATTTTCTCAGATGCTGGGCAGCCTGCATATTTCTCATCCAGAATCCATACCGGCTCTTTGGAAAGCGCTGGGCGGTCCTCCCAGATTTCACCTACCAAATCTTTGTCATACACAATCGACACGCCCTGTGCCGCCAGCATTTTTTCCATCTTCTCGCCCGCCAGGGAATTCACCACGCGGCCGTCAAATCCTAACACGTCCCCATCCTTTAAAGTATTTTTCAGGAATTCATCCGTGGTCCAAACGCCCTCCTCGCCCATGCGGTATAACGTCACGCCGCTTCCTGCAATTTGTTTCGGCGCCTGAACGAAATATCTTCCGTCCGTCCAAAGACCCGCCTCATCCGGCGTCACTACGGCAATCCCCGCAGAACCGGTAAAACCGGTCAGATACTGTCTGCACTTGAAATATGCGCCGACATACTCGGACTCATGAAAATCCGATGTCGGAACATAATAAGCCCGCACGCCATTTTCTTTCATTTTTGCTCTGAGTTTTTCAATTCTTGCTGCCGCTTCGCTCATTGTTTTTCTTTCCTCCATCTTATTTATAATACGATGTTGTATCATGCTTGTGAAAACAAGAGGGAATGCCGCAAAATCCAATCAAATTTCATTCTGCAAC
This sequence comes from bacterium, assembly GCA_030524675.1. Classification (GTDB taxonomy): domain Bacteria; phylum Bacillota; class Clostridia; order Lachnospirales; family Lachnospiraceae; genus CAJMNU01. The sequence continues at coordinate 53,786 of JAUNGE010000009.1, forward strand.
ACTCCCCCTGGACTGTTTTTATGTCTATGGGACTCGCAAAACAGAAACCATTTGCTCATTTGCCCCCAACATCATTTGGTATAGTTATCGAAATATCCCTGAATCAGGACAATCGGAGTTCCCTTATCGCCGCTGCCGCTGGTCAAATCTGCCAGAGAGCCAATCAGGTCTGTCAAGCGCCTCGGAGTTGTTCCCTGAGATACCATATTTCCTGTGAGATTTTCCGCTTTCTCGTCCTTCTCACGGATGTACTGAGAAATCGCATCTTTCAGTTCCTTTCCGGAAAGGCTGGCAAAATCATTGTCCGCCAAATATTTTAACTTCACTTCGTTCGGCGTGCCTTCCAGACCGGCTGTGTACGCCGGAGATACCACCGGATCTGCCAGCTCCCAGATTTTTCCGACAGGGTCTTTGAACGCACCATCTCCGTACACCATCACTTCGATATGTTTGCCCGTCTTCTCAAAAAGTTCTCTCTGCACTCTCTCCACCAGCTCTTCGCAGTGAATCGGAAACAGTTTTACTGTGGTCTCCGTCGCCTTGTTGGACCCCAAAAGACCGTACTTATCATTATAACCGCTGCCATTCACACTGGATGTCAGGATATCGTCCAGCGTGCATACTACTTTTGCGCCTGCTTCCTTCAGAATTCTCTTTGTCCTTGCTCTCGTGTGGATATCGCACGCCAACACGCAGTCTGTGTAGTTCAAAATCGCCTTTGGATTGTTGGCAAACACAATCTCTGCCTCTGCGCCGCAGTCCTCAATCAATTTTTTATAGTATTCTACATAATCTACGCCGGTAAATGTATGCTTCTGATAGCCAAACAGCTCTCTGTAGCGCTCTTCTGTCAACACATCACTCCACGGATTCACTCCGCTCTCATCCAGTGCATCCATGGAAATCAGATGATTTCCCACTTCATCTGAAGGATAACTCAGCATCAGAACCACCTTTTTGCATCCGCTGGCAATCCCCTTTAAGCAGATGGCAAAACGGTTGCGGCTCAAAATCGGAAACAGCACACCCACTGTCTCCTCACCGAATTTATTTCTCACATCTTCTGCAATCTGTTCAATCGTCGCATAATTTCCCTGTGCTCTCGCCACAACGGCCTCTGTCACGGCCACCACATCGCGGTCTCTCAAGGCAAATCCCTCGCTCTTAGCTGCTGCCAGAACCGAATCGACAACAATCGCTGCCAGGTCGTCTCCCTGACGGATGATCGGAGCACGCAGTCCGCGCGAAACTGTTCCCACTAATCTCTCCATTCTTTCCCAACCTTTCGTGCAGGCTCTCGCCTGATTTTTTTCAACAGCATCTTCACTGTATCTATCTCAATCTTCACTTATTTTGTTGAAACTATCCTACCATATCTCAAAATAAAAATCCATCCATTCCTGATTTTTTGTCAGATATACACAGCTGCACAGGCAGCAAAACCATTTTCTGCTGTCTGTGCAACCATTCTCTACCATATGGATTTCGTGTTCTGTTTCTTCCTGTCTGTCCGCCAACTGCCATTTCACAGCCGTTTTTATTTGCGCATAATGATGTCGTCACGTCCTGGACCGTTGGAGACCATAGTGATCGGCACGCCCAGCTCTCTCTCAATCTTCTCGATATAGTTACGGCAGTTTTCCGGAAGGTCCTCGTACTTCTTGATGCCGCGGATATCACACTGCCAGCCTGGCATCACTTCGTATACTGGTTTTGCTTTCTCCAGCTTTACAGTCGCTGGGAAATCTTTTGTCACTTTTCCATCAATCTCGTATCCCACACAGATTGGCAGCTCTTTGAGGTATCCGAGTGCATCCACGACGGTCAGTACCACTTCGGTTGCGCCCTGGATACGGCAGCCGTAACGGGTAGCTACAGCGTCAAACCAGCCCATACGTCTCGGTCTTCCTGTGGTAGCGCCGTACTCGCCCTTGTCTCCTCCGTGCTGGCGCATCATCTCTGCTTCCTCACCGAAGATTTCGCTGACGAATGCACCTGCGCCGACTGCGCTGGAGTATGCCTTTACGACGGTGGTGATATTTTTAATTTCATAAGGTGCAATACCTGCACCGATGGCGCCGTATGCTGCCAGTGTGGAGGAAGAAGTCACCATAGGATAGATACCATGATCCGGATCTTTTAAGGAACCAAGCTGTCCTTCCAGCAGAATATTTTTTCCGTCCTTGATTGCCTGATACAGATATGCGGAAACGTCGCATACATAAGGTGCTACCATGTCGCGGTAAGACAGAAGCGTTTGATACAGCTCTTCCTTGTCCAGAAGCGGCTTGTGGTACAGATGTTCCAGCATAACATTCTTTAACTCGCAGACACGGTCAACTTTCTCTTTTAATGTCTCCTCGTCAAACAGTTCGCTTACCTGGAAACCAATTTTTGCATATTTATCTGAATAAAATGGGGCAATTCCCGATTTTGTGGAACCAAATGATTTTCCTCCGAGACGCTCTTCCTCATACTGGTCAAATAAAATATGGTATGGCATCAAAATCTGGGCACGGTCTGATACCAGAATTTTTGGCATTGGAACTCCGCCTTCCACCAAATGCTTTATTTCTTCAAATAAATAGGGAATATTTAATGCAACACCATTTCCGATGATGCTGGTGGTATGTCCGTAAAATACTCCTGACGGCAGCAAATGAAGTGCGAACCTGCCATAATTGTTGATAATGGTATGTCCTGCATTGCTTCCACCCTGGAAACGAATAACAATATCTGACTCTTTTGCCAGCATATCGGTAATTTTACCTTTACCTTCGTCTCCCCAATTTGCTCCCACAACTGCTCTAACCATAGATTCTTCCTCCTAGTGTTTCTTGCGTACACGTATTTTAACACAGTACAGTATATATGATGTTTTTTATAAAATCAATACCGTTTTTGAAAAAGAATCCGGCAAAACAAGTTTTTTTCGTCAGATGTCATTTTTAAAAAAATTACAGTTTGAAACAAATTGTAACAATTTTTCTGTAACTTTTTCTATTATTGCTCATTTTTGGACATTTTCTGCTGTTTTTTGTTTCCTGAAAACTGTATTTCTGGTCTTACCTCAAAGATATTTGTATAATAAAGTTACTTTGTTACATACTACGATGATACCAGGGTCAAATAGGAAATTTGACCCCCTATCATGTCGGAGCCAGATGGTGTATGTGTCCCTGAGGCTGCGATATTCATTTTTTTAAGGGAGGTTTTGTCTGCATGGTAGCAAAACGATTAAAACAACTGCGCCTTGCATCTTCGGCTAGCCAGGCCGACATTGCCCATATCTTAAATATATCCAGAGTCGCATACTCTTTTTATGAAAACGGAAAACGGCAGCCAAACCTAGAATCACTCTCGCTGTTAGCAGACCATTATCATGTGAGTGTGGATTATCTGATGGGACGGACAGACATCTCCTCTCCCGCACAGGAACTGTCTGCACAGGAGAATCACCTTCTGGCTTATTTTCGAGCATCGGACAACCGCGGCAGAGAAGCCATCCTTGCCCTCTCCAACTATGAAGCAAAAATTTCATCCCTGATAAAGACAAAAACAGCGGTGAAAAAGACGCCACCAAAATGAAAAGGCAAGAACAAAGCGGGCAAGCCTGCCTCAACTTCCCAATTTCTCACTCATGAAGGGCTTGACTGCTTTGCGCGCCGCCGCGCGTGCTCTGCTTTTTAGAGCACATTTTCCTCGGCGCAGCGTGTGCATCCTGCCCGGAGGGCTTTTTTTGTATAATAGGAAGCTCCGAAGGAGTTTCCTATTATACAAAAAAAGCTGCTGCAAAGCTTCCATGTACATAACGGGTAGGTACGCTGGTAAACTTTACAGCAGCTTTTCTATTTGTACAGTATTTCTATACGGTAATTTCTGCCTTCACACCCAGAAGGTCTCTGTTTTCTTCCAGAATCGGGCGAATCACTTCCGCGAGGAACTCCTCCACCTGCTCTTTTGCACGGCCAGTATAGCGGGACGGTTCCATGGTCTTTTTCAGTTCTTCTAAGGACAGTCCGAATGCCGGATCTGCAGCAATCAGCTCAAGCAGATTGTTGTCCAGACCTTTTTCTTTGACATTGCGTCCAGCCTCCATGGAGAGGGTACGGATTTTCTCGTGAAGTTCCTGTCGGTCTCCGCCAGCCTTCACGGCATCCATCATGATATTCTCTGTCGCCATAAACGGAAGCTCGGACATCAGGCGCTTCTCAATCACTTTCGGATATACCACCAGTCCGTCCACGATGTTCAGATACAAATCCAAAATTCCGTCGATTGCCAAGAATCCTTCCGGAATGCTCAGACGCTTGTTTGCGGAGTCATCCAGAGTTCTCTCAAACCACTGTGTGGATGCCACCAGCATCGGATTCATCATATCGGACATTACATAGTTGGCCAGAGACGCCATACGCTCGCTTCTCATCGGGTTTCTCTTATATGCCATGGCAGAGGAGCCAATCTGATTTTTCTCAAATGGCTCTTCCACTTCTTTTAAGTGCTGCAGAAGGCGGATATCATTGGAAAATTTGTGTGCGCTCTGTGCAATTCCAGCAAGTACGGAGAGCACGCGGCTGTCATTCTTTCTGGAGTAGGTCTGTCCGGATACTGGATAGCATCCTGCAAATCCCATCTTCTCTGCAATCTTTCTATCAAGCTCCTTGCACTTTTCATGGTCGCCCTCAAACAGCTCCAGAAAGCTTGCCTGGGTTCCTGTAGTTCCCTTGGAACCCAACAAGCGCAGAGAATCCAGCACGTATTCCAGATCATCCAGGTCCAGTTTCAGGTCCATCAGCCACAGGGATGCTCTTTTTCCCACAGTGGTCGGCTGCGCCGGCTGGAAGTGTGTGAATGCCAGAGTCGGCTGTGCCTTGTATGTGTCAGCAAACTTAGAAAGCTCGGCCATCACATTGACGAGTTTCTTTTTCACCAACTTCAATGCCTCTGCCATAATGATAATATCGGTATTGTCTCCTACGTAGCAGGAAGTAGCGCCCAGATGGATAATGCCTTTTGCCTTCGGGCACTGCACACCGTAAGCGTAAACATGGGACATTACGTCGTGACGCACCAGTTTTTCACGCTCTTTTGCGACGTCGTAGTTGATATCATCCTGATGGGCTTTTAATTCTTCAATCTGCTCCTCTGTCACCGGAAGTCCCAGCTCATGCTCTGTCTCTGCCAGAGCAACCCAGAGCTTTCTCCAGGTTTTGAATTTCATGTCCGGAGAAAAAATATACTGCATTTCGCGGCTTGCATAGCGCTCAGAAAGCGGGCTCTGATATTTGTCGTACATAAATCCGTCTCCTTATGTGATTAGTGGATTCCCAGACGCTTAAATACTTCCTTGTAAGCATCCTCTACATTGCCCAGGTCACGGCGGAATCTGTCCTTATCCAGCTTCTCATGTGTGTCTTTGTCCCACAGTCTGCAGGTATCCGGAGAAATCTCGTCTGCCAGGATAATCTGTCCTTTGTAACGGCCAAACTCAATCTTAAAGTCAATCAGGTCCAGATTCAGGCTGTCAAAGTATTTCTGCAGCACTTCATTTACCTTGAATGCATACTTTGTGATGGTCTCAATCTCTTCCTCTGTAGCCAGGCCCAGTGCCAGTGCATAGTATTTATTGATAAATGGATCGCCCAGGTCGTCGTTCTTGTAGCTGAATTCCAGTGTCGGGCACAGGAACTTGATACCCTCTTCCATACCCATCTTCTTTGCAAAGCTTCCTGCGGAGAAATTACGGATAATAACTTCCAGCGGTACGATCTCCACTTTCTTTACAGCAGTCTCACGGTCGCTCAGTTCCTCAATCAGATGCGTCGGAACGCCCTCTGCTTCCAGCAGCTTGAATACATGGTTTGTCATACGGTTGTTGATAGCGCCTTTTCCTACAATAGTACCCTTCTTTAAACCGTTGAATGCGGTAGCATCATCTTTGTAATCTACAATTAAAACATCAGCATCCTCTGTTGTGAAAACTTTTTTTGCTTTTCCTTCATACAGTAAATTCAGTTTTTCCATGACTATCCATCCTTTTTTCTTGTTGTTTCAATCCTCGCTCGGCACTTTCACAGAGCGCGACGAAATTTTGAATTATAAGTTATTCATATAAAACGATGTTTTTTCAGAAGAAATTATAATACAGGGTGGAGAAGAAAGCAAGAGGAAGTTTTGTAAAATATAGGGATTATTGAATTCAGGGTTTTTGGGATTTTGCACAAAAAGAACAGCAAATTCTGTAAATCATATTTTCTACCATTTACAAAATCTGCTGCTCTTATTTTTCATTCTTTCTCTCTGCTTATCTTGCAGGTGTTGTGCCTGTTACCAAGTCATCTACGCCATCTTCCACGTCTCTCACGACTCCGCCCAACACGCCAGTGCTCTCCTCATAAGCTTCCCTGTTATCATTTCCTGTGGAGTTCGACTCGTCTGTGTTTTCTGTGGTGTCTCCGGCACGATTGGTGCTTCCGGTTCCGTTGGCATCATTGTTTTCAGTGCTTCCTCCGTTTCCGGTCATTCCTCCATTTGTGGTGTTGGAACTTCCAGTTTGGCTGGTATCATTGGTACCGTTCCTATCGTTGGTGCCGTTTGTAGCAGTTGTTCCGTTGGTGCCGCCAGTGGTCTGTGTGCTGTTAGTGCTGTTTTGGGTTGTGTTTGTGTCATTTCTGCCGCAGGCAGTAAATGCGAGTACACAGAGTACTAACAGAAGACCTGCTGCATAATATCCTGGTTTTTTCATCATGCAAAATCTCCTTTCTAGCATCTAGTATGTGCTCACGAAAGGAGATTTATATTGGTGTTTTTTTCCAGATTTTATGTATGGCGGCGCCGCTGCCAGGCATCTTTATCCGATGACATCCTGCATTGTGTAAAGCCCAGGTTCTTTTCCTGCCAGGAACTTTGCTGCCGAAATCGCGCCCTTTGCAAAAATTGCCTTAGAGTATGCGGTGTGGCTGAATGTCACCACCTCGTCTGTTCCGGCAAAAATCACATCATGCTCCCCGACGATGGAGCCTCCGCGCACAGCGCTGATTCCAATTTCTTTTTTGTCGCGCTTCTCATGGCGCATCGAGCGGTCATACACATAGGTATAGGTCTGGTCCATCGCCTCGTTTAGGGAATCTGCGAGAGCAAGAGCGGTGCCGCTCGGCGCATCTTTTTTCTGGTTGTGGTGTTTCTCCACAATTTCCATATCAAATCCGGATGCTGCAAGCACTTCTGCCGCCTGTTTTACAAGCTTTAAAAGCAGGTTGATGCCTAAAGACATGTTCGCGGAGCGAAGAACGGCAACCGTTTTGGCAGTTTCCTCCACTTTCTCAATCTGCTCTTTTGTGAGCCCTGTTGTGCACAGAACCACCGGCATTTTTGTCTCTTTGCAGTAATCCAGCAGATGGTCCACTGCCTTCATGGATGCGAAGTCTACAATCACGTCTGCCGCTTCTGTACATTCTTCCAGGGATGCGTAAACCGGATAGCCGTTCTTTGCCTCTGTGTTCAGGTCGATGCCGGCCACGATTTCACACCCTTCGTCTTCTGCTGCAAGGCGGCTGATAACCTGACCCATAGCGCCATTGCAGCCGTGCATAATTATCTTTATCATAATAAACCGTATGCCTCCATCTCCGCCTTCAATACCTGCTGATTCTTCTCTTCCATCTCTGTCAGCGGCATTCTCATCGGACCAGTTTCCTTGCCCATCAGGTTCATGGCTGCTTTTACCGGAATCGGATTCACTTCACAGAACAACGCGTTCACCAGCGGAATCGCCTCAATCTGCATCTGCGTACTCTTTGCCACATCGCCTCTAAAATAAGCGGCGCACATCTCATGCACTTTGTCCGGAGCAATGTTGGAGAGCACAGAGATAACGCCCTTTCCTCCGAGTGAGAGAATCGGCACAATCTGATTGTCGTTTCCAGAGTACACATCAATCTCACCGTTCAACTGCTGCTTTGCGAGGGACATCAGCTCTGCAATCGCGGAAAAGTCCCCGCTCGCCTCTTTCACGCCCACAATATTCTCGTTCTCTTTTACCAGAGTCACAATGGTCTGCGGCTTGATATTTACGCCGGTTCTTCCTGGAATATTGTATAACAGAATCGGAATATGGACCGATTTTGCAATGGCGGAGAAGTGAGCAATCAAACCATTCTGGGTCGCCTTGTTATAGTACGGGGATACCAGCAGAAGTCCGTCTGCACCTGCTTTTTCTGCCTCCTGGGACAGATAGATTGCTGTCTGTGTGCAGTTGGAGCCGGTTCCTGCGATAACCGGAATTCTGTGATTTACCACCTCGCAGGTGTAGCGAATCACTTCAATGTGCTCCTCATGTGTCAGTGTGGAAGCCTCGCCCGTGGTACCACATGCGATGATACAGTCTGTCCCTCCTGCAATCTGCTCCTCCAAAATCTCTGCCAATTTCTCATAATTTACACTTCCATCCTCGTGAAATGGAGTAATCAGGGCTACGCCCGAACCTGTAAAAATAGCCATCTTTTTTTCCTCCTTCAAATTTCTCCAAACGTCAAATTTCTCCAAACATAAAAGCAGAGCTGGCACAATGACCAGCTCTTAAAAGTCCTGAATTATTACATTCTAATTCCTTTAAGTAGCTCCCCATCCTGCCGGATGACAGTCATATAGTTCTTCACCATATGCCCAGGGCGGCCATAGACCCCCTTCGGCGTTCTCCCCTTTTCCCACGCCTCATAGCGGCTATGGGTACTCTTGTCAAACGCAACCTCTACCTTATCTTGGATACTGCTATAGTACCATCATTATTTTTACTTGTCAACTGTTACCTTGTGTATGCACGAAATACTGTCTGCCAGGAAATGCAGGGACTCTGGGAAAATCCTTCCTGTTAAAACCAACTCCATGTCCTCGTCTCTGGATTCAATCAACTTGATAAACTCCTCCTCCGGCAACATTCCCAACTCCAGGAGTCCCAAAATCTCATCCAGAATCAGGACGTCGCACTCTCTGGTGGAAATGACTTTTTTTGCATAATTGATGCCGTTTCGGATGTTCATCTTCTCCTCCTGCTGCATCTGCGGGTCAAGGCTCTCATAGGGGATGGCGGATTTTTCAAAGCGAAATACTTTCATATCCGGTTCCAACTTTTTCAACACGGCTTCCTCTCCTGCGACATGACTGCCTTTTAAAAACTGCACCATAATCACGGTCTTCTGGCTCGCAATCTCGCGGATTCCCTTGCCGATAGCTGCCATGGATTTTCCTGCTCCTTCTCCAAAAAACACTTGTACTGTTCCTTTGCTCATCTTTTTGCACCTCTCCTAACAGAACTATGCACTTCTGATATCCTGCTGTCCAAAACAGACGGCGGCACAGAGTCTCTTCTCTGTGTTAGGGCTGTTCTACAAACTCGAGTTTACTCACAGAAACCTCGTAAGCAATCCTCTTCTCGCACTCCGTATCAGAAATTTTTTTTGTGTATTCCCTACTCTGCACCCTTCCCCACACACGGATCTGGCTTCCAACCATAAAGCCAGACGCATATCTCGCGTTTCTTCCCCATGCAATACAGGGTATGTAATCGGATTTTCCATATGGACGGTTCACTGCCAAAAGAAGGTCCGCAATTTCCCTCCCCAGCGGGGTCTTGCGGTAAATCGGCTCCTTGCAGATATAACCGTCCAAGTAAATCTGATTTGTTTTTGTATAATCGGTAAATTCTTCCATAAAATGAATCTCTCGGACAAAGACGGACAAAACCAGACGGTTTTTCTCTCCCTCATGCCGGTTATAGGAACGGAACTGACCGACTGCCTCCACGGTACAGCCCATATAATTCTCTTCCACATCCAAAAGACGCTCTGAAATCATGAGCGGGATGATATCTGCCTGCTCACTCAGACGATTCACTTCCAGGTCCACCATGTAAAACCCTTCCCCAAATACCTCATGGCTGAAGGTGAACCCTGAAACAATTTTTCCGATGACACTCACTTTGTTATTATCAATTACTTTTTCTGACATTGTATTTCTCCTCTTTCCTTGCACAATATAATTTTGCTCGTAGCTACTAAAATCTATGCGGAAAGCAGGAAAAATAGAACCTGTTTTTTTCCTCAGAAAAATTTTACTGTGAAAGTCTCGTCAAGCGGCCAGGCGGCAGGGGTGCTTGCACACCAGGCCGACTGGACATTTGACGAGCTAACCTGTATGAATAAGTAGGCCGATAGGCCGGATTGTGAATACAGGCGGCGATTGCGGGAGTGCGTGAGCACGGAGCAATCGACTTTCATATATAGTGATGCCGCCGTCTATCTTTAGCTGTGCTTGAAAGAGGCTCTCTTTCGCAGCATCGGGTCCAAAATCTTCTTGCGGATACGCAGACTCTTCGGCGTCACTTCCAGAAGCTCATCTGTGTCAATGAAATCCAGACACTGCTCCAGGCTCATTTCAATCGGCGGTGTCAGCTTCAGCGCTTCGTCCGCGCTGGAAGAACGGGTGTTAGTCAGTTTCTTTGTCTTGCAGACATTGATTTCAATATCCTCCGCCTTCGGATTCTTTCCGACTACCATACCAGAATACACTTTCACGCCAGGTCCGATAAACAAAGAACCTCTCTCCTGTGCATTGAACAGGCCGTACGTGATGGACTCTCCCGCCTCAAATGCAATCAGAGAACCCGTATTTCTGTATGCCAGATCGCCCTTATATGGGCCGTATCCATCAAATATGGTATTTAAAATACCATTCCCCTTGGTGTCAGTCAAAAACTCGCCGCGATAACCGATTAGACCTCTTGAAGGAATCGAGAACTCCAGACGGGTGTATCCGCCCGCTGCCTGGCTCATGCCCTGCAGCTCACCCTTGCGGCTTGTCAGTTTCTGGATGACCGAACCGGTGAACTCTTCCGGCACATCGATATAGGCAATCTCCATCGGCTCAAGTTTTCTGCCCCTCTCGTCCTGCTTGTACAGAACTTCTGCCTTGCTGACTGCAAACTCAAATCCCTCACGTCTCATATTTTCGATGAGGACGGACAGATGCAGCTCGCCTCGTCCTGATACCTTAAAGCAATCTGGTGAATCCGTCTCCTCCACGCGCAGCGAGACATCTGTATTGAGTTCGCGGAACAGTCTCTCACGAATATGGCGGGATGTGATATATTTTCCCTCCTGGCCTGCCAGCGGGCTGTCATTTACCATAAAGTTCATGGCAATCGTCGGCTCAGAAATCTTCTGGAACAGAATCGGCTCCGGTTTTTCCGGTGAACAGATGGTATCTCCGATGTGAATGTCGGCAATACCAGAAATTGCCACGATGGAACCGATGGACGCCTCCTTTACTTCCACTTTGTTCAGGCCGTCAAACTCATAGAGCTTGCTGACTTTCACACGGCGGAATTTATCCGGTTCATGATGGTTTACTAAAACGCAGTCCTGATTTGTGCGGATGACGCCGTTATCCACTTTTCCGACGCCGATTCTTCCCACGTATTCATTGTAATCAATCGTGCTGATTAGCACCTGTGTCGGCTCATCTGGATCGCCCTCCGGCGCCGGAATATAGTCCACAACGGTCTGGAACAGCGGTTCCATCGTATCGGAATCGTCATCCATGCTGCGCTTTGCGAATCCGCCCTTTGCCGAAGCGAACAGGAACGGACATTCCAGCTGTTCATCGGATGCATCCAGGTCCATGAAAAGCTCCAGCACTTCATCTACTACTTCATCTGGTCTTGCTTCTGGACGGTCCACTTTGTTGATGCAGACAACAACAGGAAGGTCGAGAGACAGTGCTTTTTGCAGCACGAACTTTGTCTGCGGCATCGGTCCCTCATAGGCATCCACTACCAGTATAACACCATTCACCATCTTTAATACACGCTCTACCTCGCCGCCGAAATCCGCATGTCCTGGAGTGTCAATGATGTTGATTTTTGTGCCTTTATAAAAAATTGCTGTATTCTTGGAAAGGATGGTAATCCCGCGCTCGCGCTCGATATCGTTGGAATCCATCACGCGCTCTACTACTTCCTGGTTTTCACGAAATACACCACTCTGACGCAACAGTGCATCCACCAGAGTAGTCTTGCCATGGTCCACGTGAGCAATAATCGCAATATTTCTCACATCTTCTCTCTTTGTTCTCATTGTTGGAATTCCCCATTTCTTAACAAACTGACATGCCTGCTGACACAGGCACCACTATACATAAAAATTTAATATTTTTTTAACAAATGCTGATTATATCACCATTATTATAGAATTGCAACAATTATTCAATGGATATTCTGCTTGTTCCGCCTGTTTTTATCTGTTTTTCATCCGTTCTTTATCCTTTTTTCATCCTTTTACCAATAAAAGCATAAACGTTTTTCTTTCATTCTGGGAATTTCACTCCCATAAAACGGCCTCTTTCTAAGTATGGAAGCATCAATCCTGCACCTACGCATGAGAGTGTCACTCCCACAAAACCGCCTCTCCCGCTGCATCGCCAAACCAGATTTCTTTCCCGTCCGCGATTCTAGCGCGCCCGCTGGTCGCCTCCGTGATTTTCTTTTTGATGCCGGCAAGCTCGTCCTCCGGCACCAGAATTTCAAATTTTACCTCATCCGTGTAGGACACATCCAAGGAACGGATGCCTTCTTTTGCGAGCAGATACTGAATCTTTCCCACCCCATTGTAGTCGGTGAGAATCTCCACTTTTCTGCCGCGGAATTTTTCAACAATCACACTGTGCAGCAGCCCTTCCTTCGCCGCGCCGGAATACGCCCGCACCAATCCGCCTGTCCCGAGCAGCGTTCCCCCAAAATACCGTGTCACCACAACGCAGGCATTGTGCAGCTCTTCTCCCAAAAGAACGTCAAGCATCGGCCTTCCGGCAGTCTGGCTTGGCTCTCCATCGTCGCTGGCCCGACAGATTTCCTGACGTCTTCCCACCGTGTAAGCATAGCAGTTGTGCGTCGCATCCCAGTATTTTTTCCGCATGGTCTCAATGAAGGCAAGCGCCTCTTCCTCCGTCTCCACCGGCATTGTTGTCGCGATAAATCGGGATTTTTTCTCCACAATCTCCCCGACGCCGCCCTGATATAAAATTTTATAGCTCTCTGCCATACACATTTCTCCTTATATTCCTGTTCTCTTTCTTCTCTTTTTTTGTTCCATTTTTCATTCGTATCGTTTCTCTTTTTGCCCTGTTTTCCTGTATATTTCATAATTTCGTATGAATGTCGTCACATATCTTCATAATAATATAATCAAAAGATTAAGACAATAACTATTTCCAAGTTCGGTGAAATTTGGTATACTAGACAGAACAAGCTTTCATGAAAAGTTAGAATGATTATACTAGGAGGTAAGCGAATGAATCTGAGCAAAAAGCAGACGAGACAAAAGATTAAGGCTGCCACGTCCAACACCAGACGACTCACCAGCAGACTGTTTCTTCTTTTGTTTCAGGTGCTGTTTGTTGTCGTTCTTCTCGGCGGCTTCTTTGGCGTCTTTGCAGCAGTCGGTGTCGTCAGCAGTATTCTGGATTCCGCCCCGAATATCGAAGACACCAGCATCGTTGTGCCGGAAGGCTATGCCAGTACCATATATGACAGTCAGGGAAACTTAATGCAGACACTGGTTATGGAAGGGACGAACCGCTATGAGGCGACCTACGAAGAACTTCCCGAACATCTGATAAACGCCTTTATCGCAATCGAGGACTCCCGCTTCTGGACCAACTCCGGTATCGACATGCGCTCCATCCTGCGTGCAGCAGTCGGTGTCCTGATGGATGATTATAAGGGCGGCGGCAGTACCATCACCCAGCAGCTTATCAAAAACAATGTCTTTAACGGCGGCATGGAGAATAATTTCGGTGAGCAGATTGAAAGAAAGCTCCAGGAACAGTACCTCGCCGTGCAGCTCACCAAAAAGATGGACAAAAAGCTGATTCTCGTCAACTATTTAAACACCATCAACCTCGGCAACAATACGCTCGGCGTAAAGGCAGCGGCGAAGCGGTATTTCGACAAGGATGTGTCAGATCTCACACTCTCGGAATCCACTGTGATTGCGGGCATCACACAGAATCCTTCCAAATACAATCCTCTCTCGAGCAAGGGAAAAGAGGCAAATGAGGAGAAGCGCAAAGTCATCCTGCAGTATATGTTTGAGCAGGACCTGATTACAAAGGACGAGCAGGAGGAAGCGCTGGCGGACAATGTCTATGAGCGCATCCAGAACGTGGACCTTATGACAAAACAGACCGCATCCCAAGTCTACAGCTATTTTACGGACGAGTTGATTGACCAAGTATTCGATGCGCTGGTGGAAAAAGGGTATTCTTCCACGCAGGCACATAACATGATTTATGGCGGCGGCCTGAAAATCATGACTACACAGGACCCTGACATTCAGGCGATTGTGGATGAGGAAATCAACAATCCAGACAATTACACAGCAGCCCGCATCTCCATCTCCTACCGTCTCTCCGTGACACATGCGGACAAGACGACCGAACATTTCTCGGAGACCAATATCCGCACCTGGCACCGCAGCGTGCTGCACGATACGGCCTACGACGGTCTGTATGACAATGAGGAAGAGGCAAAGGCAGATGTGGAGCGCTACAAGGAATATCTCTTAAAGGAGGACGACACCGTCATTGGCGAGTCTTTTCAGACCGAACTGCAGCCACAGACTTCTTTTGTTGTGATAGAGCAGAGCACTGGCTATGTCAAGGCCATCACCGGCGGGCGCGGCGAGAAGAAAGCCAGCCTTACCTTAAACCGTGCAACTGGCACACTCCGCCAGCCTGGCTCTACTTTTAAGGTTATCACGTCCTTTGCTCCGGCGCTCGACACCTGCGGCGCGACTCTGGGCACAGTATACTATGACAATACGTACACCATCGGCACAAAGACCTTCCGAAACTGGTACGACTCCAGAGGGTATCTCGGATACAGCAACATCCGCGAGGGTATCATCTACTCGATGAATATTGTCGCACTGCGCTGCATGATGGAGACCTTACAGTCTCCGCAGCTCGGCGTGGAATATGCGCAGAACCTCGGCATCTCTACGCTCACGGAGACGGATTTAAACCCGTCCACGGCGCTCGGCGGCATCACAAACGGTGTCTCCAACCTGGAGCTGACATCGGCGTTTGCGTCTATCGCAAACCACGGCGTCTACACGAAACCGATTTTCTTCACAAAGATTCTTGACCGGAACGGGAAAATCATTCTGGAAAATGAACCACAATCCAGGCGCGTTCTGAAAGATTCCACCGCGTTTCTTCTGACGGATTCCATGCAGGCTTCCATGAAACCTGGCAAAAAATTTGCGCGCGCGGGCATCACGGTCAACCCGACCAGCACCAGCGCTGCCCTCTCCAACATGTCCGCCGCCGGAAAGAGTGGTACGACCACCAACAACAGGGATATCTGGTTTGTAGGCTACACCCCGTATTACACGGCCGGCATCTGGGCCGGATGCGACAACAACCAAGAACTGACTGCAGCAAACGGCGGCACCTCGTTCCACAAGGCAATCTGGCAGAAAATTATGACCAGACTCCATGACGGCCTGTCCGACCCAGGTTTTCCGGTTCCTGACAGCGTGGAGACGGCTCAAATCTGCCGCAAATCCGGCAAGCTCGCCGTGGAAGGACTCTGCAACCATGACCCACGCGGAAACTGTATCTACACCGAATATTTTGCAAAAGGAACCACTCCCACAGAAGTCTGCGACCATCATGTGCGCGTGACAGTCTGCTCCGCGTCCGGTGGTCTTCCAACACAGTACTGCCCGAACGAACTTCGGACCAGCAAGGTATGTATGGTGATTCCTTCTGATGAACCTGGCACAACGGATGACTCCATCTATGGTATGCCTGGTTTCTGTTCCGTCCACACTGCGGCGTCTCAGACGGAAGCGGAAACAGAATCCGAGGAAGTTCCTACCATAGAAGCACCCACACACTCCACGCTTCCTGTCAGCCCTGGGCAGATGGGAAATGCAGTGCATCCGATTATTATTCGGTAAACGATGAACGATTGACTGGTGATACGAAAACCAAAAGAGCAGATAGCAGCAAAGAATCTGATATATTTATCAAATCTGCTGCACTCTGCTCTTTTTTATTTTCTCTTGTTTTGTTGTTTTTTGTTGTTTTGTTTTTATTGTTTCTATTTTTATCGTTTTTTCTTTTCTTATCGTTTCTTCTCGTTTCTTCTTTTATCGTTTCATTTTTGGCTCAAATACCAAAGATGCCAAATATCCAAAAATCAATGCTCCGGAAATTCCGGCTGCGCTCGCAGTAAAGCCGCCCTGAAACAATCCCAGCACGCCGTCTTTTGCCACGGCTTCCTTGATTCCTGTCCAGAGTGTATTTCCAAAGCCCAGAAGCGGCACTGCTGCTCCTGCGCCTGCCCACTCCAAAAACGGCTGATACCATCCAAGGCTTCCAAACACTGCGCCGCTCACTACTAGAATAACCATCACCCGCCCTGGCATCAGTTTCGTCTTATCCATCAAAATCTGTACCAGTGCGCAGATAACGCCTCCTACCAGAAATGCTTTCACATATTCCATTCTTTTTTCGCTCCTTTTAGACTCTTTTTCTCTCAAACAGACACGTCGCCTGGCGGCGACACCACTATGCTGTTTCAGCAATGTTCCAGAACCACTGCATGAGCGATTCCAGGCACACTCTGTCCCTCATTGAAGCTGACTGTCGAGAGCAACGCTCCTGTCGGCACAAATAGGACTTTTCGCAGATTACCTGCAAACAGCTTTGGCAAAATATAAGCTCCCAGCGTGACTGCCGCACAGCCGCAGCCACTTCCTCCAGAGTGGACGTCCTGTGTCTGACGCGCATAGATTTCCAGACCGCAGTCCATATGCTTTCCCTCTGCCGGATATCCTTTCTGCTTCAGCATATCCAGAAGAATCCGCTGTCCGATAATCCCCAGATCTCCTGTGATGATTTTATCATATTCCTCCGGCCCACAGTCAAAATCCTGAAAATGCCGCACAATCGTGTCGAATGCAGCTGGCGCCATCGCCGCGCCCATGTTCATGGAGTCCTTGCAGCCGATGTCCACCACTCTTCCAGGCGTCACTCCGGCCACTCTGGCATAACTCACCGATGCTTCTCCATCTTTGTCAAACAGCCCTTCTTTCGCCACAATCACAGCGCCGCTCCCTGTCACAGTCCATGTGGCGGAAAATGGCCTCTGGTTTCCGTATCCGAGCGGAAAACGGAACTGTTTCTCTGCGGATGCAAAATGGCTGGAAGCCAATGCTGCCGCCCTGTCCGCATAACCTGCATGTACTGTCATCGCCGCCAGCATCAGCGATTCTCCCATGGTGGAGCACGCGCCGTAAAGTCCGAACAGCGGGATATTAAAATCCGCAATTCCAAATGAGGTGGCAATCAGCTGTCCCAACAAATCTCCAGCAAACAAATAGCGAATACTCCCTATCTCCAGATTTCCCTTCTGAATGGCCAGTCCCAGCGCTTCTTTCTGCAGCTGGCTCTCCGCCTCCTCCCAGTTCTTCTTTGACAGCATGGAATCTGTCTCAATTTTATCAATTCCGTTTCTTAAGGGCCCGTCTCCCTCTTTCGGCCCAGCTACCGTCCCAAAAGAAGTGATGACAGGACCTTTTTCCATTTTTATACTCGATTTTCCTGCCTGCATATCTTCCCTCTCTTTCCTGTTTTTAATAATACTGTGTTCCGTTTTTCATTTTCTATGCATCTGTTTTCTATGCGTCCGGAAGTCCTCAAAAATCCATGCTTTTTTCTGTTTCTAATTAAGAAATATTGCTTGCCTAAGCAGAGCAAAATAACTATAATAATGGTATCAAAAGATGTTGGGGTCAAAAGGTATTTTGACCCCTATGATACCGGATTGCTCCGCACTATGTGCTCCTGGTATCATCAAAATATACCATTTCAATAGGGGGGAATACATTTATGCTGGTAATTCGTGAATTGACGGCAGGGGCTATCTTTACTCGTATTCTGGCAGCAGTTGCACTGGGAGGCGTCATTGGTATGGAAAGGGGACTCAAGAACCGTCCTGCGGGTCTGCGCACGTACATGTTGGTCTGTATCGGCTCCTGCACAGTCATGATTATCAATCAATATGCCTATCAATGTTTTGGAAGCGGAGACCCCGTGCGAATGGGCGCACAGGTCATCAGCGGCATCGGTTTTCTCGGAGCAGGTACGATCATTGTGACCTCTCACAATCAAATTCGAGGGCTGAGTACTGCTGCAGGACTTTGGGCGACCGCCTGTTTCGGTCTTGCACTCGGAATCGGCCTATATGAAGCAGCTCTCATAAGCGGTGCGGCTGTATTTATTGTGCTGACACTCTTGTCTCATTGGGATCATTACATGGATAAATATTTCCGTGCTTTGAATCTCTATGTGGAGCTGGATAAACAGGTCCCGCTCGGACAGTTTCTGCGCAGTATCAGAGACCACGATATTGAGCTGGACGACTTGCAGCTGGAACGCAGCAATGCGTTCTCAGATGATATTGTTTCTTTTGTTGTGACAATCAAGGGCAAAAAACGCTATAACCACGAATTTCTCATACAGACCGTCCGAAATCTGGAAGGTGTGAAATTTCTGGAAGAAATATAGCTGTCCGCCTTAGGGAATCCCGATAAGGATTCCCTGTTTTTTTGTTTCTATATTTTTACTAAAGTGTGTTGTCTTTATCTGTTTTTTATTTATAATTTTTGTATAAATTTTTGTATATTTTTAGTATTTTTTTGTTCAATATATAAATATTTTTACTTAATTTGATTGACCAACTCGGGGGGGGTGTTACAATAAAATTAGTTTAGCGCCGAAGGCGCGACGCTAGTATTTATATTTTAAGGAGGGATGCTGGAATGAGAAAATTCAGGCGATACCTGGCAACAGCGCTGGTTGTTGCAATGACAGGCAGTTCATTGCCTATGACAGCATTGGCCGAGGAAACCACACTGGTGACAGGATGGCAGCTGCAGGACGATGGGTGGCATTTTTACAATTCCAAGGGAAAAGAACGAAAAAATGAACACCGCATAGTAAATAAACTGTGGTATGCATTTGATGAAAATGGAGTCATGCACGAAGATGAACTCTTTGTCGGCCCACAGACCACACCCAAGCTGGATTCCGAAGGAAACACAGTGCCAAACCGATATGCATATCCAAATGGAACGTTAGCTGGAGTCGGCTGGCTGCTTTTGAATGAGGACGGCACACTGCACACACACGACGGCGGCTGTCAGGATACCGACTGCGAGGGAACTGTCTGGTACTATTTAAAGACAGCGGATGAGGCAGCGCTCGACCCTGAGGATGTTGCCAATGCTTCTTATGAATTGGGCGAGATTGTAGCAGGAAAAGAGAAAACCATTCACGGAAAGGTATACGGCTTCAAGGACGACGGTGCTATGTACTCTCAGGACTGGGTACAGGGTGTTTGGGATGGCGATGAGTGGATTCCTGGTGAGACAGGCTCTGCAGACGCCACTACCTGGCACTACTATTTATATGAGGGCGAAAGAGCCACAAACAGATGGGTCTACGTGTACCATGAAGATATGTGGTGCTACTTCAATGAAAAGGGTGACTGGGATGAAACTAGAACACCTGAGGCAGCAGATGGACTTGCCATGGTGGATTCCATCGCCTTTTTAGGAAAGACAAACCAGGACGGAGAAGTGGAAGCAACTCCTGGAGAAACGCTGTCTCTGAAATTTAAGGCGACTCTGACTAGCACTATTGATGATGAAATCATAGCTACAGACAGCAATGCCACAATAGCTACAGACAGCAACGCAAGTGAGGTCAAATTCGACAAAAAAGGCCATGATATCTGGATGCCGAAATCCAGATATGGTACTTATAAGTTGGACTCTGTATCCGAGGACGGCACATGCACGGTTTCCTACACAACGAACCCAACCGAACTGCAGGAAGACATCTGGCTGGTGATCGATGGCGTAAAATCAGATATCGTGACTATCGTTCCAAAGAGTCTCGAAACTGCGGCAGACAACAAAGAGGCTGCTGATACACTTTTGAATGCAGTGGACAAGGAAGACTTTACAAAGACAGATTTGAAAGACAGTCTGGAAAGTCTCTACAAGGAGGCAGAAACTTCCCATGCAGAGGCCATCAAGAAAACACTGTTAGAAAACCCTGCTAACTACAGCAGTCTAGCTGAGGGATATGCAGCGGAGAACAAGATTACAGAAGCAGAACCTGACATCACAGATGATGCCAAAGCCCTGCTGCCGGCTGGAGAAAATCCAGTTGAAGTTACAGGCGCAAGTCTGAATGCAGGAGAAGGCGATACCGTTCAGTTAAAGATTGCGGCAGGCGACGCCGGAGCACTGGCTGAGGAAGAGAAATATGAAACTACGGTCGCTTTTGACATTACTTATGAAGTGAATGGCGCTCCGCAAGAGCAGCTGACACTTCCAATCCTGATTACCTTATCGCTGCCGCAGCAGCTGGCAGGAAGTGATGTACAGCTGTGGCATATTCACGGTGATGCAGAACCAGTAAGAGTCACTGCAGTGACATTCAATGAAGGAAAGACAAAGATTACTTTTGCAGCAGACAAATTCAGTGATTATGTGCTCGTGAAAGAGAAACAGGAAACACCGGATCCTGATCCAACTCCAGACCCTGATCCGACACCGGATCCAACTCAAGATCCAGACCCAGCGCGTGACCCTGACCCAACGCCGGATCCTGACCCGACACCAGACCCTGATCCAACGCCGGATCCGACTCCAAGTACACCTGGAAGCAGCGGCAGTGATTCTGACAGCTCCAGTTCTAGTTCCAGTACCAGAAGAGGACACAGTGTCACCACAACCAGCACAAAGAACAGCGGTCAGTGGATTCTGGACAATGTTGGCTGGTGGTACCGCGATGCAGATGGAACATACCCATACAGCACATGGCGCCAGCTGGAATACAAAGGCAAACTGGACTGGTATCACTTCAATCAGCAGGGCTACATTGACCTTGGATGGTTCACCGACCAGGATGGCAGAATCTACTACCTGAATCCAGTTACCAACGACAATGGATTCCAGGGTGCAATGCTCATAGATTGGCAGACAATCGATGATACATGGTATTACTTCAATCCAATCTCCAACGGCTACCTTGGAGCAATGTTCGTAAATACCACCACACTCGATGGCTACCAGGTGGACGAAAGCGGAAAGTTCATCCAGTAACCAATATAAACCTGTATCATCTAAAACAAACTTGTAAATAAAAAGGGCTGTCTCAAAACATATATCGCATTGTTTTGAGACAGCTCTCTTTTTCTATACTTTTCATATTTTCCATTATTCTACATATCAAAAAATCCCCATCATGCCTCCAATCCAGTACACGACTCCCAGCGCCCAGCTCGCCAACACCCCGTACAAAATCACCGGTCCTGCAATCGTAAAGATTTTACAACCGATACCAAATACCTGGCCCTCCTTTTTGTACTCAATCGCCGGCGCTGCCACAGAGTTTGCAAAGCCAGTGATGGGCACCAAGGCGCCGGCGCCGCCAAATTCCACAATTTTATGATAGACGCCCAGTCCCGTCAGAAGCACACTGCACGCAATTAAACCTAGGCTCATCCAGGTAGAAGCCGCCTTCTTTTCCAGTCCGGCCGCCAGAAATCCATTCATCAAAAGCTGCCCGAATGTGCAGATAACGCCCCCTGTCACAAACGCTCTCGCCATGTTCAACGGCAGACTGTGTACAGGAGTAATTTTCTTTACATATGCATCATATTGTTTTTTGTCAATTTCCATCCGTCTTTTCTTCTCCTTCTATCCGTTTCCATTTCCCCATCCCTGAAGAAAATAGTAAAAAGCACCAACCATCTTTCCCAGCGCAAAAGAGACAATCAGCCACTGCATCCCGACTGCCAGGTGAATACGCCGCGCAATCACCGGAAAAGCCTTCAAAGTCTCCGCCAAAGACATCACCAGGCACGCCACAAAAATCCCGACTGCCCCGCCTGTCACAAGCAGCAGAAAATTTCCTCCAAATCCAATCGGAATATGGTACAAATCCATCACATTTCCCAGAATTCCTCCCATAATAATAACCATCTCATAGAGGCGGATATGGCGTCTGGTTCTGCTCTTTCCAATCAGCCTGGGAAACACGCCAATCATTGCCAGAAATGCAAACACACCTGCGGCAATCATCCCTCCGGCAGAGAGTCCAATCCAGGCGAGAAAGCCTTTTTTAAGTAACATCGACGCTGGACTCCTTTCTGCCATGATTCTGTATCAGTGTTTTATTGATATTGTCCTCATAAAGACGCATCTCCACTTCCAGAGGCGTTGGGTCTTTTGTCACTGCAATCTTGAAGAAATGATTGAAAAACACAATAATTCCCACAGCGAGCCCCACGGAATAGGATGCTTCCAGAATCGTGGTTCCATCGGAAGGACTTCCCATCACGGCCTCATAAATCTGAGAAAACACTTTTGACACATTCGCATCATTGTTGAATGTCATAATGGCAAACGCGCCGCCAAAAAAGCTGACAACACAGGTAAACAGCGTCTTTGCCCACTGCCATGGGAGACAGATTCCTGCTTTCGGCTCATAGTCCACGACAAAATCTGTCTCTCCCAGGTTTTGAATCTGAATCTGGCTGTCTATCTCCTGAATTTTCTGCACCACATCCATAACGCTTCCGATATAGCGGCAGCTCTTCTCACTGCGAATTCCGGTTATCTTTATTGCTTTGCACCGATTCTCCACAGACTTTTCCGAGCAGTAGACATCCGCAATGTCCGAGAGAAAAATATCTTTTTTATGCACCTGCGTAATCTGGTTGATACTTAAAAATACTGTTACATTCATACCCTGTCTTCTCCCGCTGCTGCCGTATCCGTTATTCTATCTGCTGTCGTTCTATCTGCTGTTGTTCTATCTGCATCTGTTATTGCATCTTCTGCTGTTCTGATTGCCCTGATTGCTTCCATCCGCACAATCGCCTCTATAGAAGCGGAATCCTCCGCCGGACTCTCATCCTGCAAAGGCTGTTCGTGTTTCACCAGAACTCCTCCCTGATACTGTACAGGAGCGCCCCATTTTTTCAGGCAGTACACGCCGATTCCAAGAAGCAAAAAAAAGCAAAGGACCGCCACCACAATATACCATACATATTTTATCGGTTTCACTCTGTCATCACATCCTTTTTTCAGATTTCTTAAAATTCTTAGGCTTCTGACAGTAGTATGTGGAAATCCCATGCTTTTTATGTATCTTTTATCACTGCTGTATTTTCGTCTCAGCAGATGTATTTTTCCAATTTCATTCTCTCTTGTTTGTTTCTCTTCTATTTTTTGTTTGCTTTTATTTTATTTTTATCTCCCTTTATTCTATTTTTTGCTTTTATTCTGTTTTTCTGTCTGCTTTTATTCTGTCATATTTTGCCGCTTATATCTCACAGCTTCCCCGCATCCGCTTCAAAATCTTCTTTTCCAAGCGCGATACTTGCACCTGGGAAATGCCGAGTTCTGCTGCAATCTCACTCTGCGTCCGATTATAAAAATAGCGTTTTACAATAATCTCCCGCTCTCTCTCCGTCAGCCCCAAAAGTGCCTCTCTCAGTACCATTCTGTCGAGCACATCTTCCTGCTCCACACTCTCTTCTTTCAGTCTGTCAATCAGATATATGCTGTTTCCGTCATCTCTGGATATCGTGCTGTACAGAGACTCAACCTCCGCCGCCGCTTCCACAGACGCCGCCACCTCCTCACGGCTCACTCCAAGTTTTCCAGCAATCTCATCGATTGTCGGTTCTCTTCCCAGACTCGCCGTCATCTCTTCTCGCACTCTCTTCGCCTTCATTCCAATGTCTTTCAGGGAACGGCTGACCTTAATCATGCCGTCATCCCTGAGAAAACGTTTGATTTCACCTGTTATCATAGGAACGGCGTAGGTAGAAAACTGTACTTCATAAGTAAGATCAAACTTGTCAATCGCTTTTAAAAGTCCGATACTTCCAATCTGAAACAGATCTTCGGTCTCGCATCCCTGCCCTCTGTTGCGATAATGTCTGACAATACTCCACACCAGTCCAATATTCTCTGCAACCAGTCTGTCCCTGGCTTCTTTATCCCCGTCGTGAGCCTTTTGAATCAATTCCATGGTCGCATTCATAGATATTACCTGTTAATCGTTTTTGTCATAGTGACTCTTGTTCCTTTTCCTGGTTCAGATTCCACATATACGGTATCCATAAAACTCTGCATCAGAGAAAATCCCATACCAGCGCTCTCCCCTTCCGGATCGGAAGAATACATCGGCTCCATTGCCTGGCTGATATTCGCAATTCCCACACCGCCATCTGTCACATGAATGTGGATGGTGCGGCCGTCAATTTCCATCTCCATCACCACAATTCCTGCCTCTTCTCTGTACCCATGGCGAATGGCATTGGTGACAGCCTCCGAAACTGCCGTTTTGATATCATCCAGTTCTTCGAGAGTCGGGTCCAGGCGGCTGGCAAACACAGCTGCAATCACTCTCGCCAGCTCCTCATTTTTGGATAGACTTTCAAACTCTACTTTCAGCCAGTCACCCGCCTGCTCGGTCTCACTCTCTGGCTCGATGTCTGGCTTATTCTCCTGCTCTTTCTCCAACGCATCTTCCTGCACTGCCGCTTCCCCTGCTGCTTCTTTTCTGACTACTTCTCTCACTACTTTCTTTACTTCTTCTTTCACTTCTCCGTTTATTTTTTCCCTTACTTTTTCCACGTCTAACTCCTTTCCCACTCTAAAGCTTCCTCCTTTGTCGCGCATCTGGCGGCCAAACGAAAAATACCTCCGATTGACAAAATTCTCTCTGCCTGTGCCCTCACACCGTACAGTACAATGTTTCCTCCGCTCCTCTGCATCTGTTTATAGCGGCTTAAAAGTACACCGATTCCTGAACTGTCCATAAATTCCGTCTTTGTAAAATCAAAAATAATTTTTGACACACAGCGTTCTGCCAGAATCAGATCTGTGTCATATCGCAGATTCTTACAGTTATGATGGTCCAACTCCCTTGGAAGATGCACAATCAGGCTCTGTTCTTTCGCTTCATAGGTAAATTTCTGCTCTCTCATATTCCTGCTCCTTTATTTCTCAGCTGATGACATTTTCATCCTATTTCCTTTACCTATGTAAACAAAAAGCACTGCAGCTCCAAAGAATCACAGCACTTTTTCCTCTGCATGTACTGCCAGCCTAATACCCTCTGGCATTTTTTGCCTGCTCCGACAGTGCGGAACCAGCTGGTTCACTGGCAATCACTTTGTCAAACCATTCTGCTGCTGTCTGTTTGTCTTCTTTTTGCAGATACACCTGTCCAATCTCATACCAGACCTGCGCTCCACCATCCTTCATTTCCTGGCTCGCCAGATAATTGGCAAGTGCTGCGTCCAAATCACCTCCATTGACCTGTTCCCGCGCTGTCTGCAGATACATCACAGATGCCTGCTCTGCAACTTTTGCGCGAACGTCTGCTAAAATAGTCGTAAACACCTCATTTTCCTGCATGCTGGACGAATCCATCTGCACGTAAACATGGGCGGCATTGGTAAGTTCATCATTCTGTAAGTAGCCGAGTATAGTAAGAAGCTGCTCGCATGTCTGTATCTGGAGCGCGCGCTGTGCTTCCTTATCCGCCACCTGCTGCTCCAGCTCCTTCTTCTCCTCCTCCAGTCTGTTGATACTCTCCTGAAGTTTCTCGTTTTCATGTTCTCCGTCACCGATCTGCTGATAGAAACTCAGCATTTCTTGGTTATGTTTGCCTTTGATTGCAGTGACATTGGCCGGCATAATGATAAAAAACACAAACGCGGCGCCCAAAACCAGTCCGACCAAAATATTCAGTATGGTCTGCCATCCCGTATTCTCCCTGTAGGTCGGCGGAATAATCACATCGTCATCTTCCATCTTTCTGTGCGAGAATGCCTGCTTGAACTTTTTGCGCTCAATCTCCGCCTTTCCTGTGTTCGCCTTTACAATCTCCATATAGTACTGCGCTTTGGCATTATTTTTGTCGATTTTCAGTACTTTGTACAGCACTTTTCCCGCCTTCAGATAATCCTCCCTCTGCAGATACAAAATAGCGAGAAGAAGATGCGCCTTCACAAAATGGGAATTTTCTTCCATAATGCGGTTCAGCTGTAAAATTGCCAAGTCACTATTGTCCGTCTGCGCATAATACAGCGCCTGATTGTATTTTTTCAGAGTCTGGCTGTAAACCTCCAGTTTTCCTGGCTTTCCCTGCACTTCGTTCAGGTAATGCTCCGCCCGATTGTCCTCTGGCTGCAGATTCATGCTGATCACCCACTGCACCAGGGCATTTGCCGTCTCTCCCATTTCATAGTACACCAGTCCCAGAAGATTTCTGGCATCGGTATTGTACTTGTCCATGCGCAGACTCTTTTTTAAGGACACGGCAGCACCGGACAGGTCGCGGACTCGCGCCTGCTCCAACCCCACATTGTAGTAGCTGTTGGAAGCAAAAAATATCTTTTTTTCAAAATCCATATGAACTCCATTTACTCCTTCGCTTTTTTCAGAAGTTCCATCATAATGTCTGTCATGTCAGTCAAATCGCTCCGCACGATGGCGTCTTCTGCTTCTTCAATCTCCAAGCTGGGTTTGAAGTGCTTTATCTCCTCGTCAAAATCAATCATGGTATTGTCTCCGTATAACATCTTTTATCTCTCCAATCAAATATAGCGATCCTGCTGCGAACAAAAGCCCGTCCCCTTTCTGTGAGAGTGCAGTTTCAAACGCTTCCTGCACAGTGTGGCAGAGAAAGACAGGACAGTCCGCATACGACTCCAGCTCTCTTTTTATCTCTTCTATCGGCATCGAGCGGTCTCCTGAGTAAGACACCCCGACCACTGCCTTGATGGGAAATGTCTGACACAATTCCCGAAGCATCTTATCATGTGCCTTATCTTTCGCAGCCGAAAATAGAATTGTGATATCTCTCTTATGATACAACTTCCTGATAGCAGATGTCAATGCATGGATTCCTCCTTCGTTGTGTGCACCGTCCAAATACACCCCTGGAAGCACCTGTTCCATGCGCCCAGGCCACTTTGTATGAGAAATCGCCAAAAGAGCAGTCTCTTCCGTACATTCTGGAAGCTCCATGGCCGCCCGAAACGCGAGAGCCGCATTTTCTACCTGATAATCTGCCGCAAACGGAACCATACATTCTTTTCCAAACAGTTTCGCTCTCGTTTCTCCCCGTTCCAAGTCAAACGGGCCAGCTTCCCAGTCTCGCCCGCTCACAGCGATGCAGGGGCTGTGCTTTTGCTCTGCCTCTCTTCGTATCACATCGGCCACTGCAACATTCTCCTCCGAAAAAATCACCGGCACTCCCGCCTTGATGATGCCTGCCTTCTCCCAGGCAATCTCCTCCAGCGTATTTCCCAGATACTGCATATGGTCCATGCTGATGGAAGTCAGAATCGTGAGAACCGGATGTTCCACTACATTCGTCACATCCCGTCTTCCGCCCATCCCCGTCTCCAGAACCAGCCAGTCAGGATGCGCATATTTCACCAGCGCCATCTGCATATAAAACAGAAATTCAAAATACATCGGATGGCTGTACCCTTTTTTTATCATTTTCTCGCAGAGCTTCTTTACTTCCTCAAAACACGCCTTATACAGCGCATGGTCTATCATCACGCCATTCAGCAGAAAGCGCTCCCTTGTCTCCACCAGATGCGGGGAAGGAAACGATGCCGCCGTCTGCCTGCTCTCCTTCAAAATCTGCACCAGATAGGCGCAGACAGACCCCTTCCCGTTCGTCCCTGCGACATGAATGATTTTCACTTGCTCCTGCGGATTTCCCATCTCCGCCAGAAATGCCCGTACTTCAGAGAGTTCTGCTTTTTTCTTCGCATAACTCGGAATTTTATCTAAATATGCTTCTATAGATGCTTTTGCAGATTTTTGCATAGATTCTTGTATAGATTCCTCACTCTTATGATTCATTATGTAGTATTCCTTCTTTTTTTCATCAATTATCCCAAATGTACCCGCGACTTCCTTAATATTATAGTATAATACAGCAGATATGCAAGAAATTTCTTTCGGGAAAAATCGACCCTCTTCCTTCATCCAAATTCAACAAGCCAAAGAAGAGCAGCCGCACTGCATCTTTTCTGACACTGTACAACTGCTCTTCTCTTTTCTGTCTGTATTTCTCTGCTCTTGGTTCTTGGCTTTTTGCTTTCTTTACACTTTTTATTTTTACATGTTTTTGTTTCTGTTGTTTTCCCTGCTTCTGTTGTCTTTTCTATTTCTGCAGCTGGGAAAGGCGCATCGTTACCTGCTCCATCATCTGTGTGTACTTCTCCAGTTTTGCCTTCTCCTCCGCAATCTTTGCTTCCGGCGCCTTGCTGATAAACCTCTCATTGTTCAGCATACCATGCACGCGAGCCAGCTCCTTTTTCAGGCGTTCTTCCTCTTTCTGCAGGCGCGCAATCTCTTTTTCAATATCCACAAGCTCTGCAAACGGCATATAAATCGCTGCCTGCGGAATCACTGCCGACACTGCATCCTCAGCAATGCCCTCCTTGTCTTTCTGCAAAACCACCTCGCTCGCATAGCCGAGAGTGGCAAAGAACACCTTGCTGTGCTCAAAGATATGCAAAAGCGCGTCATTCTCAGAAACTACATACACTTTTGCCTTCTTGCTCGGCGGAACGTTCATGGAAGTACGCACATTTCGGATAGCTCTCACAGCCGTCTTGATGGTCTCCACCGCGTTCTCTTCCTCAGCAAAATTCCACTCCTCCTGATACTGCGGCCAGGAAGAAATCATAATGGACTCCTCCTCGTCCTGCAGGTTACAGAAAATCTCCTCGGTGATAAACGGCATATACGGATGCAACAGCTTTAAGGACTGAATCAAAACGGTCTTTAAGGTCCAGAGTGCAGCTGCCTTCGTGGTGTCTGCATCATTCCACAGACGCGGTTTTACCATCTCAATATACCAGTCGCAGAATTCCTCCCAAATGAAATCATACACCTTCTGCAGAGCAATTCCTAACTCATACTTATCTAGGTTCTCTGTCACATCTTTTGCCAGTGTATTTACCTTGGAGAGAATCCACTTGTCCACCATCGTCAAGTCAGAAAGTTTTACATCGTGAACCGGTGCCTTCTCAATGTTCATCATGATAAAGCGGCTCGCATTCCATACCTTGTTCGCGAAATTGCGGCTGTTCTCCACTCTCTCCCAATAGAAACGCATGTCGTTTCCTGGTGCATTTCCGGTAATCAGCGTCATACGCAGCGCGTCCGCACCGTACTTGTCAATCACTTCGAGCGGGTCAATTCCATTTCCAAGGGATTTGCTCATCTTGCGTCCCTGGGAATCTCTCACCAGACCGTGAATCAGAACGGTGTGGAACGGCTCCTTCCCTGTCTGCTCCAGACCGGAGAATACCATACGGATAACCCAGAACAAAATAATGTCATATCCTGTTACCAGCACATCAGTCGGATAGAAATACTCCATCTCTGGTGTCTGCTTCGGCCAACCCAATGTGGAGAACGGCCAGAGTGCGGACGAGAACCAAGTATCCAGTGTGTCTTCATCTTGCTTAAAGTGTGTGCCCCCACACTTCGGGCAAACTTCTGGCATGGTCTTTGCGACTACCATCTCGCCGCACGCTTCACAGTAATATGCTGGAATGCGGTGTCCCCACCAGAGCTGTCTGGAAATACACCAGTCGCGGATACCTTCCAGCCAGTGCAGATAGGTCTTTCCGAAATTCTCTGGAACAAAGCGCAGTCTGCCGGATTTCAATGCCTCAATCGCTGGCTTTGCCATCTCGTCCATGCGCACAAACCACTGCGGCTTAATCATCGGCTCAACCGTTGTCTTGCAGCGGTCATGCGTACCAACGTTGTGGGAATGTGGAACGACTTTAACCAGAAGTCCCATCTCCTTTAAATCCTCAACCATCGCTTTTCTCGCCTCATAGCGGTCCATGCCGAAATACTTTCCTGGCACATTGATGGTCGCATCGTCATTCATGATACAGATTTCTGCCAGATTGTGGCGCTTTCCAACCTCAAAATCGTTCGGGTCATGCGCTGGCGTAATCTTCACGCAGCCGGTACCGAACTCCTTGTCCACATACTCATCTGCAATCACAGGAATCTTTCTGTCTGTCAGAGGCAGCAGCAGCATCTTTCCAACCAGGTCTTTGTATCTCTCATCCTCCGGATTTACGGCAACGGCGGTATCTCCGAGAAGCGTCTCCGGTCTGGTCGTGGCAATCTCGACAAAACGTCCTTCCTCTCCATCAATCGGATACAGAATATGCCAGAAAAATCCGTCCTGTTCCTCGTGCTCTACTTCCGCATCGGAGATGGAAGTCTGGCATACCGGACACCAGTTGATGATGCGGGAACCTTTGTAGATGTATCCTTTTTCATACAGTCTGGTAAACACCTCCAGAACCGCATCCGAACATCCCTCATCCATAGTAAAACGCTCTCTGTCCCAGTCTGCAGAGGAACCCAGTTTATGCAGCTGCTTCACAATCCTACTGCCATACTCCTCTTTCCACTTCCACGCTTCCTTCAAGAAGCCCTCTCTGCCCAGGTCATTCTTGTCAATGCCTTCCTTGCGCAGCTTGTCAATGACCTTCACCTCTGTCGCAATCGCCGCATGGTCTGTGCCTGGCTGCCAAAGCGCCTCATATCCCTGCATTCTCTTATAGCGAATCAGAATATCCTGCATAGTGTTGTCCAGCGCATGTCCCATATGCAGCTGTCCTGTAACGTTTGGCGGCGGCATGACAATCGTAAACGGTTTCTTTCCTTCCCGTCTGCCCCGCTCTGCATCTGCGTGGAAATATTTGTTCTCCAGCCACTTTTCATACAATCTCTCCTCAATATCCGCCGGATTGTATGTCTTTTCCAGTTCTTTCATAGACTTTGCCTCCTGTTATCTCATCATTCTATCTATTCAAATTTTTCTATCTGACACTTTCATCTAACACCTCTATCTCATACTTATAGGGGTTTCTCTCCTATCCATATATACCTGTACGGCTGCTCTCACATCTGTTTTCTCACAATCCGGTACTCGTCATCGGACTGATAATATGGACATTCCCGAAATGACCCGCTCAGAAAACGGCTCATCTCGTCCTCATCCAGGTCCGCCTCACAGACATAATATCCATAGTCCTCATCCAGACAATAATTCGCACAGCACTCACAGTTTGTCTGCACGACTCGCTTCTCTTTTTTCATATTCGCCACTCTTCCCTCCTGTCTGCTGTATCCCAAACCTCGCTTTCTAAGAAGCTCCGAAGGTCTTATGATATAAAAAAACGCCCTCTGCACATCACATGCAAAGGGCGAAAATCCGCGGTACCACCTTTATTCGACAACACATGGCTTCTCTGCACGTATCTCCATCCAGAAAAAGTTTCATTCAAAAAAACTTCCTGCATATCTTCGCACCTGTGTGCACGCCGCAGCGCAGATGGACACGATGTACCAGGCAAAGCTGCCAGACGTCATCCTCATTTCATCCATCTAACGGTGGATAAAGCCGTGAACATGTACTAATCCAGAATCTCTTCTGCTGTTCCACGTTCCAGTTCCAAAGCTACCTTCCATCTTTCGTCTCCCCGAAGCGGCCTTTCAGCCGGTGAACCGCTATCTCTGCCGGTTATCCAGATGTACTCCTCTTTTTCATAACCTTTTTTTATTTTTTTGTTATTTTATTATTCTGTTATTCTATTCTTTTGTTACTACTTTGTTATTCTGTTCTGCTATTCTGTATATGATTAGTCTTCTGTAATTTTTCTTCATATGGCATATCATAAAGAGTTTTCCCTGTTTTGTCAAGCACCAATTTTCACACGCCCGTCTTTAAGTTTTAGCACCATAATAGTTTAAGACTTCTCTCCATACCATAT
>JAUNGE010000114.1 GCA_030524675.1 bacterium
GTGCATTTATGACCTTAAAAATAAGCTCGTCAACACAATCCGTATATCTGCCCTGCTGTATAAGCTGATTTTTCAGCTCCACAAGGCTATGTAATAATAAGCTTCTTTCTTGGCTATCCACATATAGATGATTGGTCTTTTCTCTCATAAACACCACCATCCTTTTTCTTTCATTATATAAAGAGATGGCAGGCGGTTCAAATATGCAATTCATAAAATTAAGCGTACCACTATTTCTAATGATACGCTCATAATTCTAAATAACTTCAAAATGCTTCAAAGCGTCTTTGATTGCTTCTACCTTTTCCGCCGTCGGATGTTTCCTCGGTTGTTTCAATTCTTCCACCGCATTAGGGGCATCGTACATCGGCAAGCCTAAATCCCGCTTTACCTCTGCGATGTATGCGGTATGTACTTTGAAGCCGTATTTTGCTTCTATGTACTCCTTAATCATCTTATAGGTCACTCGCTCTTTCGGCTTATACGCTTCAGCTCTCTTGGCAATATTGTCAAGCGGTACTTTACCCTCGCCCTCGCCAAACTCCACTTTTACGTTGATTATGCTATCGGGTTTTTTGTGGGAAAGCATTACTACCGTCTCCCTGTGTACTCTGCTGCAGCGTTGATCCCGTTCCAGGACATTGTCTTTGCTTTATATAATACCGGGTTCGCAGAAAGAACCTCCGCTTCATTTTCCGCTGTGACTTCACTATAAAATCCACTTTCCTCATCCAGCACAAACCATGCGTTTCCGTCTCCATCTGCGAAATAAGAAGCCGCATTGTATTCTGTTCCTTCGTACCGTGTTCCTGCCGCGATTTCAGATGTGAGGACTTTCTGAATCTGTTCTTCTCCGCTGCCGTCCGACAAGGTGATTTTATAAACATTCCCTTCCTTTGCACCGCCGAGCATGTCACTGGTAAGCTCTGCTTCGGACAGATTATAAACCGTCGTACCTTCATCAAACACTTCCGTACCTATGGATGCAACGTTTTTCGGGATGATCAACGTTTCCAGGCTGACGCATCCGTCGAAAGCCCAGTTATCAATCTTATCCAGTGTATCTGGAAGTTCCGCATATGTAAGGTTTTCACACCCTGAAAAAGCGACTGCCCCAATGTATGTGAGACCTTCTGGAAGCACCAGCCTTTTCAGACTTCCACAAAGGCAGAACGCCATATAATCCATTCCCTGAACGCTTCCCGCCAGCTTTATATTTTCCAGAGCTGTCATACTCCAAAATGCCCTTTGGTCTATGTACTCAACTCCATCCTCAACAATAAGAGAAGTAATGGTGTCCTTATAGCTCTCCCATGGACGGTCATAACCTTTATATGATCCGGTACGCCCTTCCCCGCTGACTACCAGCAGGTCCGCCGTATGATTGTTATTCGTGTCATACACTTTCCATTCGCAATCCCCGGTGATTCCGCCGTCCATGGGTGTCCCGTATTTATCCGCCACCCAGGCAATCGTTACGGTAATTTCCGGCAGCTCCAAATTTGTGTCCAGCGCCAGTGTGTAAACCTGCATCTCCCCATTGTCATTTTTCAGTTCTGTTGTCTCCGGCAGCACTGGGACATAGACATATTTGTTCCCAGATGCCGACTCATCGGAAGAAAACTCCGCTGTGCTGCTCTTTTTTTCATCAATCTTCCATTCGATTCCTGTCAACCCGACATTTATTTCATCCCCGGTACCACCATCAACAGAATCCTCTGTCTGCAAGGCAAGTATAACCCCAAGCGTGTTGGGCAGGGTAATCTCCGTCTCACTCGCGCCAATCGCCAGTTCCTGTGCCTTTACCTCATCCGAAAGCTCCGCAAATGCCGTAATAGTTGCCATACCGCCGACAGCCTGCTCTTGTATCGCCAAAGGCGCTCTCTGAACAGGCTGCTCCTGTACTTCTTCCAGCACCTCTACCTCAATAGTAGGCAGCAATGCGTCTCCGACGCTGTATCGGTCATTGGCAAACTCCGCATCAAATACATAGATTCCCGGCTGCTCCCCGTCGTATTCCGCAGCTTCACTGAACCGCTCGTTAAGCACCCACTCCACGCGGACCATTCTCCAGTCGCCGTCCGTATCCTCTGCATTGGAAGATGTGGCTGTAGACGGTGTAGCCGTCTCATCTTCATCCTCGTCTGTTCTCTCTGCACCGGATGGAGTCACCGTCTCTGACTTTTCTTCCGCCCTATCTGCATTGGATGGTGAGGCTGTTTCTATGTATTCGATATTCCAATCTTCTTCATTATCTGGTCTCACCAGCATCAAAAGCTCATCTGGCAGCTCCAGCTCCGTTTCCTTTGTCCCAAACTCCACCTGCTGGTACATGATGTCATCCGGCAGGGTCTCGATGTCGTCCACGATATAATGGGGTGTCCGACTCGCATGAGCATAAGGAATATTGGGTATCAGGTTCCATGCCATAGAAACCGCCAGTACTGCCGCCAACGCCTTCTTATATTGTTTTTTCATTCTGTATCCCCTCCTTCCGGCAGCGCTCCCGCTTTGCTTTTCTCACGTTCTTCACCGGTTTTCTTTTCTTTCTTTTTCTCCCTCAATTCATTCAACAGCATACCAAGTTCAATTTTCGCCACGTTTCCAGGCGGCTCCGCCATTAGGTAGACAATCGGCGCCATTTCCCTGATCCGCGCTACAGGTTGCATCGGCGGCAGACCTTCCCCATAGTAGGATTCAACCAAAATCAGGTCACATTGCGCCTTTTCCTGCCCCAGTTTCAACCCAAGCAGGGCTCCGTCATGATATTCTGTTATCTGGTTTTTCTTATCCCGCCTCAAAATATTGGTAATCGTGGGTATCTGCCCACAAACTGCAATCCTTACCATCTTGTTTCCACCTGTTCCGTCTTATTGTTGAGTTTTGCTTTTGGGTTTCGCTTCTGCTCGTATCCAAAAAATGTAGCGAAATGTATACTTTTTTCACAAGTGAAATTGAAACCAAAATATCGAGAAAATTTGGGGATATTTGTTAAATAAACAGATAAGAATGAAATATTTAAGAATGAAGTATGGAAAATTTATAAAAAAGTAAAGTTTTATCGACGAAATGTCAACGATTGAAATGAGAAGAAAAAAGTATACTTTGTGCTAAACTATCTCTGTTGGAACCTCCGGCGGCTCCGC
>JAUNGE010000010.1 GCA_030524675.1 bacterium
AGGAAAAGGAGCGATGATTTATGATGGTACCGAGCATTTTTGGAGAGAACTTATTTGATGATTTCTTTGATGACTTTTTTGATTTCCCGTCTTTTGATGATAAAGCAATGCGCAAAGCGGAGCGGAAACTGTATGGACACCATGCGGCGAATATGATGAGAACAGATGTACAGGAGCATGATGACCGCTATGAGGTGGATATTGACCTGCCAGGCTTCAAGAAGGATGAGATTTCCGTGGAGCTGAAGGACGGTTATCTGGTAATCAGCGCCGCAAAGGGCCTTGACAAAGACGAGACGGAAAAGAAAACAGGCAAATTTGTCCGCAGGGAGCGTTATGCAGGCAGCATGAGCCGTTCCTTCTACGTCGGCGAGGATGTGAAACAGGAAGATATCCACGCGAAATATGAAAGCGGAGTATTGAAGCTGAGCATTCCGAAGGCAGAGACGAAAAAGCCAGAGGTTGAAGAAAAGAAATACATTGCCATCGAGGGATAACGGCACCTCTTGATATAGAATAAAAATGATATTGCCTGGAGCGGACTGCAGTGTGAAGCTGCCCGCTTCGGGCTTTTTTTTGCTTTGGCATTTTTTATTGTAAGCCAGCCTTGCCCACGGTTCCTCCGCGGTCAGCTTCTTGCTAAACAGATGGAAAGCGGAGCATCAGCGTCCGCCGGAACCCCCATACAACAGCACCGAAACATAGAACACTTTGTCTTTATACTTAAAATCTGCGCAGCCATTGTACTGGCTGGCAATCGTCTTCACCGACACTGTTCCGGTTCCAAATCCCTCGTGCTTTGTGGAGAGAAACTTGTCATCCTTCAACACTGGCTCCTGCCCACAGGAGTTGTCCACTGTCAGGACAATGCGCCCGTTTTCTTCATCCCCATTGACAGCGATAAAAGGTTTTGGGATTCCTGATACGCGGCAGCCATCCAAGGCGTTTGCCAGAAGGTTTCCGAGGAGGGCGCAGAACTCTGCCTCGTTGATGGGGAGCTGCTTGGGCAGACACAGGCGCACGAACATGTCCGTACCATTTTGTTTCGCCTTGTCAGCATACCAGGAGACAAGCGTATTTACTGCATGGTTTTCGCAGTAAACAGGAAGGTGTTCCTGTGGGAGACTGTTTCGGTAATCCTCGATGTATTTGCGCAGAGTATCGTTTTCGCCGTCCTTTAAAAGTCCGTTTACGACTGCGACATGCTGGCGCAGGTCGTGGCGGGCGCGGCGCAGCTCCTCTACGTGTTCGGCGAGCTGCTCGTACTGGGCGCGCCAGGCGGCAATCAGTTCCTCCTGTCTGGCAGCCCGTTCCTTTGTGGCGGCGGCCTCTCTGATTCCGTCCAGTGCGCCCAGAAGGACGTAATATACCACAAACATAGTAAGAATCAACAACATTCGCGCAGCCAAGAACCGTGGCTGCCGCACATTATCCACGGACAGATCCGACGTGAACATCAGCACGATGCATACCGTAAAGGCCGGCAGAAGCCAGATCGTGTGCCAGAAAAAGGGCGCATCTGTCTGGAACACCCGCTCTTTCGTCCGGCGCAGGAACCAGAACATGAACGGCGCAGTCACTATAAAGGCGCCGAGGGAAAACAGGCCGCCCTCCAGAGAGAGGAACGTGAGGGAAGGACTGTAAAACAGGTTTGCCACTAAAAAGTAGGCAGAACCGCGCGCGGCCATTAGGTAGCAGAAGATGAAAATATACAAAAACAATACTTTCCACCGATCCGCCCGGATACAAGTGAAATAGATGGCAAAACAGATAATGCCAAACGTGAACTCAAGCTTTCTGACCGGCAGCCCATGAGCTGCCTGGTATGCATAGAGAAACGACTGGAGAAGCTGGCTGCCACATACCACCAGTGCCACTGCCTGCCGTGGGAAACGGAGCTGTTTTTGAAACGGGTAATAGGACAGGATCCGGTAGGGCAGCATATTGACCGTTTCGCACAAAAATGCGGTGAAAAAGAAATTCATGTCCATCAGCATCCGTCTCCTTTCTCTGTACAGAGCTCTTTTTCATTTGCACCTGCTTCATGCTCCATGAGAAACCGCTTGGCTGGCAGTGTGTTTCTCATGACGGAGGCGGTGTATTCCCAGAATGCCCGCTGCGTCTCACGGATTTTTCTGCGGCTGCAGAAGATTGTCCGATTATCTTTAAACAGGATTTTGCCAGTGTTCTCGATGGCGGATACTTGGGAAAAATTGATGAGATGGCCTCTGCCGCTTATGTAGAAACGCCCGTTTTCAGGTAAAATAGCGGTCAGTTCCGCCAGAGAAAGCCGAGTGGCAGTGACGCCGGATAGGGTGTACAGCGCCAACCCGTGGCGCATTGTCTCTGCGTACACAAATTCATCTAAAAGGATATGGCAGGTGGATGTCGCAGCTCCCTGACCGGAGCTTACCTGCACTTCAAACCAGGCAGGGGCGGCAAGATAATCGCGCAGTTCCTTTAGGCACCAGCTAAGTTCCTGTTCTTTGACTGGCTTAATCAGGTAATCCAGTGGATGAACCCTGTAGCTTGCCAGGGCAAAACTGGTCTCTGTGGTAGTGAAAATAATGGGGAGCCGCTCATCTCTCTCACGTATCTGCGTGGCAGTTTCAATGCCGGTTATTTTTCCATTCCCCAGCAAGATATCCAAGAACACAGCGCTGAACAACCCCTTCCGAAAATCTTCGAGGAAAGCTTCCCCATCCTGGTAGCAGGAAAGTTCCACATTTTCTCCGTACCGGAAACCGTCTTCTCTGATTAGGTCAGATAAGTGCTTCCGGTCCATTTCTAAATCTTCTATGATGGCATAATGCACAAAAAACGCCCCCTAAAACATATAGTTTTCATATCGTCAATCACATCTCGCCCCATAAAGGGGCGCGGCTTCAATCGAATTATTTGTTTGTGAATAGGGTGAGGTATGTCAGGAAAGAAAGCCTCACTGGATATAGTTTAACATAAAGTGCACTTTTTCCTCAAGTTAAAAATGGCAGATATGGTAGGCAATTCCTACCAGAAAATCATAGAAAATGCATAAAAGCATTGTTTCGCGCCGAAACCGTTTGGCCCGAAGTTTGACCGTTTAGCCCGAAGCGATTGTTTTAATATGAAAAAAATGGTATATTCTGCAAAAAGAGAAACGGACGGGTAGGTGGAGCATGGTGAAGATAGCGGTCTGCGGCAATCTGCCGACAGCAATAGGGATAGTAAGACAGGACAGCGCCAACAGGGTCAGGCAGTATCATGATGGAGCCTGGCTGCATCTGCAGCTTGACAGAGAGGGATATGACCTGATTTTGGTGGAGTCCTGCCACGGGGAAGGACTGCCTCCAATGCAGCTTACAGCAAAGGTGGAAGAACAGGCATGTGTTGTTTACCTGTTGGCGGAACCGCCAGGGAACGTGGCGCAGATTGAGCTTGGCATGCTGTTAAAGAAACTGAAGGACAGAAGAGACAGACAGGGAATCGGGCATAGATATGAAAAAAGAAATTGGGAAACGCAAAATAGAGAGGGGGAATCAGGATGAAAAAACAATATAAGCAGGTGTTGGCAGTGTTGTTGGCAGTTGCTCTTGTGTGGAATCTGATGCCGAACATTCCCCATGCCATGGCAGGACAATCCTCCCGCTATGTGGTGGACGAGGTGGAGAGCCTGCCGGATGAGGTGCTGCACCAGCAGGTGGAGTATGGAACGAAGAAGGAAGACCTGAATTTGCCAGAAACGCTTGAGATGTTGATAAGGGCGGCTGCCGATGACGGAGAATGGGAGGACTACATAGGGACGGCGACGTCATCCAATGCAAGGAATATCGCTCTATCTGCGGCCACAGCCTCGGATGCAGAGGAGAGCGGCAGCGAGTGGAGAATGGTCCATGTGGACTGGGTGCTCAATGAACAGTTCAGCGAAGCCGCAGAATACAACGGGGAACAGCCTGGGCTCTATGTGTTTGACGCGGAGTTGACGAATGACCGATACCGTGTCGGGGACGCAGAGCTTCCGACCATCGAGGTGGAGGTACTGGAAAAAGGAGCTATTGCCGGTATGCCGGGAGAAGCAGACGGCCTGGCAGAAAAGCAGATTCTGTCCTGGCAGTGGGTGGACCCGGATGGAAACCTGACGGAGACGGAGGAAGGGGAATTCCTCCTCCCAATGACAGCCAGCGCGGAGAATCCGGCGAGCCTTGAGGATGTGATGGAGCTTCTGCCGAAGGAGATTACAGCGAGAGTGGCGTATCGCCGGAGCGGGGACGAAACCGAAACTGTAGCTGATGGCAAAGAAACCGGAGCTGATCGAGCAGAGTCCGGGGATAACGCAGAAAACGTTATAGAAGAAACCATTTCCCTGGCAGGCTGGAACTGTGCGGATTACCCGGAGGCCGGAGCCTATGAAGGGGAATACACATTTACCGCAAAGCTGCCGGAGGGCTGCAAACTTGCGGAAGGAGCGCCGGAGCTTGAAGTACAGGTACAGTTCCAAGGCGTCGTGCTTCTGGCGGATGGATATGGGGAATTACTCGGTGAGATTTGGCAGACGTACAATGACGTTAAGGTGTTTTTGTATGATACAAACGGAGATAAAGTGGGGGATTGTGTAGTAATAAGCGGAAATAGCGAAGTTTATTTGAGTATCAGCGACACGGGCTGGAATGATGAATCCCAGATTACCAGCGTGATTATTGAGGAAGGGGTTACCTCAATAGGAAAAGATGTATGTTCAAATATGCTTTATTTGGAAACGGTAACAATCCCAAGTACGGTTTCGTCCATAGGGGATCGGGCATTTTACCAGTGCTGGAATCTGAAAGACGTAAAAATTTCAGCGGGAGTTCAGTCAATCGGTAAAGAGGCTTTTTATAGCTGTGCGTCGCTTACATCCATTTCACTTCCGGAGGGAGTCGAGTCGATTGGCGCGAGTGCCTTTGATTGGTGCGAGACTCTCACATCCGTATCTCTTCCTGATACATTGAAAACGGTAGGAGATTATGCTTTCGTGTGGTGCCCCATAGAAAAACTTATCATCCCAGAAAACATTTCTGAAATAGGGTTTACTCCATTTTGGGATGCGCAGACAGTTTATAATCTCTCCAATGTTGACCTCTATGTATCAGAGAATACAAAAATAGAAACCGTTTACACCATCACCCGAAAGGGCCGGGATGGGGAGGCTGACGGGATCCAGAAGGTGCTCCCATCCGGGGCGGCGGCCGGAACCCGGTATGAGGGTACGGCATATGACGCCGCCAGCTATTTCCCAGACGGGAACGGAAACAGCTGGGTCGCCTATGACGAGGAGAGCGGCACTTACACGGAGGTTACTGAGGAAACGGTAGACGCTGTTTTATCAGGGGCTTCCGGAACCACCGGAAACCCGGTGCTCTATCCCGTAAGAGCTATATCCTGGGACGATATAAACGTGGAGGCGAACCACGTCGGCGGAGACAAGACGAGTGGAAACAAAACGTATACTCTGACCGTGAAAGACAACAGTACCGGCGTGACACTGGAAGAGGAAACCCATTACACAGCAGTGATTACCAGCGTGAATGGATTCGATACGGAGAGCGGAGAAGCCACCAGCGACGGAACACAGCCGGGAAGAGTAACTGTAACCATTACCGGAATCCCAGAGGGCGGCTATATGGGGACAAGGGAGGTAAGCTACCTGGTTTCCGAGGTCGCCAGCGTAAAGATAGGGGAAGACGGGGAGGAAATCCTGTATACCAGCCTTTTCGCAGCTTTTGCTTCCGTGGGCGATGACCAGACGGCCACAATCACACTGCTGGAGAACGCGGCGGGGGATGTGACGGTTTCCGGCAATGTTACGCTGACCAGCAAGGGAGATAAAGAGGTTGAAATCTCCGGTACTGTTACGGTTCCTTCCGGCGCAAGCCTTGCACTTATGAGCGACACGGTTACGATCAGTGCGACGTCGGATGAGATTGCTTATGGAGTGTGCGTTACAGGCGGGGCGTTTGTAATGGAAGCAGGAGCCGTTCAGGCGGTAACAACAGGTTACAGTATGGCCTATGGAATAAATATCATAAGCGGAACTGCTGAAATCAGGGGAGGAACAATCACGGCAGGAGGCACGATACAACAACGGGGTGGTGGTGTACGTGCCGATCGTGGGACTACTTTATCAGTTACTGACGGGAATATCAGCAGTGACGGAGTGGGACTTTTTATTTTCAGTGACAATATATCGCTCAGCGGAGGAACCGTTTCCGGAGAGTATGCTGCGGTATATATTACCACAAGTTATACCAGCAATACAGTCGGCGGAATATTGGAAAAAGGTTATGTGTATTATGACTCAGACGGCGCTTATGCGGCGGGCGTAAACAGTATGGACAGCAGTCTTCCGGCGGGAACCTACACCATAGGCGAATGTAAGGAACATTCCTATGGCCCATGGTCCTCTGCGGACAGTAAGGTGCATACCCGTGCCTGTGAACGCTGCGGAGAGGAAGAGACAGAAGCCCATACATTTGGCGAGGATAACAGATGCACGAAGTGTACCATGCAGGCGGCAGCCAGTGTGGCCATAGATGGCGAGGAAACGGCGGGCTATTACACTTCCGTGGAAAAAGCCTGGGCGGCAGCACAGGGAAAAATCGCGGTGATCACTCTCCTAGCGGACGCGGAGATCAGCGAAGTGCTTACTGTGACGGCGGGAAGCAAGATCACCTGGCAAAGCAGTTCCGATTATACTCTTTTCGGCAACGCAAATGAAACGGACGGCGGTCTGATCAATATCACCGGCGGAACGTTTACACTGGAGAGTGGAATCGTCAGAAACGGTGAGAATGGAAGCAACGCCATAGCGGTAAGTGGTGGAGGCAGCTTTGTCATGAACGGCGGAGAGGCTGTCGCACTGGCGGACGGACATTCCGGCATCTGTGTGTACAGTGGCGGAACGGCAGAAATCAACGGAGGAAGCGCCAGCGGATACAACGGCCTGGCAATCGTAAACGGCGGTTCCGGCACTGTCTCCGGCGGAACCTTTACGGGAACTTTCTCTGTTGCCGATGGCTCGGCGGCGGTGCTTTTAAGAAACGTGGGTAGTACGACGCTGAAAAGTATACTGAAATCTGGTATGGCATATTACAGCGGAACGGACGTTATTGCGGAAAATTTGATTACGGATTTGACGGGAAGAAGTTTGACCGGTACCGTGACCGTGAGTGAGTGCAAACATAGTTTCGGTACATGGACGAATGCAGGGGATGGGACGCACAGCAGAGTATGTGCGGTCTGTGGGCATACGGAAAAGGGGGCGCACAGCTGCAGCACATGGACGGATAATAGCGACGGAAAGACCCACAGCGGGGAATGCGGGGCCTGCGGCGCTTCGATGTCAGAGGAGCATAGATGGGATACAAACGGGAATTGTACAGCGGAGAGCTGTACGGCCCTGGCGGTCGCCAAAGTGCAGACAGGCGATTCCACGGATTATTCCTATTACAGCAATATGAAGGACGCATGGGTATATGCTCAAGAAAACAGCTCCGACAGCTCTCCGGCCAGGATTATACTGCTCAGGGACAGCGAGACGGTACAACTGTTGCATTTAATGGAAGGGAATATTATTTTATCTGGCGGTGCCGGTGAGGACAGTTATACTTTGCCAATTTCCGAAAGCATTTATATATGGAGCGGAAGCCTTACTCTGGAAAGCGGCCTTACTCTGAGCTGTCAAGGCGATGGGTCGTTGATCTGTGTGTACGGTGGAACATTTACGATGGATGGAGGAGAGGTGTACTTCCCATATGGTGACAATGCAATTTCTGTCTCAGGCGGTTCTGCTGTAATAAACGGAGGCAAAATTGAAGGAGGCTATGCTGGCCTGTATGTAAATGACGGAAATGTCAGTATCCGTGGCGGGGATATATATAATAATGTAACTGGTTCCTTAGCGAGTGGTGCCGTGAGGGTTCTGGGGGGCGCAGTGACGATTGAGGACGGAACTTTTATTGGAAGTTCTGGATATGGGAGAAGCCTGAGCTGGGAGGGCGGAAGCCTTGTGGTCAGAGGTGGGACCTTCACAGGAGGGTACGGGAGCGGTTCCAATTACCAGGCAAATGTGTATGCAGCGGAGAATGTCGGCACTGTAGGAGGCATGCTGGAAGAGGGGTATGCGTGGTATTCCATAAAGGCTGATGGGACAGAGACGGAGATTACGGATGAAGAAGTTCTGTCCGGCTCCGTGCTCACGGAAGAAGCAAGGGATGGCAATACGTTTCAAGTAAAGAAAAGCCAGAATGCCCAGACCATCTCCGTAGAAGTAACTTGGGGCACGATGGCATTTACTTATACAGACGGTGCTTGGGACCCGGAAACCCATACCTATGGGGACGGCAGCTGGACAGCGGAGGAAAACGGAGGCCAGATCGCCGTTAAAAACAACGGAAATACAAATGTTACGGTTTCTTACAGTTATGAAAAGACCGAGACAGACATTTCAGGAAGCTTTGCCGATGAAACAGGGCAGACTATGGCAGCCAATACACCGGTTGCACTGTCAGTCGGGCAGGAAAGAAGGACGTACCTGAAACTGTCTGGAAAACCGGCGTCCGGTTTTACAACCGGCACACTGGGAACAGTTAAAGTCACGATTGGAGGTGAAGAATAATGGAGCAGAAAAACGGCCGAAAGAGGGGTGAAAGCACTCGGATTCTGATTCTGCTTTTGGTTCTGATTACAGCTATCGCAGTGGCAGTGACTATTTGGGCATTATTCTTTCGGAAAACTGCTCCGGTGCTGGCTCCGGACTATGCCCCAGTGGAAGCGGAAGTTTATGCCGTCCCTATCGAGGATGAGTCCAAGGAGGATAAGATGGAGGCCGACCAGGGCGGCGGGGCTGTGTCTATGACCTATCAGAAAAATGTGACGATTTCTCTGGCAGAGAACACGGCGAAGCTGATGTTTCAGAACCCGTCCAAGTCGGTGAACGACATGGTTTTACAGCTTATCATCGTAAGTTCGGACGGCACGGAAACAGTGATCGCTCAGTCCGGCTCCATCAAGCCTGGAAACAAGATCGACCAGTTAGACTTGATTGAAGGGGCGGCGTCCCTGTCAGAGGGAACCTACAACGGCAAGTTTAATGTCCTATACTACGACCCAGATTCAGGGGAGAAGGCCATTGTAAACGGAAGCGTGGAAGGAATTTCCATCACCGTGACCCAGTGATGGAAACGAGTGACGGAATTCAAGTGAAAGGACTCAAAAGATGGGTTCAAAAAAAGCAGTTTGTAAAAAAGATATCTGTCCTTGCCGCATCAGCAGGCGGACAGCCAAAAGCGCGGCAGGATACATATAAACAAGGCATTACAATAAAAAATTACGATAAAGAAAGGAAAATGATTATGAAGAATTTAAAGAAAACCGCAGCCGTATTAACCGCAGCAGCAATGATGAGCATGTCCATGGGGATGATTGCGTATGCA
Source organism: bacterium (assembly GCA_030524675.1). Classification (GTDB taxonomy): domain Bacteria; phylum Bacillota; class Clostridia; order Lachnospirales; family Lachnospiraceae; genus CAJMNU01. The sequence goes on from JAUNGE010000010.1 coordinate 9,450, forward strand.
GATAGCCCTATTACAACCAACCCAGGTTCTGACAGTAAGAATGTAACCGGAAATTATGTGGCTGGAGGTTCAGCTGGTACGGTATATAAGGTAGATATTACTTGGGGCGATATGAAGTTTACATACACCGCAGCAGGGGGAGGAACCTGGGATACAACTACCCACAGCTATTCTGGAGCAACTCAGGGAGGCTGGTCTTCGGAAAGTAATACTATAACATTAAAGAACCATTCAAATGCAGAAATAACAGCGGCGTTAAGCTTTGCAGGAGGAACTGGGTTTGAAAATGTAACAGCAGCGTTCACCGATGAGGATACAAACAATGCGCTGACTGATAATAAGTTGACGCTGGAAAGTGCGGATCAGGACGAGTACCGCAAATTGGTGAGTGCAGCCGTAGGATATAAGACACCTACAAAATCTGCTAAAATGATGCTTTCCGGAGAACCGACAGAGTCCTTTTTAGACGGAACAACGATTGGTACTGTGACAGTTTCAATCGAGTGATTGGAAGATGGCTTCGGCCCGATTCGAGGTGACAGCTTATGAAACGAAACATATGGAGGACTGCTGCCCTTGCGGCGGCGCTGGCAGCAGCAGTCCCCGTCTCCGCCTTTGCGGCGGCTGGAAACCATACCGTGGATTCCCTGGACGCCCCGTCTGCGGTGATCGACGTCCAGGCCAAGTATGAGGGAAGCACCGATATCCAAGTGGTCTATAAAGTGGATGTGGAGTGGGGCGCCATGGAATTTACTTACCATGAATCCGCCAAAAATCAGTGGAATCCCCAGACTCATCAGTATGAGCTTTCCGTCACGGGAAGCTGGAGCGAGTCCGGCAATGAGGTGACGGTCAAGAACCACTCCAATGCTGAGGTAAACGCCGCTCTGTCCTTCCAGGCTGTGGATGGGCAGGCGGTAACGGGCGAGTTTTATCAGGGAGACAGCAGGCTTGATGGAACGCTTGCCCTGAAAAGCGCCGTTGGGACCCCAGCGGATGCTCCGCCGTCAGGAACTGTGCAGCTGAAGCTTTCCGGCAGTCTGGATTCTGCCATGACGGATTTTCATAAAATCGGCACGATCACAGTGACGGTGAACTGATTCGCAGCAGAAGATAAGCGGACAGAAGCGCTGTCGGATGCAAGGCAAGCAGCGGCGATGGCTTCATAGAAATGTGCAGTCAAACTAGGCATGGTAAAATCAGAGAAAAGAAAAGTGGAACAGGAGGCGGCTTCATTGATGACAGAAACAGAAAACACACAGAATCAGCAGAAAAGCCTTCTGCTCCCTGCGCTGGCGGCAGTATGCCTCCTGGCTTTGGCGGCAATGGCATATGTATTGTTTTTTGCCGGTCAGAGAGGGAAAGAAAAGGCAGAGTTTACTCCGCCGCCTTTCGAGCAATCTGCTGTAAAGGGAACCCCAGAAGAAGAACCCGACCTATCAGATGGAGATAGGCTGGGGACGCTTGGCTACGGCCATCTGGATGCTGTAGAATATCAGGTTTCTGTCTGCGGCGCGCCGGTTATCGAGAACGATAAAGCTATCCTTTATCTGACGAATCCGGAGGAAAACCAGGTCTGGCTCAAGGTGCGTATTCTGGATGAGAGAGGAGAAATCCTTGGGGAAAGCGGCCTTCTGCGTCCAGGAGAATATGTAAAAGCCGTAGATTTAGATATGGAGGCTGTGAAAGCCGCGTTGAAGGCAGCGGCCTCAGGAGAAAATTTTGCATCAGGCGGATATAGGGAAACATCGGAGGCTGGCAGTGTGGACCTTGGACAAGGTGTTTCCAGCACGGAACAGAGGGTTTCGGTGACACTGCGCCTCATGGCTTACGAGCCAGAGACCTACCACAGCGCAGGAGCGGTCTCACTGGCAACTGCATTGACGGTCAGCGAACCGTGACCTGTTTTGGCAAAACTGCCGTGCCGGCAGCAGGACGGGACGGTGGGATTTAGATGATGGAAGGAAAGGGGAACATCATAGATGAAGAGACTGATACCGGCGGCGTTAAGCCCCATTCTTCTGCTGGCTTTTGCCTCACCTGCATTTGCGGGGCAGGCGGCAGCAGACCAAAGCATTGATGTAAAGGGGAAATATACCGGAAATTTCGGGACGATGCATACTCTGGTCCTTGGGAAGGGGAGCAGTCTGTCCTTCGGGAATGGCCAGACTATGACGGTCAGCCTCACCAGTGAACAGGATCAAGGTTTGCGCATGGTAGTCACACCTGTATCACAGGTCAGTGCGGAGAGTTATGCGTGGGTATCCGGACAGACAGCCCGTACTGGAAGCAGTCCCTATGCCTATCACGTGGCGTTTTACGATGGGGATACGCAGGTTCCTTTGGACGGGGAGGCGGTGATTCGTCTGAGCGTTCCATCCGGTTATGCCAATGCGGTATTTTACTACATGGACAACAGCGGGAGTCTTTCAAAGGTGCGCACCCAAAAAAGCGGGAGCACTTTGTCCTTTACAGCACAGAACAGCGGGTATTACCTATTTTTAAAATCCCTGTCTTCTTCAAGTGACAGCGATTCCGGCGAATCGTCATCGTCTGGCGCTTCTGGAGGAAACTCCGCCCCTACAGGAGCTATCATCATAGACAGCAAGAAGGGATATGTCCACTCAGAAAACGGTATTCTTACCGGAACCACAGGAAGTACGGCTTCTGACGGCTATAGTCACTGGATACTGGATGGCAAAGGCTGGCGCCTGCGCTATGCCGACGGAACCTATGCCTCCGGCACAGGGAAGGACGGAGAAAAGCGTCATATCTGGGAAAAGGTCGGCGGCTCTTGGTATCTGTTCGATTCGGACGGCTATGCACAGTTCGGATGGTATCTGGACACAGAAAGCGGACATTGGTATTATCTGGATGTGAACACAGGAATGAAGACCGGCTGGCATGAGGACCCGCAGGATGGCAGGAAATATTATCTGTATATGGATGGCATTATGGCGACTGGTTGGGTAAGAATAAGCGGCAGGTGGTATTTCTTCAACGACTACACCCCAGTGGCAACATGGGAGTACAGCCAGACGGAGCGCATCTGGAAGTACCGGATTGGGAGCGATGGACGGCCTTATGGTTCCATGTACAGGGACGAGCGTACATCCGACGGGTATTATGTGGATGCGGACGGCGTCTGGGATGGGAGAGATGCAGCGCAGCAGTAGGCATTTTTGCATAAAAAAGACGTAAGGCAGCAGATTTGGACAAAATGATGACAGCGACGACAGGAAGTTTCTGGGACTTTCAAAAATCTCTTGACATTTTCGGAAAAAATGCATATGATAATAGAACAGATGCATAATTTCAAATATATGATATATGATGTATCATGTATGATGCAGCCAGTAAGGGGTTGTACTGGTTTCGACAGGGGTTTTGAAGCCGGAGAAGCTATCCGCATGCAATGCGTCAAATGGCAAAAATAAATATAAACGCTGAAGATAATTTAGCAATCGCTGCCTAAGGGCAGCTGTCAGACTTAGCGCACCTACACGTTAAGACCCTGGCATCGATGATGTAGGAAACGACATATGCAAAGCTTTGCGCATATGGGCGTATCATGAAGCTACTGAAGCCATCAGGGTGTCTGTTCTCGGATGGTGGAGGGAATGTCAAAAAATAGACTATGATAGTAGAAGGACGGGGGATAGGCTTTTGGACATGGGTTCGATTCCCATCAGCTCCACTCACAGACATTTGATTTTGCAAGGGTTCTGGTTCCTTAAAAGTAGGAAATACTCAAAAAGGGATTCAGAACTTTTGCTTTGCCAGTGAGGCAGGAAAAGATACCAATATAACAATATAAGATAAACTGTGTAAACTGTGCGAAAAAATACAGGCTCCTTACTGTTTATAAGGAGCCTGTATGCGTGTGCGGGCATGTCCGTTTCGTCAAAAAAATGGAGACAACAGGACTCGAACCTGCGACCCCCTGCGTGTGATGCAGGTGCTCTCCCAGCTGAGCTATGCCTCCGTCAATTATTATAGCACCAGCGTGGAAAAAATGCAATAGAATATTTAGAAAATTCAGCATGAATGTACCACAAAGAAAGATAAAAATGTGCGAACATACGAACATATGAGAGAAGGAATGAATGTGAAGGAAAAAGCACTGGAAAAAGAGACCGAAGCAGTAAAACATGCAGAAACAGCAGAACCGATGGAAAATACACCGTTATTTTCCGCAAGAGATATCCGAAATCTGGTGCTGCCTCTGATCGCGGAGCAGTTTTTGGCAGTACTGGTGGGAATGGCAGATACGGTGATGGTGGCGCGGCTGGGGGAACTGGCTGTGTCCGGCGTCTCCGTCGTGGATTCTATCAATGTTTTGATTATCAATATTTTGGCGGCTCTGGCGACAGGGGGAGCGGTAATCAGCTCGCATTATCTGGGAGAACAGGAACCCGAAATGGCGTCGAAGGCGTCCAATCAGTTGATGGTGGTCTTGGGAGTGCTCTCTCTGGCAGTCAGTGCCTGCTGTCTGATATGGAATGCACAGATTTTGAGAGTCATCTATGGAACGCTGGAACCGGAGGTTATGCAGAATGCGAGAATCTATTTCTATCTGACAGCAGCTTCCTTCCCATTTTTAGCACTCTATAATGGAACTGCCGCCATTTGCCGGAGCATGGGAAATTCCAAAATTTCCATGAAGGTTTCTTTTATTATGAACGGTATGAACATTGCGGGCAATGCAATTCTGATTTATGGAGCCGGTATGGGAGTGGCAGGCGCTGGTACTGCGACGCTGATTTCGCGCATGGCAGCGTGTATGATTATGATAGGGGTTGTCCGCAATCCGGCGCTTCCCGTACATATCGACCCGAAGTTCCGGCTGGGATTTGATTGGAAGATGATTTGCCAGATTTTGAGAGTGGGAATTCCGATGGGAATTGAAAACGGAGTGTTTCAGGCTGGCAAACTTCTGGTAGCCGGACTGGTAGCCGGATTTGGAACGGTCTCCATTGCAGCGAATGCGGTGACGGGCACGATTGCGTCATTTCAGGTGCTTCCAGGGCAGGCGATGGGATTGGCTCTGGTAACTCTGGTAGGACAGGCAGTCGGAGCGAAGCGCTACGATGAGGCGAAGGGATATATTGTGACAATCATGAAAACATTGATTGTGGCTCATTTTCTGCTCAATGTTCCAGCATTGTTCCTGATGCCGTATATCATCCGGATTTACAATCTCTCGGCGGAGACAGCCGCTCTGACTTTGAAATTGACGTATATTCATGGAATTAACGCCATTTTTACCTGGGGATTTTCGTTTGCGTTGCCGAATGCCCTGCGTGCCGCGGACGATGCAAAATTTGCCATGAAAGTGACTACATTTTCTCTGTTCGCATGCCGAATCGCCATGAGTTATGTGCTTGCGCTGTTCTGTCATATGGGTGTGGTCGGCGTTTGGCTGGCGATGGTGATTGACTGGGCATTTCGGGCGTTTATGTACATCCGCAGAGTGGTGAACGGACATTGGCTTGACAATCATTTCCATCTGGAGAGGGAGAAGGAAAAGACCATCTCATAACAGAGAGGAAGAAACGATACAGAGAGAAACGATACAGACAACAGGAAAAGACAACAGAGCGGGAAAGGATGTGCCATATGGAGGAAGTGTTTGCGATTTACAATGAAAAGGGGAAGATTATCGGTGCGGCGACCAGAGCAGAAGCACATAAAAAAGGTTTGTGGCATATGGTGGTGCACTGTTGGGTGGTGTTTCGGGAGGAACAGAACACCTGGATCTATTTTCAGCAGCGCGCGGACTCAAAAAAAGATTTTCCAGGATTTTATGATATTGCTTCCACAGGGCATGTGGATGCATCTGAGCTGCATGCCGCAGCAGTAGTGCGCGAGGCTTCGGAGGAGATTGGCATGGACGTCAGCGGAGAACGCCTGCACTATCTGGGTGAGACAAGGGAAGAGTTCTGCAAGGAAGACTTTCTGGACCGCGAGATTGTGCAGATTTATCTGTATGATGCCAGCGAAACGCCAGTATTTGCTCCAGGAGAGGAAGTGAGCCGTATGGTGCAGGTGTCCAGGGAGGAATTTGAAAAAAAGGTTCTAAAGGGAGAACCGCAAATTACTGCTTACACCATGCAGGGCAAAAAAGTGACAATTTTGGAAGAAGAGTGGTGCAGACATCAGGGAGAGTACAAAAAATGGGTTCTCCCCTGGCTCAAAAACCATAAAAAAGAAGGCGGAGAGCAGTATGAACTTGTCTTGCAGTGAGAGCTTTTTCCCTGGCTTTTCTCCTGCGGTAAGCATCCTGTTTGGGTATTCCGATGGAGATGGTTTTTTATACAGAAGGCTTGACAAAACCAGACAACGTGCTATAATCCAAATTAGATTTATAAATCACATACTCATAAAACAACACGTTGACGAGACGAGTAGTCTGTGCGGCATTGTCCAGAGAGAAGCATGATTTGGTGAAAATGTTTTACACGGCGGCAGATGAAGACCAGCTCTGAGTGTCCTTTAATCGGGAACGGTGATTCCGTTATCATCAGAATGAAGTGGTCGGGCCTAGTCCCCGTACAATCCAGGGTGGAACCGCGATTAGAGATAGTCGTCCCTTAGCATATCGATTTGATGTGTTAAGGGATTTTTTTGTTAAAAAAAGAGCATTCTTACTTGTCATACGTGTTAAATCTGAAAAAAGGAGATTAAAATGATGAAGATTACATTGAAAGACGGCTCTGTGAAAGAGTACGGCAAGGCAATGTCTGTGATTGAGATCGCAGCGGATCTGAGTGAAGGTCTGGCGAGAGCGGCATGTGCCGGAGAAGTGGATGGAAAAGTAGTGGACTTGAGAACCGTTGTGGATAAGGATTGTGCAGTGAATATTCTGACAGCAGCAGATAAGGCTGGTCTGGCTGCATACCGCCATACGACAAGCCATGTGCTGGCACAGGCAGTAAAACACCTGTATCCGCAGGCGAAGCTGGCTATCGGTCCATCTATTGATAATGGCTTTTATTATGATTTCGATATTCCGTCCTTCTCACGCGAAGATCTGGATAAGATTGAAGCGGAGATGAAGAAAATCATCAAGGCAGGCGAGAAGCTGGAGCGCTTCACACTGCCCAGAGAAGAGGCGATTCAGTTCATGCAGGAAAAGGGTGAGCCGTACAAGGTAGAGCTGATTCAGGACCTGCCGGAAGACGCGGAGATTTCCTTCTACAGACAGGGCGATTTCACAGATTTGTGCGCAGGCCCGCACCTGATGAGCACAAAACCGATCAAGGCATTCAAGCTGACCTCTTCCTCCGGCGCTTACTGGAGAGGAAGCGAGAAGAACGCAATGCTGACTCGTGTATACGGCACAGCATTTCTGAAGAAAGAAGAGCTGGCAGAATATCTGGAATATCTGGAGAATATCAAGAAGCGCGACCACAACAAGCTGGGACGCGACCTGGAGCTGTTTACCACAGTGGATGTCATCGGACAGGGCCTGCCGCTCATGATGCCGAAAGGTGCAAAGATTATCCAGACTCTGCAAAGATGGATTGAGGATGAGGAGGACAATAACCGCGGTTATATGAGAACGAAGACTCCTCTGATGGCAAAGAAGGACCTGTATGTGATTTCCGACCACTGGGAGCATTACAAAGAAGGTATGTTTGTGCTGGGCGATGAGGAGAAGGATGAGGAAGTGTTTGCACTGCGCCCGATGACTTGTCCATTCCAGTATTATGTATATAAAGCGTCACCAAAGTCCTACCGCGACCTGCCATGCCGGTATGGTGAGACGTCCACCCTGTTCAGAAATGAGGATTCCGGCGAGATGCACGGTTTGACTCGTGTGCGCCAGTTCACGATTTCCGAGGGACATCTGATTCTGCGTCCAGACCAGGTAGAGGAAGAGTTCAAGGGATGCGTGGATCTGTTCAAATACTGTATGACGACGCTGGGACTGCAGAATGATGTGACATACCGCCTGTCCAAATGGGACCCGAACAATGCATCCCACTATCTGGGAACTCCAGAGCTGTGGAATGAGGTGGAGGACATTTTGAGAAAGATTCTGGATGACATCGGCATCGAGTACACAGAGGCTGTCGGTGAGGCCGCTTTCTATGGTCCGAAGCTGGATATCCAGGCAAAGAACGTATACGGAAAAGAGGACACGATGGTGACAATCCAGCTGGATATGTTCCTCGCAGAGCGTTTCGATATGTCCTATGTAGATAAGGACGGCCAGAAGAAACGTCCATTTATCATCCACAGAACTTCCCTGGGATGCTACGAGAGAACATTGGCATGGCTGATTGAGAAATATGAGGGTGCATTCCCGACATGGTTGTGCCCAGAGCAGGTGCGCGTTCTGCCGATTTCCGAGAAATTCCACGACTATGCAGATTCTGTGTGCAAGGAACTGAAGAAAAATGGAATTTTGGCAACAGTTGACAAGAGAGCAGAGAAGATTGGCTACAAGATTCGTGATGCAAGACTGAACAAGCTGCCGTACATGCTGATTGTCGGCGAGAAAGAGCAGGCAGAGAATCTGGTCTCTGTCAGAAGCCGTTTCCTGGGAGACGAAGGTCAGAGAGAGCTGAAAGACTTTATCGCAGACATTTGTGAGGAAATCCGCACAAAAGCAATCCGCAAAGTGGAAGTGAAGGACTGACAGAAAAAGACGTATGTTTCCTGTCAAAGTGCATATACTACCCCTGTTATCATAAAAACAGGGAGCGCTTCGGTGCTCCTGCTGCCTTGTCGGGCAGAAGAATAACAGGAGGTAGAATATGACAAAATTGGATTGTAATGTGACAAGCTGTCTGCACAATGCAGATAACTGCTGCTGCAAGAATGCGATTATTGTGGAAGGTTCCAGCGCGAAAGAGTGCTGCCAGACATGCTGCGGAAGCTTTGATGAGAACAAGGGGAACGCCTTTAAAAACCTGTTCAAGACACCGGAGAACCGTCTGGAGATTGACTGTGAAGCAGTAAATTGCATTTATAATGAAGACAGACACTGCGCCGCAGAGCATATCGGTATTACCGGAAAAGGCGCAAGCGACGCTTCCCAGACAGAATGTTCCAGCTTCCGCGCACGATAAAAGGAAAGACAGATAAGATAGATAAGAAACAAAGCGGATAAGAAGCCAAACAGGGAAAAAACAAAGAAGATAAGAAAACAAAAAGATAAGAAAAAATAAAAGGGAATATTGCAGAATATATTTTATGCAGTCTCTGGTATCCAAATAGAAGGAGAACCTGAAGATTGCAAAAATCCATACTCTGCGATATTCCCTTTCATTCATATATGCGTATCCGTTCGTTTTTAATCTTAACAGACTAAGTGGTGGGAGCACATCACCTCAAATCGTCCGCATAAGTCAGTGTGTTCAGAATATCCTCCGCGTGCAGTTCACTCACCACCGCGTGTGTAAAGGAAATCACCATCATATAGTGGCTGACACGGCGCAGGTAAAAGCTCTGAATCAGCTGGTCCTGGTGGGTAATGGTGAAATGCGTGTAATCTCTGCCGCCGTATGTCGCAGTCTCAAAGTCGGAGATTTCACTGTCAAATCCCTGTTCCTGCATCAAAATTTCACCAAACTCCTCCTCTGTGATGGATAAATCCAGAGTCTTATCTTTCAGATCATCGTAGGAAATGCGGACATTGACGCCCACTTTCGGGATGAGTGCCAGAAAATCATAGTGGCTGCGCAGAGAAGACGAAGCGATGCTTTCTTTCTGGCAGTTTTCCGGCAGAGTAATCTGATAATCCGCCCAGCGGTTGATGTATGTATTTCCGTTCCATTTGCCGGCTTTGTAGTCGCCTATGATTTCAGGACGCTCGGTCTCATCGGATGCGGAGACGGCGGCAGCCTGAATCGGCGCATTTTCCTCCGTAGTCAGGATAATGTCGGAAGAGGATGGCAGCTGAATGATCTGCGGCTGTGCAAAAGCAGCGCCAGGCATGGCAAGTATATGGAGCATACATGAGGTAAGCGCTGCGGTAAGGTATATACGAAAGGATTGCATGAAGCACCTCCTGATTTATTTTTTTGAATCGTTTCAGACAGGTCCCAATTCGCGCTGGTACGCAGTTTTGGCACATACGAAGTTCAGACAGGGCCTGTTTTTATTATCATAGCGTGAAATCCAAAAGAAATCAAGAAAACTTTAAGATTTTATACAAAAAGTTAAGATATTTGCCTGTACTTTACGCAAAAAAGTAAAAAAATGTAAAAAAAGAATACATGTAAAAAATAGGTAAAAAGCCGGAAAACCGTCAAGAGAGGAAAATGGCTATATTTTTTTCAGAAATTGGTTGACATTCGGCGCAGGATGTGGTAAAGTATCAAAAGTTGTGAGAACAACGTACAGGAAAGCAGGTATCCACCTCACCTTGGCACGATGCAGTGACCTGGGTTAATAGAGAAGCAGACATAGAAAAGAAAGATGAAAGATGGAAATAGGATGTCTGCAGCTTTTGAAGTGGATAGGTCTGTCTATCCGCTTTCTTTTTGTTGTTTTTGTTGTATAGGAAAGCTGTCTGGTAGACAGATTTGAAAATCAGGTTGACGTATTTATATTATGGAGGTGTACGACTATTAGCGAATTAATGATTAACGAACAAATCAGAGACAAGGAAGTCCGTTTGATTGGTGAGAATGGGGAACAGCTGGGCATTATGTCCGCAAAGGACGCCTATAAACTTGCCAGAGAAGCTGAGCTGGACCTGGTAAAGATTGCTCCGACCGCAAAGCCGCCGGTATGTAAGATTATTGATTATGGGAAATACCGTTATGAACTGGCGCGCAAGGAAAAAGAAGCCAAAAAGAAGCAGAAGATAATTGACGTAAAGGAAGTTCGTTTATCTCCGAATATTGATACGAATGATTTGAACACAAAAGTCGGTGCTGCCAGAAAGTTCATTGAAAAAGGTGACAAAGTAAAAGTAACACTGCGTTTCCGCGGCCGTGAGATGGCGCATATGGGCAACCATAAGCATATTTTGGATGACTTCGCCGAGAAGTTGGCAGATGTTGCTGTAGTAGATAAACCTTCTAAGGTAGAAGGCAGAAGCATGATTATGTTTTTAACCGCAAAACGTTAAAAATACACCATTATTAAGGAGGAAAATACAATGCCGAAATTAAAAACTAGCAGAGCTGCTGCAAAGCGTTTCAAAAAGACAGGAACAGGAAAATTAGTAAGAAATAAAGCTTACAAATCCCATATCTTGACAAAGAAGAGCACAAAGAGAAAAAGAAATCTTCGCAAGGACATCGTTACTGACAGCACAAACGCAAAAGTAATGAAGAAGATTTTACCATATTTATAATTGAGACGTGTCACAGTAGAAGGAGGAAGAAGCGATGGCAAGAATTAAAGGCGGTATGAACGCTAAGAAGAAACATAACAGAGTGCTGAAACTGGCAAAAGGCTACAAAGGCGCTCGTTCTAAACAGTATAGAGTAGCAAAACAGTCTGTAATGAGAGCATTAACAAGTTCCTACGCAGGCAGAAAAGAGAGAAAGAGACAGTTCAGACAGCTGTGGATTGCACGTATCAACGCTGCAGCAAGAATCAATGGTCTGTCCTACAGCAAGTTTATGTACGGCTTAAAGCTGGCTGGCGTTGAGATGAACCGTAAGGTATTATCTGATATGGCTATCAACGATGCAGAGGGCTTTGCAAAACTGGCTGAGCTGGCAAAAACAAAATTAGCTTAAAAATTATGTCAGAAAGCTGCTTTGAGAGGCATGTTTATGCTGTTTCATGGCAGCTTTTTTGTGTTTTTCAGCATCTTTTTAAACGGATATGTTGTCTGATGGCGACATCATCATAATAGGAAGAAAGTTGATTGCCTCTGGAGTTTTTTAAATTTGTGCTTGACATTTGGAAAAGGACTGCTATAATACAACTTAGAAATATTCCTCCATAGCTCAGTCGGTAGAGCACGCGGCTGTTAACCGCGGTGTCGTTGGTTCGAGTCCAACTGGGGGAGTTTTTCTTTTGGAAAAATGGATTGGAAAAAGATAAAAATGGAGATAGAACAGATGCTGTGTGGGGTGAATACCTCCGCGGCATCTTTTTTTGCAAAAAAATTTATAAAAAGTGAACCATTCACGCGGTTCGCGCCTCTATATAGTAGGTATACCAAAGGAGGATACATAAGCTATGGATGAGAAAGCAGAAAGACTGCAGTGGGTGATGCGGTTTCAGAGAGGAGAGGAGGAAGCGTTTTCCTGGCTCTTTGAGGCGTATTACACCGAAGCTTTCCGTATGGCGTGGCTGATTTCCGGAAATTATGCAGACAGTGAGGATATTGTTCAGGAGGCGTTTACGGCGTGTTATTATCACAGAGGGCAGCTGAAAAACCCAGAAGGATTCCGCAGCTGGTTTTATAAGATTGTGACAAGAACGGCATGGAGGCAATGCAGAAAGAAACGGCGGGAAAGCCCGCAGGACCTGATTCCGCAGCTGTGCGAAGACAGGGAAAGCGGGGAGGATACGAAACCGCTTGAGGCTGTGATGCAGAAAATGCAGGATGAGAGAATTTACCAGGCGGTTGCGGCTCTTCCCATCAAACAGAGGACGGTGGTGGTGCTGTATTACTTCAATGAACTCTCCACAAAAGAAATCGCGCGGATTACAGGTAGTATGGAAGGCACTGTGAAATCCAGGCTACATGCAGCGAGAAAGAATCTGAGAGAATCCCTGAAATCGGAGACGGTGTATTTGGAGTGTCAGAAGGAAAGCACAGAGAGTGCGAAACCTTTTGGGCAGGAAATATCCGGTTTTCTGGGAGAAGCAAAACCGAATCAGGAGAGAGACGGGGAAAAATCAAAAGCACCAGAAACGTTTTGGAACGAAAGGGGGAATCAGGCATGAAGGACAGCGGATGGGAGAAAAAAATATGGGATAAAAGAATACAGGACGCCTTAAAGAGAGAAACGCAGACGGTTGGGACGGATCCAATGGAAAAAGAGAGAATCAGAAGAGCAGTATTAAGAAATTGTAAGGAGGAAAAATCAATGAAGAAAAATTGGAGAAAAGTAGTATGTGCAGTGGCAGTGATGTGTGCATTGTGTGCGGGCGGTGTGTTTGCAGGCGGAAAGATTACAGGGCTTGTGGGCGGCAGCAGTCCGGTGAATGATGTTCTGGTGTATGACCAGATGCCAAAGGAGATGAAAAAACTGGGCTATGAGGCAAAAATGACAGAGACGTTTTCCAACGGCTATACATTTAAAAATGCGCAGGTGATTACTGTGAAAGGAATGGACGATGATGGAAATACCGTGGCGACATATCCGGAACTGAAGGCACAGTATGAGAAGGAAGGGGAGGCAAGTTTGAGCTATACCGTGTGCAAACCTCTGGAAAATGTCTATGAGGGAGAAAAACTGGACCTGGATGGGCTGAATGCGTACTACAAAGTGGACCATTATCGTTTTGTTCCGGTTGATTATGAGATCAGTGAGGAAGAAAAAGCATTGATGGACAGCGGAGAACTGTATATTTCGTATGGTTCTGAGAAAGTAGAGGATAAGACGGTCAAGTTCTTTAGCTGGGAGGAGAACGGAATCCGCTACGGCTTTATGACAATGGACGAAACCCGCATGGAGGCGGCAGACTTTATGCAGATGGCGAGAGAAGTGATTGCAGAAAAGTAGAAGATAAGAAACCAGAGCTTGAAAGCGGCAGAGAGCCGGATGCTGAATAGAATGGAGAAATAAATTTAATAAAAATTTTAGTTGTATTTTTTCATCAGATTTTGTATATTACTATCATAAAAGGGGTCAAAATACCTTTTGACCCCAATATCTATTTGAGAGAACAAAAGAGGATGCAGTATGGTATAGGGCAGAAAGAGAATGTCTTATGGGATACTGCATCCCTTCCTCATTTTATGCCGACAAAAGAGCGGCAGACGGAGGATGCGGGAGAAAGGATGGAAAAATATGGAGCTGGTAAACTGCAGTATGGTACTGGAAGGCGGAGCCGCGAGAGGATTGTTTACTGCGGGCGTGCTGGATTATCTGATGGAACAGGATTTTTATACAAAATATGTGGTGGGAGTGTCGGCGGGCGCCTGCAACGCGGTGGACTATGTGTCAAAACAGATTGGGCGTACGCGGGATTGTTTCATTCCGCATGGCGAGGAAGAAAAATATATCCGCATGGAAAATCTTTTTTACAGAAAACCGGTGTATGACATGGACCTAGTGTTTGACCGCTATCCCAATGAGCTGCATCCGTTTGATTTTGAGACATATTTTGCCTCTGGGATGGAGTGCGAGATGGTAGTGACGAACTGTCAGACTGGAAAGGCGGAGTATATGGAAGCGCATGAGGACAAGGCACAGTTTATGAAAATATGCCGTGCTTCCAGCAGTATGCCCCTCTTTACGGATTTGGTGGAGATTAACGGCGTTCCGTATATGGACGGCGGCATTGCAGATTCTGTTCCACTGCGCAGGGCGATTGAGAAGGGCTACCGCAGGCATATCGTGGTGCTGACAAAGGAAAAAAATTACCGCAAGAAAAACAGTCGTGTGTTGAATCTGGCTGCATACAAGAAATACCAGCAATATCCGGAGTTTGTGAAGGCGGTCGTGAAGCGCCCCGCGAGATACAATAGAATGATGGATGTGATAGACCGTCTGGAGGATGAGGGAAAGATTTTTGTGCTTCGTCCGGAGGTAAAACCAGTATCCAGACTGGAAACAGATGAAGACAAGCTTTCTGTATTTTACCAGCATGGGTACGATACCATGAAAGCAAAATACACCGATTTGCTCCGATATGTAGGAATGTGAGAGAAAAGCAGAAAATCCAAGAGAAATAAATTCAGGTTATGTGTTGTATGAAAAATCCATATAGGGAATAACTGTAAAGCATATTGTCATTTGAAAAAGAAGTGATATAATAGGAAAATCAAGGAAAATTTTCTAGGGAGAGAAAAGCGCCTGACGGTTATGCCGGCGTCCCGCTATGAGGAGGACAATATGGAAATTAAAATTACAAGAACGACAAATCCGAAACAGAAACCGGATGAAAAGACACTGGGCTTTGGAAAATATATGACAGACCATATGTTTTTGATGAATTATGATGGAGAAGAAGGTTGGCATGATGCCAGAATTGTACCATATGGTCCGATTGAGATGATGCCGACAGCAGTGGCTCTGCACTATGCACAGGAGACGTTTGAGGGCTTGAAGGCATACCGCAGACCAGACGGAAAAGTGCAGCTGTTCCGTCCGGAGATGAATGCACGCCGTATGATTAATTCCAATGCGAGACTTTGTATGCCGGCTTTTCCAGAGGAGATGTTTGTGGAGGCAGTAAAGACTCTGGTAAAAGTAGATGAGGACTGGGTACCGCATGAGCCGGAGACTTCCCTGTACATTCGTCCGTTTATGTTTACCAATGAGGGACAGATTGGACTGCATACGTCCCATCATTTTACA
Source organism: bacterium (assembly GCA_030524675.1). Taxonomy (GTDB): domain Bacteria; phylum Bacillota; class Clostridia; order Lachnospirales; family Lachnospiraceae; genus CAJMNU01. Next base: position 24,902 of record JAUNGE010000010.1, read on the forward strand.
TTCTGCATCGTATGTTCTCCGGTAGGCGCTTACTACGCAGAAGGACTGAATCCGGTGAAGATTGTCGTAGAAGATGAGTATGTACGTGCCGTGAAGGGCGGTACCGGATTTGCAAAATGCGGCGGAAACTATGCCGTTTCTATGATTGCACAGGCAAAGGCAGAGAAGATGGGATACTCCCAGGTTCTGTGGCTGGATGGCGTGGAGAGAAAGTATGTAGAGGAAGTAGGCAGCATGAACATTATGTTCAAGATTGCAGGAAAAATCCACACAGCACCGACCGATGGCACTGTTCTCCCAGGCGTGACGCGCGATTCCATTCTTCAGATTTTGAAGAAATGGGGCTATGAAGTGTCCGAGGAGAGACTGAGCATCGATGACCTGATGAAAGCAGGCCATGATGGCACGCTGGAGGAAGTATTCGGCACAGGTACAGCAGCTGTCATCTCCCCAGTCAGCGTACTGAACTACAAGGGTGACATTGTGACTATCCATGACAACAAGATTGGAGAACTGACCCAGAAACTGTATGATTATCTGACAGCAATTCAGTGGGGCAGAGAAGAGGATGTCTTTGGCTGGACTACTCTGGTAGAGTAAAAAACAGAATAAAGACAGAGCTTGAATAGAATAAAAATAAAATAAAAGCTGATACAGAGACGGGAAGAGGTTTCCAATTCTGTATCAGCTTTTTTGGTTTACAAGAGAGCGGCCTGCTTCTTGGTTGGCTCTATTTCCATTCTCGTTTTCGGTAAGAATAGTACACGATAAAGGCAATAGAAGAGATAACCCAGGTGAGGGGATAGCTGAATACAACCATTCGGATGGTGTGGTGGGATGGGACAATACCCAAAACCCAGACTGCACGCAGCACACAGACGCCAAATGCCGTAATCAGAGTCGGAATCAGTGTATCACCGGTTCCTCTGGCTGCACCGGAGAGCACTTCAATGCACACATAAGTGAAGAAGGTAGGCACGATAAAACGTAAAATTTCCATGCCAATTTCAAGAACCGCCGGATCATTGGTGAACATCTCAAAGATAAACTGACCAGCGAACATCAGAATCGTGCTGATGGCGATGGTGATGCTAAATGACATTGCCAGGCACACCCGCACGCTTTTTTTCATGCGGTCATAGCGTCTGGCGCCATAGTTCTGCCCAACAAACGTGGTGATGGAAATACCAAAGGCGTTGATAATCATCCAGAACAGAGAGTCAATCTTTCCGTAAGCAGTCCAAGCGGCCATCGTGTCGGTACCGAAGGAATTGACACTCGCCTGTATAATCATATTGGAGAGGGTGTACATCACAGACTGCATTCCGGCAGGAAATCCAATCATCAGGACATTTTTTAGGAGTTTCATGTCCAGGCGGATTTTTTTGGGGAACAGCCTGCAGGACGTATCGGAGCGCAGCAGTGTGATAATCACAAGACATGCGCTGACAACCTGGGAAATCACAGTACCGAGTGCCACACCCAGCACGCCGAGCTGACAGCCGAGCACAAGAATAATGTCCAGAATGATATTCACGATACATGCTACCATCAGAAAGTACAGAGGACGTTTGGAGTCTCCGACTGCGCGCAGGATGCCAGTACCGATGTTATACAGCAGAGACGCCATAATACCGCAGAAGTACACGCGCAGGTAAGTCAGAGAACCGTCAAATACGTCTTTGGGTGTGCCCATGATAGTGAGCGCCCATGGTGCGACCAGAAGGCCGATAACCATAATTATAATACCACCTGCGATAGAGAGGGCGATGGATGTATGTACAGCACGGCTGACGCCTTCATCGTCTCTGGCACCAAAAAACTGGGAGATAATCACAGTCGCGCCCGAGGAAAGGCCCACAAAGAAGCCCACAAACAGGTTGATGATCGTGTTGCTGGTTCCGCCTACGGAAGCTAATGCCTGTTTTCCTACAAATTTCCCCACAATAATCGCGTCTGCTGTGTTGTAAAGCTGCTGAAAAAAGGTTCCCAAAAGAATCGGGAAAAAGAAAAAAAGCAGTTGTTTCCAGATTACGCCCTCTGTAATCTGGTTTCTTTCCATGGCAGTTGATTTGCCGTTCATGATTGTAACCTCCTAATTATAGATACTGATAGATAAGAGCTGTACAAATGAGCGTATCACAGAATGTAAAATTTGTCTACAGTACTTTATCAAAACAGTACTTTACAAAAAGAAAAAGGGAGACTAAAATGATTAGCATGACAGAAGATTAAAAAATACAATGTATAAGGAAGAGAGCGGAAAGATGGAAGGAATTGCAGCAGTACTTACGAAAGCCATTGCGTTTGTGGCGATTATTGTGATGGGATATGTTTTAAAGCGGATTCATGTATTTAAGAAGGATGATTTTTATCTGCTGTCAAAGGTCGTCATACGAATCACACTGCCTGCGGCGATTGTCACGAACTTCAGTCAGATTTCCATGGAAAATTCATTGCTGTTCATGTGTGTGCTGGGAATCGCCTGCAACCTGGTTTTTGTGGCGGCAGGATATCTGATAAATGTGAAGCATACGCCGATGGACAAGGCGTTTGGTATGCTGAATCTCGCAGGATATAATATAGGAAATTTTACTATGCCGTTTGTGCAGAGTTTTCTGGGGCCGGTCGGATTTGCCGTGACAAGCCTGTTTGATGCGGGAAACTCTGTTATGTGCACTGGCATTACCTACACGCTGGCGTCGGCGGCAGCAGGAAAATCGCAGAAAGGTTCCAAGCTTGGGATGCTGAAAACACTGTTTTCGTCCGTCCCGTTTGATACCTATCTGATTATGACAGCACTGGCTATACTGCGCGTGAAACTTCCCGATGTTGTGCTTTCCTTCGCCGCCACGGCCGGAGGCGCGAATGCTTTTCTGGCGCTGTTTATGATAGGAATTGGATTTGATATCCGGTTGGCGGAGAAAGACAAGATTCATAAAATAGTGCGGATGTTAGCGATTCGCTATGGGTTTGCACTTGTGATGTCGGTAGGATTCTTTTTCCTCTCCCCGTTTTCTCTGGAAATTCGTCAGGCACTTGCGATTTTGATGTTTGGCCCGATTGCGTCCGTCTCACCGGCGTTTACTGGAAAGCTGGATGGGGATATCGAGCTTTCTAGCGCAATCAATTCGATTTCGATTGTGATAAGTATTCTGTCCATCACAGCCGCGCTGATTCTGGTACTGTGATAGATGGTGTAGCTTTATTTGGGGAAATTTAAGAAATAAGACGAGTTTGGATAGGATTTGCTTGGTAAAAAGGCATTGATACATATTTAAATGGATCAATGCCTTTTTCTCTTTTTTCATTGTCATAGCAGGAAGACTTTATAAAGTTTGACGTCAGTTATGGGAGAGTGGACGTGTTTTTTGGAAATTTTTCTTGACAAGACATGTATAATTGTATACAATTATACAAAATTAAAAAGCAATACACTCTGTAGGTCTATCCCCCACAGGAAATCCAGAAAGGAGACTTCATATGAACAGCAATATTTTTGAAAATCGTCCAGTCACGATGAATGACAAGAAGAATCTTCTCGAGATCGAGGAGCATATGTATATTCTGGACGATGTAGAAAAGCCAAATGTCTTTCGGAATATGTTCCCTTACTCCGAGATTCCTAAAATTCCATTTAATGACAGGGTAGTTCCCCATAACATGCCCCAGAATATCTGGATTACGGATACGACATTCCGCGACGGGCAGCAGTCCCGCGCACCGTATTCGACAGAGCAGATTGTGACAATCTACGATTATTTACATAAACTGGGCGGCCCGAATGGTATGATTCGTGCCTGTGAGTTTTTCTTATACAGCAAGAAGGACAGAGACGCTGTTTATAAATGTATGGAACGTGGTTATAAGTTCCCAGAAGTGACGAGCTGGATTCGTGCCAGCAAACAGGATTTCAAGCTGGTGAAGGAAATCGGTATGAAAGAAACAGGAATTCTCGTAAGTTGCTCCGATTACCATATTTTCCTGAAATTGAAGATGACGAGACGTCAGGCGATGGAACATTATCTGAGTGTCATCAGAGATTGCCTGGAGGAGGGAATCAGCCCGAGATGCCATCTGGAAGATATTACCCGCGCAGATATTTATGGATACGTGGTTCCGTTCTGTCTGGAATTGATGCGCCTGATGGAACAGTACAAGATTCCGATTAAGATTCGCGCCTGCGATACGATGGGATATGGCGTCAACTATCCAGGTGCTGTAATTCCGCGAAGTGTTCCAGGCATTATCTACGCGCTGCACACGCACGCGGGCGTGCCGCATGAGCTGTTGGAGTGGCATGGACACAATGATTTCTACAAGGCAGTTTCCAACTCCACCACAGCATGGCTGTACGGCTGTTCCGGCGTCAATACGTCTTTGTTTGGTATTGGTGAGAGAACCGGAAACACGCCGCTTGAAGCTATGGTATTTGAGTACGCGCAGCTGCGCGGCCATCTGAACGGCATGGATACTACCGTGATTACAGAACTGGCAGAGTACTATGAAAAAGAGATTGGATATCACATTCCGGAGAGAACTCCATTTGTCGGAAAGAATTTCAATGTAACAAGAGCTGGAATTCATGCGGATGGACTTCTGAAAAATGAGGAAATTTATAATATTTTTGATACAGAAAAATTCTTGAACCGTCCGGTGCTCTGTGCCGTTTCCAACACATCTGGACTGGCAGGAATTGCGCACTGGATGAATACCTACTTTAAGTTAAAAGATGACGCGCAGCTCGATAAGAATTCGGAGCTGGTGCAGGAAATCAAGAAGTGGGTCGATGCACAGTACGCTGGCGGCCGTGTCACTGTTATCACAGACGAAGAGCTGGTTCAAGTGATTTCTGATGTGTGTGAGACATTGAATATGACAATGGATGAGAGAGGTTTTGTAAAAAAGAGCGAGTGAGCGTATCGCGTTCCTATGGCAGTAAGAGAAGAAAATAAGAAACGCAAAAATAATAGAAAAAACAAAAACACATAGAAAATGCAAAACAATAGAAACAGGCAGAAACCATAGAAACAGGAGAAAAGTATATGGGGGAAAAGAAAAATGAATCATTGAGCGGCCAGGTATTTCGCAGATTGAGAGAAGATATCCTGAATGAGGTTTATCAAAATCACGATGAACTGAAGGAGCTGACGCTCTGTGAGGAATTGGGAGTCAGTCGGACGCCGGTGAGAGAGGCATTGAGACAGCTGGCGCTGGAAGGGCTGGTTGAGATTATCCCGAACAAGGGGGCTTATGTCAACAGCATTACGGCGAAAGATGTGGAAGATATCTATCAGATGCGTTCTCTCCTTGAGGGGTTGTGCGCAAAGATGTGCTGCCGCCATATTTCTCAGGAGAAGATGGAAGAAATGGAGGAGAATATTTATCTGGCAGAGTTTCATGCCGCCAGAGGACACTCTGAGCAGTTAGCACAGCTGGATAGTCGTTTTCATGAGATTATGTACGAGTCCTGTGACAGCAAGATGCTCTCACACACGCTCCATGATTTTCATGAGTATGTGATGCGTGCGAGAAAAAAGACGCTCTCAGACCAGAAACGCAGCCAGCAGAGCAACCTAGAACACCGCCTGATTATGGAGGCGATTCGGGATAAGGATGAGGAGAGGGCGGAAAAGCTCGCAAACCAGCATGTGCAGAATGCCTATGCGAATATTGTGAAGAATGGGCTGAAGGAAGTGTATCATTAGAAGTGTATCGCTAGAAGGCCGTCGTTAGAAGATGAGATAGGAAAGTAAGATTGCAGAAAAAAAGGAAAGGTTGGAAAGTAGAATGGCAGAAAAGATTTTGATGAAAACACCGTTGGTGGAGATGGATGGAGATGAGATGACCAGAATCCTCTGGAAGATGATTAAGGAGGAACTGCTGCTTCCGTTTATTGATTTAAAGACCGAGTATTATGACCTTGGGCTGGAGTACAGAAATGAGACAGATGACCAGGTGACAAAAGATTCTGCCATTGCGACCATGAAGTACGGCGTGGCAGTAAAATGTGCCACCATCACACCGAACGCGGCCAGAGTGAAAGAGTACAACTTAAAAGAAATGTGGAAGAGCCCGAATGGAACCATCCGTGCCATGCTGGATGGAACGGTATTTCGCGCACCGATTATCGTGAAGGGAATCGAGCCGTGCGTGAAAAACTGGGAGAAGCCGATTACTCTGGCACGTCATGCATATGGTGATGTGTATAAGAATGTGGAGATTGTAGTGCCTGGAGTCGGCAAGGCGGAGCTGGTTTTCACGGCGGAAGATGGCACAGAGACAAGAGAGCTGATTCACAACTTTACAGGCGCGGGCATTATACAGGGAATGCACAACACAGATGCTTCCATCTCCAGCTTTGCACATTCCTGCTTCAAATATGCGCTGGATACAAAACAGGATTTGTGGTTCTCCACAAAAGACACGATTTCTAAGAAATATGACCACCGTTTCAAAGATATCTTCCAGGAAATTTTTGACAAGGAATACAAGGAAAAATTTGAGCAGGCAGGTATTACCTATTTCTATACGCTGATTGACGATGCCGTAGCGCGTGTGATGAAGGCAAAAGGCGGATTTATCTGGGCCTGCAAGAATTATGACGGCGATGTGATGAGCGACATGGTATCTTCTGCATTCGGTTCCCTGGCAATGATGACGTCTGTTCTGGTGTCTCCGTCCGGTGTGTATGAGTACGAGGCAGCACACGGAACGGTGCAGAGACATTATTATAAGCATCTGAAAGGCGAGGAGACTTCCACAAACTCTGTTGCCACTATTTTTGCATGGACCGGCGCTCTGAGAAAGCGCGGCGAGATGGACGAGATTCCGCAGTTGTGTGTGTTTGCGGATAAGCTGGAGGCGGCGACTTTGGGAACGATTGAGAGCGGAAAGATGACAAAAGACCTGGCGCTTATCACTTCTCTGAAGGATGTGACTGTGCTGAACAGCGAGGAGTTTATCAAGGAGATCCGAAAGACGCTGGAGGCGATGCTCTAATCTGCAATAAAAATAACTGAGTGCTGTAGCGTGAAAGTTATTTGGAAAAAAGAAAAAACAAAGAAAACAAAGAAAATAAAGAAAACGAAGAAATTGCGAAGAGAATAAAAAAGGAATGGTAAAATAGTATGATAAAGTTATATGATGGAGGGGTGTACCTGATAGACGGACAGAAGATTGTTCCAGAAGCAGAGTATGCCTGTACAGAGAGTCAGATGGGAAAGGCAGTGTCCAAAGAAGAGGCGAAAAAGGGCACGATTGCCTATGCAATCCTGAAAGCACACAATACATCCGACACGATGGACACGCTGAAGCTGCGGTTTGATGCGATGGCTTCCCACGACATCACCTTTGTGGGCATTATCCAGACGGCGAAGGCGTCCGGTATGGAAAAATTCCCGATTCCGTATGTGCTGACAAACTGCCACAATACTCTGTGCGCGGTGGGCGGCACGATCAATGAAGACGACCATCTCTTTGGTCTCTCTGCCTGCAAAAAATACGGCGGTATTTTTGTACCTCCACACATCGCTGTGATTCACCAGTACATGCGTGAGATGATGGCAGGATGCGGCAAGATGATTTTAGGTTCTGACAGTCACACAAGGTACGGCGCTCTGGGCACCATGGCTGTGGGCGAGGGCGGCGGCGAGCTGGTAAAACAGCTTCTGCGCGATACCTATGATGTGAAATATCCAGGTGTGGTTGCTGTGTATCTGGACGGAAAGCCAATGCCTGGAGTCGGTCCGCAGGACATTGCCCTGGCGATTATCGGCGCTGTGTTTAAAAATGGATATGTGAAAAATAAAGTGATGGAGTTTGTCGGCCCTGGTATTGCTTCCATGACGACGGATTACAGAAACGGCGTGGATGTTATGACGACAGAGACGACCTGTCTGACGTCCATCTGGCAGACAGATGAGGACACGAGAGCGTTCCTGAAACTGCATGGAAGGGAAGAGGAGTACAGAGAGTTAAAACCACAGCAGACGGCGTACTACGATGGTATGGTGTATGTGGATCTCAGTACGGTGAAACCGATGATTGCCCTGCCGTTCCACCCGAGCAATGTCTATGAGATTGAGACGCTGAATGAAAATTTGGAAGACATTCTTCATGGCGTAGAGCTGGAGGCAGCGAAGATTTCCGGAAATCCGGATGTGGCGTTCCATCTGTTAGATAAGGTGAAAAATGGAAAACTGCATGTGCAGCAGGGCGTGATTGCGGGCTGTGCCGGCGGAAATTACACCAATGTGATGGAAGCAGCGCATATTCTGGAAGGGAAAACCTGCGGCAACGATGTGTTTAACTTGTCTGTATATCCGTCCTCTCAGCCGGTATTTATGGACCTGGTGAAGAAAGGTGCTGTCAATGAGCTGATGGCAGCAGGTGCGATTGTCCGCACGGCATTCTGCGGTCCATGCTTTGGTGCAGGCGATACACCGGCAAATGACTGTCTGAGTATTCGCCACACCACGAGAAACTTCCCGAATCGTGAAGGTTCCAAGCCTGGTGCAAAACAGATGGCGGCTGTGGCTCTTATGGATGCGCGCTCCATCGCAGCGACTGCTGCAAACGGCGGCGTGCTGACTCCAGCTACGGATGTGGCTGACGGCTACGAAGTACCTGCATATGCGTTTGACAACAGTGCTTATGAGAGACGTGTATACCAGGGATTTGGAAAAGCTGACGAAAAGGAAGCATTGATTTATGGCCCGAATATCAAGGATTGGCCCCAGATGGAGGCGCTGGCTGACAATATTTTGCTTCGCGTCTGCTCCAAGATTCTCGACCCAGTGACAACAACGGATGAGCTGATTCCCTCCGGCGAGACTTCCTCTTATCGCTCCAATCCGCTCGGCCTGGCAGAATTCACACTCTCCAGACGCGATCCCGCATATGTAGGAAGAGCAAAAGAAGTGAATTTGCTGGAGCAGGAGAGACTTTCCGGCAAGGCTGTGGCAGAGCTGAAAGGTATCTATGAGAAGATAGCGTCCATCCCTGGAAATGAGGCCGTAAAGCCGGAGGAAATTGAGATCGGAAGCATGATTTATGCGATTAAGCCAGGAGACGGCTCTGCGAGAGAGCAGGCGGCGAGCTGCCAGAGAGTGCTCGGCGGTCTGGCAAACATCGTAAAAGAGTATGCGACAAAGAGATACCGTTCCAACGTTATGAACTGGGGCATGCTGCCGTTCCAGATGGAGGAAGATGCAGCGTTTGAAGTGGGAGATTACATCTTTGTTCCGAACGTGCTGAGAGCGCTGGACGGTGATGGAAAGCAGATCAAAGCGTATGTCATCGGTGAGACGGTGAAAGAGATTGTTCTGTATCTGGCAGATATGACGGACGATGAGAAGAAGATTGTGAAGGCCGGATGTCTGATTAACTATAACAGAAATCGAGCGAAGGCGTAAGAAATAGAAAGAATACGAAAAGGCTGATAAACAGAGGAGAGAACGGTTTATCAGCCTTTTCATGGGCGCGGCGTGTGTATCCTGCGAGGAATTTCACTGGAATTTCTTATTCTATAAAAAAATAGCACAGAATCCATCGATTCTGTGCTCTCTCATGCAGAAGAAGGGAGTCGAACCCTCAAGGTATTTCTACCACACGGACCTGAACCGTGCGCGTCTGCCAATTCCGCCACTTCTGCTTTTTTTCTGTTTATTCCCCTTGGAACAGTTGCTATTATAGCGTAGAAATTGTCGCTTGTCAACAAATTTTTTGAAAAATTTGAAAAATAAAAAAATAAAAAAAGTATTGCATTTTTTAATGACCTGTGCTATACTAACTTTCGTTGAAAAACGAAAGTAAAAATCGACAGATGCGGGAGTGCTGGAATTGGCAGACAGGCAAGACTAAGGATCTTGTGGGTGTATGCTCGTGTGGGTTCAAGTCCCATCTCCCGCAGTGAAAAGCCCTTGATTTCAAGGGCTTTTTTTAATCCCATTTTTTATCGGCAATCAACGTAACAGAAGAAACAGAAAGAAATGGCAAAAATACAAAAGATTTGTTATGATAGAAGAAATTGGTGAGAAAGCGGCTGTGTGGGAAAGGGATTGACAAACGCCTGCATGTTGTATTATAGTTTAAAAAAAGTATGAAATCATACTAAAAAGAGTGAGAGGTGCCTTTTGATGGGATTGATAATGGAAGAGATGAAACGGTTTAATTACCTGACAAGTGAGATTGATGCTGCATATCATGATGTGGCGTTGAAACTTGGACTGTCGGACAGTGCTATGCAGGTTCTCTATGCCATCTGCAATAACGGAGAGAGCTGTCTGCTCAGTGATATCTGCAAATTATCTGGTACAAGCAAGCAGACCATCAATTCTGCGCTCCGAAAACTGGAGGCAGAAGATGTGGTATATCTGCAGTCTTTCAATGGAAAGCAGAAAAGGGTCTGCCTGACAGAGAATGGCAAAGTGCTGGTAAAAAATACGGTGGTCCGTCTGATTGAGATTGAAAATGCTATTTTTGGCTCTTGGACCAAAGAAGACCAGGATATGTATTTGGCTTTGACACAGAGATACCTAGCTTCATTTAAAGAAAAAATCAAGGAGCTGTGAGCGGGCATACGGATGATATGCGGCGAAAGGACAGCCCTGGGTTTCGTGAAAACTTAAAAAGAAAGAGGTGGGAATTGTCTATGTATGCAGATTATCATTTACACACATATTACAGCGATGATTCAGAGTATCCTATGGAACAGTTGATTCAGGATGCGGTTTCTATGGGACTTTCGGAAATCTGTTTTACGGACCATGTGGATTATGGCGTGAAAGGCGACTGGGCGGACCAGTCCGATGTCTATCAGCCTGAAGAAAAGAAAACTCTTCCCGTTATGAATGTGAAATATCCTGCTTACCATGCAGAAATCAGACGAATGCAGAACAAATATGCAGGAAAAATTGTGATACGCGAGGGAATGGAATTTGGAATGCAGTTACATACCATTCCCCAGTACCAGAAGCTCTTTTCTTCCTATCCATTCGATTTTATCATTCTGTCCTGCCATCAGGTGGAGGATAAAGAATTCTGGACGCAGGATTTTCAGAGAGGAAAAACGCAGGAAGAGTACAATCGAAAATATTATGAAGAAATTCTTCGTGTCATCCGCGCGTACAAAGATTACAGCGTGTTGGGCCATCTGGATATGATTACGCGCTATGATTTGGCAGGGGCCTATCCTTTTGCGTGTGTCAGGGATATTGTTACAGAAATTTTGCAGCAGGCCATCTGGGATGGAAAAGGAATTGAAATCAATACATCCAGTCATCGGTATGGGCTTGCGGATTTGACTCCGTCAAGGGATATTCTGAGACTTTACAGAGAACTTGGCGGGACAATCCTTACAATAGGCAGCGACACACATAAACCAGAACATCTTGGCGCCTATATAAAAGAGACACTGGAGGAAGTAAAAGAACTCGGTTTTTCTTCCATATGTACGTTCCAGAATATGAAGCCGATATTCCACCCGCTGTAAGTTACTATGAAAGTCTCGTCAAGCGGCCAGGCGGCAGGGGTGCTTGCACACCAGGCCGACTGGACATTTGACGAGCTAACCTGTATGAATAAGTAGGCCGATAGGCCGGATTATGGCGCCAGGCGCCAGTGATGCCTGCTTGGCGCCGACCGGAGCGGAGCGTAGACCTACAGGCGGCGATTGCGGGAGTGCGTGAGCACGGAGCAATCGACTTTCATATCATGGTAGTGTCGCCGTCAGGCGACATGTCCGTTTAGGATGTTTTGTCTGGCGGCTGCCCAGTCCCAGATGCGCCGATAGGTCCAAAGGCGGGGCAGCCGCCAGATGCATATGCATGTCGGATTGTGGAAAAAATCTCAAAAAAATCTGGAAAAAATCTCAAAAAAAGTATTGACTTTCAAAAAAAGTATGTTATAATAATGAATGTTCGTGAGGGAGACCTCAAAAGAACAGAAAAATAAAACAGAATAAGATGCAGAAGTGGCGGAATTGGCAGACGCGCACGGTTCAGGTCCGTGTGGTAGAAATACCTTGAGGGTTCGACTCCCTTCTTCTGCACGAGAGATAACACAAGACTTAGATGGTTTTGTGTTATTTTTTTATAGAAGAAATAGTATGAATTTGCGGTGAAAAACCATGGGCAGTCTGTGGAAGCAGTCAGAATATGAATAAATAGATATACACGAGTATGCATGAAAAGAGAAAGATGCAGCAGAGGGATGTGCACTTGTATTTGTTTGCGAACAGAGAAGGCCTTTGTTGTAAAAATCGTAGTAAATTGTGAAAAAATGGTATATAATGATACCACGGCATATGGAGGAATCCATATGTCGTGTAATAATCAGCCATAATAAAATTTTACAATAAAGGTTTATTCAGGAGGTTGGTATGCTTACAATAGAGAATCTTTCCTTCCAGGTTCCAGAAGGAAGCAAAGAAAAGGAAATTATAAAACACGTAAACCTTACCATAGGGGACAACAAATTTGTTGTTATCACCGGACCGAACGGCGGAGGAAAATCAACTCTGGCAAAATTGATTGCCGGAATTGAGACGCCGACTGCGGGTACGATTTCCCTGGATGGCGAGGATATCACCCATATGAGCATCACAGAGAGAGCGAGAAAGGGAATCAGCTTTGCATTTCAGCAGCCGGTGCGCTTTAAAGGGGTGCAGGTGCTGGATTTGATTCGTCTCGCATCCGGAAAGCAGGACATGTCGGCGAGCGATGCCTGCCAGTATTTATCTGAGGTGGGGCTGTGCGCGAGAGATTACATCAACCGTGAGGTCAATGCCAGCCTGTCTGGCGGTGAGTTAAAGCGAATCGAGATTGCGACAGTGCTTGCACGCTCTACGAAATTGTCAGTGTTTGATGAGCCGGAGGCGGGAATCGACCTCTGGAGTTTCCAGAACTTGATTCAGGTGTTTGAGCGGATGCGCGAGACGACAAAAGGCTCGATTCTGATTATTTCTCATCAGGAGAGAATTTTGAATATTGCGGATGAGATTGTTGTGATTGCAGACGGACAGATTGTAAAGCAGGGAACGCGGGACGAGATTTTGCCTGAAATCGTGGGAACACCTGCTGCTGTGGAGAGCTGTCAGAATTACAGGGGGTAAAAACAGATGGATCAGATACAGAAGACTTTACTGGAGGAAGTTGCTGGACTGCACGAGGTTCCGGCGGGCGCCTACAATATCCGTGCCAACGGCAAGATGGCGGCACGCAATACAACGGCTCATATTGACATTGTCTCAAAAGAGGATGGGACAGGCATCGACATCCATATTCAGCCAGGCACAAAGAAGGAGAGCGTGCATATTCCGGTCGTTCTCAGCCAGAGCGGGCTGACGGAGATGGTGTACAATGATTTTTATATCGGGGAAGATTCCGATGTCACAATCGTTGCCGGATGCGGCATCCACAACGGCGGCGACAAGGATTCCAAACATGATGGTATTCACCGCTTTTTTGTCGGGAAAAATGCGAAAGTGCGCTACGTGGAGAAACACTACGGAAGCGGCGACGGCAGAGGAAAACGGATTATGAATCCAGGAACTGAGGTGCATATGGCCGAAAACAGCTATATGGAGATGGAGATGGTGCAGATTCGCGGCGTGGATTCCACCGTGCGCACGACCACCGCAGATTTGGATGCAGGCGCAAAACTGGTAATCAGAGAGCGCCTTCTGACGCACGGAACACAGACGGCAAAGAGCGAATATGTCGTAAATTTGAATGGGGAGGATTCCAGCGCGAATGTTGTTTCCCGCTCTGTGGCAAAAGAAGAATCCTATCAGCTGTTTGTCTCAAAAATCAATGGAAATGCAAAGTGCGCCGGACACACCGAGTGCGATGCGATTATTATGGACCAGGCAAGAATCAGCGCTGTGCCGGAAATCACAGCAAACAGCACGGAAGCTGCGCTGATTCATGAGGCGGCCATCGGAAAGATTGCGGGAGAGCAAATCATCAAACTGATGACATTGGGATTGACGGAGGAAGAGGCAGAAGCGCAGATTGTGAATGGATTCCTGAAATAATGCCCAAAATACAGGTGTTTTGTGCCCACAGCTCTCAAAAACATTCATAAAAATACAGATACCATATTTCATAGAGGAGCAATGCAGAGAGAGGTTTGCATTGTTCCTTTTGTCATTCGTGCTTTTTTGGTTTGTGCCATATTGGTGGGTGGCAGCAAAAATGCGGCTGCAGATGAAGTATAACATATGTGTGGAAGAAAAATTAGGAGAAGGAAAACAGATGAGAAATCAGGTGAAATTTGAGACAAAAATCGGATGGCTGACAGCGACAGAGGAGGATGGCTGGATTGTCAGACTGGATGCCTGCCAGAAAGATCTGGTTGTGGCATCTGTCACAGAAAGTCCGGTTTTGTCGAAACTGCAGGCGGAGCTTTTGGAGTACATGGAGGGAAAAAGGAAAGTGTTTACTGTGCCATACAGGCTGACGGGCGGCACACCTTTTCAGAGAAAGGTGTGGGAGGCGTTAAAGACGATTCCCTACGGTGAGACGCGCTCTTACAGGGAGATTGCGGAAGCGGTGGGAAGCCCGAAAGCGTGCCGTGCGGTTGGCGGTGCGAATCACAATAACCCCATTATGATTCTGGTTCCCTGCCATCGGGTGATTGGAGCGAACGGAAAACTGGTCGGATTTGGGGGAGGACTTCCGATGAAAAAAGCGCTTTTGGAATTGGAGAAAAATGTCATAAAACAGGAAAATGGGGCATATACTAATAAGGAACGTGAAAAATAGCGGTTTTTGTGGAGATGGACGGCAAAAATGGACAGCCAAAAAGCGGAAAATCTGTTGAATCTGGCACTGGATGCATCAGAAGAGGAGAGAGAAAAGTCGAATGTACTGCAGATTGGATTTGATGAGGAGACAAAAAAATGGGAGTTGATTGTGCGGTATCAGGGCGAGCTTTCGGTGGCGCTCTCTTTGCTCGCGCAAAATCCCTATTTTTCGCAGCTGGAGAGTTATCCGCTGTCCAGAGGATATGCGGTTTTGGTGGTCCCGCAGGAGTTGGTGCAGAGTGTGATTGCCCTGCCAGATATCATCTATGTGGAAAAACCAAAGCGGCTGTATTTTGCTGTGGCTTCCGCAAAGAGTATTTCGTGCGTGAATCCGCTGCAGTTTGGGAGCCGGAATCTGACGGGAAGAGGCGTGATTGTGGCGGTGATTGACTCCGGCATTGACTATATCCATCCGGATTTTCGCAATGCCGATGGAACGACGAGAATTCTGAAATTGTGGGACCAGGTGACAGGGAAAGTGTACACGCAGGAGGCCATCAACCGCGCACTGCAGACCGGAAGCAGGGAGATGGCACTTCAGGAGGTTCCATCTGTGGACATATCAGGGCATGGGACGGCAGTGGCGGGAATCGCCGCTGGAAATGGAAGGGAGAGCGGCGGCGCGAATCGTGGAATCGCATATGAGAGTCCGCTTCTGATTGTGAAGCTGGGAAATCCGACGGGCGATTCGTTCCCGCGGACAACACAGCTGATGCGGGCGCTTCACTTTGTGTCAGAAGAAGCTGCCGCTTCCGCAATGCCAGTAGTCATCAATCTGAGTTTTGGAAATTCCTACGGCTCCCATGACGGAACGAGCCTGTTGGAGACCTATCTGGACAGCATCGCAGATGAGGGCAGGTGCAGCATTGTGGTGGGAACTGGAAATGAGGGAAGCGGAGAGGGGCACCACATGGGGGTGCTTGAAAGCGGGCAGGAACAGACGGTGGAGTTCTCTGTGGCGCCGTATGAGACGGGGCTGAACATACAAATCTGGAAATCTTATGTGGATACATTCGGAATTACACTGGTCAGCCCGTCCGGTGTGAAGGCAGGTCCCATCAGCCCGATTTTGGGACCGCAGCAGATTTCTTTTGAGGAGGCAAAGGTGCTGCTGTACTATGGAAAGCCGAGTCCGTACAGCATTGCACAGGAGATTTTCCTGGATTTTCTGCCGGAAGGGAGCTATTTGGGCAGCGGCATCTGGAAACTTGTGCTGACGGCGCAGAAAATTGTCGATGGGCGGTATGATATGTGGCTTCCGGCAGCGGGCGTGCGCAGCCGTTCGACAAAGTTTCTGCTGCCGACCCCGAGCACAACTCTCACAATTCCCTCCACTGCCTCCAAAGTGATCTCGGTCGGTGCCTATGACAGCGCCTATCAGTCCTTGGTCGATTTTTCGGGCAATGGTTTTACGAGGAGAACCGACCAGATAAAGCCGGACCTCGCAGCGCCTGGGGTGGACATTCTCGCGCCGAAGGCAGGAGGCGGTTATGAGGATGTAACGGGAACCTCGTTTGCCACGCCTTTTGTGAGTGGAACAGCGGCACTTTTGATGCAGTGGGGAATTGTGGACGGAAACGACGCCTATCTGTATGGGGAAAAAATGAAAGCATATTTGCTGCGGGGCGCAAAGCCGGTTGCGGGTATCACGCAGTACCCAGACAGGCGTGTGGGCTTTGGAGCATTGTGTGCGGCAGACAGTATCTTGGTCTGACACAAAACATAAAAAAGAACAGAACAAAGAAAGAGATACAAACATAAGTTTGAAACCATCAAAAGAAGTATACCAAATGCAAAAATTATGCTATACTAGGTGCATGACTGAAAACAGAAAAAGGAAAACATGCAAGAAAACCAGAAGGAAAACAGGACAGAGAAGAAACGGGGGAAGATGGGATTGACAATTCGGGAAGAGATGGAAGAACAGGAAGCTCTTTTTCTGAGTCCCTATGCGTCTCTTAGCAGAGAGTCAAAGGGGCGGGACAGGGCGGAAGCGCCATGTGATATCCGCACCGTGTACCAGCGTGACAGGGACAGGATTCTGCACAGCAAGTCGTTCCGCAGGCTGAAACACAAAACACAGGTGTTTCTGGCACCGGAAGGCGACCATTACCGCACCAGACTGACCCATACACTGGAAGTTTCCCAGATAGCCAGGACGGCCGCGAGGGCGTTGCGTCTGAATGAAGACTTGACGGAAGCGATTGCACTCGGGCATGATTTGGGGCACACACCGTTCGGTCATGCGGGGGAAGCAATCTTAAACCAGCTCTGTCAGGAGGGATTCACGCACTATGAGCAGAGCGTGCGCACTGTGGAGGTGCTGGAGAAGGGCGGAAGAGGCCTGAATCTTACCTGGGAGGTGCGCGACGGCATCCGAAATCACCGCACAGCCGGAAATCCCTCGACTCTGGAAGGAAAGATTGTCCGTTTTTCTGATAAGATTGCCTATATCAATCATGATATTGATGACGCCATTCGCGCGAAGCTGTTTGCGGAGTCGGACCTGCCGCGCGTGTACACGGATGTGCTCGGAGGCAGTGTCCGAGAAAGACTGAATACTCTGATTCATGATATGATTGAGAATAGCCGGAACCGGCCGGACATTGTTCTCTCCCCTCCTGTGGAGGAGGCGATGAGAGGGCTTCGCGCGTGGATGTTTGCGAATGTCTACACGAGCGGGGCTTCTAAGGCCGAGGAGGCGAAGGCGCAGCAGCTGATTGTGTACCTGTATGAGTATTACATGGCACATATGGAAAAGCTGCCCGTGGAATATCTGCATCTGATGGTCTCCCGCGGGGAGTCGAAGGGGCGGATTGTGTGTGATTACATTGCCGGAATGAGCGATAAGTACGCCATTGACCGGTTTTATGAATTGTTTGTACCGAAAGCATGGAAGGTTTGAGGTGGTTTGATGTACTATCCAGATGAACTTGTAGAAGAAGTCCGCATGAAAAATGATATTGTGGATGTCATATCTCAGTATGTGAAGCTGCAGAAGAAGGGCGGCAATTATTTTGGCCTCTGCCCATTTCACAATGAAAAATCTCCCTCTTTTTCTGTGTCTGGCGCCAAGCAGATGTACTACTGCTTTGGGTGCGGGGCGGGCGGAAATGTCCTCACGTTTGTGATGCAGTATGAAAATTATACCTTTCAGGAGGCAATCACGGCGTTAGCGGAGAGAGCGGGTGTGGAGCTGCCGAAACAGGACACATCGCAGGAGGCGAGAAAGCAGGCAGACTTGCGCACAGCACTGATTGAGATAAACCGTCTGGCGGCGAATTACTATTATTATTTTCTGCATCAGCCGCAGGGCAAAATGGCTCTGGATTATCTGAAAGGCAGGCAGCTGAGTGATGAGACGATGCGCCGCTTTGGGCTGGGGTATTCCAACAAGACAAGCAATGATTTGTATCTGTATCTGAAAAAGAAAGGGTATTCTGACAGCATTTTAAAGGAAAGCGGGCTGTTCTCGATTGAGGAAAAAGGAGCATATGACAAGTTCTGGAACAGAGTCATGTTTCCGATTATGGATGTCAACAACCGCGTGATCGGGTTCGGGGGCCGTGTGATGGGGGATGGAAAACCGAAGTATCTGAACTCGCCGGAGACGCGCCTGTTTGACAAGAGCCGAAACCTGTATGGCCTGAACTATGCCCGCACCAGCCGCCGAAAATATTTTTTGCTCTGTGAGGGATACATGGATGTGATTTCTATGCATCAGGCGGGCTATACCAATGCGGTGGCATCACTTGGAACAGCATTCACATCGCAGCAGGCGGGGATTCTGCGTCGGTATGTTGACCAGGTGATTCTGACCTATGACAGCGATGAGGCGGGGGTGAAAGCGGCGCTGCGCGCGATTCCGATTCTGAAGGAAGCTGGTATCTCGGCGCGTGTGCTTGACATGAAGCCATACAAGGATCCGGATGAATTTATGAAGAATCTGGGACCGGAGGAGTTTGAAAAGCGGATAGAGAAGGCGAGAAACAGTTTTCTGTTTGAGATAGATGTACTGAAAAAAGAGTATCATATGGAAGACCCGCAGGAGAAAACCGCGTTTTATAATCGAGTGGCAGAAAAACTGCTGGAGTTTTCTGAAGCGTTGGAGCGGGACAACTATATCCAGGCAGTAGCGAGGGAATTTTATATTCCGTATGAGGATTTAAGACGGCTTGTAAATTCGATGGGAAATCGGGCTTCCTATGTGGCAGCGGCGGGGGTATCACGCGGCAGCTCCTCGCGTAGTCAGGAAAAAAAGACCAGAGAGGACGGCTTAAAGCAGTCTCAGAAGCTGCTTCTCACCTGGCTGATTGAAAAACCGGAACTGTACGCAAAAATCAGGGGCATTATCACGCCGGAGGATTTTGTGGACGAGCTGGCGGTGAAAGTCGCAGGCATGGTGTTTGCACAGAAGGAAAAGGGTGAGAACAATCCGGCTGAGATTTTGAACCATTTTATCAATGATGAAGAGCAATATCAGGAAGTGGCAGCATTGTTCCACACAAATCTGGCCGAAGGCATGACAGCGGAGGAGCAGAAAAAAGCGTTTGAGGAGGTCGTTGTCCGCGTGAAGAGCAACAGCGTGGCAGCGCAGGGGGAGCGCCTGCAGCCTGGAGATGTGGCCGGACTGCAGAAATGGCTGGAGGCGAGTGCAGCTTTGAAGAATTTGAAACTCTATCTGTAAAACTTCCGTTGTGGAGTTTATCAAAAATATAAAATAAGAAAAATTTAAGTAGTATAGCAATTTAAACAAAGAAAATAGAAAAGGTTTTGACACGAGCCTAATGCTATCGCTAATGAATACAAAGGTATCCTTGATAGTGAAAGTCTTATAGAAACTCATTAGTCTTATATGCTTTCGAGTATATTTGGAAGTGAATGTATATAAGAACCCAACGTGCTTTAGCTGTTGGAGTGTCAGCAAAAAGAATTTTTTGCGGACAGCAGATATGCGGCGGCATAGATCGGGGAAAGAAGCCATATTGCTGCATAGATGCATATTTTGCCGAAAGGACGGATACAATACTTACAAGCTATGGAGGGATGGAAGGATATGGAGCAGAAAAATGTACAGTTTGAAGAAAAATTACATGCGCTTTTAGCAGAAGCGAAGAAAAAGAAAAATGTCCTGGAAGATCGGGAAATTCTGGACTTCTTTCATGGCGAGATATTGAGTCCGGACAAGCTGGACAAAATTTATGACTTTTTGGAGGCGAATGGGGTGGATGTGCTGCAGATTGAGAAGGATGCGGAGATGGACCCAGATCTGTTTCTCGAGGAAGAACTGGATAATGAGGAACCTCTCGACATGGAAAATCTGGATTTATCTGTGCCGGAAGGCGTCAGCATGGAGGACCCCGTGCGCATGTATCTGAAGGAAATCGGAAAAGTGCCGCTTCTGAGTACAGAAGATGAGATTGAGCTGGCAAAGAAGATGGAGCTGGGAGATACGCAGGCCAAAAAGACGCTGGCGGAGGCGAATCTCAGATTGGTGGTCAGCATCGCGAAGCGCTACGTGGGAAGAGGAATGCAGTTTCTGGATCTGATTCAGGAAGGAAATTTGGGTCTGATTAAGGCCGTGGAGAAGTTTGATTACAGAAAAGGATATAAATTCAGCACCTATGCAACTTGGTGGATTCGCCAGGCCATTACGAGGGCGATTGCAGACCAGGCGCGCACCATCCGGATTCCGGTGCATATGGTGGAGACTATCAACCGTCTGGTACGCACTTCGAGACAGCTTTTGCAGGAGCTGGGAAGAGAGCCTTCGGCGGAGGAGATTGCAGAGCGAATGGAGCTTCCGGTGGAGAGAGTGCGGGAAATCATGAAGATTTCGCAGGAGCCAGTTTCTCTGGAGACACCAATCGGTGAGGAGGAAGACAGCCATCTGGGTGATTTTATTCAGGATGACCAGGTGGCAGTGCCGGCAGATGCGGCTACATTTACTCTGCTTCATGAACAGCTGATGGAAGTGCTGGACACTTTGACAGAGAGAGAACAAAAAGTGCTGAAACTGCGGTTTGGACTGGTGGACGGAAGACCCCGCACACTGGAAGAAGTGGGAAAGGAGTTCAATGTCACCAGAGAACGCATTCGCCAGATTGAGGCGAAGGCACTGCGCAAACTGCGCCATCCAAGCAGAAGCAAAAAGTTAAAAGATTATCTGGACTGATGGGTTTTCCATCTGCAGGTTCAAGTTTAGGCTGGAGAGAAAGCGATGCATTTATCGAAACGATTGGAACGAGTGGCCTCCTTTGTGAGGGAAGGAGGCGTGGTTGCGGATATCGGGACGGACCATGGATATATCCCGATTTATCTGGTGAAAGAAAAACGGGCAGTGTCTGCCATTGCTATGGACGTGCGGACAGGCCCTTTGAGTCGGGCAAAGGAACACATTGCGGAGTATGGGCTTACCGACAGGATTTCTGTCCGCCTCAGCGACGGGCTGGAAAAACTGCGCCCGAATGAGGCAGATACGGTTGTGATTGCCGGAATGGGCGGAGAGCTGATGATACGGATTCTAAAGCAAGGGCGCCATATGTGGGAGAGTGTGAAGCAGTGGGTGCTGTCTCCGCAGAGTGAGCTGGCACAGGTGCGGCGTTTCTTAGCACAGGAAGGCTTTTTGACAGAAAAAGAGGATATGCTGGAAGAAGACGGAAAGTTTTATGTCATCTTGAGCGTCGGGCGTGAAGCGGGCGAAGAAAGAGAAAATGAAACAGGTGTAGCCGGCGAGGGGCCATGCGGGCAGCAGGATACGTGCAGGAAGCAGGATACATGTGAAAAACAGGGTATATGTGAAAAACAGGATGCCGGAATATACATAAAAAAAACGGAAGAATATTCCATAGAAGAGCTGTATGGGGCATATCTTCTGAGAGAGAGACATCCGGTATTGTATGATTTTCTGGTGAAGGAGC
This sequence comes from bacterium, assembly GCA_030524675.1. GTDB lineage: Bacteria > Bacillota > Clostridia > Lachnospirales > Lachnospiraceae > CAJMNU01. The sequence continues at coordinate 46,631 of JAUNGE010000010.1, forward strand.
AGGCTGTGAAGCAGCAGATTCTGCAGGGTCTGTCTGGTCAGACCGGAGAGGGTGCAGTCAGAAGGCGACAGACTTTGGAGAGAGAACTTCTGAAAAACGAGGAAGCTTTGCGGATATTTGAGAAAAGTGTGTAGGAGTGAGCGATGAGAGCAAGCGTGATAATAGAAAAATTGCAGGAGCTGGCACCCAGACAGTATGCGATGGACTGGGACAATGTGGGGCTGCTGGCAGGAAGAGCAGACAAAGAGGTCAAAAAGATTTTGGTGGCACTGGAAATCACAGATGCGGTGGTGGAAGAGGCAGTTGGCTTCGGTGCGGACATGATTGTGACACACCACCCACTTATCTTTAAGCCGGTGCCGTCTGTGACAGACCAGGATATGATTGGGAGACGGCTGGTGCGCATGATTCAGGCGGATATTTCCTACTATGCCATGCACACAAATTTTGACAGTGCGCCGGGATGTATGGCGGAGCTGGCGGCCGAGAGAATAGGACTTATCAGCGAGGCGCCGCTTCTTGCGGTGACAGAGAACGGAAGCTGCGGCATTGGAAAGGTCGGTGTGATGCCGGAAGGTGAGATGACAGTGCGCGCTCTGGCTGAAAAAGTGAAGGCATGTTTTGAGCTGCCGTTTGTCACTGTGTATGGGGATATGGGACAGCAGAGCCGGATGGTGCGCCGCATTGCGATTTCGCCAGGCTCCGGAAAAAGCATGATTTCGGATGCGCTTCGGGCTGGGGCGGATGTGCTGGTGACAGGCGATATCGGACACCATGAAGGACTGGATGCTGGTGAGATGGGGCTTTCGATTATCGATGCAGGGCATTATGGGCTGGAACATATCTTTATTCCGTTTATGGAGGGATATCTGAAGGAACAGTTTGGCACAGAAGTCTGCGTGAAAGCGGCAAAAATTCAGTTTCCGGTGTATCAGATATAGAAGAGAAGAGCCGCTGAGAAACAGGAGAAAAAAGAAGAGGAGGACATATCACTATATGGTAAAAGTGCAGATTCATGGAAACGAATATACGTATCCGAAAGAGACGCCGTATCTACAGATTGTACAACAGTTTCAGAAAGAATATGACGCAGATATTGTATTGGTAAAGGCAGATGGAAAGCTGCGGGAACTGCATAACCGTCTGCAGAAAGACTGTGAGCTGACTTTTGTCACAACAAAAGATAAGGAAGGCGCACTGGCATACCAGAGAAGTGCGACGCTTCTGATGCTTCGGTCATTCTACGATGTGGCCGGTGCGGACCATGTGCAGAAGCTGGAAGTGGATTTTTCGGTGAACCGTGGGCTGTTTATCAAGCCGACCATGGATATTCCGCTGACGGAGGCGCTTTTAGAGCAGGTCGAGGCGGGGATGAGAAAGATGGTGGCGGAGCGGATTCCGATTCAGAAGCGCAGTGTCAACACGCAGGATGCAGTTGAGCTGTTCCACCGCCATAAGATGTATGACAAGGAGAGATTGTTCCATTACCGCAGAGTTTCGAGAGTGAATCTGTACAGTATCGGAAATTTTGAGGACTATTTTTATGGATATATGGTGCAGAATACAGGGTATCTGAAGTACTTTGCGCTGCAGAAATATGAGAATGGCTTTGTGCTCCGGCTTCCGGACAGAAAGAAACCGGATCAGGTGGCGGAGTTTGTGCCGCAGCCAAAGTTGTTTGCAACTTTGAAGGAGGCAGGCGAGTGGGGTGAATGTCTGCATATTTCCAATGTCGGAATGCTCAACGATGCGGTCTGCCAAGGACAGCTCCATGAGATGATTCAGATTCAGGAAGCACTGCAGGAGAAGAAAATCGGCATGATTGCCGAAGAAATTGCGAAAAATCCGAAGAAAAAGTTGGTGATGATTGCTGGACCGTCTTCCTCGGGAAAGACGACATTTTCTCACAGATTGTCCACACAGCTTCGAGCACTGGGCCTGCGTCCACATCCGATTGCTGCGGACGATTTCTTTATTGACAGAGTGCTGTGCCCGAAAAATCCGGATGGAACCTACAATTTTGAGGATTTGCAGGCGATGGACCTGGAGTTTTTCAATCAGACGATGCAGATACTTTTGGATGGCGGAAGCGCGGATATGCCTACCTTCAATTTTAAGACAGGAAAGCGGGAGTTTAGAGGCAAAGTGCTGAAATTGGAGCCGGAGGACATTCTGGTGGTGGAAGGCATCCACTGCCTGAACGATGAGATGAGCTATGCACTTCCGGCGGAGAGAAAATATAAGATTTATATCAGCGCCCTGACGCAGCTGAATATTGACGAACATAATCCAATTCCGACGACCGATGGAAGATTGTTGCGCCGGATTGTGCGCGATGCAAGGACGAGAGGAACGAGTGCGCAGCGGACGATTGCCATGTGGGACAGCGTGCGCCGCGGAGAGGAGAACAATATTTTCCCGTATCAGGAGCAGGCGGATGTGATGTTTAACTCTGCCCTAGTGTATGAGCTGGCAGTGCTCAAACAGTATGCGGAACCGCTGCTGTTTGGAATCGAGAGGGATGCGCCGGAATTTCTGGAGGCAAAGCGGCTGCTGAAATTCCTGGACTATTTCCTGGGATTTGGAAGTGAGAATATCCCGCAGAACTCAATTATCCGCGAGTTTATCGGCGGCAGTATTTTTGATGTATAGTATCAGGGAAAAGATACCTTTGGACGCCGAATAGTATGCAATGGAGAGCAGATATATGGCAGACATGTGTTTTTCTTCTGGACAGTGAGAAAAAAGTGTGTTAGAATAACCAAAGTTAAATTCTGAGTAGGACAAATGGTCGCGGCTGCAATACCGAGAGGCTGCAGGTGAGGAAAGTCCGGGCTTCACAGGGCAGGATGCCGGATAACGTCCGGTGGAGGTGACTCCAAGGAAAGTGCAACAGAAATAAACCGCAGTACTTGTACTGTAAGGGTGGAAAGGCAGTGTAAGAGACTACCGCCCGACTGGTAACAGGCGGGGCACATGTAAACCCCATCCGAAGCAAGACCAAACAGAGAGCATAAGGCGGCCCGTCTGCTTTCGGGTAGGTTGCTTGAGCCTGCTGGTAACGGCAGGACTAGATAGATGACCATTCAACGACATAACCCGGCTTATCGTCCTGCTCAGATTACAGATGAAAAAAACACCTATAAATTCCGGAATTGTTCGACGGTTCTGAAATTTGCAGGTGTTTTTTCATTTTCATGTTTTTGGCGGGTCCCAAAGTCAAAAATCCTCTTGCAAGCAAGCTTGCATCGGATTTCTGACCTTTTGCCCCTAGTATCCTGACAGATTATTTCTTAGAGTACTTCTGTTCGCAGTAAATGCAGCGATAGATTTCATGCTTTTCATCGGACAGCTGGAAAATATGCGGCAGTTCCTGCTCAATGGAAGTGATGCAGCGCGGATTCTTACATTTTATGACATTGGTGATGCGCGCCGGCAGCTTCAATCTTTTCTTTTCCACAATAGTCTCATTTAAGATGATATTGACAGTGATATTGTGGTCAATGTATCCCAAAACATCCAGGTTAATCTTGTCAATCTGTCTGCCTTCGATTTTTATGATATCCTTGCGTCCCATCTTGTTGCTGCGCGCATTTTTGATGATGGCGATTTCGCAGTCCAGTTTATCCAGTCCTAGTTTGTAGTAGATGTCCAGACTCTTTCCTGCCTGGATGTGGTCCAATACGATACCTTCTTTTAAGCCGCTGATGTTTAACATGGTTTTTTCACCCCCAATAAAGTCATAATCAGAGCCATGCGGACATAGACTCCATACTGTGCCTGACGGAAATATGCTGCGCGTGGGTCTGCATCTACCTCGGTTGAGATTTCGTTGACACGAGGAAGCGGATGGAGAACAAACATGTCTGCTTTGGCAAGTTCCATTTTCTTTTTGTCGAGAATGTAGCTGTCTTTTAAACGGATATAGTCCTCTTCGTTGAAAAAGCGCTCTTTCTGTACACGAGTCATGTAGAGAATATCCAGTTTCGGCATAGCCAGGTCCAAATTGTCTACTTCCTCATATGGAATATTGTGTGCTTCGAGCACGTCCTCGCGGATATAGCTCGGTACACGCAGTTCCTGCGGGGAAATCAGCACAAATTTTACATGAGGGTAACGAATCATTGCTTCAATCAGAGAATGTACAGTGCGTCCGAACTTCAGGTCTCCGCACAGGCCGATGGTTAAGGTGTCCAGTCTGCCTTTGAGGGAGCGGATAGTCAGAAGGTCTGTCAGAGTCTGGGTCGGATGCTGGTGTCCACCATCGCCGGCATTGATAACCGGAATGGTAGCATGATGGGAAGCCACCAGAGGCGCGCCTTCTTTGTTGTGGCGCATTGCAATGATGTCTGCATAGCAGGATATGACACGGACGGTATCGGATACGCTTTCACCTTTTGCTGCAGAACTGGAATCGGCAGAAGAAAAGCCAAGAACACTGCCGCCCAAATTCAACATTGCTGCCTCAAAACTTAAACGGGTACGTGTACTTGGCTCATAGAACAAAGTAGCCAATTTCTTTCCGGCACATACGTGAGAGTATTTCTCTGGATTTTTTTCAATGTCGGAAGCCAAATCCAGCAGTTCGTAGGTTTCTTCCACAGAGAAGTCTAATGGATTTAATAAATGTCTCATCTTTTTTCTCCTTTACTTTTGGGACTCATAAGTATCTCCCATATTATAAAGCAAGTATCAATATATTTCTACTACTTTTTGAAAAAATATGTTATACTGACGAGTATGATGATATCAGGGGTCAAATTTTTTATTTGACCCCAACATCGCCAGTTTGGTCAGATTGGACAAAACGGCAGGAAAGTGAGGAAGAAGCAGATGCATAAGACAATGCGCCAGATGCTCTGGGAAAACCAGGCGGCGAAGAGCAGTTCTATGGAAGAATTGTTTCTTCTGTGGGAGATGATGCAGCGGGAGGAGGAGGGAATGCCTTCCGATACCGGATATGAGGAGATTGACGCAGGATGTTTTCATCTGGATGGAGTGATAGATGAGGAACAGTTTTCAGGGGTTTTGTATATTTTGAAGGAACCAAGTATGAAGAAGCGTCTCCAGAATGGGGAATTGATGCCGATGGTGGTGGATATGCGCAGATATTTCAGGGAGTACCGCAGAGGTTCCCGCGATGAGAGAGGGTATGTGGCAGGTATGCAGCAGATTCTTCTTGGGGATGGAAGGAGCGCCATGCAGGCGCTGCACACCGCCGCTATCCTGTATCTGAATAAGCGCGGCGGCAAAGAAATCTCAGATTCGGTGTATTTGAATTATGCAGACGCTTACAAAGAGTGCATTGTACGGCAGATTCATCTGATTGCACCGAGAGTGATTGTATGCGGCGGGGAGGATATTTTTCGTTGGGTCGTAAAAGAGGTATTTTCTAATAAGAAGAAAAACAAAAATCAGAAGGAGTACATGCTCTGGAAAAACAGAGCAGAGAATTATCTGTTTACGGCAGATGAGAATTACCGGTATACGGACAGAGAGGACAAAGTGGCTGTGACCGTGATAAATATGTGGAATCCGGCATACCGTGTGAATAAGGAGCAGTATCTTTCTCTGGAGGATTATCTGGAGGAGTTCTCCAGAAGGATTTCTTCTCTGTAGCAGGTGGGCATCGTGAGCAACAGCAGGGAATGTAGGATAGTGAGTATACAGCAGTGAGTGCACAACAGCGAACACATAGCAGTACTGTATGGAAAGTTATCTGAAAAATAGTCGGAAAATTTGTAAGAATTGTTAAGAAATTTAGACATAGGATATTGTCGTTTTTTGTGTATAATAGAATATGGAACATGGAGGTGGGAGGATGGCCGAAGAAAAAGTACCTATTATACAGGTGAAAAATTTATACAAAATCTACAGAGTAGGCGAAAATAAGGTGTATGCGCTCAACGGTGTGGATTTTACGATGTATCAGGGAGAGTTCTGCGCGATTGTCGGAACTTCCGGCTCAGGAAAATCGACGCTTTTAAATATGCTTGCGGGGCTCGAGAAGCCTACAAAGGGCGAGATTGTGATTGCCGGAAAGCATATCGAAAAGTTGACAGAAAATCAGCTGGTCACGTTTCGGAGAGAGAGGGTTGGATTTATTTTTCAGTCCTATAATCTGCTAGCGACGATGAACGCAGTGGAGAATGTAGCGCTTCCGCTGTCTTTCCGCGGAATTTCAAGAAAGAAACGGCTGGCAGAGGCAAAAAAATATTTGAAACTTGTGGGGTTGGAACAACAGGCGACCCATATGGCAAATCAGATGTCGGGCGGTCAGCAGCAGCGTGTGGGCATTGCGAGAGCCCTGGTGGTGCACCCGAAAATTATTTTTGCGGACGAGCCGACCGGAAATCTGGATTCCAGGACCACAATGGAAGTTCTAAAGCTGATGCAAAAGATTGTCAGAGAACAAAATCAGACGCTTGTCATGGTAACGCATGACAATCAGCTTGCCGCTTATGCGGACCGCATTTTTCATATTATTGATGGAAAAATTGTTAAGATCGAAGAAAACCATCATGAGGAAGAAAAAGAAAATCGTCAGGAGATGGAAGAAAACCATCCTGAGGAGAACGAGGAGGAAACAGTATGAGAACTATGAGAAAGGGATTTGCATGGCTCATGTGCATTGTGCTTCTGGCCGGTATCCTGTCGGGATTTACATATACGGATGAGACAGGCATGGTAGTAGTCAAGCAGGTTCCAGTAGGAAAAATCGGAAAGAAGATGTCTGTAAGTTTCAGCATCTATAACAACACATCAGACGACATGGAAGATACCGTGGTCTCTCTTGCAATACCAGATGTGGATGAATTCAGTGAAGAAGATGATGAGGGAGACGTCATCGAGTTTGCAAACTATCCGTTTGAGATGACGCAGGATCTGTTCAAGGAGAGCAAAAATCTCGGCAAAATCAAGATGGGTAAGACCAAGGCAGTGACGCTGCATGGTGTCATCCGCAGGGATATGACGCCTGGATATTATGAGGTGCCGATTAAGATTGAGTTCGGCAACCGCACAGAGTATGACAAAGTGACAATCTGGGTCACAAATTCGGACTCCGAGACAACAACAGAGTCGGAGGAGAGCAACATTGACTACGATTTTACCTTGGGCGAAGCGCAGGATACCCCGCATGGCTTATATAAAGACACGTTGAATTTTGGTGTGAATATTCACAATGTGGGCATCAAGAAAGCATATGATGTGCGCTTGGAGCTGAATCTGGAAAATTCCACAGATATTTCACAGTTTCCGCTGGATCTGGCGAAGCCGAACTATGATGAGACGGTCGGGGATATGGAGCCGGATGCGATGGCATACATTCCTTACAGCATGAAAGTGCGCGAGGAGGCGAAGACTGGATATTATATTCTGAAATACCGGATTCGCTACAGAGAAGAGGCAGAGGGAAATTTTGCAGAGCCGATTGAGAAGAATTTTTACATACGAATCACCGGAAAGGACGAGGAGACGACAGAGAGCAAGGAGTGGAACAAAAACACCAGCAAGATGGCCAGAATCGTGGTGGACAGTTATCAGACGATTCCGGAGAAGATTATTGCAGGCGACAGTTTTGAGCTGCGCATCCGCATGAAAAATGCATCCAGTGATATCGAGGCGAGCAACATTCTGTTTACGCTCGAGCCGGAGAAAGCATCGGATTCCGGCGGCGCCGCGTTTACGTCTGAGTCTGGTTCGACCTCGATTGTGGTAAATTCTCTGAAGGCGGGCGAGGTGACTGAGCTGGTAATGCAGATGCAGTCAAAACCGAGTCTGGAGCAGAAGGCGTACACGGTAAAAATCCAGGAACAGTACGACAGCCCTGATTACATGAACGCGGAAGAGGAAGTATCGATTGATATTCCGGTATATCAGATTGCCAAGCTGAATACAGGAACAATGGAGATTATGCCAGGTTCTATTACGGTGAATGAGGAGACGAATATTATGTTCTCCATCAACAATACCGGAAAAGTGGATTTGTACAATGTGATGGTGAAATTTGAGGCAGATTCGATTCAGACGACGGATACCTATGTCGGAAATATCAAACCAGGCGCCACCGGAAATGTGGATGTCATGGTTATGGGAACGGCGCCGACGACAGATGACGGAAAAATCAAGGTGCTGATTACCTACGAGGATGAAAACGGCGACCCGACTACGGTGGAAAAGGAAGCCGATCTGTTTGTCAGCGAGCCGATGGAAATCCCTGTGTTTGACGATATGGAAAACGGCGATATGGGAGAGATGGAGCCGGAGCCAGGACTGATTCAGAAATATAAAATTCCTATTGGCATTGGTACGGCGGCGCTGCTCATTATCATCGTGGTGGTTGGCATGAAGATTCGGAAGAAGAGAAAGGCAGCCAGAGAGGAAGGAATGGACGATGAGATTTCTTGACCTGCTCGTCATGAGCGTCAATAATCTGCGGCGGCGAAAAATGAGAACCGTTCTGACAGTTCTTGGTGTTATTATCGGTACAGCCTCGATTGTCGTGATGGTATCTCTGGGAATCGGCCTGAAAGAGATGACGATGGAGCAGTATGCCCAGTATGGAAAGCTGACTTCCATCGAAATCTACGGGGAGTATTATGGAGGACAGGACGCAGACCCGCTCTACCTGACAGACGATGTGGTGGAGGAGTTCTCCAGGATTCCCCATGTCAAGTATGCGACCCCGATTCTGGATTACTATGTGATTGCAAAGCAGGGCGTGTATGAGGGAAATTTGAGCCTCAAAGGCGTTTCTCAGGAATATCTGAATGACCTGGATATCGGGGAGGGAGAACTCCCCTCTTCATCGGATACGGAAATGCGGCTGGTGGTGGGAAATATGGTGTACCGCCAGTTTCGCAACACCAAGACGAATGAATATTACTGGGACAATATGGTAAAGCCGGATGTGGATTTTATGAACAAACCGCTGTTTGTGATTTTTGATACAGACGCCTACTATCAGTCGAGATATGCACAGGACGGCGAAAATAAAGTATCCCCTCCCAAAAAGTACATGTTGAAAACGGCAGGTATGATAGCAGGCGGAGAGGAGGACTACAATGAGAATTCTTCCGGCGTTTATGTGAATATTGAATTGCTGAAGGCACAGCTGAAAAAAATATTCCGGAAGAATCCGATTCCAGGGCAGCAGACGAACAAGAAGGGAAAACCGTACAATTATTTTATCTATGACCAGGCGATGGTGATGGTCGATGACATGGAGTATGTGACCGAGGTGCAGAATGTGCTGAATGAGATGGGATTCCAGACATACAGCCAGATGCAGTGGCTGGAGCAGAGCCAGCAGCAGCAGGAGATGGTGCAGGCGGTTTTAGGAGGAATCGGCGCAGTGTCTCTGTTTGTCGCAGCGATTGGCATTGCCAACACGATGATGATGTCCATCTATGAGAGGACGAAGGAAATCGGCGTGATGAAGGTGCTCGGATGCCCGATGGGAAATATCCGCACTATGTTTCTGATAGAGGCGGGGTTTATCGGGCTGATGGGAGGCGTGATCGGAATTGTACTCAGTTATACGATTTCTTATGTGATTAACCACTTTGGCGGTGTCGGTATGCTGATGATGGGAATCGAGGGAAATATCTCCAGAATTCCGCTCTGGCTGTCCGGCATGGCGATTGTATTTGCGATTTTTGTGGGCATGATAGCTGGATTGTTCCCCGCATTGCGTGCGATGAAGCTGAGTCCGCTGGCCGCGATTCGCAACGACTAAAAACAGAGCAATCGACTTTCATATCATGGTAGTGTCGCCATCAGGCGACATGTCCGTTTAGGATTAAAATAGAGCCAAACTCTGCGAAAGTATCCAGTTTGGATGAAAATAAAAAGAAGAACAGAAAAATAACAAAGAAAGCATAACAGAAAAGAATAACAGAAAAAGAGAGGTTTTTTTGTGATGGACAGGACAGCTCCGGTAGGTGTTTTTGATTCCGGCGTAGGCGGGCTTACAGTGGCCAGAGAGATTATGCGCCAGATTCCGAATGAGAGAATTGTTTATTTTGGAGATACAGCGAGAGTGCCATATGGAAGTAAATCGAAAGAGACCATTATCCGCTATTCCAGGCAGATTATCCGATTTTTGAGAACGCAGGACGTCAAGGCGATTGTGATTGCCTGCAATACGGCGAGTGCGTATGCGCTGGAGACGGTGGCGGCGGAGAGCGACATTCCGGTTATCGGAGTAATCAACGCGGGGGCAAGGACGGCTGCTGCGGTTACAAGAAATGGAAAAATTGGTGTGATTGGAACGCTTGGCACCGTGGACAGCGGAATCTATAAAAAGGTGATACAGGATATCAGGCCGGAGCTGGAAGTGACACAGAAAGCATGTCCGCTGTTTGTGCCGTTGGTGGAAGAGGGGCTTCTGCACGATTCTGTGACGGATGAGATTGCCTCCAGATACCTGAGTGATTTAAAGAGCAAATACATTGACACGTTGGTTCTGGGATGCACACATTATCCGCTTCTGCGCTCGACACTGCGCCGATTGATGGGGGAGGATGTCACGCTGGTGAATCCTGCATATGAGACGGCGATTGAGCTAAAACATCTCCTGGAAGAGCACGATATGCTGCGGATGGAGGAGAGTGGCGCGGACAAAGAAAACAGAGAGAAATACCAGTTCTTTGTGAGCGATTTGGCAGAGCGCTTTACGACGTTTGCCTCCTCGATTCTGCCGAATGAAGTGAGAACGACGAAGAAGATTAATATTGAAAAATATTGAGAGATGCAGAATATGGAGAATGTGGAGGCATATCTGTATTCGGACAGTTTTGAGAACAGAGTCGAGAAAATTGGTTGATGTTTTGACATGGAATGTTTTGGGTTTGTGCAGGGGGTGGAAATTTGATTTATATTACCGGAGATTGTCATGGAGAATACCGCCGTTTTAACAGGCAAGTTTTTCCAGAACAGAGAGAGATGACAAGGAATGACTATGTGATGGTATGCGGGGATTTTGGATATTGGGATACATCAAAAGAGCAGGAATGGTGGCGCTACTGGCTCTCGCAGAGGTCATTTACGCTTCTTTGGGTCGATGGAAATCACGAAAATTATGACATGCTGGCAGAACTGCCGGTGGAAGAGTGGCATGGAGGAAATGTGCAGTATATTGCACCGAATGTCATTCATCTGATGCGCGGGCAGGTGTATGAGATAGAGGGGCTGAAATTTTTTACATTCGGTGGTGCCAGAAGCCATGATATTCAAGATGGAATTTTGGATCCGGAAGCACCGGATTTTAAAGAAAAATACAGAAAATTAATTAAAGCACGGGCATTGTTTCGGGTAAAGCATCTTTCCTGGTGGGAGGAAGAGATGCCAGATGAGGCGGAGTTTGAGGAAGGACGGAAAAACCTCGCACGAAATGACTGGCAGGTGGATTTTATTGTGACACACTGTACAGCATCTTCTACACAGGCGATGTTTGGCACCGGATTGTTCCAGCCAGATAAGCTGACTGCTTATCTGGAGGAAATCAAGCAGACATGCCAGTATCGCAAATGGTTCTTTGGGCATTATCATGACAACAGAAATGTGACAGAAAAAGACATCATGTTGTATGAGCAGATTATCCGGATTCACTGATGTGGATATCCTGATGCAAAGGCTTTCCGCATTTTTTCAATCGCTTTTTTCTCAATTCGTGATACATAAGAGCGGGAAATTCCCAGTTCTTCTGCAATTTCCCGCTGTGTGTATTCTTTTCCGCCAAACAGACCGTAGCGCATACGAAGAACGGTCTGTTCGCTGTCTTTCAGGCAGGTCTCGTATGCTTGGTATAATTCTTTGATATCCTGTTCCAGGATGAGCGAATCCAATACTTCTTTATTTTCAATTTCCATGACATCCAGCAGGCTTACAGTTTCCCCATCCTTGTCTACTCCAATCGGTTCGTATAAAGATACCTCTCTTGAATTTTTTTTGCCCGCACGCAGCAACATCAGAATTTCGTTTGCTATCCTCCCCCCAATGCGTTTTTGATACACTGAGGGGTTCAATTTTTCCCAGGCGGTCATCCTCCATATCGTCATCTTCATAATCTACGTCGGAGAAGTCTACCAGTTCCTCGGTTTCATCATCATCTTCTGTATTACCGGATGCAACAGCAGCAATTTCCGGATACTCGATTTCATCATCATTTACACCAAACAGAATCACATGAGCGTTGACACCATCCCATATTACCTTGCGCACGATGGTACGAATGGCAGCACGTTTCTGTTCAATAGTCATTTCATCCAGGCCATTTTTGAAGATAGTCAACAGCTGACGTAATAGATCAAATTCAATATGGCTGAGTGCGTGTTGTGAAGTCAGTCCATCCAGTTCCTGAATACGCTGTTCAAGGGATTGGTATTCTTGGTTCAACTGCTCAATTCGTTTGGTCACATGAACTTTGGCGGAACTGTCACCCATATCTACAAGGGAGTCTACCAGAGAATTGATTTTCTTCTTCGTTTCTGCCTTTTCCTTTCTCATTTCATCAAGTCGCTGCTCATAGTCCATGCGATTGCCAGTATAGAATCTACGGCTCTGTTCCAACTGTGCAATGAAAGTATCCTTATCTTCCGCAAGCATTTTAATCTGCTCGACCACAGCCATATCTAATGTATTGCCATTGGCATTTTTGCTGTTGCACACAGAACGTTGGCTGCGTTCCTTCATTTTGCAAACATAGGTATAAATGACTTTTCCATCTGCCGTTTTTCGTTTGCTCATTTTCGGATACATACGCTCACCGCAACTGCAGAACAACAATCCTGTCAGAAGTGCTTCATTACTGCGTGGTTTTCTGAAGGATTTAGATTTATTGCGTTCCAAAGATTTTTGAATCTGTACCCACACTTTACCCGGAATTAGCCCCGGATGCTTACCAACAGATACAATCCATTCACTTGCAGGAAGGTACTTTGTTGCTCTGCCTTTTTCCTGATTGGTACGGTTGTATGCCATAATGCCATGCTTGTTATCAAAAGCATCTTTGTCTGAAAACAAGTCTGTATCATGCTGAGTAAAGAATTGATAAGCATCTTCGTCTGCAATCATATAAACCGGATTCTGCAAAATAGCTTTGATGGAAAAACGAGTAAAGTAATTATTATTCTTTGTCTTAATTCCCTGTTTGATCAAAGCGGCTTCGGTCAATGTCAGAGAGTCTGTTTCAACATACAAGTCGTAAATCATTCTGACAATATCCGCTTCTTCCGGTATCGGTTTCAATTTGCAGGCTTTCTTAGACTTTCCATCAATAGTAATACTCTTGACTGCTTCGGAAGCATAACCAGTAGGGGTAGTACCGCCAAGCCAACGACCTGTCTTTGCCAGCTCGTGCATATTATCACGGATACGTTCTGCAATGGTTTCACGCTCCAACTGTGAGAAAACAGACGCAATATACATCATAGCTCTTCCCATAGGAGTGCTTGTGTCAAACTGCTCTTTAATGGAAACGAAAGAAATATCCAAACGAGCCAATTCCTCAATCAGACTTGCAAAGTCACTGATGTTTCGGCTGATACGGTCAAGACGGTAAACAATGATGGCCTTAAACCTTTGTTTCTTGGCAGCATCCATCATCTTCTTGAAATCGGGACGATTCAGATTGCCACCAGAGAAACCTTCATCTTCATATACAATAACTTTATCTGCGGCTGCATCACCATAGTGTAAACGAATATATTCTTTACATAGTTCTACCTGATTGCCGATACTTTCGCCCTTGCCTGTGAACTTAGACTTACGGGAATAGATAGCTATGATGTCTTCATTTTTCCGCATTTCATATCCTCCTTTTGCACTTCTTTTACCTTTGGCAGGTCATTGTCACTCTGGTAATCATCGTTCAGTAAGTACATTATTTATTTTTCGAGAATCTGCGGATCAAGAAGGAAATCATATATGTTCACAGTCAAGATACCATAGTCATCATAATAGGGCTGCACAATATCTTTTGTGATAATAATTTTTTTGAAAGAATCACCAATCTTTCTGAACGGTCTAATTTCCTGAGTACGCTTCGCTTCATCTGGCAGCGAATATGCAGATTGGATATAGTATCTGGACGAACCAAGATTGCATACAAAATCAACTTCAAGTTGTTTGCGGATAACCTTACCTTCCTGATCTCGCTCTGCAATCGGTATTACACCTACGTCCACGCTGTAACCACGCATACGAAGTTCATTGTAAATCACATTCTCCATAGAATGGGTTTGCTCGAACTGACGGAAATTGATTCTGGCATTGCGAAGTCCAAGATCGGAAAAGTAATATTTCCTTGGAGTTTCAATATATGCCTTTCCTTTAATGTCATATCTTTGTGCTGATTCGATTAAGAATGAATCCTCAAAATAATCCAAATATTTCTTGATGGTAGCGGAAGTGATTCTGGATTTCTTTACCGTCTTGAAAGTATTTTTCAATTTTTCCGGATTGGTCAGCGAACCAATGGCAGAGGAAAGGATATTCAGCAAATCTTCCAGTTCCCCGATGTTCTTCACTCGATTGCGCTTGGTAATATCTCGAAGATAAATCTCATTGAACAAATTCTGTAATGCAACTGCCTTATCGTTTGCCCCCTCACGAAGAACAACCAGAGGGATACCGCCGTACAGCATATATTCAGATAATCCCATGTACTTATCACCGTTGTAAATAGTCATAAACTCGGCGAAGCTCAGGGGATACATATGAACCTCATCGCCACGACCGGCGAACTCAGTGGCAATGTCTTTGGACAGGAGTTTTGCGTTACTTCCGGTCACAAATACATCCATATTATCTTTGCGTAGATAACCATTCAGAACAGCTTCAAAACAATCCAACATCTGAATTTCATCAAGCAGCAGATAATACATCCCTTCACCTATGACTTTGGAACGGATATATGCCATGAACTTTTCAGGGTCAACTCCACGCTTTTCCTTTTCAATCTGAATCAGGCTTTCGCCAATCAAATAAAGATCGTCTGCTGAGTCAAAGGCAAAGCGAATGATATGATCAGCATCTACACCATGATTCAACAGGTGGTGGTAAAAAAGGTTATTCAGCAAATAAGACTTACCACATCTACGAATACCAGTAATAACTTTAATTAGCCCGTTGTTTTTCCTTTTTATCAATTTATTCAAATAAAAATCTCTGCGAATCTCCATCGTCAAACCTCCTTACAAAAGATTTTTGCAACTTGTTGCACTTTTCTATTCTATTATATCCAGATAGACTTCAAAAATCAATATATCCATTGCTTTTTAGAATAGATTTTTGTGACTTGTTGCATTTTTCTATTTTATAATCTCATTATATGCTTTAGTGACACGTATTATCCTGAATTTTGATGGTGTTTTACCTTAGAAAAAGCAGCCACACGCTATAGTGCATAAGCTGATACCACGAAAGAAGTTTTGCAGTATTCCAACAATATTATAGTGGAAAACGCCATTTTTTGAAGCAGAAAAATAGGCGTTATATCGCGGGTATAGCGGACAACTTCTCTCTCATAGACTGAAATAACGAGGGAGGTGTGTGGTATCGCAAGAAAGAGTGCTCCAATCAATGTAATTGTCCATTATCCAAAAACCATAGAGGGTCAGCGTGAATTGGCAGAACGTGTTGCCGGTGTCCACGCAGATATGGTCAATCAGCATATTAAAAAATTGAATTGTCCTTCCGAACAGAAAGTACAGTTATTGGATGCAATTATAAAATCTGCATCCATAGAGAAAGCAGGTGAACAAACTCTTTAAAGTTTGAATACCTGCTTTTTTCTATACTTTTATGATGGCTTTGAAATATTTCTCTCAAGAAATCTTGAACATCTGCTTTTCGTCATTCTCCCAGCACCTGAGTGTTCCCAGATCAAGTTTTATCAACCGGACAAACTTCTGATACTGCTGATTGAATGACTGCGCTTCCAACAGCTTGCGAGGGGTTATCAGTCGGAAACTATGGATATACATGGGTGCATACCTCACATAGCTGTCCGAAGTGGAACAAAGGATGTATATATTTTCGGAAACCTGTGCCAGAATACGCCATTTTGCTCCTTTTCTGCTCTGGGGGAGGTTCGGAACCATAAACGCATCTGTGAGAGAATAGCATTTTCCACGCATTTCGCAGCATAAGTTGCAAGTCTGGAACCTTTATCTACGCAGAAAGTATTTACTGCTTTGATGAGGCCGATGGTTCCCACAGACAGCAGGTCCTCTGTGTCATAATCGGTTCCCTGATATTTTTTTACAATATGTGCAACCAGACGCATATTTCGCTCGATTAGGATTCCTTTTGCCTCTTTATCTCCGTTCTGGCAGCGTTCCAGATAGATTCTTTCTTCACTCGCAGTCAATGGTTTCAGAAATGTTTTCAAAGAAAGCCACCTTATGCTTTTTTCCTTATCTGTATTTTATGCGTTTTCTTTTTTTCAGTGCCTTTCCCATCGGATTTCTTTTGAATTCTGTTGATTTTTTATCTTTTTTGCCAGGAAGACTCCAATTTCAGCAGAAAGTGCGCTATAATAATAGAAACATGTCTTGGCAGAATGGACAGAATAAGGAAGAGAAAGAGACAAGGGAGGAGTACATGGAGAAAGAAGTATTGCAAAAATTACAAAAAGCAGAACAGGAAGAATGTGAAGTGCAGGCAGGGGAAGAGAAAAAGAACTTGACAAAACAGGAAGAACAGCCAGAAGAGGAGCAGAAAAAGACCGAAGAGGAACAGGAAGAACATGCAGAGCCGCTGGAGGAAAAGCCAAGCGGGGAAACAGAAAAAACAGAGGAGAGAGAGGAAAAACTGGGCGAAGAAGCGAAAAAACCAGAGCAGAGAGAGGAAAAACAGAGTGAAGAATCCAAAGAATCCGACAGAATAGAACAGAGCGACTTGGCTTTAAAGGAAATGTTGGAGAGAGAAAGAAAGGCCAATGAACAGATGCTTTATGCTATGCAGCAGAAGATAGAGCAGCAGGGAAAAGAGCTGGAGGGCGTAAAAAGAGAAAAAAGGCGTCTGACATTGGAACTTTCAGAGATTCGGGAAGAGTGGGGATATCCGCAGGAGCCGGATTCGGAAGAAAACTGGGAGAAAAGAGAACAAAAAAGGAGGAGAAAGGCGTCTGTAAAGATGTTTCCTGTATTCAGTGTATGGGGCGTCTGCATCCTGATGCTGCTGACTGTTCTGAATCTGAGTATTCCAAAAGAATATTACGGTGAGAGAGCCATCTGGTTTGCATTTCTTGCAATGTTTGTGTCTGTGATGGTGATAATTGCAAATGATTTGATGACAAAAAAAGTAATTGAGCGCACATTGGTTTATTTTACGCTGGAGCTGTGGTTTGTGTATGGCGTTTTTTGCCTGCTGAATTTTACGGGCGGTTTAGGAAGGAGAATGTTTGGAAATGATATTCTTGTTTTTTCCCCTGTGATTTGGCTGATTCTGCTGCTGGCACTTCGAGCGAAGCCTTTGGAAAAAAGAAGTACGAACGGTGACCAGATGCTGCTGCATGGCTTTTTAGCGACAGTTCTGGTATGGTATAGTATGCATATTGCTACTATTATCCGCATGATGCTGAATGCAGCGTGGAGCGTTCAGATTCTGGGCTGTCTGTATTTGGTGTCAGCGGTTTTTGTGATACAGCATCTGTTTGCATTGCTGTATATCAAAAAAGAGTATCTGGCAGAGGCGGTTCAAAATGGAAGAAGGAGACTGAAAATGTTGACATATATATTCTTTGGATATCATGTTCTGTTTTCAGTGCTCTATATTGTGGTGAATATACTTCTGTAAAAGTCTGAGAATCGAAAATACAGGTATTGAGTACTTATAGCTATAAAAAAGTGAAAATAAATGCAAAATTATCAAATTTTCTTAAAATTTTGAAAAAAGATCGTAAAAACGTTGTAAGATCATGTTTTTTCATTTATAATAGGAAGAAAGTTGCCCTGTGAGGCGGGGAGCCGAATGGGCATAATGGAAAGCGGCAGCTTCCAAGAGAAAAGCAGAGTGGTTTTGACATGTTTGGGAACGTTCCTGGGAGCGGCAGCGGGAAAAATAAGGAGAAAGGGTGATGTAATATGAGAAACACATGAACAAAACTGAGGGAGAAACTGATTGAGGCATTACAGGCGGTCCTCCCGATTATAGGGATTGTCGTGGTCCTAAGTTTCAGTATTGCTCCTATTTCCCCCAGTATTTTGCTTTGTTTTTTGATGGGGGCTGTGTTATTGATTGTAGGTATGATGTTCTTTACGCAGGGAGCCGAGATGTCCATGACACCGATGGGTGAGCGTGTGGGCAGTGCTATGACAAAGACGAAGAATTTGGGATTAATCGTGGTGCTCGCATTTATTTTAGGTGTTATCATCACGATCTCCGAGCCTGACCTGCAGGTTCTTGCGGAGCAGGTTCCGTCGGTTCCCAATATGGTGCTGATTTTAGCGGTGGCAGTCGGCGTGGGTGTATTTCTTGTCATCGCTCTTCTTAGAATGTTGTTTGGGATTGCATTACAAAAACTGTTTATCCTATTTTATCTCATTGCATTTATATTAGCATTCTTTGTTCCGAAGGATTTTTTGAGTGTGGCATTTGACTCTGGAGGTGTTACAACGGGACCGATGACCGTTCCGTTTATCATGGCACTGGGTGCCGGTGTCGCTGCAATTCGAGGCGATAAAAATGCGGCGGATGACAGTTTTGGTCTGGTTTCTCTCTGTTCTGTCGGACCGATTCTGGCAGTGCTGATTCTGGGAATGATTTACAATCCGCAGGAGAGCGCTTACATAGCACCGACCATTCCGGAGATTCAGGATTCTGTGGAACTCTGGACATTATTTAGAGTCGGATTTCCGACCTATTTCAAGGAAATTGCAATCTCTTTGCTTCCGATTGTTCTGTTTTTCGGAATCTTTCAGATTGTTCTTTTGAAACTTCCAAGAAGAAATCTAGTAAAGATTTTGATTGGTCTTATCTACACCTATGTGGGGCTGGTTTTATTTCTGACTGGTGCCAATGTAGGATTTATGCCAGCTGGTAATTATCTGGGACAGGTGATTGCTGGACAGAAGTATTCCTGGATTATCATCCCGATTGGCATGATAATCGGATACTTTATTGTAAAAGCCGAGCCTGCGGTTTATGTGTTGAACCGTCAGGTGGAACAGATGACAGACGGAGCGATCTCTGCCTCTGCTGTGGGGCTGAGTCTTTCTCTGGGTGTTGCTTGTTCGTTGGGGCTTGCCATGGTGCGTGTTTTGACAGGAATCTCGATTTTGTGGTTTTTGATTCCTGGATATGCGATTGCACTTGGAATTTCATTTTTTGTACCTAAGATTTATACCGCTATCGCGTTCGACTCTGGTGGTGTTGCATCCGGTCCTATGACGGCAGCGTTTCTTCTGCCGTTTGCGCAGGGGGCGTGTGTGGCGCTTGGAGGAAATATTGTCACAGATGCGTTCGGTGTCGTGGCAATGGTAGCGATGACTCCTCTTATTACGATTCAGATTTTGGGTGTTGTTTCTCAGCTTCAGAAGAAGGCAGAAACACCAGTACCAGCTACAGGAGCTGCTTTGGAAGCTGCCAAGGCATTTGAGGCTCTGGCAGATGATGCAATCATTGAATTGTAACAGACAGTGCGGGTATGTGAGAATGCAGCGAAGCGGATAGTATGCCGCAAAGCTCTGCATGATGGCCTGTGACAGCAAAAGAAGGAGGATGCGCTATGAGCAATTTATTCTGGATGGTCAGTATTGTAAACCGAAGCCAGTCCAAGCGGTTTAAGGAATTTTATAAAAAGTGCGGGGTTTCCATTGTCCTGGAGACAGTGGGAGCTGGAACCGCAGTCAGTGAGATGTTGGATTATTTTGGTCTGGAAGCTTCTGAAAAGCTGCTGATGTTTTCTGTGGTGACGGGAGAGAAATGGACCGAGGTAAAAAAAGGTCTGCAGAACAAGTTAAAAATTGATATACCTGGTACGGGGATTGCCTTTATTGTTCCTATGAGCAGCATTGGCGGAAAGAATGCACTGCTGTTTCTGACAGAGGGACAGAAGTTTCAGAAAGGAGAGGAGACAATCTTGAAAAATACGGAGAATGAGCTGCTGGTGGTAATTTTAAACCAGGGCTACAGCGATTTGGTTATGGATGCTGCCAGAAGCGCCAAGGCATCCGGCGGAACGGTTATTCATGCCAAGGGAACCGGAATGCAGCACGCAGAGAAATTTATGGGGGTTTCTCTGGTGGCAGAAAAAGAGATGATTTTCCTCGTCGCGAAGAGAAAAGACAAAAACCAGATTATGAGGGCGATTATGGAGCAGGCCGGTACGAACAGCAAAGCACGTTCCATCGTATTTTCGCTGCCGGTGACAAGCACTGCCGGTATGCGATTGATTGAAGAGAGTGAGTAAGAAGAGAGAAATGAGTGAGGAATCCAAAAGGATGAGGCATTTCTGATACAAGAGTGAACAGGGTGGTTAAAGCAGTTCCAAAATGGCTTCTGACCGCCCTGTTTTGCGGAAAAAAAGATATAGAAAGTGCTAAGGAAAGGGACAAAGAAAGGGATGGATAGAAGAAGATGAGAATTTTACTGATACGTCACGGAGATCCGGATTATGTTCATGATACCCTGACAGAGAAGGGAAAAAGAGAGGCGGCGCTGCTTGCAGAGACAGCGGGGGACCTCAGAGTGGGAGACTGCTACCAGTCGCCGCTGGGAAGAGCACAGGACACGGCTTCTTACACGCTGAAAAAACTGGGCCTTTCTGCGAAGACAATGCCATGGCTGCAGGAATTTCCGCCCCAGATTGATATCAATCTGTCCGAGGAGCTGCAGAGAGCGTATCCGGATGCAGGACGTCTGGAAAATGGAATGTATAAAAAGAGAATTGTCTGGGATATGGTTCCAGGGTATCTGACAGAACATCCGGAATATCTGGACAGGGAAAAATGGAGAGAGAGCGAAGCTGCACGCTGTGGAACGCTGGTTTCTGATTATGATGCTGTGACGAAAGCGTTTGATGCACTCTTGAGTCAGTATGGATATGAGAGGGAAAATCTGCATTATCGGGTAATGCGCGAGAATACAGAAACTATCACTTGCTTCTGCCATTTTGGAATCACCTGCGTGCTGTTATCTCATCTGTGGAATGTCTCGCCGTTCGTGCTGTGGCATGGGCTGGCTTTGGCACCGACATCTGTCACGGAGGTGGTGACGGAGGAGAGAGAACAGGGAATTGCCTGGTTTCGAGGGCTTAGAGTGGGGGACGTCTCACATCTGTACCGCGGCGGCGAAGAGCCGTCCTTTGCAGCGAGGTTCTGCGAGACATATGGGAATACGGAACAGAGACATTAAGAAAATCCTCTGTTTTCTTTAATAATTTTACAGAGATTTGACAGAAACAAAGTAGAAAAAAACATTGTAAGTGGAAAGATTTCCATATATAATAAAATGTAGCAGAGAAGGTTTCTGCGAAGTTGGGCGAAAAGTGCCCACAGTACAATTCAGGAGGTAAAGGGAATGGCTATTTTAGTGACCGGAGGCGCAGGTTATATCGGAAGTCACACATGTGTAGAATTATTAAAGGAAGGATACGAAGTAGTGGTTGTAGATAACCTGTATAACTCCAGTGAGGAATCTTTGAAGCGTGTTGAGCGTATCACGGGGAAAAAAGTGACCTTTTATGAGGCAGATATTCTTGACAGGGAGGCGCTGGAGAAGATTTTTACAGAGCAGAAGATTGATTCTGTCATTCATTTTGCGGGTTTGAAGGCTGTAGGGGAATCTGTGAGAAAACCGCTTGAGTATTACCACAATAACATCACAGGAACTTTGATTCTGTGTGATGTGATGCGCAATCACGGCGTGAAAAATATCGTATTCAGCTCGTCTGCGACTGTTTACGGCGATCCGGCGTTTGTGCCGATTACAGAGGAGTGCCCAAAAGGGAAAATTACAAACCCATATGGACAGACAAAAGGAATGTTAGAGCAGATTTTGACCGATCTTCATGTGGCAGATCCGGAGTGGAATGTGATTCTGCTTCGCTACTTTAACCCGATCGGCGCACATGAGAGCGGGCTGATTGGAGAGGATCCGAAGGGAATTCCGAACAATCTGGTTCCTTATATTGCGCAGGTAGCAGTTGGAAAATTAAAATGCCTTGGTGTATTCGGCAACGACTATGATACGCCTGACGGCACAGGTGTGCGCGATTATATTCATGTGGTGGACCTGGCAGTGGGCCATGTGAAGGCAATCAAGAAGCTGGAGGACAAAGAGGGTGTTTCTATCTACAACCTGGGAACAGGCCATGGATACAGCGTTCTGGATGTTGTGAAGGCGTATGAGAAGGCATGCGGCAAGACAATTCCATATGAAATCAAGCCGAGACGTGCAGGGGATATTGCCTCCTGCTATTCCGACGCTTCCAAGGCAAAGAGGGAACTTGGCTGGGTAGCGGAGAGAGGAATCGAGGAGATGTGCGCAGATTCCTGGAGATGGCAGTCGAACAACCCGAACGGATATAGAGATGCAGAATAGTGTCTGAGTAAGTACCTGCATGAATAAGTAGCCTTTTAATAGTAGAAAATAGAAAGCTGCAGAGATTCGCGGAAGGCGGAGAACTGCAGCTTTTTTCTATGTTTTACAAGGAAATGTTTTACAAGGAATACATAAAATTGTTTCTTAAAAAGATATTAAAGATTCTTTATAATATTTTAAGAAAAAAATAGGCGTGAAAAACTTGCATTTTTAAGAAAAATATAGTAATATATTACGTAATAAGATATTAAATATTGCGTGACAAGATAAAAATATAAAGATTGTACAGAGAGAAAGGGATAGCTTGTTTCAAAAAGTATATAGCGGACAGATTTCAGGAATTGATGGGAGAATAGTTCAGATAGAGGCGGACGTCAGTGATGGACTGCCATCCTTTGAGATGGTTGGGTATCTGGCCTCAGATGTGCGGGAGGCACAGGAGAGGGTAAGGACAGCGTTTCGCAATTCTGGCTATTTCCTGCCAGCAAAGAGAGTGATGGTAAATTTTTCTCCGGCGGATGAGCGAAAGGAGGGAACTTCGTTTGATATGGCGGTGGCGGTGGCTGTATTGGGAGCATATGGCACAGAAGTGACTGAGGTTTCAGGAATATCTGAAATCTCTGAAAAATGGGCATTTTTCGGCGAGTTGGGGCTGGATGGAATGTTTCGCAGAATTCGCGGTGTTCTCTCTCTAGTGACAGCTGCGAGGGAGGCAGGGATACAGCGCTGTTTTCTTCCCAGAGAAAATCGCATAGAGGGCAGTATGGCAGAAGGGGTGGAGATTGTAGGAGTGTCTTCTTTGAGGGAACTGGTTGATATTCTGTGTGGTCGGCTGGAGGCGGAGATTTTGACATTTTCATCGGAGCAGTTTTTTGGGGAAGGCGTGAATAAAAAGAAGAAAAGTGTGGATTTTTCGGAGATACAGGGCGGAGCAGTTCTGCGCAGAGCATCGGAGATTGCCGCAGCGGGCCGTCACAATATTCTGTTTATTGGCTCTCCTGGCACAGGGAAGACGATGGCGGCCAGACGGATGGCTACGATTTTACCTGCGTTTACACCGAAAGAAAGCATAGAAGTCTCAAAAGTGTACAGTGTCTGCGGCCTGCTCTCGGAACATATGCCACTGGTGACGGAGAGACCGTTTCGCAGCCCTCATCACACGATGACTCCACAGGCGCTGGCCGGAGGAGGAGCGGTGCCAAAACCTGGTGAGGTTTCCTTGGCATCCGGCGGTGTGCTATTTTTAGATGAGCTGGCAGAGTTTAAGAAGAGTACACTGGAAATTTTGAGGCAGCCGTTGGAGGAGAGAAAGATTACAGTTGCGAGGCTGCAGGGGGCCTATGACTTTCCGGCAGACACCATGTTGGTAGCAGCCACAAACCCATGTCCTTGCGGATACTATCCAAATAAAAATGAATGCATGTGCAGCCAGAAACAGGTACAGAAATATTTAGGGAGGATTTCAAAAGCGCTTTTGGAGCGAATTGACATGACAGTGGAGACAGCGCCCATTCAATATGAGGACTTTTTGTCGGAAGAGCCACAGGAAAGTTCAGCCGAAATTCGTGCACGGGTCGAGGCGGCGCGGCGGATTCAGAAGGAGAGATTTTTTGAGAGTGATATTTTGTTTAACAGTGCGATGAAATCAGGAGATGTGAGGAAATATTGTATTTTGGGAAAGAGCGAGCAGGCATTTCTACATACCGTATTTCAGAAACGGAAATTCAGCGCGAGGAGCTATGAAAAGATTGTGAAGATTGCCAGAACGATTGCAGATCTGGATGGAGAGGGGCGCATTTTGGAAAAACATTTGAGAGAAGCTGTTTTCTACCGAATGGCGGCAGACCGTTACTGGGGAGGAAGTATGGGCTGAGGCAGCAGAAAAATGGCAGACGAATCACAGAAAAATCACAAAGAAATCACAGGGAAATAATGAAAAAGCGGAGAAAGAAAGCAGGAGAAAGAGAAACAGGAAGGAGAAAAAAGGGAAAGGAAGACAGAAGTTGATAGAACAGGAGCGAGAATCGGTGATTTTGTACTGGCTAATGCAGATTTACGGAATCGGTGCGGTAAAAATACGAAGATTGTATCAGGCCTTTGGGAGTTTTGAGACAATATATAATATAGAAGAAAGTCGATTTTTTGAGGAAAAAATACTCAGTATGGCGGACTGTGAAAAGATTCGGGAAGCCAAAAGTCACTTTGGGCAGGCAGAAGAAAAGTATCATATGCTTCAAGAGCGTGGCATACAGTTTATTACCATGATGGATGAGAGATACCCAGAACGCCTCCGTCCTATGGCGGACAGTCCGGCAGCGCTCTTTGTGAGGGGAGACCTGCCGGAGGAAGATAAACCATGTGCAGCGATTGTGGGAGCTAGAAACTGCAGTCATTATGGGCGGGATATGGCCGAATATTTGGGGCGGGAGCTGGGAAAGCATGGGGTGCAGATTGTGAGCGGACTAGCTCTGGGAGTGGATGGTGCAGGACATAGAGGAGCACTGCAGGCACAGAGTCCGACGTTTGGGGTCCTGGGATGCGGCATTACGACCTGTTATCCGCCTGAAAACTATGCAATCTATGAAAAGATGATATACTGTGGCGGCGTGCTGTCAGAATATGCACCTGGGACACCGCCTCTTGCTGGAAATTTTCCGGCGAGAAACCGAATTATCAGCGGGCTTTCTGATGCGGTGCTGGTGATAGAGGCCAGAGAGAAGAGCGGTGCATTGATTACGGCGGAGTTTGCTCTGGAGCAGGGAAAGGAAGTTTTTGCGCTGCCTGGCAGAGTGACAGACCGCCTGAGTAAGGGCTGCAATCAACTGCTGTTAAATGGGGCATCGCTCCTTCTTTCAGAGGAAGAAGTGCTGGATTTTTTCAGTTTAAAATATCAGAAAAAACTAAATGTTTATGAAAAAAGTATAAATGGGCTTGCAAAGCACCAAAAAATGTTGTATAGTTTCCTAGATTCAGAACCGAAGTATCTGGAACAGATTGTAAAGGGAACCGGATTGACAGTCAGTGCATGTCTGAATGGTTTGATGGAACTTGAGCTGCAGGGATATATCATGCAGACAGCCAGCCTTTACTATGTAAAAAAGAGTTAGCCAAAGGAGTCAGATATGTCGAATAATTTAGTGATTGTGGAGTCGCCTGCAAAAGTGAAGACGATAAAGAAGTTTTTGGGAAATAATTTTGAAGTGGATGCTTCCAATGGGCATGTGAGGGATTTGCCGAAGAGCCAGCTGGGAATCGACGTGGAACATGATTATGAACCAAAATACATTACGATTCGAGGCAAGGGCGATATCCTGGCAAAGTTGAGAAAGGAAGTAAAAAAAGCAGACAAGATTTATCTCGCGACTGACCCAGACCGTGAGGGAGAAGCAATTTCCTGGCATTTGATGAAGGCATTGAAACTGGACGAGGCAAAAGATAAAAAAGTATATCGAATTACATTTAATGAGATTACCAAAAATGCAGTGAAAGCATCCTTAAAAGCACCAAGAGACATCAACATGGATTTGGTAGACGCACAGCAGGCGCGCAGAATGTTGGACCGCATGGTGGGATATTCTATCAGCCCTCTGCTCTGGCAGAAGGTAAAACGCGGACTGTCTGCGGGAAGAGTGCAGTCTGTGGCACTGCGCATGATTTGTGACCGAGAGGATGAAATCAACGCATTTATTCCGGAAGAATACTGGAATTTGGAGGCATCTTTAAAGACAAGTCGTGCAAAAAAGCCTCTGGTGGCAAAATTCCACAGCGACAGTAATGGAAAGAAGACCATTTCAAACCGCGAGGAGATGGACAAGATTTTAAAGAATCTTGAGGGACAGAAATATGTGGTGGAAGAAATCAAACAGGGTGAGAGACATAAAAAAGCACCGTTTCCGTTTACCACCAGTACATTGCAGCAGGAAGCTTCTAAAGTGTTAAACTTTTCTACACAGAAGACGATGCGCCTGGCACAGCAGCTCTATGAGGGCGTGGATATCAAAGGACATGGGACGATTGCTCTGATTACGTATCTGCGTACTGATTCTGTGCGTGTTGCAGAGGAGGCGGATATTGCAGCGAGAGCGTACATCCAAGAACAGTATGGGGAGAAGTACGTAGCAAAAAAAGAGGCTGCTGTATCAAACGGAAAAAAAGTGCAGGATGCACATGAGGCGATTCGTCCGACTGACATTACGATGACTCCTGTGAAAGTCAAAGATGCGCTTCCAAGAGATTTATTCCGTCTGTATCAGCTGATTTGGAAACGGTTTACTGCCAGCCGCATGCAGGCTGCATCCTATGAGACGACTTCTGTGAAAATAAAAGCTGGAGAA
Organism: bacterium; assembly: GCA_030524675.1. Lineage (GTDB taxonomy): Bacteria > Bacillota > Clostridia > Lachnospirales > Lachnospiraceae > CAJMNU01. The sequence continues at coordinate 73,516 of JAUNGE010000010.1, forward strand.
TATTTCTTTGGATTATCAGCTTCCCGCCTGATTTTTGATGGATTTATGTCTGTCTACATCGAGGAGGATGAAAAAGAAGAGAGAAATCAGATGCTGACAAAGTTGGAGAAGGGCGATGTGCTGGAATTGGAGAAACTGGAAGAAAGCCAGCATTTCACCCAGCCGCCGGCTCATTACACAGAGGCATCTCTGGTGAAGGCTCTGGAGGAACAGGGAATTGGCCGTCCGAGTACCTACGCACCGACTATCACCACGATTATAGCCAGAAGATATGTGGCAAAAGAAAATAAAAATCTGTATGTGACGGAACTCGGTGATGTGGTAAACCGCATGATGAAGCAGAGTTTTCCTAGTATTGTGGATACCAGCTTTACTGCAAATCTGGAGTATCTTCTGGACAAGGTAGGAGATGGAACTGTGTCCTGGAAGACAGTGGTGCGCAATTTTTATCCGGATTTGGAGGAAGCAGTGAAACAGGCCGAGGCAGAATTGGAAAGTGTGAAAATTGCGGATGAGGTAACTGATGAAGTCTGTGAATTGTGCGGCAGGAACATGGTGATAAAATATGGCCCTCACGGAAAATTTTTGGCATGTCCAGGATTTCCAGATTGTAAGAACACGAAGCCATATCTGGAGAAAATTGGAGTGGCGTGTCCGAAATGCGGGGCGGAGATTGTCATCCGCAAGACAAAGAAAGGCAGACAATACTACGGATGTGAACACAATCCAGACTGCGATTTTATGTCCTGGCAGAGACCGTCAAAAGAGAAATGTCCGCAGTGTGGTTCTTTTATGGTGCAGAAGGGAAGCAAACTGGTCTGCTCCAATGAAGAGTGCGGTTATGTAAAATAATGGTAGGACACCGGAGATTTTTCTTGGAGAATCTTATTGAGCAGTAGAAGAAAATAAAAGATAGAAGAAAAAGGCGAATACTTCTGACAGTCGTATGAGGAAGTTTAAATTATTGAAAAATTCGTAAAATTTGCAAAATCTCTTGTTATTATCTAGCAATCATGGTACAATTTAATCATTAAGGGGATTATTCCGTTTGTTTTATCAATAAATAAAAGGAGGTCAGGAAATGAGTGTACAATTACTGGATAAGACGAGGAAGATAAACAAATTGTTGCACAACAATAATTCTCATAAGGTTGTTTTTAATGATATCTGCAAAGTGTTGAGTGAAATTTTGGAATCCAATATTTTGGTTATCAGTAAAAAGGGAAAAGTTCTGGGCGTAGGACTGTGGCCAGGAGTGGATGAGATTGAAGAGCTGATTGCGGATCAGGTCGGCGGCTTTATCGATAAAATGTTAAATGAGCGTCTGCTCAGTGTTTTGTCCACGAAAGAGAATGTCAACCTGGCCACACTGGGATTTGCGGAGGAGAATGTAAGAAAGTATCAGGCGATTATCACCCCAATTGACATTGCTGGTGAGCGCCTTGGCACCCTGTTTATGTATAAATCGGAAAAACAGTACGAGATTGATGATATTATTCTGAGTGAGTATGGAACGACTGTGGTCGGACTGGAAATGATGCGTTCCGTGAATGAGGAAAATGCAGAGGAAACAAGAAAAGTACAGATTGTGAAATCTGCTATCAGCACCTTATCTTTCTCGGAGCTGGAAGCGATTACGCATATTTTTGAGGAATTGGATGGAAATGAGGGAATTCTGGTAGCCAGCAAAATTGCAGACAGGGTAGGAATTACTCGCTCGGTGATTGTCAATGCTCTGCGCAAGTTTGAAAGCGCTGGTGTGATTGAATCCCGTTCTTCTGGCATGAAAGGCACGTATATTAAAGTGTTGAATGATGTTGCATTTGATGAACTCAAGTCTTTGAAAAATACAAATTAAGAGAAACAGAAATGTTATGTGCGATATAGGAGACAGAAAGAGGCTTTGCTGTGTTTTTGTATGTCTAAATTTTTAAAAAAGTCCTTGCATAGAAAAGAATCGTGTGATATAGTAAAAAGGCTAGTGAAAAATCACGTCTGCGGATTCTTTGGGACGGTGCCTGTTTGAAGATGGGTCTCCCTGGAAGCATGAGATGCAGGCGGCAGAAAAACCAATGGAGGAAAAGACATGAGCGTTATTTCAATGAAGCAGTTATTGGAAGCTGGTGTACATTTCGGACATCAGACAAGAAGATGGAACCCTAAAATGGCTCCATACATCTACACAGAGAGAAATGGTATTTATATCATCGACCTTCAGAAATCTGTAGGTAAAGTAGATGAGGCTTACAAGGCAATCGCTGACATCGCAGCAGATGGCGGTACAGTTTTATTTGTAGGCACAAAGAAGCAGGCTCAGGACGCTATCAAGACAGAGGCAGAGCGCTGCGGTATGTACTATGTAAATGAGAGATGGCTGGGCGGTATGCTCACCAACTTTAAGACAATCCAGAGCCGTATTGCGAGACTGAAAGAGATCGAGGCTATGGCTGAGGATGGTACATTCGATGTGCTTCCAAAGAAGGAAGTTATCGAGATTAAGAAAGAATGGGAAAAATTAGAGAAGAATCTGGGCGGTATCAAAGAGATGAAGAAACTGCCAGATGCTATCTTCGTAGTAGACCCGAAGAAGGAAAGAATCTGTGTTCAGGAAGCACACACACTGGGTATTCCGTTAATCGGTATTGCAGATACAAACTGTGACCCAGAAGAACTGGACTATGTAATTCCAGGTAATGATGATGCTATCAGAGCCGTAAAACTGATTGTTGCTAAGATGGCAGATGCTGTAATTGAAGCAAACCAGGGTGAAATCATTACAGAGGGCGAAGCTGCAGAAGAAGTAGCAGAGGAAGCAGTAGAGGCTTAATTTGGTACATGCATAGCCGTGTATGAAAGATAAAGTCTTACATGCCGCCAGAAGATTCGTTTCATCTGGCAGCGGAAGAAGGAAATAACAGATGCTTCGGTCTGCTTAGATAAGTGGGCCGGAGCATTTTCTTATTTCATAGGAAACTTCTTCTGAAACTTCTCCTGATGAATGTGAGAAAGACTTGTTGCAAAATGAGTTGTATGGTTTAACAAAATAAGCGAGTATAGAAACAAGAAATATAAAAAATATATGGAAAAAATAAATGGAGGGAATTTACAATGGCTATTACAGCAGCAATGGTAAAAGAATTACGTGAAATGACAGGTGCTGGAATGATGGACTGCAAGAAGGCATTGACAGCAACAGATGGAGATATGGACAAAGCAGTAGAGTTTCTGAGAGAAAAAGGACTGGCTACCGCACAGAAGAAGGCTGGCCGTATTGCAGCAGAAGGTATCGTTTACACAACTTTGACAGAAGATGAGAAGAAAGCTGTTGTTGTAGAGGTAAATGCTGAGACAGACTTCGTAGCAAAGAATGAGAAATTCCGTTCCTACGTTGCAGATGTTGCAGCACAGGCTTTGACTACCACTGCAACAGACCTGGAAGGTTTTATGGCTGAGGCGTGGGAGAAAGAGCCTAGCATGACAGTAAAAGAGGCTCTGGCAGCTCAGATCTCCGTAATCGGTGAGAATATGAACATCAGAAGATTCCAGCAGATGGAAGAGGCAAATGGTTTTGTTGCTTCCTATATCCATGCTGGCGGCAAGATCGGCGTATTAGTAGATGTTGAGACAGATGTTGTAAACGACGCAATCAGAGAGATGGCTGGAAACGTAGCTATGCAGATAGCAGCTATGAAGCCGCTGTATACAAATAGAAGCGAAGTAGATGCAGATTACATCGAGAAAGAGAAAGAAATTTTAACAGTAGCTGCTAAGAATGAGAAGCCAGATGCAAACGACAAGATCATCAATGGTATGGTAATGGGCCGTATCAACAAAGAGTTAAAGGAAATCTGCCTGTTAGACCAGGTTTATGTACAGGCAACAGATGGCAAGCAGTCTGTAGCACAGTACGTAGCTCAGGTTGCAAAAGAGAACGGCGCAAAGATTACTGTTAAGAAGTTCGTTCGTTTTGAGACTGGCGAAGGTATGGCTAAGAAGGAAGAGAACTTTGCTGAGGAAGTAGCAAAGCAGATGGGAATGTAAGCGGAAGTTTGCTCCCAAAATAACGTTGTAAAAATATGAGGCTCTGGAAGCCTTGTAATCACGCATTTTCTAGTGATTATGAGGTTTTCAGGGCTTTTTTGTATTCTAAAAACTCCCATTTCAAATTCTTCAATAAAAAAATTTATAAGGAGGCTGCGTTATGGCAAGTACAGCGTCAGGAGCAAACAAAACAAAGAAAGAGAACCTTATTTTTATCAGCGATGCACATGAGAAATTCTACTATGAAAAATTAAAGGAAGTACGGTATCGGGATGCGTACCATAAAGCGCTCTGTTATTGCCTTGGGAACAGCGACGATACCAGAAGAAATGTTTACCGGATTTACGATCTTAAAACCGGCTATGTGAAAACAGAATGTCTGCATGAGGGCTGGCAGACCAGCAGCAGCGTGAAAGTGGTGAGGATGGCATTTGATCTTTACTGCAATGGTACGCCCAGCGTCTTTGATTATGAAGATGCGGAGGAGCAGGTTGACGAGTGCAGATGGTATTCGGCGGAGACGATTGTCTGCGCCTTTCGCATTTCAGAAAAAGCAGGAGGGACATACAATGGCAGACGAAAAAAATCGGGATACTCTGGATGAGGCAATATGGGATTATGTGCTGGATATTACGGACGATCCGAAAGCAATCGAGTATATCACTGAAATGATAGATAAAATGCCTGACATTGAAGCGCATGGCGCACTGGAAAAATGGCAGGCCATTTATCTTGCCACAGAGATTGACGAGTTATCTTATCAATATGATCCGGAAGAATACCGGAGGGAGGTCGCAAACCGGAGAGCGGAGATTGTGAGCATTGCTGAAGATAGTGGCAGTCAATTCTTTTTTCCGCTGTTCCAATCCCTCGTATTCTGCTCTCAGCTTATCCAAATTCAACCCTTTCAGGTTGATGCCGGCTTGCTCCAGCATACGCCGTGCGCTGCCGTAGAGGATGAGCTGGCTTTCGTGTTTTCGGAAGTAGGCAACTCGGAAAGAGAGCCGGATTCGCTGTAAGTCTGTGCCGCAATTTTCAGGTTTTCAATAGATGCCCATTTTTTCAGACTAGGGCTGGTCTGGAATTTTTCGTCAGAGGTATCAATCAGCTTTCGGATGCGGTAATAGCTTTGCTTGCAATCATGGTATTTGTCATAGTTTAGATTGGCAGCGGCGCAGAAAATGACGTGATTATGGACGTGTCCTTTATCAATATGCGTGGTGACAACATAAGAATATTTTCCCTCCAGCACTTTGTCGGCAAGCTCCTTTCCTATTCGGCGTGCTTCTTCAAAGCCGACTTCTCCCAGAGCGAAAGCTTGTATCAGATGGTAGGCTTTATTGGGGCTGTTTTCCCAGCAGTGATCCAGCGTATTGTTCATCATCGCTTAGATAAACCTCGTTGCGGTTGGTGCGTGTTCTGTTTGCCATTTTTCTTTTCCTCCATATCCGTCAGAAGCTTGTTCATGCAGATGCAGCGGACGCCTGACGGATTTATAGCATAAAAAAACTGCTGTAAAATGTTCGGTATTTTACAACAGTTTGGTTCGTAGGTTATTCGGTTTTGGACGGAATCATCCAAAGAAATTGTAGCAAAATCTGTTAGCGTGGTCAAGAACTTCTGAAAGAAAAAGTAGAGAAAGTAAAAAGAGGGTTAGGGATACTTCCCTATGGAAACCGGAGACTGTCCAAAGACAGGCAATCTCCGGTTTCGCCTATGGTGTCCGGATATAGGCAGTGCTTGCTATTCTACTGTTTTAATGTAATAATTGTATGGAAAGTCAGAGTATTATCATCATAGTACATCTGAATATCTCCATGATATTTAGTAACTATTTTTCGTATGCTTTTTATGCCGAAACCATGTTTGTTTTTATGGGTTTTTATAGTGATTAGTTGTCCGCTTTGCTTTTCAAAAGGGTTTTTTCGGCTGGAATTTACAACCGTTATCACAACAAAAGGCGTTTTTTCGCGCTTGCAGGCACTAACTTCTATAAAAGAATCTGGAGTACGTTCGGCAGCTTCTACTGCATTGTCCAGCAGATTACAAAATAAAGAAGTAATATCCGCATCTGAAATAAAATCGATAATTCCGCTTCTTATGTCCACATGAAAAGAAATGTGTTTGTTAAGGCATTGATGTCCATATCTGGCAAGGATTGTATTCAACATTTCATGGTCACATAATCGTGATGATTCCTTTAAATCAGAAGATTGCATTAGTTCCTGAATATAGAGGCCGATCTTATCATGCTCCTTTTTCGTGTTCAACGTATGTATGGATTGCAGATGCTTTTTTATGTCGTGTATTAGAATACTTTGATTCTCATGTTGGGAAAGTAGCATTTCGTAATACTGTGCGGAATCCGTTTCTTTTTGAAGTAATAATTGCATTTCTGTAAATTCCATATTCTTTTTCCGATTATATTGGTCAATTCCGAATACAAGCAGGTTAATTATCAATAAAAAAGCAGCACTTAAAGTCAGCATTCCATTAAGTGAAGGAGGGAGCGTACAGGAATCACTGATTTTAATAAAAGTGACTATAACAAAAACCGAAGTTAAGGGAACTGAGGTCAATAAAAAGATAGATTTGCCATAGGGTTCGTTATAGTCTTGCCGCCCTTTCAGAAAATGTAAAAGGATATAAATAACGGTAAAAAATATCAGCTTGGAAAGAATGGCAAATATAGTGAGATGATAAAAAATATCTGATTTTGCAAAAAAGTCAGGTAAAAAATACAGGATAATATAGTACACCATTACTTCACAGCTCATCATAACAGATGTTAATATGGAAGAATGAAAAAATGCAGAATAGATATTTAATTGGTATTGAGCGACGAAAAAAACAAAATTGAACATAAAGTAGAAAGTGATATTGATCCATTTTGAATCAAATAATGAAACGATAAATAATATCAAGTAAAGTCCGCAGAGTACAGCGAATCTCATTTTAGAGGTATATTTAGCGGTGAAAAGTGTCAAGGTATATTGCCAAAGTATGACGGCTTCTGCAAGGAAGATAAAAAAGTAATAAATTATTTTTTCCATATGAAATCTCCGGGTATTATAGATATATGTGTGGAGCAGTTTTATCTTGTGCTTTCCAGATAAAGAAGATAAGTGTCCTTAAATGTAGTATATTTTCTTTTCGTTAAGTATGCTTGAAATTGATTATCTGCCATATATACAAGGGAATGGTCAAAATCCGATATATGTTCCAAATTCACAATAAAACTGCGATGTGTTTGAAAAAAACAATTTTTAGGAAGCAGTTCCAGCCAATACTGCATATTATGGACAGATTCAAAATCGCTTTGGATGGTATGCACGATTACTTTTCTTCCCTGTGCTTCGATCATAATAATGGAGGAGGCGGGAAGTGTATGTACGCCCGACTTTGTTTCAATGGGAACTTTGACTGTCATGGTATTATACAAATCAATCGCATCATTCATGTTGCGGAAAAAGCGTTGTTTATCCAAAGGTTTGGAAAGATAGCGGAATACATGAAAACGCATTGCATCATCTAAATATTCGGAATAAGAGGTTACAATGAAAATAATGATCTTGTCATTTGTCCTTTTTATTTCGTTTCCTACATAAATTCCATTGATACCAGGCATTTCTATATCAAGGAAAAGAATATCTTTTTCTTCTTTATCAGACAGCAGAGACTCTCCATTTGAAAAGCAACTAATTTCTGGGCATTTTATGCCCTTTTTATCAAAATATGCTTTCATATAATATTTCAGTTGTTCAACTACCAGAATATCATCATCGCAAATTGCTATGCGCATACCATTTACCTCACATTTTTTTCTATAGTATAACTCAAAAATTCGAGAAGCGTAAAGAAATTGCATGGAAAGACATATTTTTGTGTATTTTGGGAAAGAAGCTCCCAAAAAAGGATTGAAAATGTCGTTTCATTCAAAACAGGTTGAATTTACAGCGAATAAAAGGATAATAAGACTTGTCGTTGCACAATAAAAACTTGAAAGTGAGGAGAAGATATGTTAAAGAAGACAATTCATAAAAAAGGTGCTTTATTAGCTGTTTTAGTTGTAATGATGTTGCTGGCAGGATGTGGAACCAACTTGGAGAGACAAGATAGTATAAGTGAAACCGATTATGAAGAAAGTCAATCTGATAATCAGGAAGCAGAGTATACGGAAGCAGCCATTACAGATGATGTATCCAATGATACAGAAACAGCGGCTATGACCGAAGAGGAGAGCAAGGAAGCTGTAGAATCAGGAACAACGTTTACACTTACAGAAAAAGGAAAAGCATTTTTGGCAAAGCTGTGTAATGAAATGGATGACTTCAATGCCGATTCAACACTGGATGAAAAGTTTTGGCGTGATTTCCTGTTTAATTCTTATACGGGTGCTCTGTCAGAGGATGTAGAAACAGAGCAGGTATATCGTGAGGATTTGGGATTCGAGGAAACAGTTGTAAAAGTGAGTCTTCAGGAGGCGGAATCATATGTAAAACTGGTTTTTGGCATGGAATTGCCAGATTTAAAGCCCGCATTTGAAGATATGGAAAAAGGTCAGACCGCTTTTTATTACAAAGATGGAAGTTATTATATCGGTGTTTCCGGTTTGCCGGATTATCAATATACATATTCCGAGAGTTTACCAGACAACAAAAACAATGGGAATATGATTGTAAAATATACGATTGACTTTATGGGAGAGAGTAAGGTCGGTACAGTAACTTTTACTATTTCCCCGGAAGATAATGAAAATGGTTTTGTTATCCAATCAAAAAATACGGAATTTGTAAAGTAGATTTGCAGAGTAATAATGAAATGCGTTGAACAGGGAAGAGTGCGGAATGTTTATCATGGCAATGACACAGCTAGATAAATTTTGGTGAACTAGAGATTGACGAGAGCAAATGTGTTGTAATTAAGCAAAATTCAGAAAGTGCATTGACTTTTTAGAATTTGAGATTCATTACAAGCCAGATTAACGATATATCTTCCTGCTCGAACAAATCCGGGTAGGAAGCATCGGAGGAACAGTTTTGTAAAAATCAGTTTTATAAAAATTAACAATTCAGAAACATAATTCAAACAAAACTCAAATGCAGATCGTTTATTCTTTAGATACTCGAAAGAGACGCCTGAGCAGAGAGATAGCGCAGATGGACGGGAAAAGTGCGATGAACCATGGCAGGAATGGGTGAAGCGTGTGTTTGAGGAGGTGCGGTATGGATGTGAGAAAACTATGGAGATTATTGAAAAAGGCAATATTTCTTCCGCCCATTCCCACATTTTTGATTGCGGTTCCCTCGTTTGCTTTCCTGATCCATGTACTGACGGGAGGGACGGATGATCCGGTTCTTTCTGTGTGTTCGTATATACTGTCAGGATATGCGTTGATTATCTCTGTTACGG
>JAUNGE010000058.1 GCA_030524675.1 bacterium
ATTTGGAAGTGAATGTATATAAGAACCCAACGTGCTTTAGCCGTTGGAGTGTCAGCAGAATTAAGCAGGGAGAATCTCACAGATGAATCTATCGGCCAAAAAGCCGGTCTTCGATGCAGACGGATACGATATGTTCTGCGTCGGAGCCGGTATTTTTATGTTTCCAGTATCATCGTTTTTATATTTCTGCAAATCTCAGGTCTGAGAAAACCTTACTTTCCCGCTCAGAACTTTGTAAGGTTTTCTCTCTTTATCTTTAAGAGAAAAGAAACACATACAACTGCTTTTTCCGCTATACTAAAAGCAGAAAAGATACTATCTTCTGGCATATCTGGAAGATATTGGATATTATCCAGAAAGGGGACAAATTTTATGAAAAAACATCTTGCTATCACTCTTCTCGCAGCGAGCATGTTCACTGCCACTGCATGCAGTTCGCCTGCTGCCGCACCTGCTGAAATCACATTTCCATCCTCCATCCAGATCGAGGACGGCAGCAACCAGGTGATTTCCGTCACCAGTTCCGAGGAAGTCTTTGTCGTGCCGGACATGGCAGAACTTGTCTTCCGCATCAGTTCCGAGGATTCGACTGCGGATGGCTGCCAGCAGAAAAACACAGAAGCTCTGGACAAAGTGCTGGAATATCTGGAAACGCAGGGTATCGCCGATACTTCCATCCAGACTTCCGGCTACAGTCTAAACCCTGTGTATGACTGGACCAGCGGAAGAACAATCACCGGATATGAGATGTACACCTGTCTCACCGTCTCTGATATTCCGCTCGAAAAAAGCGGAGCGCTCATCAGCGGAGCAGTGGAAAACGGCGTCAACAACATTGATTCCGTCTCCTACTTCTCCAGCAAATACGACGACAGTTACCAGGAAGCTCTGCAGAAAGCCATTGCCAGCGCCAGAACCAAGGCAGAAGCCATCGCTCAGGCAGGCGGCCGCACGCTCGGCGGGATGATTCATGTGGAAGAATACACGCCAAACACCTACGCGCGCTATTCCAGACAAGTCACAAACTCATCTGCAAAATTCGCAGCTGAGACTTCGGCAGCAGATATGGCAGTGATGCCAGGACAGCTCAGTGTGGAGGCGCAGGTGACAGTGGAGTTTGCAGTGGAATAAGGCCCAATCTCGGGCCATTCCGCTTCACGCCAGGCACCGCAAATTGACCGGCTGCCCTTTTTTGCTCACACTTCTTTGTTCCTATTTCTTTAGCTGCCAAATGACTATACGGACTGTACATCTTTGCGTACTATCACGCAGTCCTTACAGCCGCTTGGCAGCACTGATATGCTTTCGCACTCTCAGCGCTTTCATCATGACCCGACGATTCCTTCTACTGCCCATCGGTAGCTCTCCAGTGCCTGAAACAATGTCAGCTCTGCGGCTTCCAGATTGGTTTTCTGCCCGATGTACGCCAATTCTTCCTGCAGATACTGTGTTTGACTCAACATTCCCAGCTCCATTTCCTTCTGTGCACAGTTCCATTCCGCTTCTGCGCTTTCATATCCAACCAAAGCCGTCTCGCAGGCATGTTCCGCCTGCAGAACTTGCTCATACAGCTGCTGCATCTTTATTTTTAATTTCTCTTCCAGTTCTTCCAATGTGCGCTGCTTCTTCTTGATTCCCTCTGTCGTCCCGTCCGACGCTGTTTTTCGCTCTGCTATGATTTCCGTGTTATTGTTGATAGCGGTCTGTGTGTCCTGTTCCAGATTCATCTCTGAAATGTTTTCACGGTCAGCAGAAGGGATTTCTCCTATCTCCCATTCTGCCCCTGCGTCCATTCCCAGCATCAGGTACAAACTCTGCCGGACAGAATCCTCATTCGCCTCCAGGGAATCTACAGAGAGGACACTTTCCTGCCATGCCTGATACGCATCTTCCACATCAGCCTGCGTGGCTGTCCCTGCCTGCTGCCTTGCCAGCATAGTCTCATACTGTGCAGAATACCACTCTTCCATCTTTAGGAGTTGTTCCTTCTGCTGCTGGATGGACTGCAGAGATATCATCAGATTCTGCGCCGCATAGGTCAGCTGTTTTTCCAGCGTCACTCGGCTGCTGTTGGAAGTGGCACTGTTCAGACTTTTCAGCATACTGTTATAGCTTTTTGCCGCCATCTTGTACGTCGCCTCCAACGCTGCATACTCTGTGTATGCTTCCATGTCGCCCTCATCTTCCGCCTCGTCTTTTTTCCAGTCCGCATCCGATTTTTCCGCATACATGGAATCCCGTATCTGCGTATACTGCTGCTTGGTCGTCTCCGTCTGGTATATCACCTCCTGCACACTGGAATTGTTTCTATGAATCAAACTCCCCAATTCTTCATATTCAATCACCGAATCCAGGAGCTGCTCTTCTGGTATCTGGTGATGATCCACCGCCTCATACGGCTCTTGCGCTTCTGTCTCTGCTTTTTCCTGTTCCCAAACAGCCTGCGACGGTGAATTCCACGCCCATGCTGTGACTGCGTATCCCAAACTCATCTGAAAAGCTCCCACAAAACATGCGCCCACACAAACCGTCTTCCATATTTTTCTTCTATCCACTCTGTCACCTCTATTCTGCACTGGCAAGGCCATTGACATTCCACTGATACGTCTCCCACGCTTCCAGCAGACTCAAAGCCGTGGTCTTCACCGTCAGTCTCTGGATTTCCAATGTTGCCTGCTGCTGTTCATATTCATACGCTGTTATCATCCCCGCGCTCCATTTTTGCTCTGCCAGCTCCATATTTCGGACTTCTGCCTCCTTACTCGAAACCGCCTGCTCATAAGAGCGCTTCGCCGTCTGCAGGCTGTTCCACGCATTGGTGACAGAGACCAAAATCTGCTTTTCATTTCCGTCTATGGTATTCTGTATGCTTTTCTTATTCTCCGAATCCTGCGCATTGTCGAATTTTCTGCGGTTTATCTGCAAAGTATAATTTGTCTCTAGCGCCGTCTGCTTATCCGCCTCCAAATCCACCGCTTCTATTTTCCCTAGGTCTGCCTCGGGAGGCTCCTGAATCTCAGGTTCATCCTGCGCTTTCCATCCAAGCATGACCAGCAGGCTCTGCCTTGTATTTTCAATCTCCTGTTCCAGATTTGCAATGGTATCCTCCTGCTCCAAAACCGCCTCCTTCGCATCCAGCACCTGCGTATCGGTAGCTGTTCCTGCATTTCTCTGTGTTTCCGTGAGAGCCAGCGTGTTTTCCAGCACTTTTTTCTGTTCCTGCGCCTCCTCCAGCTCCAGCTTGCTCTTAAAATACGAGAGATACTCCGATTGCGCAGACAAAATCAAATTATCCTTTATCTGCGCATAACTGAGCTGGTAAACCTGGCTGTCCTCCACGGTGTCGTCCGCCTGCTTGCGCAGCGCATCCGCCTGAATCTGCAGCTGCAAATCGCTCACCATGGCGCTGCCGCTGTCTTCTCCCGACATACTGTCCTCCAAATCGTCCGCCGTATCTCTGTACGCCTGTGCGATATCCTCTCTCTTTCTGCCGTACTCACGCACAAATTTGCTGTACTCATACTGATTGTTCTGCACCGTCGTGTTGTACTCCTCAATCCGTCCGGCAATCTCATCATATTCCAGCACATTGTCTCGAAGCGCCTCCCACTCTTCTTCTGTCCGCGCAAACTCTGGGCTTTCCGCAAATGCCGTGACCGGAATGTTCCAGCACATCGCCGCAGTCATAAGCAGCGCTCCTAGTCTCCTGCAGTTTCTTCTTCCTCTTTCTTCACCCTTTTTTCTGTTCCATATTTCCTTAATGTTTTTTCCTAATATCCATTTTTCCCTAACATTTTTTTCTAGTATCCGTTTTCCTATCATCTGTCTCACTGTCAGCATCATCAGACGTCACTCCTTTCCTATGTCTCATCCACAGGCGGCGTTTTTTTGGGTTTCCTGCTCATAATACAGTAGAATACAGGAAGCATCAGCAAACTGAGAATGGTGGAGGCTGTCAGACCGCCGATATTTACCAGCGCAAGCCCCTTTGTCATCTCTCCTGAACTGCCCCAGCCGAGCGCCATCGGAATCATGGAAATGATGGTTGTCATTGTCGTCATCAGAATCGGGCGCAGACGGGTTGCCCCAGCCTCAATCAGCGCCGTGTCCCTGTCCATCGTATTCCGGTACTGGTTCACCGTATCCACATACAAGATTCCGGCGTTTACTACCGTACCTATCAGCATCAGAAATCCTACCAAGGACACCATGCTGATGGCGCTGTCCGCCAACCACAAAAGTCCAAATGAACCAATCAGGCTGAATGGAATCGTAACCATGACCATCAGAGAAAATTTTGGCGATTCAAACTGTGCCGCCATCACGACAAAAATCAGGAACACTGCTGTTGCAATCGCTCCGAACAGAGCGGAAAACTCCTCATTCATCGACTGATCGATAGAATTCATGCCTGTTGTCACCGTCTCTGTCAGATTTGGTTTTACCACTTCCTGCAAAAGAAGTGCATTGCTCTCCTGTGTGGCGTACTCTGTATATTCTGCGGATATGGTTATCTTATACTGTTTTTCTTCTCTGCGAATGCTGGCCGGACTGTCCTGAAAAGAGACGTCTGCTACATCTGTCAGGAGTACAGACCCCTGGTTGGAAGATGCAAGCACAATCCCCTGAATCTGGTCAAGCGTTTCGTACGTTCCCTCTGGATACTCCACCATAACAGAAATGCTGTTTCCATCCACATCCAGCTCTGTGCTCTCAATTCCACTCAGCATCTGGTTCAACGTGCTTCCTATGGAAGCGGCTGTCAGCCCATGCGCTTTTGCCTTCACTGCATCTACTGTGACTTCCACCACCGGAGAGGAATTCTCCGCATCCGAATGTACTTTTGTGACTTCTGGGCGCTGCATCAGTTCTGTCACAATCGTGTTTGTCACTTCCTTTACTTCATCGTAGTCTGTACCCATTAAAATCGTCTCAAAACTGTTGCCAAAAGAACTCATCATACTCATGGAGCCGCTGACACTGACCGTAATGTCACAGTCCGTAATATCCTGCAGTTCCTTCTTCCACTGACTCGCCACATCCTGCGTGCTCATCTTTCTGTCATCCTTCAGATACGCTGTGATGCTGGCGCTTCCTGAGCTCATCATTCCGCTTCCTCCGCTGGTGGTCATGTAGGAATCCAAATCCTCGTGCTGTGACACGATATCTTCCACTTGTTTCACAATCGTATCTATTTTTCTCGTCACCATGCCAGGTCTGGTCTCAATGCTGATAGAAACCTGCCCATTGTCATCCGACGCCATAAGTTCTGTATCCAACTGCATTGCCAGCATAAACGAGGCTATCAGCAGCAAAACAGAGCAAAACATAACCGTCTTTTTTTTCGGAAGAATGACCCGCATAATGCGCCTGTATGTGCGCTGAAGACGGGCAATCGGCGCAGACAGCGGCGCTTTGGTCTTTTCCTTTGGCCGGTACAGCATATAGCATAACGGCACAACAGAGATGGAAGAAATCAGAGACGCGACCATACAGAATACAATGGTGTAGCCGAGCGGCCCTAACATCTGTCCTGTCATACCTGTTAGCATAGCCAGCGGCAGAAATACCACACATGTTGTCACTGTGGACGCCACAACGGAAGACCCCACAATCTGCGTTCCTTCCAGCGCGTCTTTCATGTACTCCACAAATCTAGACGGATGGCTGTCTGTCACACGGAAACAGCTCTCCAGCACAACGATGGAGTTATCCACCATCATGCCGACGCCGAGCGTCAGAGCGCACATGGTAATGATATTTAAGGTCAGCCCCATCATATCCATTCCAATCAGACATGCGAGAATGGACACCGGAATCGAACTGCCGACAATCAGAGACGCCTTGATATCCCCAAAAAACAGCCAGATAATCACCATAGAGATGAGTACAGCCAGAACCAATGTCTCCGCTACAGATTTCAACGATGAGAGAATGGACTCGGAACTGTCGTTTACGACTGTGATGTTCAAATCTGCGTCCGCTCTCATCAGAGACTCGATTATGTTGTTTACCTCACTTGAGAGTTCCATCGCCGTAGAACTCTGCTGCTTGGTAATCTGCAGAGAAACGGTGTCTTCTCCATTGTAGCGGGCAATGCTGTCCTCCGCTTTTGACGCCGTGTACACATTCGCCACATCCGCCAAATATACAATGTCATTTCCAGACGTCGTGAGCGGAATTTCCTTCAATGATTCCTGAGTATCATAATTCATCCTTGTAGATACCGACAGTTCCTGGCTTCCTACCTGTGTACTCCCTGCCGGATACGAGAGATTGGCAGCCGCAATGTCGCTTGCAATCGAGGACATTGTGACGCCGTACTGTTCCATTTTCTCCTCAACCAGCTCGATTTTGATGTACTCTTCCGAACCGCCGCTTATAGCCACCTCAGCGACATCCGACAGTTTTTCAAACTCTGGCGCAATGTCATCGTTTACATAGTTATACAAATTTTCTTTTGTCTGATTCTCAATGACCAGCGTCATATCGGCGCTGGAATTTGCATTCATCTCCAGGATGGTCGGCGTACTGGCGTCTTCCGGCAATTCTGTATTAGATACCGTATCGACTTTCTTTTTTAAATCATCGTATGCCTCATCCATATCGGTTCCATACTCATATTCCAACATGACCAGGGAGGAACCTTCGCTGGAAGTCGATGAAATAGAACTTAATCCCGACAATGTGCTGACTGCATCCTCCAGAGGTCTTGTCACCAGCTCATCTATATCCTCTGGACTAGCTCCAGAATACGTTGTCATAATAATCATCATGGACATATCCATGTCCGGCGTCAGTTCCAGCGACATTCCCGTCATTGCCTGAATTCCGAATACAACCAGGCAGAGCACGCACAGAACCGCTGTCACTGGCCGTTTCAGAACAAATTTCGTAATTCCCATTCTGTATGACCTCCTTTATGCCTGCGGAACTGCTGTCTCTGCTGTTTCTATTTCTATTGCAGCGTTTTCTGTCTCCGCCGTCTGTTCTTTTATGCGAACCACAGTTCCATCGTACAGTTCGGAACTCCATGTCGTCAGCACCTTGTCACTCTCATCGACTCCTGCCTTTATCTCTATCCACTCAGAGTCATACAATCCAGTCTCCACCTCCACTTTGTGCAGAGAACTCGTCTCATCATCATATGTATATACATAGGACAAACCACCGTCATAATACACCGAATCCACAGGCACCGTCAGCACATCTTCGGCACTGTCCGAAATCACATACAGTTTTACCATAGAGCCGGTGGGAAGAGAAGACTCCGCTTCTTCTCCTTCTGTGCCATTTTCATCCAGTCTGGCTTTTACTGGGAACAGTCCGGTACTGCTGTCTGCCATGGAGCTGACCTCATAGACCGTTCCCTCATAAGACTGCCCATCCTTCTCCACCACAATGCTATCTCCTTCTGCCAGATGTTTCCTGATTCGCTCTGTAACAGAGAAAGAAACCACCTTTGCGCCCTCGCCTGAGATCACACAGAGCTGATTGGAAGCGGACACCTGGTCAAACACTTCCACATCGCTGACCTCCACCGTTCCAGAAATCGGCGCTGTAATCCAGCTGTAAGAAACCTGATTGTCATAATTTACCTTTGCATTGTCGTAGGAAATCTGCGCCGACTGGACCGCATCCTGATACTGCTGGTACACCTGCTGCGAGATACCGCCGCCCGCATACAAAATCGCCTGTCTCGAAAGCTCTTCCTGCGCCTGTTTCAGTGCCAGCGACGCGGAGTCCAGAGAAGACTTTGCGCTCTCAATCTGTTTTGTATCAATCACGCAGAGAAGCTGTCCTTTTTTCCACCTTATCTCCTGCTTTGATATACACATCAGTCACTTCCCCAGACACCTTTGGATACACATACACCACGTCCTCTGGTTCTACGCTTCCCACCAGACCAGTTGTCAGCTGAATATCCCTTCTCTCTGGACTTGTTATCTCTACAATGGGGTCTGCCACCGCTTCTGCAAATGGTTCTTTTGAAAAAATTCTCGGCAAAATCACTGCGCAGAGAACCGCTGCCGCCGCACACCCTATCAATATTCCCTTTTTCATAGTTGTCTCCTTTCCTTTTGCGCTGCTTTGATTTTTCCATACTAACACGCTTAAATGAACGGCAGCTAAACTCAACATGAACCGAACATGAAATCACATTTTTTTCACATTTTCCACAAATTGCACACAAAAAATTCATCTTCAATTCATCCCTGTGCGGTATAATCACAAAAACGAAAAGGAGTCTGATAACAATGTTAATGTTAAAAATATTGATTCTGGAGGATGAAGAATCTCTTCTGCAACTCTACAGTATTGTCCTGCAGAAAGAAGGATTTGAGACATTCCTGGCACATAACGGGCAGGAAGCATGGAATATTTTAGAAAAACAGCATATCGATATGGTGATTACCGATATCTTAATGCCTGTCATGAACGGATATGATTTTGTAGAACTGGTTCGGAAAGAAAATCCCACGATACCCATTCTTATGATTACCGCCAAAGATGATTTTGTATCCAAAAGCAGGGGATTTTCTCTGGGAACCGACGACTATATGACAAAGCCGATTGACTTAAATGAAATGGTTCTGCGTGTGAAGGCTCTGCTGCGCAGGGCAAACGTCGTCACAGAACGAAAACTGATTTTGAACAACACCTTATTGGAGTATGATGCGCTCACTGTCACGAGCCATGGAGATTCGTGCATGCTGCCGCAGAAAGAATTCTATCTGCTTTATAAATTGATTTCCTACCCCAATAAAATCTTCACCCGCGTGCAGCTCATGGATGAAATCTGGGGGCGTGACAATACCTCTGACTTGCAGACGATCGATGTCCATATCAACCGTCTCCGCCGCCGTTTTCAGGACAATCCTGACTTTGAGATTATGACTGTGCGCGGACTCGGATACAAGGCGGTGATACATTGATGCGCAATTTCAAATTGTGGGTTACATTTACTTTTATCATTGTGCTGTGTCTTCTGTTTGGCTTTTTTATCACTGGAATTTTCAGCTTCTTTCTGGTAAAAGCGGGGATTATCGTTTTCGGCGCTCCTTTTCCTCACATGCCCCTGGTTGGATTTATTGTTTCTGCCGCCTGCATCTCCATCGGATTGATTCTGCTCATCTCCAGATATTACTTTGAGCCGCTCCAAGACTTAATCCATGCACTCAACGCCGTTGCTTCCGGCGACTTCCATGTGCGCCTGCCCGAATCTTCCAAAAATAAGAACATGCTTGCCATCCATGTAAATTTCAACAAAATGATGAAAGAGCTAAATTCCATTGAGACGCTGCAGTCCGACTTTATACAGAATGTATCCCATGAAATCAAGACTCCTCTGGCCGCCATCGAGGGCTATGCGTCTCTCTTATTTTCTTCTGACCTTCCAGAAGAACAGCACGAGTACACCAAAAGGATTTTGGAGAGTTCCAGGCAGCTCTCCTCCCTCACTAGCAATATCTTAAAACTCTCGAAACTGGAAAACCAACAGTTTATTCCAGAAAAGAAGCTCTTTTCTCTGGACGAGCAGCTCAGGCAGGCCATTCTCACCATGGAACCTCTCTGGAGCCGCAAACATCTGGATATTGACATTGAACTTCCAGAAATTTTCTACTGCAGCAATGAAGAACTGATGATTCAGGTGTGGACCAATCTGCTCTCCAATGCAATCAAATTTACTCCCGACAGCGGTGCGATTTTTGTGGGTGCGGCAGAAACTGAAAAAGAGATTCAAGTCACCTTCCGCGATTCCGGCATCGGTATGACAGAGGAGGTGCAGGCACATATCTTTGATAAATTCTACCAGGCAGAGAGCAGCCGCACAATCGAAGGAAACGGCCTAGGACTGGCGCTGGTAAAGAAAATCCTGTCTCTGTGCGGCGGAAACATCCAGGTAAAAAGCCTGCCGGACTATGGCTCTTCTTTTACTGTTTTTCTTCCAAAGTAAGCGAACTCTGTTCTGCCACAATCCGCTCCATCGCATTCAGGATATTTTCATACCCTGTACAGCGGCATAAATGACCGGAAATCTGCTTTTTCAGTTCTTCGCGGGTATAGCGTTTTCCGGTTCCCACCAGCTCCACCGCTGTCAGAATCAGCCCAGGCGTACAGAACCCGCACTGTACCGCCGCTTCCTCGACAAACGCCCTCTGAATCGGGCTCAGTTCTCCGTTCGGCCCCTGCAGTCCTTCCACCGTCAAAATATGTTTTCCTTCCGCCCAGACAGTCAGATAAATACAGGAATCAATCGCTTCCCCATTCACAAGCACAGTACAGGCGCCGCACTCTCCAACTTCGCATCCCTTTTTCACGCTGGTCAAGTCCAGACGATTTCGCAGGGTATCCAGGAGGGATTCCCGTTCATCTACGGCGATTTCCCGCAGTTTTCCGTTCACTGTCATATGTATGATTTTAAGCATTCCGCTCACCCCCTGCCCGTTTTTCCTCTCTTTTGCTGTCTTTTGTATGATTTTCTGCATCATTTTCTGCCTGATTTCCCGCATCATTTTCTGCATACTTTCTTGTGTCATTTTGGATATTGTTCGGCGTATGTTCAGGATTCAGCACATCTTCTGGCACTCCAGCCCGCACCAACGCCTCTGTCAGAGCCCGCTTTGCCATCTCCTCCACCAACTGAACGCGAAATTCCTTCGACGCTCTCCAGCTTGAGCGCGGATTCACCTCCTCCAGCACGCTCTTTCCGACCATCGCAATCAGTTCCGGCCCCACCGGCATACCTGCGGCCTTCCTCTCCGTCTCCCTGCAGCGCACTGGTGTCGGTGCTGCCACTCCATAGGCAATCCGCAGCTCTTCCACATATTTTTTATCCTGCGGCGCATACATTCCAGTCTGCACAGCACCCTCTCTCGCTTTCGCCAACTTCACATGCACCGCACAGCCAAGCGTGGCAATCTCCATTGCATTTCGCTTGCCATACTTGATATACTTTCCAAAAAAGTCCTTGTAATCCTTCTTGGCAATCCGAATCGCCGTCAAAATTTCCTCTCTGCAGCGCACCGTTCGCCCTGGACCGGTATAAAACTCAGCAATCGGCACCTGTCTCACCCCATCCGGTCCTGCAAGCTCCAGCACTGCATTCAGAGTAAACAGCGTCGAAGCACTGTCTGCGCTGGTAGCGCCATTACAGACATTCCCGCCGATGGTGCCGATATTTCGGATCTGCGGACCTCCGACCATATCCACCGCTTCCCCCAAAACCGGAATCCATGTCTGAATCAGCCTGTCCTTTGTGATATGCGAAAAAGCGGCCCCTGGTCCTATGACAATCGTTCCATCCGCTTCCCGGTAAATTTCTTTCAGCTCAGGAATGTTGTGAATACTCACGAGCCGGCAGCCCGCCAGCTTTCCTTCCCGAATCCGAATCAGCACATCACTCCCGCCAGAAATCACAACTGCGTCCGGCTGCCGCACCAGCGCAGCAATGGCGTCCTGCACATTTTTTGCCTGATAAATTCCCTCAATATCGTACATACACGCACTTCCTTCCCCTTTTTATTTCAATCCTCACCCAGCAGTTCCATTTCACAGAATACAGCGAAACTTTAAATCAATCCTGCTTCTTGAAACGCCGCCACCATTTTCTGCGGGTCCATCGGCAGAGAGTCAATCGCCACTCCCGTCGCATGAAGTACCGCATTGCGCAGCGCCGGAGCCACAGGAATTGCCGGAGGCTCTCCCAGAGCCTTGTTCCCATAAGGACCTGTCGGGTCCTCCAGTTCCACGAACTCTACCTCCAGATGCGGCGTATCCATCGCTGTCGGCAGCTTATAATCCAACAGATTTCCATTCAGAGGACGCCCATTTTTGTCGTACATCAGACATTCACTCAGGCCATACCCAAGTCCCATGCTCATGCCGCCGTGCACCTGCGCCTCTGCCAGTTTCGGGTTAATCAGAATCCCGCTGTCATGCACATTCAGAATCCGCAGCACTTTCACCTGCCCGAACGGCATATCCACCTCGACCTCGGCAAAACAGACGCCGCTCGCAAACGTATTGTCTTTGCAGTGTACGGTTGACTCCGCCGTGATATGTACCGAGTGGGAAAGGCTGTAAAACGCTTCTGTTGCCAGCTCTTCCATTGAGAGCAGCGCATCCTTTGTCTTCGCATCCACAATGCAGTTATCCGAAATGTCCATCCCCTCTGCAGGACGTTTCAGCATTTCCTCCGCATACGCCAAAATCTTTCCTTTCAAAATCTGTGCCGTCTGCTTCAAGGCCATACCGCTCACATAGGTCTGTCTCGAGGCATACGCTCCCGTATCAAATGGTGTCACATCAGTATCCTGCGCGGAAATAATATACACCTTATCTTCACTGAATCCAAGCGTCTCCGCCGCCATCTGCGTGAACACCGTGTCCGCGCCCTGACCGATTTCCGTCGCGCCCATCTGCAGCTGAATCGAGCCATCCTGGTTTAGAACCATGCGGCAGGACGCCGTCTCCAGAGAAATCGGATGTACGCCCGTCTTATAGCAGAAAATGGCCATTCCAATTCCGCGGCGCACAGGTCCGCTCTGATTTTCATATTCTCTGCGCTTTTCATCCCAGTGAATGACTTCGCGCCCTTTTTCGATACATGCCTTCAACCCATAGCTGTGGAATGTGATACCCGTGTGCGGGTCTTTGTACCCTTCTCTCATACAGTTTTTCAGGCGATACTCCAATGGGTCCATGTGAAGCATCCGCGCCAAATCCTCTGTCATTGCCTCTGTCACAAAATCCGCCTGCGGAATCCCATATCCGCGCATCGCACCGCCTGTCGCCGAGCTGGTGTAGACTGTGTAGCTGTCCGCTTCCATCCCCTTCTCGTCCTGGTAAAGCTGCTTAAACACATTGGCGAGATTTGCCACAATCGCGTGTCCGTGAGACGCATACCCTCCCTGGTTCGAGTAGGCATCCAATTTTCTTGCAACCAGTGTGCCGTCCGGACGCACCGCCGCCTTCACATGGCAGGTTATCGCGTGACGCACCCTGGTGGAAACAAATGTCTCCTCCCTGGAAATCTCCATCTTCACGCAGCGTCCGCCTACCTGCAGACAGAGAAAAGCATTCAGCGGCTCATACAGAACATCCTGCTTGTTTCCAAATCCGCCTCCGATGTAAGGTTTTATCACGCGGACCTGGCCCCAGCCGATTCCCAGTGCCTGCCCCACCACGCGGCGGACAATATGTGGAATCTGTGTGGAGGAGACAATCACAATCTTTCCGTTTCCATCCCGATATGCAAACGAGACAGGAAGCTCCAGATGGCAGTGCTGCACCCGCTGCGTCCGGTAGGTCTTCTCCAAAATCAGAAGCCCCTCTTCCCCGCTGGTGCTCTTCTCAAAATCGCCCTCTCCCACAGTCAGGCGGGAATGTACCAGAACATTTCCTGGCTTCTCCTCATGAAGAACCGGCGCATCCGGCGCCATCGCCTCCTCCACCTCGGGAATCGGCGGAAGCTCCTCATACTCCACTCCGATTAATCTCGCCGCACGCGATGCGGCCACCTCGTCCTCCGCCACAACCGCCGCAATATCATCCCCATACAGCCGGACTCTCTGATTCAAAATTTTTCTGTCCTGCACATCCTGGTGCGCTGCCTCCACAGACCACGGATGCCCAGGCGTTCCAAACTGGATATCCGGCACATCAAAGCATGTGACAATCTTCACAACACCAGGCACCTTCAGTGCCTCTTCCAGATGAAACCCTTTCACCCATCCATTTGCAATCGTGCTGTGAATCACCTTCGCACACAGGGCATCCTTCGGCATCATATCTGCCGTGTACTTCGCCTGTCCTGTCACCTTTGCATATGCGTCCACACGTACCGATTTCGCGCCAACTCCCATAGTATTCCCTCCAATCCTTTCTATTTTCCTTTTTCTCTGCCATTTCAGCCCTTTTCTCTGTCTTTCCCATTTCCTGTAAACAGATGAAACTCCCATATAGAACACTGGGGACCTCATCTTCTCACAGGACGGCCAGAATTCTTTCCTTGATTGCTTGCCTTGATTGCCTGTATTTTCATGTCAAAGTACTGTATATTTCATAGAAAACCAGTCAGCGCAGGATATCCGGACCAAACTCTCTCTGCCCTTTTCGATATCCTGCGCCAACCGCTAAATCTTCAATGTGCTATTTTTGTGATGTTGGGGTCAAAAGGTATTTTGACCCCCTATGATACCAGATTGCTCCGCACTATGTGCTCCCGCAAGCAAGCTTGCATCGGATTTCTGACCTTTTGACCCTGGTATCACAAAATAATATACTTGATTACAAACAATACCGCTAAAACATACATCAGAGCGCTGATATTTTTCTTCTTTGCGTTTCCGCATACCAGATTGATAACTACGTAGGAGATAACGCCCATTGCGATACCTTCAGAAATGCTGTACATAAACGGCATTGCGATGATAGCGATAAAGCATGGAATTGCCTCGGAATAATCCTCGAAGTCAATCTTTGTGATAGAGGTCAGCATCAGGAATCCAACGACTACCAGAGCCGGAGCTGTTGCGAAGGACGGGATTGCCAGGAAAATCGGTGACAGGAACAGTGCGATAAGGAACAATCCTGCGGAAACCAGAGCAGTCAAACCAGTACGTCCGCCCTCAGAAACGCCGGAGGCACTCTCCACGAATGTAGTCGTGGTGGAAGTACCAAGAGCTGCACCTACAGAAGTACCAACTGCATCTGCCAGCAGAGCACCGCGGATATTCGGCAGTTTTCCGTTTTTGTCCAGCATATTTGCCTTGGAAGAAACACCGATCAGAGTTCCCAGTGTATCAAACATATCTACAAACAGAAATGCAAACATAATCACAACAAAATCCAGAGATGCCACCACACTAAAGTCCATCTTGAAGAATGTAGGCGCCAAGCTCGGAACTGAGATGCCATTCGAGAAATCCGGCAGCAAGCTGTAGAATCCAGCATCCGGATTTGGTTTGTAAAGTCCCAGGAATTGGCAGATGATTCCGATAATCCATGTAATGAGAATACCCCAGAGAATATTTCCTTTTACGTTCTTGTACAGCAGAATACCAGTAATCAGAATTCCAAGCAGCGCCAGCAGCACGGTAATTCCCTCAGAGCTGAAAGTTCCTGTCTCAATGGCGCCCTTAAAGGAGAACACACCAAGCAGAGTGGAATCGTTGTTCACAACGATATGTGCATTCTGCAGACCGATAAATGCGATAAACAGACCGATACCTACAGAAACAGCGTGCTTTAAGTTCATCGGAATCGCATTAAAGATTGCCTCACGAACATTTGTCAGGGACAACACGATAAAGATAAGACCTTCCACAAATACGGCTGCCAGAGCCTGATTCCAAGTATAGCCCATCTGGATAACTACTGTATAGGCAAAGTATGCATTCAGGCCCATACCAGGTGCCAGCACGAACGGATAGTTTGCTAACACTGCCATCAGACAGGTTGCAATAAAGGACGCCAGGACTGTTGCCGTAAAGACAGCGCCTCTGTCCATGCCTGCCGCTGACAGGATGGTCGGATTGACTGCCAGGATATACGCCATTGTCATAAACGTGGTGATACCTGCCAATACTTCTGTCTTCACATCCGTATTATTTTCTTTTAAATGAAATAATTTTTCTAAATTCATAGTTTCCTCCATTCTGTGCGCATCTCACACAGGACGCCATCTCGTCTGCATCACGCTTCTAAAATACACTGTAATTTTAACCTGCATCACACTTTCAAACTGCATGTCTCAATGCTTCGTTTGTATTTTTCCGCTGCAAATTCCAGACATACGCCTGCGTGTCAAACACATCAGACACAGGTGGACTGTTTCCCACCTCTCAAAAAAGTTGCTTTCCCGCCACAAATTTATGGAGAACTGTACTGCCATCATGCAGATAAATCAGCCGTTCCGCCCGTTCTTCCACACTCAATTTCTGCGGATGCCGGTAAATACTGTCATCAATGATGACAGCATCCAACTCATAGCCGCTCTCAAAACTTCCGACTTTTCCAAAAAAGGAACCGCCGCCTTTTGTGCCCAGGTAAAATACTTCCGGCACTGTCAGAGGTTTCTGGCTCTGGTCCACCAGACGCCACCGAATTTTTGACATCTGGACTGCATCTGCCATCGCCCGAAAAATCGACATGTGCGCACCGCCTGCCACATCGCTGCCAAGCCCCACATGCATTCCCTGCTCCAGATATGCGCGGACTGGCGCAATTCCGGAAGCCAGATTTTCATTGGACTGTGGACAGTGGGCAATGTATATCCCCCTTTCCTTCATTCTCTTCTGTTCCTCTTCTTCGGACCAGACACAGTGTGCCATCACCGTAGGCACATCGCCGCCAAACAGCCCGAATCGATCATAGGCATCCCCGTAAAATGCAGACTGCGGTGAAAGTTCCTTCACCCAGGAAATCTCTCCCTGATTCTCGGACAGGTGTGACTGCACTGGCAGTCTCCACTCCGCCTGTATCTGCTTTAATCCTTCCATCAAAGCGTCCGTGCACGATGGAATAAAACGGGGCGTCAACATCGGCTTTACAGAATGATACTCTTTTTTCTTTACCTGTCGAAGCCACTCCTTTGTATTTGCAAGGGACTCGTCTGCACTCTGTTCCCGCAGGAAATCTGGACTGTTTCTGTCCATATTGACCTTCCCGACAAAAGCACAGATTCCCGATTTCTCCAGCTCATCCATCAAAATCAGAGTTCCAGCCACATGCAGCGTCCCAAACACACATGCCCTCGTGTTCGGTCCACGCCTCAAATCTTCTGCAAAAATCTCATACGCGCGCTTCGCATACGTCTCATCCTGATAGTTTCGTTCCTCAGGAAACGTACGACAATTCAGCCATTCCAAGAGTTCCATGTCCATCCCCAGGCCGCGGAACGAGTACTGCGGGGCATGAACATGCAAATCAATGAGTCCTGGCATAATTAGTTTACCACTATAATCTGAAATTGGAAAGTCCAATAGTTTCCCAGGAAGTTCTTTTGTTACATATTTACATATTCCATTTTCACAAACCAGATAGCCATCTTCCATACAGACCATCTTTTCGGGAGATGGCGTATAGCAGATATCCCCTTTTAAAATCAGATAATTTTCACTCATAGAACGCCTCCTCTCATAATAATGAAAAACCAGCTCACCAGAACAATCTATCTCCCAAGATACTGAGAGATTTATAGATAGCTGTTCCGGCAGCTGGTAGAAACGCCCGACCGATTACGGGCTTATATAAATCCTGCACACTTAATACCTGTATAGCTTTATCATAAGGCTTTTTGTACGGAAATGCAAGATTTTATTTTCCTTAAAAAACGATTATTTATTTGCAAGATACTCGTTGAGAGAAGCCACTACCGTATCTGCATCCAGTCCATGAACCATGCAAGCCTCTTCCAGAGACTCCATCTGTGCGGACGGACAGCCCAGACAGTGCATTCCCACTCTCATTAAAATAGGAGCGATTCCCTCATCCAAACGTACTAACTCACCAATCAGCATATCTTTACTTACCTGCATCGTATTTTCCTCCTTGAAAATAGTAAAATGAATAAAAAAATTAGTAAAATCAGCAAACTGCTATTGTGTAACCGTTCTGCATTTCTTGATTCTAACACATTTCCACAAAGCCTGCAAGCCCATTCCTGTTCTTTCCAGGACCTGCCGCATCTCAACTCAAAATCGTAAACTTATTTTTATCAAATGTCAGAATTCCCTCTTTTTTCAGTTTTCCGAGAGTCGCCGACATCGCGCTCCTGTCCACATTCAGATATTCCGCCAGCTGCTGCCTGTTAAACGGAATCTCAAATGTCAGACTCCTCTGCCTTCTCGACTCATCCGACAGATAGGACAGAATCTTATCTCTGGTTGTGCGCTGGGATGTGTGTTCAATTTTTCTCATCAAAACTTGATTTGCCTCCGCCATGACCTGCACCAGATTGTGAATCAAATGATTATGACTGAAGCAGGTCTTAGAACAGACAGTCAGCGTTTCTCTGCTGTCCAAAAACATCACCACTGTTTTCTCCGCCGCGACCACGCTGAACGCCAACGCTTCTCCATCCATAAAACACACACTTTGGCCAAAAATCTGTCCGGCAGTCATTTTTGCCAGGATGCTGCGGTTCCCCCACAAATCGTCCTTCACCATATGGACAGACCCCGACAGCACCATGCCGAAGCTGTAGATATTCTGCCCCTCGCGAAAAATATAGTTCTCCTTCTCATAGGAGGCAATCTGCGTATTCTGACATTCTAAGATATGCTCAATCTCCTCCTCATTCATCCCTGCAAACAGCGGGGAATTCTTAATCTGCATCAAATATTCCTTTGTCGCCTCTTTTGTTATTTCTCTCATTGTGTTCCTCCAAAAATACAAGACATTCGTTTTTTGCGTTGTAAATACAACTTACTTGTTGCAAATATTGTATTATAATACAACCATCAAGTCAAGACGGAGTTCCAATTCAAACAAAAAATCAAATTTCCTGTATTCTCTGCCTTGACGTACACATCACATACTTTTATAATGAGATACCAGGGTCAAAAGGTCAGAAATCCGATGAAAGCTTGCTTTCAAGAGGATTTCTGACTTTGGGACCCGCCAAAAACATGAATAAGTAGCCATTTTTCAAAGAAAAATGAGCGAATTATGAATGTTTTTGAGGGCGCCAGGCGCCAGTGACGCCTGCTTGGCGCCGACCGGAGCGGAGCGTAGACCTTGTGAGAGCACGCAGTGCGGAGCAATCCGGTATCATAGGGGTCAAAATACCTTTTGACCCCAACATCATAATGACAAAGATGCCACCAGTGTATGGGGACATCGCAGTCGTATCATAACAGTAACTACCAACTCATATGAATAAGGAAAGCAGGAGGATTGACCCGATGAGACCAGAATGGACAGATTTTAAAGGCGGCGTATGGGAACGCGAAATCAATGTACGCGATTTTATTCAGAAAAATTACACCCCTTACGACGGAGACGACACATTCCTTGCAGGTCCTACCCAGAATACAAAAGACTTATGGGAACAGGTTCTGGATTTATCTAAACAGGAACGCGAAAAAGGCGGCGTCCTGGATATGGACACAAAGATTATTTCCACAATCACATCTCATGGCCCAGGATATTTGAACAAAGACAAAGAAACCATCGTCGGTTTCCAGACAGACAAGCCATTTAAGCGCTCCTTACAGCCTTACGGCGGTATCCGTATGGCAGTGAAGGCATGCCAGGACAATGGCTACGAAGTAGATCCGGAAATCGTAGAATTCTTTACCACACATAGAAAAACACACAATGCAGGCGTATTCGATGCTTACACACCAGAAATGCGTGCATGCCGTTCCAGCCATATCATCACAGGTCTTCCGGATGCTTACGGCCGCGGACGTATTATCGGCGACTACCGCCGTATCGCTCTATACGGTGTGGACCGTCTGATCGAGGACAAAAAAGAGCAGAAGAACACCACACGTACTATCATGTACTCTGATGTTATCCGCAACCGTGAGGAATTATCCGAGCAGATTCGTGCCCTGGAAGATTTAAAGAAACTGGGAACTATCTACGGTTATGATATTTCCAATCCAGCTAAGAACGTAAAAGAGGCAATCCAGTGGACATACTTCGGCTATCTGGCTGCTGTAAAAGAGCAGAACGGCGCTGCAATGTCCCTCGGACGTACTTCCACTTTCATTGACATCTACGCAGAGCGCGACTTAAAGAACGGCACCTTCACAGAAGAGCAGATTCAGGAGTTCGTAGACCACTTTATCATGAAGCTGAGACTGGTAAAATTCGCACGTACTCCAGAGTACAATGCCCTGTTCTCCGGCGACCCGACTTGGGTAACAGAGTCCATCGGCGGTGTGGGAATCGACGGACGCCACATGGTAACAAAGATGTCCTTCCGTTACCTGCACACCCTGTCCAACCTCGGAACCGCTCCAGAGCCAAACCTGACTGTTCTGTGGTCCACCAGACTGCCAGAAAACTTCAAACGTTTCTGTGCAAAGACCTCCATCGAGTCCTCCTCCGTACAGTATGAGAACGACGATCTGATGCGTGTGACTCACGGCGACGACTATGCGATTGCATGCTGTGTATCTTCTATGCGTCTGGGTAAGGAAATGCAGTTCTTCGGCGCTCGTGCCAACCTTGCAAAATGCCTTCTGTACGCTATCAACGGCGGTGTAGATGAGATTACAAAGAAGCAGGTAGGTCCAAAGTACCGCCCAATCACTTCCGAGTATCTGGATTACGATGAAGTGATGGACAAATACCATGACATGATGAAATGGCTGGCGCGCGTATACGTGAACGCCCTGAACATCATCCACTATATGCATGATAAGTACTGCTATGAGAGACTGCAGATGGCTCTGCATGACAAGGAAGTAACCCGCTGGTTCGCAACCGGTATTGCCGGACTTTCCGTAGTGGCTGACTCCTTATCTGCTATCAAATATGCAAAGGTAAAAACCATCCGTGATGAGAATGGCATCGTTGTAGATTACCAGGTAGAGGGAGAGTTCCCGAAATACGGAAACGACGATGACCGTGTAGACCAGATTGCTGCCGACATTGTACACACCTTCATGAACTACGTAAAAGGAAACCACACCTACCGCGGCGGCAAGCCAACCACTTCCATCCTTACCATCACTTCCAATGTTGTATATGGTAAGAACACCGGTTCCACACCTGACGGAAGAAAGGGCGGAGAGCCATTCGCTCCTGGTGCAAACCCGATGCACAGACGTGATACTCACGGTGCAGTCGCATCCTTGGCTTCTGTTTCCAAGCTGCCATTCCGCGACGCACAGGACGGTATCTCCAACACCTTCTCCATCATCCCGAATGCACTCGGAAAAGAGGATGCTGTTTTTGCAGGCGATTTGGATGTAGAGCTGGATCTGAATAACCAGGATTTGAAGAACTAAAATCATATGTGTTCTCCGAAAGATACTGCCGCACCATGACGCTGCTTGGCGCATCTTTCGGAGACAACGCCCCATTATACAGAATCTGAGGTAAATTATGGGAACTTTTGACAAAGAACAGAAAATAGACGATATCGTCGCTATGATTGACCAGTTTATGGCAGGCAACGGCGGGCACATGAACATTCAGGTCAACAATTCTGGTACAATTACCGCCGAAAAGACAGTCCAGACCACAAATTCCCTGGAATGTGCTGCCGGAGATATGGCATGCAAGGTTCCTACCCTGTTTGAAGGAATGGATTTTGAAGAAATGGATTCCAGACCTGAGGAAGAGTACCCTGAAGAATCTCAGGAAGAACAGTAAAAATATCTCAAAGAAAGACATCTCAATAAAGACATCAAAGGAGGATTTTATTATGTCAGTAAGCGAAAACCAAATCGACAACTTAGTATCCTTGTTAGATGGATATGCTGAAAAAGGCGGCCATCACTTAAATGTAAACGTGTTCACAAGAGAGACTCTGCTTGATGCACAGGCACATCCGGAGAAATATCCGCAGCTTACCGTTCGTGTATCCGGTTACGCTGTAAACTTTATCAAGCTGACAAAAGAGCAGCAGGACGAAGTTATCTCCAGAACGTTCCACAACAGCCTGTAAGAAACCGGCCAAAAATACCAAATACTAAATAATCTATGAACCATCTGTGAATCTTACCCGCATGACTGTATGTATTTCAGTCATGCGGGTAAACTGGTATCAAAGGAAAACCGCAAAATCACAAAAAAACGGACCTACGTGCTGGCATAGCGCCAGCAGACATGAAAGAATACAAAGTAGAAAAACAGAATACAAACAAGATACAAAAAGGAGCGTGCATTACATGATCGGACATATCCATTCTATTGAAAGTTTTGGAACTGTTGACGGACCAGGCGTGCGCATGGTAGTCTTCACAAAGGGCTGTCCGATGCGCTGTCTCTACTGTCACAATCCTGACACCTGGGAATTTGGCGGCGGAACTGAGATGACGGCAGACGAGATTCTGGCACAGTACACACGCAACCAGCAGTTCTACCATAATGGCGGAATCACAGTCACCGGTGGTGAGCCGATGGGACAGATGGAGTTCGTCACAGAGCTCTTCGAGAAGGCACACGCAATGGGGATTCACACCTGTCTGGATACCTCTGGCATCTTCTTCCGTCCAGATGTACCTTCAAGCATAGAAAAAACAGATGCTCTCCTTGCCGTGACCGACCTCGTCATGCTGGATATCAAGCACATTGACCCACAGGAACACCAAAAGCTGACTTCCCAGCCAAACAGCGGTATCCTGTCATTCGCCCGCCATCTGGCAGAAAAAAACATCCCTGTCTGGATTCGCCATGTTGTTGTCCCAGGCATCACCGACAATCCAACTTATCTCTACCAGCTTGGACGTTTTATCGGCACCCTTCCCAACGTGAAGGCTCTCGATGTCCTCCCATACCATGATATGGGGAAGGTCAAATACCAAGAGTTGGGCATTCCCTATCCGTTAAAGGACGTCAAACCACTGCCAAAAGAGGATGCACTGATTGCCAAAAAACACATTTTATCTGGAATACGCGATGAAAGAACCGCTGCCCATGTATAAAAAAGAATCCAATTTAGACAGCATTTTCCACTTGAATATTTGCACAGAATAGTATAGAACCTGTCTTTAAGAGTTGAACTCAAAAAATGGTGCTAAACCACAGTTTAAAACC
>JAUNGE010000011.1:0-38320 GCA_030524675.1 bacterium
TTCAGTAGTGGCTCTATATTGTATTTTAGTGCCTCATATGTTATAATTGGATCGTTCAAATGTTATACAGCAACTCAAGGAGGTCACCATGAAAAGCTCCCAAATTATAAAGGAAATTCGCTCCTATCTAAATTTAAACCAAAGTGAATTAGCTAATATGCTGGGTGTAAGTTTTGCGACTGTCAACCGTTGGGAAAAAGGTCGTTGTGAGCCATCACAAATTGCTGTAAATGCAATTAAAAATTTATGTGCTAATAACAAAATTGATTTTTCTCAATTTGAAAGAAATCATATTATTAGAACTAATGAAATAGTAACTCTTTATCATGGTTCAAAATCAGGGATTTGTGGTACTATTGCTCCTATAAGCCGGAAACGCTGCGATTTTGGAAAAGGATTTTATATGGGAACTGACCGAACTCAGCCACTTACGCTAATTTGCAATTATCCTAATGCCAGAATATATACGTTAAGTGTCAATCTATCAGATCTTAAAATTCTTGATGTAGAAGTGGGATTAGATTGGGCGTTGTTAGTTGCATACAATCGAGGAAAAATGGAATCTGTAAGACATTCAACTATCTATAATCGTTTTGCGAATTTAAGCAAAGACTGTGACATGATTATTGGCTATATTGCTAACGATAGAATGTTCGTTGTCTTAGATCGTTTTTTCAATGGAGAAATTACTGATATGGCACTGATTAATAGCCTTTCGGCATTGAAGCTTGGTAAGCAATACGTAGCTTTAACAGAAAAGGCTTGCGAAAAAATAAAAATTCTTGATGAGCAAGTACTTACCGAGAATGATCGGGATAAGCTAAAACAAGAAAGTGAAGCCAACCGTTCAAAAGGCATTGCAATGGCAGATGAAATTTGTCGAAAATATCGTCGTGAAGGTCGGTTTTTTGATGAAATATTAGAGGCAGGTGAATAAAATGGAAAGTCTTACTCTAGAAAAGCGTCAACTCTGCGATATACAAGGTCGGTTATTTGAACTTGCTCTAACAACCGGATTGGATTGCCCATCGTTTATAAAATCTTTTATGAACAGCAAAACTGCTGTCGCTCTTGATGACGTTTATGATCGCTTACAATGGGCGGGCGAGGAATATATTCTTGAGGAACTAAATGATGAAGTTGGAGGGCTTAAAAAGGCTGGCATAACTTATACTTTGGAAATAATGTATTGGATAGGATATACTTATCGCTACTGGCATTACTACACGGGTGAATATAGTCATGAAATATTTAAAATCGCTGATGCCAAAACAATGAGTGAATGTTGGCTTGGTTTCCATACTTTTGACGTTACAATGGCCATTGATGATTTGAAAGAGATTTATAAGCAAAAATGTAAGGAAAGGAATCCTTTATAGTAATTCTATAAAAGATGTTTTTGACAAAGTATCCCTTATGAGATGTCAAGGTCAGGTAGTATTCTCTACGAGAATCTTCACC
This sequence comes from bacterium, assembly GCA_030524675.1. Lineage (GTDB taxonomy): Bacteria > Bacillota > Clostridia > Lachnospirales > Lachnospiraceae > CAJMNU01. The sequence goes on from JAUNGE010000011.1 coordinate 1,462, forward strand.
TTTCCCTTGATATCGTTTCAGAGATGATATGTTACCAATCATTGACACCTATACACACCTATACAGACGTGTTTTTCTCAGACTCTTGACTTTAATGAAAGATTGTGAGAAAATTAAGATTTGTAGAATGGTAACTAGGAAATTGGGCAGAGAAAAAGATGGAATTCTGTGCGATTTCTTTAATTATAGAAGATTCAGGTACAGGGGTTCTTTTTCTCCTGTACAGAAAAAAGTGAAAGGAATGGGAAAAAATGACAAAGATTGATATTATTTCCGGCTTCCTGGGCGCTGGAAAGACAACTTTTATTAAGAAACTTCTGGAAGAAGCGATTGCAGGAGAGAAAGTAATCCTGATTGAGAATGAGTTTGGCGAGATTGGCATTGACGGCGGATTTTTGAAGGATTCTGGCATCCAGATTCGTGAGATGAACTCCGGCTGCATCTGCTGCTCTCTGGTAGGTGACTTTGGGCGCTCTCTGGAAGAAGTGCTGACAACCTACCATCCAGACCGTGTCCTGATTGAACCGTCAGGCGTGGGCAAACTGTCCGACGTCACGAAAGCAGTGGTTGACGTGTCCGAAAAACTGGATGTTGTCTTAAATATGTCTGTGACGGTGGTGGATGCGTCAAAATGCAAGATGTATATGAAGAATTTTGGTGAGTTCTTCAACAATCAGATTGAAAATGCAGGAACCATCGTTCTGAGTCGTACTGATGTGGTTTCCAAGGAAAAAGTGGAGAAGGCCGTGGAATTGCTGCGTGAGCACAACGCACACGCGACGATTGTGACAACTCCGATTGCACAGCTGGATGGCGCGCAGATGCTGGCGTTGATTGAAAAACCGGTAGATATGGAATCTGATCTGATGAAAGAAGTGTTGGCTGCTTGTAAGGAGGAAGAACATGAGCACCATCATCATCACGAGGATGGAGAATGCTGCTGCCATCACGACCATGATGGAGAAGAGCATGAGCATCACCATCATCACGACCACGAAGATGAGGAAGACGAGTGTTGCCACGGACACCATCATCACCACGACCACGAAGATGAGGAAGACGAGTGCTGCCACGGACATCATCATCACGACCATGAAGACGAGGAAGGCGAGTGCTGCCACGGACACCATCATCACCACGACCACGATGAGGAAGGAGAGCATGAGCACGAGCATCATCACCATCACCACCATCATGCAGATGAAGTGTTCACCAGCATTGGCTTGGAGAACGTAGCAGGCATGGAAAAAGAAACATTGGAGTCCATCTTAAAGGATTTGGCAAACAGCGAGAAATATGGACAGATTCTTCGCGCAAAGGGAATGATTCCGAGCGAGAAGCAGGGCGAGTGGCTGTATTTTGACTTGGTGCCGGAAGAGTACGAGATTCGTACCGGAAGTCCAGAACTGACAGGAAAGGTTTGCGTGATTGGTTCCAAGCTGGCTGAGGCAGCAGTGAAGGAGCTGTTTGGCAAATAAGCAATGCGTTTAGTTTCAGAAAAGAAAGAGGAAACACCATGAATGAGATAGATGAAATGCAGGATTTTCAGGAGATGGACGAGATGCCGGACGGCATGATTCCCGTGTTTATGATTACCGGTTTTCTGGAGAGCGGAAAGACGCAGTTCCTGAATTTTACCATGGGGCAGGACTATTTTCAGACCGATGAAAATACACTTTTGATTGTATGCGAGGAAGGAGAGGGCGAGTACGACGCGCGCTTCTTAAAGCGGAACCATACAACAATGGTGACTGTGGACAGCATGGAAGAACTGACTGTGGAACAGCTGACAGACTGGGAGTTTATGTACAATCCATCCAGAGTCCTGATTGAGTGGAATGGTATGTGGGATGTCACACAGCTGAAACTTCCGAAAGACTGGGGGATTTATCAGCAGATTACACTGATTGACGGCTCCACTTTCCCGACCTATTATGCAAATATGCGCCCGCTTCTTTCCCTTCTGGTAAAGAACTCCGAGCTGATTATCTGCAACCGCTGCAACAGAGAGAGCGACGAACTTGGCAATTACAAGAGACAGCTTCGCGCCCTCGCGCCGAATGCGGAGATTATTCTTGAGGATGAACAGGGCGAAATCCGCGAGATGATCGAGGAAGACCTGCCATATGACCTGAAAAAAGACGTCGTAAAAATCACACCGGAAGCCTACGGAATCTGGTATATGGATGCGATGGATTGTCCGAAGCGCTATAAAGGCAAAGTATTTGAACTGACTGGAATGGTTTTGAAGAATCGAAGAATTCCAACAAACGGTTTTGTGCTCGGACGCATGGCAATGGCATGCTGTGAGGCAGATATGACATTTTTAGGCTATATGTGCAAGTCCTCGGCTGCAAAGAATTTAAAGACAAAGGATTGGGTCAAAGTCCGCGCGAGAATGGAATATGAATATCAGAAGGAATATCGCGGGGAGGCGCCGATTCTGTATGTGGAGGAAGTGGCTCTCACAGCGCCAGTAAAGGAGCCGGTGACATTCTAAAGAGAAAAAGAGTCAAAGCGTGTTCTGGTATTTCCAGCGAGAATATGCCATGCACAGTATGACAAGATAACGAGGGTAAGACAATCTGGAGAGAAAATCAGATTGCCTTGCCCTCTTTGGTTTCACAGGAGAGTTGCCTTGCCTTATCAGGAGGAGGCGCTGTCATCTGTTTTATCTTGGAGATGGTCCCACACCATCTGAAAATACACTGGAAATTCCGGCGCATTTCTGCGTTTCAGAGGAGTGGTGCAGGCTTTTGAAAAGTGAATCGGAAGAACTGTTTTGATGCGCCCAGGACGCTTGGAAAGAACAATGATGCGGTCTGCAATGCTGACAGCTTCTGACAAGTCGTGTGTGATAAGGAGAGCCGTCTTTTTTTCGCTGCGGATGATGGAACTGATGTCATCGCATACCTGGAGGCGGGTCTGGTAGTCCAGAGCAGAAAATGGCTCATCCAGAAGAAGAAGGTCCGGTTCCAGTGCCAGGGTTCGGACCAATGCCGCACGCTGGCGCATGCCGCCGGAAAGCTGAGAGGGTTTTGCCAGGGCAAACTGCCCCAGACCGTAGGATTCCAGCATGGACAGCAGATATTCTTTTTTGGCCGGAGTCAGGCAGCGGGCAATCTCAAGCCCCAGTCCTGCATTGGAGAGAATCGTCCGCCATTCCAGAAGATGGTCTTTCTGCAGCATGTATCCGATAGGGGTTTTGTACTCATTTCTGGGAATTCCGTCAATAAAAATTTCCCCTTCATCTGGGGTAGAGAGACCACTGATAAGAGATAATAATGTAGATTTTCCGCATCCGGAAGGCCCGACGACGGCCACAAAATCTCCAGGATTGACAGAAAAAGAAAGATTCGACAAAGCGAGCGTTTCCCCTTCCATTGTGTGGTACGAAAAGGAAAGGTCACGGATAAGAAGTTTTGGAGTCATATCTCACATTCCTAATCAATAAACTTATTGTCAGTATATGCCTGCATGTCTGAAATTTGCATAGATGCAGGCAAAAAATTATTCCGCCCCCTCCAGGTTTAGCCGGATGCCTTCCTGCAGTTCCTTCACGACAGCATCCTTTAGCTTCTCCGGCGACAGTACAATGCACTGGCTGCAATGGTGAACACAGAATACTTTGGTCCCAAGAAGAGATGCATTGGCAGTGATGAGCAGCCAGTCCGACGGCTTGTAGGCATGTTTGGTCTCAATCCGCAGATTCAGACCAAAATCGTCAATCACATTGTTTAAGATAGAAGGACGGCACAGCAGTTTTACATGTGCAATCTCACCGGAATACATAACCGGATGTTCGTTGCGGTAGAGCGGCGCGTCCAGAAAGGATTTGTCGGCATTCGGGAAATATTTGCGAAGCGGAATCGGGATGTCCTCGCGCACTTGGTCCGGCGCATCCGGAAGAGACAGCGACATAATGCGGTCGATGCGAAAATTTGTGATTCGATCCGGCTTTCCTGCAGGGGTCGCAATCAAGTACAAATAGCCATTGGTGGACAGAATTGCGTAGGGATTTACTAGGCGCATAGTTCCGCGCGGAGATAGTTTTGTGCTGTCACGGTACTCGCCATATTGCATGAAAATGCGCTGCTTTTTGGTAATCTGTTCCTGAAGCAGAGAGAGCATCTGAAAGATATTGATATCTTTCTGTTTGTACATTCGGTTTCGCTCCGGAGAATAGCGCAGCGGATTTTCTGGATTTTTCATCTGTTCCGTCAGATTGTACAGGTCCCGCGTCTGTTCCACGGTCAGGTACTGGCTGCAGAGAATCATGTTCTGAAATAAAATCCACTCCTCCCTGGAAATCACAGGTTCCCAGTAGTAGTATCGGGTCTTTTTTGGGGATTCGATGGAAGAAACAGCAGCGGAAGCTTCGGCCTCCTCACACTCTTCATATGCAGTCAAATCGACAAGGTCAGAACCATCATTTTTTCGTACCAGGCAGCAGAGCATTCCGCCGTAGGCGCGCATAAAATAATCCCTCCCAGACAGAAAAAAATCGTACAGGGTCATGAGCTGTGTGCGAACGGTTTTTGGAGTGATGGTATAATGGATGGATGCGTCGGAAAGCAGTTTTTGGCAGATATTTTCCGAGGTGAGTGGATGCTGTCTGTCGGAATAGAGTTTCAGAACAGACAGAATGATGAGAGAGTATAATTTTGCCGGACAATCCATAGAAAACGACCTCCTGTGTAAACGAATATGCCTGCTGGCGCAGGCACTGCCTTGCATGAAAGTGTGATATCGTATGTATTGTCCGGCAGATTTTTCATTCTGTCAAGCGATTTTGTGTGCGGAGTGTGTGGACTGGGAAGATGGGCGCATTTGCTGTGCCAGCCCGATATAAGCGGCAGCAGGAATGTCTTCTGGAAAAATCCGCTCAAACGATGTGCCGCGTTTCTGATAACAGGCAATCGTGAAAGCGCCAGAAGGGAAATACAGGTACAAATCCTTCACAAAGCGGGATACGGTATCTCTGTGGACGGCACGCTCTGGATATGTCATCGGAGAATACATCATATTGATTTTGTTAGTCAGTTCTGAGATGGTGAGGGGGCGTTTTGCCTGATTTAATACGTCTAAAATGATAACTGGGGACAGTCTGTTGGGAAAGTATGCCATATGGGAATCCTCCTGTTCTAAGTGATATATAAGCAGCTGTGAACACATCTAGGTGCACTGTCGCTGCTGCTTTGGGTAAATGTGAGTTTATATGCTGCGTGAATTGGGCATTTTGAGAGGGGCGCCCTGTATCGCGTGTTCTGTCTTTCTGTGTGTTCCTTTCTTGTATGTCTATAGTATACACATATAAATAGGTAAATTTTTACCGAAAAATCAGAAAAGATGAAAAAATGGAAAAAAAGAAAAAAGAGCAGACTTCGCAGCTTTGCGAGAAGTGCCATAGTATAGTGGAGCCATGTAAGAAGACGAAAAAAACAAAACAGAGGTAATTAGGAGGGAATGTTGTATGGCAGAGCTTGCGTTATTGAAACCAGATAAACAGGTAAAATACATCTATAGAAATGGAAAGAATGAAAAAATCGAGCAGCTTCGCGTGCCGGACCTCACATTGAAACAGGTAAAGAAGGATATACAGATTGCCTGCAAGTACAAACCGGTCTATGAGCTGGCAAAAAGAAAACAGAAACCGCATTATGTTCTCCTGTACGGCGGAACGAAGGAAGAACGCCTGATGGCAGTAGCATATCTTGCCGGACTGCTCATGAACGAGCGGGAAGAAGAGGGAGAAGGAACAGAAATGCGGGATGAAATGCAGGATGACGAGTATGCTGCATCCAGTTACGCCACCTGGTCCCAGAATCCGGAGGATGACAGCGCGGAAGAGGACGAAGCCTGGGAAGAAAACCCTTATCTGATTCCCCTGATTTCATATGGAGAGTTGTCCTTGAGTCTGACAGGAAGACAGGAGGACAGACTCTTTGGCGGCAGCTTTCTTTTGGGCGGTGAGACCAGCAAGACAAATTTTCGCCCATATTGGATGGACTGCAAAACAGAGTCCGTCTGCATCGAACTGCAGATGGGGGACGGCGATATGTCCAATAGTATCAATAATCTGGTGGACCAGCTGCACTATTTTGACACGAACCGCCAGGTGTACATTATGATAGAGGAGCGGCCACAATACTTCTGGGACCTGGGATTGGACAATGAGAATAAGCTGGAGGCAGATGAGGAAGAAAAGCGCCAGATTAATCTTTTGAAACTCAGCCTTCTGGCAGATGAGGCGGCACTGTACGGTTTTCGCACACAAGAGTACGATAAAATGGTATTGAATGGGTTTTTGAATTATTACGGCCTGCGAGCAGCGAAGCGTTTCCCGTATGAGATGATTTTGGAGATGATTCAGAAGGCAAACAAGAACTATGACAACAACTACATGGATTTGATTGTGCACTACTGTAAGGCGGAGCGCGACAAAAAGGAAGTGTCGGGACGAACGGTTCGGGAGAGAGATTTCTCATTTTTAAAGCTGTACGAAGATGGAAAGATGGGGGAGAAAACGCGAAGAAGCGCCAGAGAGTGCCTGAGAGAGGATTTTATCGGGCTGGATCAGGTGAGAAAGCAGGTCTTTCGCCTGGCAGACACTCTGAAATTTAACCAGATGCGGACTTCCATGGGTTTGAAAGGAGAGTATCACAACACACATTTGATGATAGGACCTCCAGGAACTGCCAAGAGCACAGTTGCCAAACTGATGGCACAGATGATGGAGGAAGAAGACCTGATTCCAGGCGGACGCTTTATTTCTGTGAATGGAGCGGAGTTAAAGGGCGCCTATGTGGGCCAGACAGCGCCGAAAGTAAAAGCCCTGTTTGAAGAGTATGACTGTATTTTTATTGATGAGGCCTATTCTCTGATGGCAGACGGGCTGAATTCAGATTCCTACTCTAACGAGGCGATGGCGCAGCTGCTTCTGGAGATGGAGAAGCACTCCACAGACAAGCTGGTAGTATTTGCAGGATATGGCGGAAAAAATGTTTCTGAAAAAGACAATAAAATGCAGCAGTTTCTGGATACAAATCCTGGCATCAAGAGCCGTATCAACTCCACCTTTGTGTTTGAGCCATACTCAGCGGATGAGATGTGGCAGATTTTCTTAAAGCAGGCACAGCTTTCGGGCTATGAGACAGGAGAGGAGACAAAGGAGGAAGTAAAAGCATACTTTGCAGAGAGAGGAAATGCGGCTGATTTTGGAAACGGAAGAGAGGCGCGGGTACTTTTGGAACTGTCCATCTCGTTTATGGCAGAGCGCGTGATGGCAAAGGAAAATGCACCCAAAAAAGCGTTTGTCCAGATTGAGGCAGGAGATATCAGAAAAGCACTGCGGGAGATGAGTGCGGCTCACGAGAATCAGGAGGGCAGGAAGGCGAAGAAAATTGGTTTTGTGATGGCCAGAGAGTGCGCATAACTGTTAAGTGTGAGCGCGTCATAAAGAAAATGTCCGCATGAAGCGGACAAAAGAAAGACAGACAGATTCTCAAAATGAGACTTCTGTCTGTTTCTGATTTTTACATACATAGTTTTCCTGTTTTTACAAATATGATGTCGAAAAATGTAAGAAAAAGTATGAAAAGTGATAAAAATTTCTTGTCAGAAATGTAGAAACATGTTATTCTAAACAAAGGATTTTGGGTTGCGGTTTAGTCGTGTGGCACTTTGAAGAAAAAAGGCAAAGCGAGAAGCAATCCGTAGTATCAAAGAGGTCAAAATACCTTTTGACCCTGGTATCATCATTTTATCACAGTAGGAGGAATGAGATGATAAGTATGATTTTGGATGCCGTTAAGAAAATGTACCGACGGCCATTCTACCGGCTTCTGATGTTTGTCTTGGGGTTGCCGACATTTGTGGTGACATTTGTGGTGTATCTGATGCACAACTCCGGAATCAACAAAAAGCAGAAGCTGGAGAATGCCCGCCAGGAAATCCTTGCCAGGATGAAGGCGGACGGCACTCTGGAGAAGATGAAGAGGGAGACGGAAGGATATCTGAAAAATAAGCGCGCCTTCTTTGGCTCCAAGGAAAACGATTCTGAACTAGCGAAACAGGTTGAAAAAGCAGTCCAGAAAGAGACAGAGAACTATGTAAACAAAAAACTTCAGGAAAATAAGGAACTTCAGGATTTAATAAAGAAGACTTCCTTTATCAATGTGTTTGAAGCGTTGATGGGAAACATGGGATTTGTGGTATTTTCCGTGATTACTTCCATTCCGTTCTATATTCTGGCACTGATTTATGCCAACCCGTACGGAAAGTACATTCTGGAACGTCTCCTGATGATGATTTTCGTTGTATTCGGCGTGGTGTTCCTGGTATTTACGATTCTTCACATGTCCCCGATGGACCCTGCAGTTAATATTCTGGGACAGACGGCGACCCAGGACCAGATTGTGGAATTCAACCGCATCTATGGTCTGGACAAGCCATATATCGTACAGCTGGTGCAGGTGTTTAAGAATATCTTGACTTTTGACCTGGGAAATTCTTACCAGGGAAATGAAGTGGTATTTGATGCGATTATGAGACGATTCCCGATTACATTGGAGCTGACGATTGCATCTTTGATTGTGGCGATTGCCATTGCGATTCCGGCAGGTATCATCTCCGCCGTGAAGCAGTATTCATCCTTTGATTATATTTTCATGCTCTTGGCATTACTCGGACTTTCCATTCCGAACTTCTGGCTGGGATTGATTTTGATTTTGAACTGGTCCATCAACATGGACTGGCTGCCGGCTACCTACTCGCCGGACAACTGGAAAACATTGATTATGCCCGCGATTGTGCTTGGTACCGGACTTTCCGCGAGCGTGGCGCGTATGACACGTTCCTCCATGCTTGAGGTCATCAATGCGGACTATATCGTGACAGCGAGAGCGAAAGGTCTCAGCAAGAGCAAAGTGGTATTAAAGCATGCTCTCGGAAACGCCATGATTCCGATTGTCACCGTAATCGGACTGCAGTTTGGCGGTATGCTCGGCGGTTCTGCAGTGACAGAGAAGGTATTTAACGTAAATGGTATCGGCAGCTACATTGTAGACAAACAGTTCGTGCCGGATATTCCGGTCGTTCTGGCTGGCGTGGTTTACGTGGCGATTATTATCAGTATTGCGAACTTGCTTGTGGATATCCTGTATGCGTTCTTAGACCCACGTATCAAGTCCAAGATTAAGAGTTCATAGAAGGAGTCGGCATGGAGAATCGAGAGAAAGAATACTTAAAAAGAGAAAATAACAGAAAACTGAAAAAGGTGCAGGAGTTCAAGGCCACTGGCTTTTCTGCGGGTGCGACCCTTGTGATTGTACTGATTCTGTTGTTTAATTCCTACAGTTTTAAGACCGGAGAAATCAAGCCCATGGTATTGTCTATGGCCGGCGGTTACTTTGTGACTGCCCTGATTCAGGCATTTATCTGGGTGAAAATGAGAAATGATATTATAAAGAACAATGCAGTTTCCAAATCCACAAGAATTCTGGGATTTGTGATGATTCTCTTTCTGGCAACTGGAAACATCTTTTCCGCAATCGCCGGTTTCCTGACTATCAAGAAAGAGAAAAATTTGGAGTATCAGCTGTCCGTGTACATGCTTTTGACGACAGTCTGTGTGATGCTGGTATCCCTGATTAATCTGTTTAAACCCTATGTTTCCAACACCTTTATGCCAGGTATGGGCCTGCTGGCAGGTGTGACTGTGCTGGATGTCATAGCGATGATTCTGGTCGGAAAAGGCGTACACGGAAAGAAAGTCAATCCAAAGCTGAAATGGCTTGGAGGTATTTTGATTCTGACAGCAGCGACAGGAAATATTTTTGCATTCATTCTGGGAATGGTTCTGATTGTAAAAATCCGCCACAAAGACGATATGGCTACCATCGAGTGGATTGAGGTTATCCGCCGTATCTTCCGTGACAATATGGCGTCTCTGGGATTTTTCGTTGTGACTTTCCTGCTGTCCATCTCCATCTGCAGCTACTTGACGTTTGACTATTATGTGGCGACAGAGAACGATTACAGCGCGATTCTGTTGAGTCCGTCTCTAGTATATCCGTTTGGTACGGACAACTACGGACGCTGCGTCTTCACGAGAATCGTGTTCGGTGCACGTATTTCCCTGGTGGTTGGTATCCTCTCCACCCTGGTTCCGATTATCATCGGCGGTATCCTGGGCGCGGTTGCTGGTTTCTACGGAAATGTGATTGATAACAGTATTATGCGTGTTTTGGACATTTTATATGCAGTGCCTGGTATTCTTTTAGCGATTGCGATTGTGGCGGCGTTCGGTACGAGCACGTTCAACCTGATTATGGCGCTGAGTCTTGGAAACGTGCCTATCTATGCGCGAACGGTGCGTGCGACTGTGCTCGGACTTTCCAACAGCGAGTTTGTGGAGGCGGCGAGAGCGTGCGGTGCGAAGGACCATGTGATTATCCTAAAGCATATCCTTCCAAACTCCATGGCGCCGATTATTGTGCGCGCGACTTTGAGCATCGGCGGCGCTGTGCTTTCCACCAGCAGCTTAAGCTACCTGGGACTTGGTGTAGAGCCGCATATCCCAGAGTGGGGCAATATCTTAAAAATCGGCAGCAAGTACCTTGAGACGAACTCTTACCTTGCGATTTATCCAGGTCTTGCGATTATCATTCTTGTGTTGGCATTTAACTATTTGGGCGACGGTCTGCGCGACGCACTTGACCCCAAGCTGAAATAAGCAAAGGAAGAGGAAGCGATGGAAGACAAGAAAGAGAATATTTTGCAGGTGAAAAATCTGCATGTGCATTATGTGACAGACGATGAGGAAGTGAAGGCCGTAAACGGCATTTCCTTTGATTTGGCAAAGGGCGAGAGCCTTGGTCTGGTGGGTGAGACCGGCGCCGGAAAGACGACCACAGCGATGGCGATTATGCAGCTGATTCCGGACCCGCCCGGCATCATCACCGAGGGAGAAATTTATTTTAAGGGACAGAACCTGATTTACAATTCCGATAAAGAAAATCAGAAGATTCGTGGCAACGGTATCTCCATGATTTTCCAGGACCCGATGACGGCGCTGAACCCGATTATGACAGTGGGGGACCAGCTGACTGAGGTTGTCATCAAACACCAGAAAATCGGAAAAGCCGAGGCTGAGAAGAAAGTAAAAGAGATGCTGGAGGTTGTTGGTGTGAAGTCTGACCGTTTTAACGACTATCCGCACCAGTTTTCCGGCGGTATGAAGCAGCGAGTGGTTATCACTATGGCGCTTATCTGTAATCCAGACCTTCTGATTGCAGATGAGCCGACAACAGCGCTCGACGTGACGATTCAGGCACAGGTGCTGGATATTATGATGCAGCTGCGCGAAAAGTACAAGATGGGCATGATTCTGATTACTCATGACCTGGGTGTTGTGGCGGAGACCTGCGACCGTGTGGCTATTGTGTACGCCGGTGAGATTGTGGAGATTGGCACAGTGGAAGAAGTGTATCTGCATCCGAAGCATCCGTACACCAAAGGACTGTTTGACTCCATTCCGAAGATTGACGAAGATACCGAAAAATTGGTTCCAATCGACGGTATGATGCCGAACATGGCAGAGCTTCCGGAAGGATGTTATTTCCATCCGCGCTGCCGTTACTGCAAAGATATCTGTAAAAAAGAATCCCCAAAACTTACGGGCGGGGCACATCAGTGCAAATGCCATTTCCCGTTGAAGGAGGATAGAGGATGAGCAGCACATTATTAGAAGTACAAAATCTGAAAAAATATTTTAACGTGGCAAATGGCGGCGTCCTTCATGCGGTGGATGACATCACATTCAAGATTGATGAGGGAAAAACGCTCGGAATCGTGGGTGAGTCCGGCTGCGGAAAGAGTACGCTGGGACGTGCGATTTTGAGACTGCATGAGCCGACAGAAGGAAAAGTCATCTACAAAGGGATGGATATCACCTCCTTCAGCAAAGAAGAGATGCGCAAGATGCGCCAGCATATGCAGATTATCTTCCAGGACCCGTATGCGTCCTTAAACCCGCGTTTTACCATCTCTCAGATTATCGAGGAACCGCTGGTTCTGCACAAATTTTATAAGAGCGAGGCGGAGAGAAAAGAGAGAGTGGCAGAGCTGATGGAGCTGGTAGGACTGAGTCCGAGAATGGCAAATCTGTACCCGCATGAGTTCGACGGCGGACGCCGCCAGCGTGTGGTTATCGCCAGAGCGATGTCCATCAACCCGAAATTCGTAGTCTGTGATGAGCCGGTTTCCGCGCTGGATGTGTCCGTGCAGGCACAGATTCTGAACCTGATGATGGAACTGCAGGACAAGATGGGATTGACCTATATCTTTATCTCCCACGACCTCTCGGTTATCAAACATATCTCCGATGACATCGGCGTGATGTATCTGGGGCAGATGATTGAGAAGACGACGAAGAAGGCCATCTTTGCCCGTCCGCTTCACCCGTACACCGTGGCGCTTCTGTCCGCGATTCCTTCCACCAATGTGCGGGAGAAAAAGAAAAAAATCATCCTGAAGGGTGAGATTTCCTCCCCGATTAATCCAAAGCCAGGATGTCGGTTTGCACCGAGATGTCCATTTGCGCAGGAGGCATGCTACAAAGTGAGTCCAGCCTTAAACGAGGTGGAGAAAGACCATTTCGTGGCCTGCCACAGAAGTCAGGAAATGATGGAAGGAAAACTGCATTACTAGGCAAATCGTGCTGCTGGTTTTTCCCATATGCATAAGAAGCCGGCGGCACTGAAAGCAGGGGCGAATCCCGAGAGATTCCCCCATATATCACTATGCTGCATGTTTGCAGCACATAAAAGGAGGATACTATGAAAAAGAAAGCATTAGCACTGACTTTATGTGCATCTATGGTAGCTGCTTCTCTTGCGGGTTGCGGCGGCGTAAAGACCAGAGATGAGGTAAAGGGAACCACGGCAGCCGCTGTTTCCGGCGAGGAGCAGAGCCAGGGCGCTGCCACAGCAACCAACAATCAGCCGATTGATTTGCAGCTTCTGTTCTATGCTTCCAACGAGGATGTAGCAAACGTTCTGAGAGACCAGCTGACAAAAGCAGGATTCAACGTAAAGCTGAATATGCAGCCGGACTACTCCAGCTACAAGACACAGCTGGCAGCTGGAAACTACGACCTGGATATCACAGGTTGGACAACCGTTACCGGTAACCCTGACTATGCGGTACGTTCTCTGTTTAAGACAGGCGGCGACTACAACAACGCTCCGGTTGAGGACCCGAAGGTAGATGAACTGATTGAGAAGGCCGGTACAGAGACACCGGAAGAGTACCAGAAGACATATACCGAGTTTGAGAAATACCTGGTAGATGAGATGGCTTATATTGTTCCGTTAAACGGTACGATCAAGACACAGGCAGTCAATAAAGATAGAATGAAAGTGGAGACCGTGCGTCTGTCCAAGTCCCGCTCTATGTGTTGGGAGATGATGGAATTCCAGGATGGCATTGACCCGCAGACAGAGCCTCTGAGAGTGTCTCAGACTATCTCCACTCTGACTTCTATGGACCCGATTAAGGGCAACGATGGTTCTATCAATACTCTGAACACCAATATATATGTCAGACTGGTAAACCTGACCGATGATGACCAGGTTGTTGCTGACGGCTCCTTATCTTACAACTATGCGATTGCAGATGGCAATCAGGACTACTATTTCCTGCTCAGAGATGACATCAACTTCGGCAGAGTGCAGGATGGACATGCAGTGGATTCCGGCGTTCTGGTAGGCGGCGAGGATGTCGTATTCTCTCTGGAAAGAGCAAAAGACAAAGAATCTGTTCCGAACCACAAGACATACTCTCTGCATGAAAATATGGACACTATCACACTTGTGACAGATATCGCAGAGTTGGAGAACACAAAGGTTTCTGGTTCCGATGAGACTGTAAAAGCAGCACTGGAAAAAGGAACTCCGGCAGCTATCTCCTCCTTGGTAGAGACAAAAGATGCAGTTGACAATGCAGCTGGCGCTTACCAGGTAGTAAAAATCAGAACAGTCAACCCATTCCCGCAGGTATTGAACTACCTGGCTCACCAGTCCGCAGGTATCGTGGATGCTGAGGTGGTAAAATCTATAAATACCTATGATGTAAAGACCTACGATATCCAGAAGGATATTGCTTACGGCGACCAGTCCACAGTAACAGAAGGTGCTACGTACAACAACACACTGTCCTGCAGCGGTCCGTATGTCATGATTAAGAAGAACGACTACGAAGTAACCTTTGAGGCAAACCCAGCTTACCGAGTAGGCAGCGAGTATGAGCCGCATATCAAGAATGTAACTGTAAAATTCTACAAAGACTCCGACAGCTCCCTGTCTGGTCTGAGAAGCGGCGAGATCGATATCCTGTACAGCATTCCGGACAACAGCTTTGACCTGGTTCGCAACTCTGAGAATCTTGTACTTCAGGAACTGCCGTCCAACGCAGCAACTTACTGTACATTCAATCTGTCTGAGGGAAGCCCATACAGAGATGTAACTTTAAGAAAAGCAGTTCTGGCAGCTATCAACCAGGAAGAGCTTCTGGCAGTATTTAACGGAGCAAGAACTCCTCTGTACTCCACGCTGTCTCCACTGGTAAATACAGGAAACGTTCTGACCTATGTACCTGGAAAATCTCAGGAGCTGCAGGCGGAATACCTGAAGAATAAAGCAAACTAATCAAACTTTCATACCAGTTGTGGGAGATACGATATGTTAAGCGAGAAACTGCAAGAAGAATATATAAAGATACTGAAAGAGGAATTGATGCCCGCTATGGGATGTACGGAGCCGATTGCGCTTGCCTATGCAGGCGCAAAGGCGAGAGAAGTTCTTGGAAAACTTCCTGACAGGGTAGTTGCGAGATGCAGCGGCAACATTATCAAAAATGTGCGCTGTGTGGTGATCCCAAATACGGATGGAATGATGGGAATTGAGTCCGGCGTTATGGCGGGAATTGTCGGCGGAGATGCTTCCAAGTGCATGGAAGTGCTGCTTGGCATGAATGTCGAGAGCATTGCAAAGACAAGAGAAATGTTACATGCCGGTGTGTGCGAGGTGGAATTTCTGGATTCTCCAGTTCCGCTGCATATCATTCTGGAGCTGTATGCTGGGGAGGAATCTTCCACGATTGAAATCAAGCACGCGCACACCAATATCACAAAGCTCACAAAAAACGGCGAAGTGATTTATGAGAATGATGAGGATGACGGTTCCAAGTACAGCTATGCGGACAGAAGCCTTTTGAGCATCGAGGGAATCAAACAGTTTGCCGATGAGGTGGACCTTTCCCTGATTCGTGATATGCTGGACAAACAGATTCTGTGCAATATGAACATTGCCTATGAGGGCATGTCCAAAAACTATGGACTCGGAATCGGACGGATTATCAAGGAATCCTATCCGGAGAGTGTTGTCACCCGCATGAAGTACTATGCGGCGGCGGCTTCGGAGGCGAGAATGGGCGGATGCGATATGCCGGTTGTAATCAACTCTGGCAGCGGAAACCAGGGAATTACCTCCTCGGTTCCTGTTATCGTGTATGCGCGTGAGAAGGATATCTCTCAGGAAAAGCTGTACCGTGCGCTTGCTTTTTCCAACCTTCTGACTATTTATCAGAAGGAGTTTATCGGCAAGCTGTCCGCATTCTGCGGCGCGGTATCGGCATCCTGCTCAAGCGGCGCGGCAGTGACCTATCTGGCAGGCGGTACGCTGGATGATATCAAGAATACCATCGAGAACACGCTGGCAGATATTCCAGGCATCATCTGCGACGGCGCGAAAGTTTCCTGTGCTGCAAAGATTGCGACCTGTCTGGATGCGGCGCTGATGGCACATTATCTGGCGATGAAGGGAAAAGTGTATGAGGCGTCCACTGGAATTTTGAAAGAAGAGGTTGGGCGCACTATAAGCAGCGTGGGATATATTGGGCGCGAGGGAATGAAGCAGACCGATAAAGAGATTATCCGAATTATGTTAAGTAAATAAAAACAGTTGAGCGAATGGCGTTCATAGAGTGAACCAGTCTATGAATAAAGCGAATCAGCGAGGCTGCTGTGAGACCTTTCTGTGGCGGAAAGGATTCTTGCAGCAGCTTTTTTTTGCGAATATTTCCTTGGTTGCCAAATGTCTGTACGTCCTTGCGTGCGAGCACGCCTGCCGGTCTCGTTCCACAACTGTATATGAAAGTCAGATAGCTTCGCGCTTTCAGCGCTTTCGCTATCTGCCAGAAATATTCGCAAATCGGTCAGCTAGCGCTGCCCTTTTTTGCTCATATTTCCTAGCCCGTCAAATGTTCAGCCGTCATGGCGTGCTCGCACGCCTGCCGGCTGACCGCTTGACGGGACTTTCATAATAAAATAGTACAAAAAAGTATAAAAAATTACACGAAAAGTGGAAGAAAAGTAAAAAAATACACAATGAAATAAAATAGTTCCTTGACTTATATGGTAAATAATGTATAATAAAATACATAATGATGCTTTGAAAATATAAAAAATGCACAAAAATAAAGGAGGAATGTTATTATGAAAAAGAGAAGAATGTGGGCTGGTCTGATGGCAGGCGCTATGGCAGTCGGAAGTCTCGCAGGATGCGGAGGTGGTGGAGCCTCTACAACGGCAGCACCAACAACCGCAGCATCCCAGACTGAGACGACAGCGGCGGCAGCAGGCGGAGACACCACCACAGCAGCAGCGAGCGGAGAGCAGGTTACAATTAAAGTTTCTCTGTGGGATTACTCTAATACAGATTATTACAAGACCATCTTCTCTGCATTTGAAGCGAAATATCCAAACATCAAAGTAGAAGCAGTAGAGGCAAGCTCTGCTGAGTACGACGACTTGATTCAGGTGAAGATGGCTTCCAAGGAAGATTTCGATGTAGTATTCACAAAAGGTACTCCGGCACTGAGTGCATTGGTTGCAAAGGGACATGTTCTGGAGCTGGATGATTATATTGCACAGAGCGGCATTGATGAGGCAGTATACTCCGGTCTGACACAGCAGATGCAGTTGAACGGAAAGACCTATGCGGTTCCATTCCGTAAAGACAACAACTTGCTCTTCTACAACAAAGACCTGTTCGACGCAGCAGGAGTGGCATATCCAGAAGATGGCATGACAATGGATGAGTTCCGTGAGATGGCAAAAACACTGACAAGCGGAGAGGGTTCCTCCAAGGTATACGGCGCACATATTCACACTTGGGCTTCCAACGTGAACCAGTATGCACGCCGTACAGAAGAGTACGATCCATGGGGCAATGACAAGAGCGTTCTTCTCCCATATTATGAGACCATTTTGGCTATGCAGAATGAGGACAAATCCGTTATGGACTATGGTTCTCTGAAATCTTCTTCCACACATTACAGCGGTGTCTTCTACAACCAGCAGGCTGCTATGATGCAGATGGGTACATGGTTTATCAACATGATGCTTGAGAATGCAGATTTCAACTGGGGCGTTTGCTCACTCCCGAATATGACCGGTGAGGGCAACACAAAAGCAGTCGGCGGCGTGACTCCGGTCAGCATCGGCGCTTATGCAAAACATCCAGAAGAAGCATGGAAATTCATCGAGTATGTGTGCGGCGAGGAAGGTGCGCTGGTATTAGCAGACTGCGGTATCGTTCCTGGCTATACATCTGATAAAGTCAACGAAATCTTCGACGCTTTGGCTGACAAGAAACCTGGCATTCCAGAGAATCTGTCCAAGTACATCGATATTGATACATATGTGATTGAGCAGCCGATGCATCCGCAGGGACGTGAAGCGGACAAGATTATCACAGAAGAGCACGACCTGATTATGACAAACTCCATTTCTGCCGCAGATGGACTGCAGGAAATGACAGAGCGTGTCAATGAGGTTCTGGGTCAGTAATGGATTTTTATATGGAGTGATGTCTGCATAGGCAGATATGGCTTTTTGACAGATAATTTTGGCTGCCGCAGGAAAGCAGAACGCAGAATGCGGCAGCTTTTTGCATGTGTCACCAAACTAGAAAGAGGAGGGACATCTCATGAGTGAAGCCAAAAAAGGAAGTTACCGCAGAAAGAAGACACTGATTGCATATTCCTTTATTGCACCAAACTTTATCGGTTTCTTTATTCTTACCTTTCTCCCGATTATATTCTCGTTTGTACTGAGCGTATGTGAGTGGGATGCAGGAAATACCAGCCAGATTACGTTTGTGGGTCTGGACAACTTTATGCGTATGGCGAAGGATTCAACCTTTAAGATTTCTTTCAAAAATACGATTTATTACACCGTCGGCGTAGTGCCGGCAACTCTGATTTTATCCCTGCTTCTGGCAATGTTGATGAACTGCCAGATTAAGGGGCGTACATTCTTCCGTTCTGTTGTATTTTTCCCATATGTCGCTTCTCTGGTGGCAGTCGGCGTGGTATGGAATGCACTGTTCCATCCTGACAACGGCCCTGTAAATCAGCTTTTGATGGCTATCGGTATTCAGAATCCGCCAAGATGGGCAGCAGATATCAAGTGGGCGATGCCAACTCTGATTCTTTTGAGTATTTGGAAAAACGTAGGATATTATACCGTTGTCTATCTGGCAGCTCTGCAAGGCGTTCCGTCCGAGCTGTATGAGGCAGCAAAGATGGACGGCGCGAACGGCCTGCAGCGCTTCCGCTATATTACCTGGCCAATGGTGACGCCAAGTACCTTCTTCGTGGCGATTATGTTGACTATTTATACATTCAAGGTATTCGACTTGATGTATATTACTACACAGGGCGGTCCTGGACGTGCGACAAACGTACTGGTTTACCACCTGTACAATCAGGCGTTCATTTCTCTGAAATTTGGATACGCGAGTGCAATCGCTATGGTGCTGTTCGTGATTATTCTTGTGATTACGCTCTTCCAGTTCCAGTTTGAGAAGAAATTTACCAGCTACTTATAGGGAGGTGAGGGAATATGTATAGCTCTTTAAAAAAGAAAAATCCAGCTCTTTACTATCTTTCTCAGGTTTTGCTGTACGGCGCGCTGATTCTCGGTGCACTGATTATGCTGACGCCATTTGCCTGGATGCTCTCCGCATCGTTCAAGGCACAGAAGGATGTATTCAACTTCCCGATTCAGTGGATTCCACCCGAGTGGCATCCAGAAAACTACCAGAGAATCTGGGTACAGATTCCGCTGATTAAGTATTTCTTGAACACGGCAAAACTGACGGTCATCATCACAATTATCCAGCTTATCACCTCCAGCTTTGCAGCATATGCCTTCGCAAAACTGGAATTTAAGGGAAGAGACCAGCTGTTTTTGCTGTATGTCATGACTATTGCGATTCCGTGGCAGGTTTACATGGTTCCGCAGTACATTATGATGGGAAAGCTGCATCTGACCGATTCTCATCTGGGTTTGATTTTGATGCATACATTTACCGCATTCGGCGTATTCCTGATTCGCCAGTTCTATGTGGGAATTCCGAATGAGTTGATTGAGGCGGCGCGTATCGACGGATTGTCCGAGTATGGCATCTGGGCAAGAATTATGCTTCCTCTGTCCAAGCCGTCTATTGCGACTCTCTGTATCACTTCTTTCGTAAATGAGTGGAATGACTTTATGGGACCGTTGATTTACTTGTCCACGGATTCCAAAAAGACACTGCAGCTGGGGCTTCGTCTGTTCAACGGCCAGTATTCTTCCGAATACCAGCTGATTATGGCGGCGTCCGTAGTGTCCCTGATTCCGGTATTTATCATGTTCATATCTTTGCAGAAGTATTTCGTAGAAGGAATTGCTACCAGCGGTATGAAAGGATAACACAGATAAACATAGCATTCGTACTTTAACCCGTACCTTATTGCGTTGATTTTATACAAAATAGGGTATGGGTGTTTTTGGATTGCGGACTCTTGACGGGAAGCTTTTTCTTGAGTAGACTAAAAGAGAAAGCCGCATAAAAAGAAACGGCAGAGGGAACGAAACAAACAGAAGAGAATGTAAATAGCAGAAGAGCCAGGAAAAACAGAAGAGCCAGGGAAAACAGAAGAGATAGGAAAAACAGAAGTGACAGGGAAAGACAGGGGTGGCAGACATGGGAGGAAAACATCTGGGGATTAAAGCAAAGCTGATGCTGGTGAGTATTCTCCTCTCTTTTTTGATGACGGCTGTGCTGTGTCTAGTATTTTGGAACAACACAACGAAATGGGAGCGCAAGCAGAGCGCGGAGGAGATTCAGAATCGCCTGGCCGTCGCGCTGGTGAATGTAGAGAAGGACTATATGCAGATTTGGAGTCTTATGAGTACGCTGTCGAATAATCAGTTGGTTGACGAGTACATTTCCATGAGCCAGAGCAGACTGGACAGCCGCTTGGAATACCAAAGCGACCCTAGAAGCAATGCTGGGCACATTGTGACGCAGGCATATGATGAAATCGACCGCATTATGGTGCAGTATCAGATGAATGACTTGATTGCGAAGGGACTGCTTGTGTCAAACAGCCACAATATGGATATGCTGTTTGGAAAGGATTATGGGCATAGCTCTGACAGAGCATATATGCAGAGCTTTTTTGAGGGAGGCGATGGGAACTTTCCAGCAGGAATCGTGAAATCCCCATTTTTTTATGCAGCCTCTTTTCAAAATTACTATATTATTCCGATTACAGCAAAGGTTTACTCGTACAATGGCTCTCGGTATTTGGGAGATGTGTACATTGCAATCAGCTCCAACTGGCTGGAAAAACAGCTGAGGTCCTATGGGGAAGAGACGAAAGATGAAGTCTTGATTCGCCTGGGAAATCGGGTGTATTCTTATTGCAATCAGGAATTTCAGGAAGTGACAGAAGAATTTTTGGGGTTGTTTGAGGACGAGATGACTGCACAGAATGGGAAGGTGACACCTGTTCCATGGGGAGAGGAAAAGAATGAATACATTGTGGTGGCAGGAGACAATGGGAGCATTGACTTTGCACAGAGGATTCCAGAGTATTCTCTGACTTTGGCACAATTCGGAGGAAGCTGGGATATTGCTTTTTATGTATGTCTGATGTGCCTGATTGTGGTGCTTTTGTACTTGGTGCTGAACTATATGATTAAGCGTCCGATTATGAAAATATGTGGGCAGCTGCACCAGATTGCACAGGGAAATTTCTCTGTGCAGAGAGAAATTGAGACGGGAGACGAATTCCAGATGATTTCGGACGAGATTGTGCGGATGGCGCAGGATATTCAGAAGTTGATGGATAAGACGATTCAGGCAGAAAAGGACAAACAGAATTACCAGTTTCAGATGCTGCAGTACCAAATCAATCCGCATTTTATGTACAATACATTGAATTCTATCCGGTGGATGGGAGAGATTAACGGAATTCCTGGAATCGTGGATATGACGACTGCATTTGCCAAGGTACTGCGCAGAACTTTCCGCAGCAGCGATTATCTGGTGAATCTGGAGGATGAAATTCAGTTTATCAAAGATTACAGTATGCTTCAGGCGTACCGTTATGGAAATGCATTTGAGGTACAGTACGAGGTGGACGAATCTCTGTATTCCGCGCGTGTGATTAAGTTTACGCTGCAGCCGTTGGTGGAAAATGCCGTTTTTCACGGTGTGGAGGCGTCGCGCAGCAAGTGCCTGATTCGGGTTGGCGCTAGAAAAGAGGGAAAAAATCTGGTGCTGTTTGTGTGGGATGACGGTGTGGGAATCGCTGCGGAAAATCTGAAAAAGCTGAATGACTTTCAGGCAGGAAAAAAAGATAAGATTTCCGGCATTGGCATCGCAAACATTCATGAGCGTATACAGATTGAGTTTGGAACGCAGTACGGCGTTCATATTGACAGCAGAGAGGGCGAGTATACGTGTGTGACCGTGACCATGCCGCTGCTGGACGGCACGTCCGTTTTTGAGGAGACCGGCGGTGGAAACGATGAGAGAGAAAGGCATGGGACAGAGAATGTATAAACTATTGATTGTGGATGATGAGTCGCTGGCTCGGATTGGGCTGCAGACTATGGTTGCCAATCTGTATCGGGAGAATGTGGAGATTGTGGGAACCGCGCAGAATGGGCAGGAAGCGCTTGACCTGATGGGACAGAATGTGCCGGATGTGATTATTTCGGACATCAAAATGCCGGTGATGACAGGGCTGGAATTGGCGAAATATATAGAGGAAAACTACCAGAAAAAACCGATTTTTATCTTTCTGACTAGCTATGAGGATTTTCATTACGCCAGGGAAGCGCTGCAGCGCCGTGCGTTCGATTATCTGGTGAAAATGGAGCTGAACCGTGATGTATTAAAGAAAGTACTGGACCGAGCATTTGCGGAGATAGACAGGCGCAGGGAGGCGGAGCAGCCCATAGGCAAAGAGAATGGGCAGGGAATACAGGAAATGCCGAATGTGTTTGTCAGCCGTTTCTATTATTCGCTCTTAAATGGCCGCTATGTCTCAGAGGAACAAGTGCTGGAGGCAGCACAGGGATGTGGACAGGATGTGCAGGCAGAATGTTATGTCACAATGGCGATGCGCATCTGTTACCCGAACCAGCAGAAGGCGGAGATGGGGTATCTGTATAATTTATATTTCAGCATACTGAATTCTGTAAAAATGGCACTCACCATGCATTTTTCGTGTTATGTGACGGCATACAGCCATGAGGTGATGGGGTGTATTTTGATGCTCTCGGAGGCGGAGAGCAGGCAGGAACTCTGGGAAGCAGCTGCGAGGGAGGCGGAGATTTTGTGCCGGCAGTATTTTAATATCCGGCTCTGTACGGGAATCGGAAAGAGGGTGACGTCCCTGCCTGAGATTGCCAAGAGTTTTCAGACAGCACAGCTCGCACAGACAGAAGCGGAGAAAAAGGGAATGGATGTAGTGACCTATTCCGGCAATGTGGATGCTGTGTCTGGCGCAATGCGGGACACGGATGGCGGGGACCTTGACAAGCGCATGGTGGAAGCGCTGGAGCACTGTGATTCGGAGGAGTTTGCAAAGATTGTAAGGCAAATCGAGGATTCTGTGCGGGGAAAGACGATGGAAGCTGCCATCAGCCAAATCTCTATGGTGGTGCATCTTCTTATCAACTGTCTGGAAAACGGGGAAACTGTGCTCTCGCAGGCGTTCTCTGCATATCCTTCCGGCTATCAGTCTCTGTATTCGGCGCGCACACTGCAGGAGTTGGAGCAGTATCTGGAGCAGATACGCATCTGTGTATCTGAGAGGATGGACACGAGAAGAAATGACCCCAAATACAAACTGGTGCAGGATGCAAAACAGTATATCAAGGAACATATCTATGAGCGGCTGACTCTGGCGGAGGTAGCTGGAGCCATTGGCATCAGCCAAAATTATCTCTCGTCTCTGTTCCGTCTCTACAATGGTTCTGGATTTTCTGAGTATGTGGCAGAGTCCAAGATTCAGCTCGCAAAGGAGATGCTGAAGAAGGGAAATATGAAAGTGTATCAGGTCAGTGAGAAACTGGGGTTTGACAATCAGCAGTATTTCAGCAAAGTGTACAAGAAATATACAGGGTATTCTCCCTCTGAGAAGGCATCCGTGCCCGAGAACGAGGCATAAGAAGCATGCGCATGGAAGGGTATAAAGGTATCAAAGGACATTGACACATAGAAAAAGATGGAAATGTATAAAAAGACATAGAATCGTAGAAAAAGACATGTACAAATGCAGTAAAATATGCAACAATATAAAAGGCTGAGGATAACAGAAAGGGGTCAATCCATAGCGGAAGGGCGTTCGGACTGTTACACATAGACGAGATTAGAGGAGGAATCAGGATGATACGTACATTCAGTCAACACAAAGTAAGAAAGCAGAAAGAGCTCAGTCAGAATCTCTGGAAATTTGTACCGCTCAGTGGTGAACATCAGGGAACAGAGTATCAGGCAGCAGTGCCTGGATGCTGGGAAAACATGCCTGGATTTTCTTCTTACAGGGGAGAGGGAATGTACTCTACAACGTTTGAGACAGGCGGAAATGCGCGTCTGGAGTTTAAGGGTGTGAGCCACACGGCGGAGGTGTTCGTGGATGGGGAGAAGGTGGCGTCCCATTACAATGCCTACACAGCGTTTGATGTGCTGCTGCATCTGGAACAGGGCGTTCACACGCTGCAGGTGAAGGCGGACAACCGTTTCAGTGAAGCGTCCGCGCTGCATGTGCCGAATGACTATATGTCCTATGGCGGCATTACCAGACCTGTGGTGCTGGAGGAAGTGGCGGATATTTATGTGAAATGGGTACATGTGACACCGAAACGGGTATGCGGGGCGGTAGCAGGCAATCTGGCTGAGTCAGGCTGTGAGAGTGGAAAACAGTGGAAAGCGGATGTTGCGGTTTGTCTGAACAATGTGGGAGAAGAACAGGTGGCAGCCGTGCAGGTGGAGCTGGCAGGAGAATCCTTTGCGTGGGCGCAGAAGGCGATTCCGGCAGGAGAGAGCGTGATTTCCTGTGAGATGACGTTTGCTGGTGCCGGTATCAAAGAGTGGATGCCCAAGCAGCCGAATTTGTATGAGGTGTATGTGACGGTGCTTCAGGACGGCGAGGTGGTGGATGACCTGACAGACCGTGTGGGGTTCCGCGAGGTGACGGTGGAGGATGGAAAGATTCGGATGAACGGGCGTGCTCTGCGCATCAAGGGCTTTTGCCGCCATGAAGACCATCCGCAGTTTGGCTGTGCTATTCCATATTCTGCGATGGTGTATGACTTAAATACCATGAAAGACTTGGGTGCAAACTCCGTGAGAACATCTCACTATCCAAATGACGAGGTATTCCTGGATTTGTGTGATGAGATGGGAATTTTGGTGTGGGAGGAAAATCATGCCAGAGGATTGTCCGAGGAACAGATGAGAAATCCGAATTTTGAGCGCCAGGCAGAAGCCGTGATTCGTGAGATGATTCCTCTGCACTACAATCATCCGTCCATCTATATCTGGGGCATTTTGAACGAGTGTGCGAGTGATACCGAATATGGAAAAGAGTGCTATGAGAAGCAGTACGCCATTATCAAGGAGCTGGATACTTCCAGACCGCGCTCTTCTGCGAGCTGCAAATTTAAGACGGAACTCTGTTTTGGAATACCGGAAGTTGTTTCTTACAACATTTATCCGCAGTGGTATCATGATGCACCGGCGGATACATATCTGGCAGATTTGTACCGTTGGATACAGGAAGAAACAGGGGGAGCAGGAAAACCGTTCCTGATTACGGAGATTGGTGCGGGCGCTATCTACGGCTACCGCAATCCAAACCATGACAAGTGGACGGAGGAATACCAGGCAGAAGCGTTGGAGAAACAGATCAACACCGTGATGAATCAGCCAGGATGCCAGGGCATGTATATCTGGCAGTACTGTGATGTGAGAATCAGCCGCGAGTGGTTCTCCACGCGCCCGAGAACTATGAACAACAAGGGAATTGTGGATGAGTACAGACGCCCGAAATTATCCTATGATGTGGTAAAGAAGCTGTACTCCGCACTGCCTGATTATATGGACTGAAAGACACTATGATATGAGCGGAAAGACGCAAAGATAGGAAAGACAGAAAGAAAGGACAGAAGGGATAGAAGAAAATGAGCGGTTTGGAGCAGAGAAACATGTGGCTGGATGCCATGATAAAGATTGCCGATCCGGTGCTTTGTCATCTGGCGGAGGGAACTTTAAAAACATCTCTTCCGCTGGAATTCCACAGCGAGAGGAAAGCGTTTGCACCGCTGGAGGCGTTCGGAAGAACGGCGCTGGGCATTGCGCCGTGGCTGGAGGCGGAGGGACTCACAGGGGAGGAGGCAGAGCTTCAGAAAAAGTACAGGGAAAAAATGCTTCTGTGTCTGGACAAAGCGACCGATCCGGATTCTCCTGACTATATGGATTTTGCAGACACAGGGGAGCAGCCTCTGGTGGATGCAGCGTTTCTGTCCCACGCGATTGTGCGTGCGCCGAAACAGATGGGCGAGGCGATGGATGAGAGGGTGAAAAAGAACCTGATTGCTGCGTTGAAGAAGACGAGAAGAGTGCATCCGCAGGGAAGCAACTGGCTGTTCTTCACAGCAATGGTGGAGACCGTGCTGTATCTTCTGGGCGAGGAAGATTGGGATAAGATGCGCATTGATTATGCAGCGCACATGTTTGATGTGTGGTACAAGGGAGACGGCGTTTACGGGGATGGAAAGAACTTCCACTGGGATTATTATAACAGCTTTGTGATTCAGCCGATGTATGTGGATATTTGCCGCGTGCTGGCGCCAATTTGTCCAGATTATGCAAAGCGCCTTCCAGAGGCACAGAGAAGAATGGCGCGCTATGCGTCTGTTCTTGAGAGAATGATAGGACCAGAGGGAACCTATCCGGTTGTCGGGCGTTCGATTGCATACCGGTTCGGAGCGTTCCATGCGCTGGCGCAGACAGCATTGCAGCATGAGCTGGAACCTCATCTGACTCCGGCAGGTGTGCGCTGCGGACTGAGCGCAGTGATTGCGAAGGTGATGCAGGCAGATGCGATGTTTGATGAGAACGGATGGCTGCGCCCGGGCGTGTATGGATTCCAGCCGGAGTTGGCAGAGACGTATATCAATATCGGAAGCCTGTATCTGTGCAGCGCTGTGTTCCTGCCGCTTGGTCTGCTGCCGGAGGATGCGTTCTGGGCAGATGCAGATGCCCCATGGAGCGGAAAGGCTGTGTGGGAAGGCGGTCATATCACGATTGACCATGCGCTGAATGAATAGGCTGGATAAATAAGCCGAACCTGCTTCGCCTGCGCGGTATTCCAATGTCACCGCGCTCTCGCTCCATGGAGAACGCAGCGGGCGCTAGGCTCAAAAAGACTTCGCCAAGCGCCGGCGTTCTCCAAGGGGTGCCTTTTGGAACACGCGCCTGGGCTGCGCAGGTGTATCGGCATAGCGTGCAGCACGAGCATGAAATTGTGAGAAGTTCGTACATGTTCGTTTAGAAACAGCATCGAAAATTACAGAAAATGCAATCAGAAATTATGAAGAATACAGTGAATATAATTAAAAATTGCGAAAAATAAAAATAGAAAAATAGGATGAAAAGAGGGTAAAAAGATGCTTTCGATATTGAGTGAAAAAGAATATGCATGGGTGCAGGACACGATGGATAAAATTAAGGAAAAGATGGATTGGGTCAGTGAAAAATCCAAAGATAAAATTCCATACACAACGGTAAATGGCGTTCATACCGATGAGTCAAAGAAGGAAACATCTTCCACTGGAGAGGGCGCGAGCTGGTGGACAAACGGTTTTTGGGGCGGCATGATGTGGCAGATGTACCAGGAGACTGGAGAGGAGAAATATGCGGAAATTGCGAGAAAATCCGAGGTGATTCTGGACAAATGCATGGAAGAGTACTACGGACTGCATCACGATGTTGGTTTTATGTGGCTTCCGACTGCTGTCGCAGACTACAGATTGACGGGAAATCCAGATGGAAAACGCCGCGGCCTGCATGCAGCGAACCTTTTGGCAGGACGTTTCAATCCAGTGGGACGCTTTATCCGCGCGTGGAATCAGTGGGGCGACGGAAAGGACAATACCGGCTGGGCAATCATTGATTGTCTGATGAATATTCCGCTTCTGTACTGGGCAAGCCGTGAGACCAAAGACCCGCGCTTCAAACAGGTGGCAATGCTTCATGCAGATACTGTGATGGAGAATTTCATTCGTCCAGATGGTTCCTCCAATCACATCATGGAGTTTGATCCGGAAAACGGCGGCGTGGTGGCTGCCTACGGCGGACAGGGATATGAACTGGGGTCTTCCTGGACGAGAGGACAGGGCTGGGCATTGTATGGATTTGTGCTGAGTTACATTCACACCGGAAAGCAGGAATATCTGGACACCGCAAAACGTGTGGCACATTATTTTATCTCCAATATTCCAGAAAGTGGCCTGATTCCAGTCGATTTCAGAGAGCCGAAGGAACCGCTCTGGGAGGACTCCACGGCAGCGGCTATCGCAGCCTGCGGTCTGATTGAGATTGCAAAACATGTGGGTGAGTATGAGAGAGATATCTACCTGAATGCAGCTTTGAAGCTGCTGAAGGCGCTCACAGAGAAGAGATGTGACTGGAGCAGGGAGAATGACAGCATTGTGCAGAAGTGTACAGCTGCATATCATGATGAAAAACATGAATTTTCTATCATTTATGGAGATTATTTCTTTATTGAGGCGATGCAGAAGCTGCAGGGAAATGAGTTTTTGATGTGGTAGAGTGATGGGCGGGAATTCTCGGTTACTTGTTTCCGAGTAATTCACAGTCAAAAATCTGGTAAAAGACAAGATACATATTTTTGAGAAAAATTCCTACACTATATTTGTGATGATACCAGGAGCGCATAGTGCAGAGCAATCCGGTATCAAAGGGGTCAAAATACCTTTTGACCCCAACTTCAGTGTGATACGAATGTGTCAGCCGGTATATCCGTTTGCTTGACAAAATACCGGAACAATGAACTGAGATATGCAGAATGGAGGTAGGAATGAAAGATTTAAAAATCAAAGATGTGTGCGCCAGAGAAATTCTGGATTCCAGAGGGAATCCGACGGTGGAGGCGGAAGTGACGTTGGCATGCGGCGTGAAGGGGCGCGGTATGGCACCGAGCGGCGCCTCCACTGGTATTTATGAGGCACTGGAACTGCGTGACAAGGATGATGAGCGCTATGGCGGAAAGGGTGTGCTCAAGGCAGTGAAGTCTGTCAACCAGGAAATCCGCAAGGTCGTTCTTGACATGGATTGCAGTGACATTTACCATATTGATGCGACAATGATAGATTTAGATGCGACAGCAGGAAAGAGCAGACTTGGTGCGAATGCGATGCTTGCTGTCTCTATCGCCTGTGTGAAGGCGGCAGCGGCGGCCTATGAGATGCCACTGTACCGCTTTTTGGGCGGCGTGCAGGCTGTGCGGATGCCGGTTCCGATGATGAATATTCTGAATGGAGGCGCACATGCCGCAAATACAGTGGATGTGCAGGAATTTATGATTATGCCGGTGGGCGCCTGCTGTTTTAAGGAGGGGCTGCGCTGGTGTGCGGAAGTGTTTCATACGCTTGCTGGAATTCTCAAGAAAAAGGGACTTGCGACGGCTGTGGGAGATGAGGGTGGTTTTGCACCGGATTTGGAGAGTGATGAAGATGCTATCCGCCTGATTCTGGAGGCTGTGGAGAGAGCGGGTTATCGTCCAGGGGCAGACATCTGCCTGGCTCTGGATGCGGCGTCAAGCGAGTGGAAGGCAGAGACTCTGGGTGTGTATCGGCTTCCGAAGGCAGGAACTGTATTTTCGGCGGACGAGCTGGTGTCCCACTGGCAGTATCTGTGCGGGAAATATCCGATTGTCTCGATTGAGGATGCGCTCGATGAGGAAGACTGGGCTGGCTGGAAGAAGCTCACAAAGACGATGGGAGGTTCGGTGCAGCTTGTGGGTGACGACCTGTTTGTGACGAATACGCTGCGTCTCGCAAAGGGCATTCAGGAATCTTGTGCGAATTCTATTTTGATTAAGTTAAATCAGATTGGTACGGTTTCTGAGACAATGGAGGCGATTCGGATGGCGCAGGAAGCCGGATATACGGCTGTGGTGTCCCATCGTTCGGGAGAGACGGAGGATACCACGATTGCAGACTTGGCAGTGGCGATGAACTGCGGCCAGATAAAGACTGGTGCGCCGAGCCGAAGCGAGCGTGTGGCGAAGTACAACCAGCTTCTGCGCATTGAGGAGATGGCAGGAAATGCCGCCTGCTATTATTGGAAAGGGCGGAAGTTTTAACGTTAGCTGACTAACACGCTTGTCCGTTTAGAAAGAAAACAGTTGCTGCAGAGAAATTCCGTTTTAGAACAGACAAACTGCGGCAGCTGTTTTCCTCTAGGCATCTAAAAAAGGAGGGAAAAATGCATACAATAGAGAGAAATGTGAAGGAAATATATGAATATTTAATGCAGACTTATCATCCGCTTGCCATGATAACCTATGGTTCTTACAGCAATCACACCAACAACTTGAACAGTGACTACGATGCTGTATTGATTTGTTCTGAGACAGAGTGCTTTCATGATACAAATGTGATAGCAAATGTCCGGCTGGATGTATGGGGATACGGAAAGGAATGGATAGAGAGCCTGACAGATTATGCAAAGTTGATTCAGATTTGGGATGGGAGGATTGTGCTGGATACAGATAACATTGCAGAAAAACTGCAGAAACAGGTGATTTCTTACATAGAGAATTGTCCGAAAAAGACAGAAGAAGAAAAAAAGGACTTAAAAGTGTGGTGTGAGAAGATGGTAGAGCGGACATACAGGGAGGACACAGAAGGAATGTTTCGCTGGCACTGGCTTTTGGTTGACAGTCTGGAGATTTATTGTGATGTGCGGGATTTGTATTATTTCGGGCCCAAGAAGACCATTTTGCGAATGAAAGAGACGGATGAAATCGGATATAGACTGTATGATACAGCACTCAGGAAGCAGGAGGAGCTGAAAGCGTGGATTTCCTATGTGTTTAAAGAATGAAGCGATAAATGTGTGCAGTCAGCCGGAGTATAAAAAGTATGAAGAAGAAAGGATATGAAAGCAGAGCGATTGCAAGATATGAAATAATTTTGCAGCAGCTCTGCTTTTGGTTAAGCTGTTTTTCAAGCGGTATTTGTGGATGCCGGCTGTGTGGATTCGGGAGAGTCGGCTGTGCTTGGCGGCGTGCCGTCCTGTGATGTGCTGTCGTCTTTTGCATCATCTGCTTGGTCTGTATGGCTGTTCTGCGTGCTTTTTGCACCGAGAAACTGTTTCCAGACTTTTTTCAGATAATCGCTGTAGCGTGCCTCGCGCACAGATTCAGCGGCTTTGATGGGAATGTTTCCCAGCTCTTTTCCGTTCAGACGGTAAAAGATGGAGCCGACAACATCTCCTTCTGCCACCGGAGCGGTGAGGGAATCGGAGAAGATGACAGATTTTTCAATGCCGCTAAAGTCCTCTCCGTTGGTGAACAGATAGGAGAATGTGTCGTCTGTTTTGGCCGAAACAGAGTCCTGGATACCTCCAGTGAGCGGAACAGATTCTGTGATTTCTGGGCGTTCGTCTGTGTAGAGGCGGCAGTTGGCGAATCCGTGATTCAGCAGAGTGACGGCGTCGGCGAAGCGCGCTTTGTAGTCCGGCGCTGCCATGATGGCGGCAATCAGATTGACGCCGTCTTTTCTGGCAGTGGCACTCAGGCAATATTTGGCAAGTGAGGTGGAGCCGGTTTTCAGTCCGGTCACTTCAAAATTTGTAGCCATTTTCAGGAGCTTGTTGGTGTTGGAAAGGCCGAATTCTTTGCTTCCCTGGTTGGTGACATGAGTGATATTTTCCATCCAGATAGTAGAGTAGTTGTGAATCTGCGGGTATTTGGTGATGAGTTCTCTGGACATTAAGGCAATGTCTCTGGCTGTGGTGAGATGTGTCTCTGAGTCAGTCAGACCGCAGCAGTCCTCAAAATGTGTGTTTGTCATACCGAGTCCGGCGGCGCGCTCATTCATCATGCGGACAAATTCTTCCTCACTTCCGGCGATGTACTCTGCCATGGCGACGGAGGCATCATTTCCAGAGGCGATGACAATGCATTTGATTAAGGTCTCGACCGTCTGTATTTCCCCCTCCTCCAGAAAAACCTGCGAACCACCCATGGATTTGGCGTGACTGCTGGTGACGACCTCGTCTGTGAGCTTGACTCTGCCGGAGTCTATGGCATCAAAAATCAGAATCAGAGTCATGATTTTTGTGATGCTGGCAGGGCGGCGTTTAGTGTCCGCGTCCTTTTCATAAATGACAGTTCCTGTGGATGCTTCCATCAAGCAGACAGATGGTGCCTGTACCTGCGGACCAGGAGTGCCGGTTTCGGCTTTTTCCGTGGCAGCAGGAAGGCTGGAAGAGGCTGCAACAGCAGAGGCAGGGATGAAAGAGGTATCCGGCTCCGCTGCCAGAGCACAGACGGGAGTATATAAGGTATGTATGGTAAGCGAAGCAATAAGTAAGAGGACAAGAGAAACGGAGGATGTTCGTTTCATGATGAGTTTCATGAGAGGGTTCATGAGAAATTTCATGCGGAATCCTTTTGCCTGTATTCATTATTGATAGCAGTATATGTGAAAAAGGACGGCTTCATTCGGATTTAATTTTGAACTTTTACTGCCAGATACAGCAGCACAGCGTCTCGGAATTTCCTCGGGTTCAGACCGCAGACCTGCCAGATATGATTCAGCTTATACTGCAGGGTGTTTTTGTGCAGAAACAGTTTGGCACAGGTGCGGGAGAGGGACATGTCCTCCTCAAAATAGGCGCATAAAATGTGTTTGTCATCGTCTGTCAGCTTGGCTGTCGTTTTTTGAAGAAATTCGGTTTTGTTTTCTTCGCTGAGAGAGGACAGAATGATTTCCAGCGTCAGGGTGTCAAAAAGGACATAGGATTCTGTGGTGTTCTCTATGCTTTTTAAGGCTGTCAGGGCAGAGTGGTAGGATTCCGCCAGCTGAAATAAATCACAGGATTTTCCCACAGCGATTTTCACAAATTCATGATAGGAGGCGGCAAATTGTTCGGCCAGGCGGGCGGTTTCCGAAAAACTGCGCTCTTCTGCCAATGCCAGATATTCGTTTGGGTACTGAAAGGTAAAGAGCGGCAGAGGGATGGACTGAAAAAGCTGGTAGATTTTCTGCTCAAGCATGGAACGGTTTACCATATTGTAGCGCGAGCTGACACGAATCAGAATCAGGCGTTTTGGAGTATCGGCCGCAATCGAGTATTCACTCAGACAGTCCATCAGATAGGCGCGGTTTTCCTGCAGATTGCCGATCAGGGACTGGATGATAAAGTGGCGCTTGTCCTCCTGGGTACGGCTGGTGGCGTGCAGCTCTTTTTCGCGCAGCATAAGATGCGTAATGCGTTCTGCCAGGTGGGCGTACTTTCTCACATCATCAGGGTCTCCGGTGATGCCGATGACAGCGACAAAGGCATGATTGTGATAAACAGGCATGTTGATGCCTTTCTGGGTACCGGTAAAGCTGTTGTCTGTGTCTACTTCGATTGCAGTGCCGGTGAGAGCGGCTTTCCGCCCGATTTCATGGTATGTACCAATTCGCTTTTCATCTGTGCTGGCAAAAATAATGCCAGATTCATCAATAAAGTTGATATCCTGACCGCAGACATCCTTGACTGTGCTGACAATCTGCTGCGCCAGGGGCTTACCGATGTTGGTGAGCATACGAAACACCTCGCTTTTGTCCTTACTACTATGTCAGTGTAGCACACTTGGAAGAAAGATTCTACGGGGTTTAGAAAAAATATGATACAGACAGGGTAAAATATTATTATAGATACTAATTTTATGTGAAAAAATAAGAATAAAATTGGTATCTATAATATTTTACGGGCAGGAAAAATCTGGTATAGTAAAAACAAAGAAAAGAAGTGCAGAGATAGAAAATAGAAACAGAAATAGTAGGAGGAAAAGAGAGATGAAGGCAGTGATTGCAATCGATTCATTGAAGGGAAGTTTATCATCCATGGAGGCTGGCTATGCACTGGCAGAGGGAATTCGCCGTGCGGACAGCAGCGCGCAGGTGGTTGTGCGTCCGATGGCGGATGGAGGCGAGGGAACTGTGGAAGCACTGGTTGCCGGAATGAATGGAAAGACGCAGACTGTGACTGTGACAGGACCGCTCGGCACACCGGTAGAGTGTGTGTACGGCTGGATTGAGAGCAGCAAAACGGCAGTTATTGAGATGTCAGGAGCAGCAGGTATTACCCTGGTGCCAGATGAGAAGAGAAATCCCCTGTATACAACGACGTATGGTGTGGGAGAAGTAATAAAAGATGCCATCGCAAAGGGATGCCGGCGCTTTCTTGTGGGAATCGGCGGAAGCGCGACAAATGACGGCGGTATCGGCATGCTGCAGGCGCTGGGCTATGGATTTTTGAACAGCGAGGGAAAGCAGGTTTCTTTTGGAGCAAAAGGACTGGAGGAACTGGCGAGCATCACAGATACCGATGTGATTCCGGAACTGTCCGAGTGTGAGTTTAAGATTGCCTGTGATGTGACGAATGTTCTGTGCGGAGAAAAGGGATGCAGCGCTGTGTTTGGGCCGCAGAAAGGTGCAACACCGGAGATGATTGCACAGATGGATGAGTGGCTGGCACAGTATGCCAAGCTGGCGCAGCAGAAATTTGAGAAGGCAGACCCATTAAAGCCAGGAACAGGAGCAGCGGGCGGCATGGGATTTGCATTCCTGACATTCACAAATGCTGTGTTGGAGTCCGGAATCCAGATTGTGCTGCGTGAGATTGGTCTCGAAGAGGATATCAAGGATGCAGACATTGTTGTGACCGGAGAGGGACGACTGGACGGGCAGTCTGCCATGGGAAAGGCACCAGTCGGAGTGGCGAAACTTGCAAAGAAGTATCAAAAACCAGTAGTCGCATTTGCGGGCAGCGTGACAAAAGATGCTGTGGAGTGCAACCGTCATGGAATTGATGCATTTTTCCCGATTCTGCGCGGAATCATGACATTGGAAGAAGCTATGAATGTAGAACGTGCAAAAGCAAATTTGGCTGATACGGCAGAGCAGGTGTTCCGTCTGTGGTGTGCAGCGCGAAAGTAATGAGAAAATAATAGAAAAGAGAAGAGAGGAGGCACAATTATGCAGGCATATATTACGTTGAAGAATGGCATGCAGATGCCGCGTCTGGGAATGGGGACCTGGTTTCTGGGTGAGAACAGAAGCACGAGAGCACAGGAGATTGCTGCACTGCGTGCGGGTCTGGATGCGGGAATGCAGCTGATTGATACTGCAGAAATGTATGGAAATGGTCTGTCTGAGCAGCTGATTGGTGAGGCGATTCAGGGCTATAACAGAGAAAATTTGTTTCTTGTGTCAAAAGTGTACCCGCACAATGCAGGAAAGAGAGGAATGCAGAAAAGTATTGACCAGTCTTTAAAGTCTCTGCGCACGGACTATCTTGACCTGTATCTGCTGCACTGGAGAGGAAACATTCCGCTCTCTGAGACAGTGGAATGTATGGAAGAGCTGGTGGCACAGGGAAAAATCAAAAGCTGGGGTGTGTCTAACTTTGATGTGAGTGACATGAAGGAATTGCTGCGCGTGCCGAACGGAGGAAACTGCATGGTAAACCAGGTGCTGTATCATCTGGGTTCCAGAGGCGTGGAGTATGAACTGCTGCCCTGGCTCACAGAACATCAGATTCCGCTGATGGCGTACTGCCCGCTGGCACAGGCCGGAGATTTGAGGCGGGGATTGTTAAATAATGAGGTGCTCAGACAGGTGGCGCAGAAATACCAGATTTCTGTTCTCCAGCTGCTGCTTGCGTTCGTTCTGCACCACGAGAATGTAATTGCAATTCCGAGAAGCAGCAGGAGAGAACATGTACTGGAGAACTGGAAGGTGCGGGAAATTTCACTGACCGATGAGGATTTTGATGCAGTCAATCGGGCATTTCCGGCACCAAAATGGAGAGTGCCGCTGGATATTGTGTAAAATCCACAATTTACAGCATATTTGTGGTTAATATCTCCTTATTTTTTCTTTTCATCGGGAGAGCCGCAGAACATCCAGTTCAGAGCTCTTTGGATATAGGTATCCCAGAAATCCCAGGTATGTCCGCCAGGACCTTCCTCATAAACAATCTCTGCATGCAGCGCCCGCATACGGCGGTTGACATCCAGGTTGGATGCATACAGAAAATCATTTCTGCCGCACGCCTGGTAAAGGTCTGGCACCAGACCATTTTTGCGGCAGCGGGAATAGAGAGTGAACAGGTCGCTGTCACTGCCGGAGATGGCGTCAGGGTTTTCAAAAATATCGTTCCATTCAAAAGCATAATCAACAATACCGCTTTTGGTTGTCTGATAAGCGAGTGCAAGGTCTAATGCGCCTGACAGGCTGGCTGCTTTGGCATATACATGCGGGGCAGACAGTGCAAGATACCAGGCGCCATATCCTCCCATGGAAAGTCCGGCGATGAAGGTATCTTCACGTTTTTTGGAGACGGGAAAGAGGTTGGTGATATAGGCAGGAAGCTCTTCGGTGAAGAAGGTGCGGTAAGCGTATCCATGGTGCATATTCTGAAAAAACGAATTTCCGGCAGACGCAGCCACAACTGCGCAGAGATGTTCCTGGGCATAGCGCTCAACATTGCTGTAGCGGCCCCAGGAACTGAAATCCCCATAGGCGCCGTGCAGAAGATACACGACAGGAAATCCCGTATCATAAGGGTAGCGGCTGTGAGAAATGTTGTTTACGCTGGTTATCTGCTCATTGGAAGACGGAGTTGGGATAACCACATTGACAGTCGTGTTGTGTTTGAGAGTGGGACTGTAGTAATTGCAAGTGATATTCGCCATAAAAAACATCCTTTCTTTGTATACTTATAGAATTTTTAAGAGGATTGTGAGAGCACGCAGTGCGGAGCAATCCGGTATCAAAGGGGTCAAAATACCTTTTGACCCCAACATTATTTATATTAGTATAGCTGGGATTGGAAGAACTGTCCATACATGAAAACAAACCTCTTTGCGTTGAATTTTTGTATGATATTTTTCTCGTGTACAATTTTTCAAACAAGTGGTATAATCTTCACGTAGGCAATGAGCAGTGCAGAAAAAGACAGAAAGGAAACTGCGTTGTGCTTGCACAAAAGCAGTTTCCTTTCTGTCTTTTTCTATAGAGCGAAGCTCGTGAGCGAGATGAAGCGAAGCGGAATTGAGCGTGCACTGCGTGGTAGAGGGAGGCAGGCGTTGTGCTTGCACAAAAGCAGTTTCCTTTCTGTCTTTTTCTATAGAGCGAAGC
>JAUNGE010000011.1:38420-82266 GCA_030524675.1 bacterium
TCGTGAGCGAGATGAAGCGAAGCGGAATTGAGCGTGCACTGCGTGGTAGAGCGAAGCTCGTGAGGGGCCAGTGTGCCACATTGGTATGAATCGAGCGTGCACTGCATGGCAGAAAAAGCGCGGATGAAAGGGGAAATGGAATGCAGATTACAGAGCTGGGAATACGGAATTTTAAATCGATCCGCAGTATGCAGCTGCAGGATATTGAGAATGCGCTCATTCTGGTTGGAAAAAATAATACAGGAAAGACGGCTGTGCTGGATGCCATTCGCATGGTGTTTGGGCGGTATCAGGCGAATCAGGAGGATTTTCAGGAAGATTTCCCGAATATTGAGATTTCGGTTTCCTTGCTGATAACAGAGGAGGACCTGCATCAGTTTCACCGTCTCGGAATTCTATGCAAGCATCGCCGCTTTGCTGTCTGGAAATCCAGCTTTGAAAAATATCTGCCGTCTTATCAGGATGGGATTCTTTCATTCACCTTTATATTGAATCGGGAGAGAAAAGTGCGCTACTGTGACGGGTTCAGCAAGAACAATAAATGGATTCCCAAAGTATTGCCGCAGCTGTATTATATTGATGCGCAGCGCAGTCTGGAGCAGTTT
Source organism: bacterium (assembly GCA_030524675.1). GTDB lineage: Bacteria > Bacillota > Clostridia > Lachnospirales > Lachnospiraceae > CAJMNU01. Next base: position 39,026 of record JAUNGE010000011.1, read on the forward strand.
CAGAAGGATCTGCTTCTTCTGCAGGAGGATGCGTTGCTGAAACGGATGCGCTCAGACACGTGCATGTTTGATGCGGGGAAGCGCTGCAACCGCTGTTTCTCCTGTATTGGGTTGATTTATCAGAAGAAACCGGAGGAAATCAATATTCTGGAGACGGCGAAGCTGTTGGATTATAAGCTGTATCAACTGAATCTGGACCATTTTTCCAAAAAAGTCAATGACACATTCCGCAGAAATGGCGGCCAGGACGAAATCCGTTATTCGATGAATCGCGATATAGAGCGGATGCTCACGATTGAGGCGGAGGTATGCAGCCACACGGCAGGGCAGCAGGTGATGAAACCGATAGACCAGATGGGAAAAGGGATGCGCAGTATCTATATGCTATCGCTTTTGGAAACCTATGCTGACGAGAAGGACCGCTACCCAGGTATTATTGTGATTGAAGAGCCGGAGATTTTTCTGCACCCGCAGATGCAGAAGCGGACAGGGGAGATTTTGTACCGTCTATCACAGAGCAATCAGGTGATTTTTTCGACACATTCTCCAAATCTTCTGCCAAATTTTAATTCCAGACAGATACGTCAGATGGTTCGGGATGAAAATGGAAATTCGGCGGTCTGTGAGACGACAGATATCAGCCGGATTCTGGATGACCTCGGTTATACGGCGAACGATTTGATGAATGTGGATTTTGTGTTTATTGTGGAAGGAAAGCAGGACAAGAGCCGCCTGCCGCTTCTCATTCAGCAGTATTATTCGGAAGTGTATGACAAAGAGGGAAGATTGTCGCGGATTGCGATTATCACGACAAATAGCTGTACCAATATCCGTACATATGCACACCTGAAATATATCAATCAGGTGTATCTTAGAGAGCAATTTCTGATGATACGCGACGGGGACGGCAAGGACAGCACAGAGCTGAAACAGCAGCTTTGCCGGTATTATGAGGACAGAGGGCGTGAGGATGTGGATAAACTGCCGCGCGTGACGGAGAAAAATGTCCTGATTTTGAAATATTATTCGTTTGAAAATTATTTTTTGAATCCAAAGGTCATGGCCGAACTTGGAGTTGTGGAATCTGAGGAGGCATTTTATGAGATATTTCTGGAAAAATGGAAAGAATATCTGCATAGAATCCGCAGCGGCGAGCATCTGCGTGCTGTTTTAGGAAAGAATCTGGAGACAACAGAGGATGTGCAGCAGCATATGGAAGATATCCGCATCTATATGCGCGGACATAATATATTTGATATTTTTTATGGAAAATACAGAGGGTGCGAGGAAGAGCTGCTGACAGAGTATATTAAGCGGGCGCCAAGAGAAGATTTTAAAGATATCCTGGATGCGATTGATGCATTTATTTATTTTGAGAGCCGCAGGAAGGGAAAATCTTAGAACCCAAGTATAAGAAACCAGAATGAATGTAAGAAGTTGGAATATAAGAAATTGACATATTAAGAAATGGAAATATGAAAAACGAAAGGAATAGAAATGGACGCAGAAATGAAAAAGAAAGAGCTGGCACTTCAGGTGATTGAACGTCTGAAGAAGGAATATCCGGATGCAGGATGCAGCCTTGATTACGATGAAGCGTGGAAGCTTCTAGTAAGTGTGCGCCTGGCAGCACAGTGTACAGATGCGAGAGTCAATGTAGTTGTGCAGGGATTGTTTGAAAAGTATCCGAGTGTGGAAGCTCTGGCAGAGGCGACACCAGAAGAGATTGAGGAGATTGTGAAGCCGTGTGGTCTCGGACACAGCAAAGCGAGAGATATCAGCGGCTGCATGAAGATGCTGCGGGATGAATTCGGAGGCAGGATTCCGTGTGATTTTGATGCTCTGCTGCGTCTGCCTGGAGTGGGAAGAAAGAGCGCCAATCTGATTATGGGAGATGTGTTTCAAAAACCAGCGATTGTGACGGATACACATTGCATCCGGCTGACAAACCGCATTGGGCTGGTGGATCAGATAAAAGAACCAAAAAAGGTGGAAATGGCACTCTGGAAGCTGATTCCACCGGAAGAGGGAAGTGATTTTTGTCATAGATTGGTTTTCCATGGAAGGGAAGTCTGTACGGCAAGGACCACGCCATACTGCGATAGGTGCTGCCTGGAAGATATCTGCGGTAAACATGGCGTAGGTGAGGAAGGAAAGAAAAAGGGGAAGAAAAAAGAAAATAGTAAGTAAATGCAGCAAGAAAAGGCAGCAGGTAAATGACAGCAAATGAAAGCGGGGAATTTATGGATAAAAACAAACTGAAGGTATTGGGGATTGAGGAAAAGAATCTGATTCCTCTGGATGAGATAAACGGGTTTCGAGTGCGTCCTGGATTTTATGAGAATAATGGAGCAACAGCACTTTCAAATGGAGTGAATTTTACGTTCCATTCACAGAACGCGACGTCCTGTGAACTTCTGTTATATCACAGAGGAGAGGCGGAGCCGTATGCGGTGCTGCCGTTTCCGGAAAATTACCGGATTGGAAAAGTCTATTCCATGATTGTGTTTGACCTGAAAATCACAGAGTTTGAGTATGCGTTTCGTTTGGATGGGCCATATAATCCGAAAAGAGGACTTTTGTTTGACAAGACAAAACCGCTGCTTGACCCATATGCGAAGGCAGTGACGGGACAGAGTGAGTGGGGAGTCAATCCCATGGAGGGAGGCGGCTACCGCGCCAGAGTGGTTGTCAATGATTTTGACTGGGGGAAGGACAGGCAGCCGCTGGCAGCGATGCAGGATTTGATTATCTATGAACTCCATGTCCGAGGTTTTACAAAACATCATTCCTCTGGGGTGAAATATCCAGGAACGTTTGCGGGGCTGAAAGAAAAAATTCCGTATTTAAAGGATTTGGGAATTACAGCTGTAGAGTTGATGCCGATTTTTGAGTTTGATGAGACGCAGGGCAAGCGTGTGGTGAATGGCAGAGAACTGTTGGATTATTGGGGGTATAATACAGTTGGCTTTTTTGCCCCGAACACCAGCTATGCGGCGAAAGTGGAGTATAACCGAGAGGGCATTGAACTGAAATCTCTGGTAAAAGAGCTTCATAAAAATGGAATTGAAGTGATTTTGGATGTCGTATTTAATCACACGGCAGAGGGAAATGAAAAGGGGCCGTTTTTCTCCTTTAAAGGGATTGACAACAATATTTATTACATGCTGACTCCCGATGGTCAGTATTATAATTTCAGCGGATGCGGAAACTCCTTGAACTGCAATCATCCGATCGTACAACAGATGATATTGGATTGTCTCCGGTACTGGACGATCACCTACCGGATTGACGGATTCCGGTTTGATTTGGCGAGTATTCTGGGGCGCAACGAGGATGGTTCTCCGATGAAGCAGCCGCCGCTTCTGAGAAATCTCGCAGCGGACCCGATTTTGGGGGATGTGAAGCTGATTGCCGAGGCGTGGGATGCAGGCGGATTGTACCAGGTGGGAAGTTTTCCGGCATGGAACCGCTGGGCAGAGTGGAATGGCAAATATCGTGATGATTTGCGCAGTTTCCTGAAAGGGGATTATTGGTTCGCACCAGAAGCGGCGAAGCGGATTGCCGGTTCTCCGGATTTGTACACAGGGCAGTACCGTGGATACAATTCTTCGATTAATTTCCTGACCTGCCATGATGGTTTTTCTCTGTATGATTTGTATGCGTACAATGAAAAGCACAACTGGGAAAACGGCTGGGATAATACGGATGGGGCGAATGACAACCGAAGCTGGAATTGCGGAGTGGAGGGAGAGACTGACGATCCGGAAGTGCTGGCGCTGCGAAGAAAACTGATTAAAAACGCCTGTGCGGTCCTGATGTGCAGTCGGGGAACTCCGATGTTTCTCGCTGGGGATGAGTTCTGCAACACACGGTTTGGAAACAACAATCCATATTGCCAAGACAATGAGACTTCTTGGCTGAACTGGGACCTTTTGGAGAAAAATCGTGATATCTATGAGTTTTTCCGGTTTATGATTGCATTTCGCATGGAACATCCAGCAATCCGAGGAAATATTCTTCCTTCCAGTATCGGGTATCCGGCTATCAGTTTTCACACGCAGAAGGCACAATGTACGGAGATTACGAGTGAATCCACCTATATTGGTATCCGGTTCTCCGGACGGATTATGGAAACACAGCAGGAAGATCTGGTATATGTTGCAATCAATGTGTTCTGGGAGGAACAGGAGATTGAGCTGCCGACGCTTCCAGGATTCTGGCAGTGGTATGTCTGCGTCGATACCTCGGAGGAAGATATGGAAAAGTGTGTTGTTCGGGATTATCAGAAAATGCGGCATACCAGAAAGCATATCCGCATTGCGCCAAGGTCTGTGATGGTGCTGCTGGGAATGTGAACACAGAGCAGGATAAAAATAAATGAAGTAGAAAAGGATGGAAAATGTGGAGGATAAGAAAAACATGGATTCTAAAGAGAATAGAACAAAAGTGATTGCAGAGGGAAGGGCGATTCTGGGAATTGAGCTGGGTTCTACCAGAATCAAGGCAGTACTGATAGATGAGGTGGGAACGCCGATTGCGTCCGGCAGCCATGACTGGGAAAACAGGTATGAGAATGGTATCTGGACGTACAGCCTGGAAGATATCTGGAGTGGACTGCAGGCCAGTTACCAGGATTTGGCACACAATGTAAAAGAAACATATGGTGTTTCTTTGAGAAAACTGGCAGCAATCGGATTCAGTGCAATGATGCATGGATATATGGCGTTTGATGAGAACGGAGAGCTTCTGGTGCCGTTCCGCACTTGGAGAAATACCATTACAGAGCAGGCGTCAGACAAATTGACAGAGCTGTTCTCTTACCATATTCCGCAGCGCTGGAGTATTGCTCATCTGTATCAGGCGATTTTAAATAAAGAGGAGCATGTGAGTCAGGTTCGCTTTATCACGACACTTGCCGGTTACATCCATTGGAAATTGACTGGACAGAAGGTAGTTGGTGTGGGAGAGGCGTCCGGAATGTTCCCGATTGATACGGCAACACATGATTTTTATGAGAGCATGATACAGGCATTTGATGAGAATGTGGCTGACAGACAGTATCCCTGGAAACTGCGTGAGGTTCTCCCGAAAGTTCTTGTGGCAGGTGAAGAGGCAGGCGTGCTGACAGCAGAAGGCGCAGCGCTTCTGGATGTTTCTGGAGAGCTGGAAGCTGGCATCCCGCTGTGTCCGCCTGAAGGAGACGCTGGAACTGGTATGGCGGCGACAAACAGCGTTGCAGTGAGAACGGGAAATGTGTCTGCGGGAACCTCTGTTTTTGCTATGGTGGTTCTGGAGAAAGAACTTTCCAGAGTGTATCCGGAGATTGACCTAGTGACAACGCCGTCCGGAGACCTGGTGGGCATGGTTCACTGCAACAACTGTACTTCCGACCTGAACAGCTGGGTGTCTCTGTTTGAAGAATTTTCACAGGCAATCGGTGTGACTATGGATAAAAACACGTTGTTTGAGACGCTGTACCGCAAAGCTCTGGAAGGAGATGCGGAGTGCGGCGGCCTGCTTGCATACAATTATTTTTCCGGTGAACATATCACAGGATTTGAGGAAGGACGGCCGCTGTTTGTCCGCACACCGGAGAGCTGCTTTAACTTGGCAAACTTTATGAGAGTGCACCTGTTCACTTCTCTGGGCGCTCTGAAGGTGGGAATGGATATTCTGCTGAAGGAAGAGAAAGTGAAAATGGATAAGATTCTGGGACATGGCGGTCTGTTCAAGACGCGCGGCGTGGGACAGAAGATTATGGCAGGCGCTCTGAATGTGCCAGTGGCAGTGATGGAGACCGCAGGAGAGGGCGGTGCATGGGGAATTGCGCTTCTGGCTTCCTATATGATAGAAAAACAGGATGGCGAGAGTCTGGCACAGTATCTTGACAGAAATATATTCTCCGGTGAGACAGGAACGAAGGTGCTGCCGGATGAAAAAGATGTGGCTGGTTTTGATGCTTTTATCGAACGGTATAAGAAGGGTCTTGCGATTGAGCGGGCAGCAGTGGAGTCTTTGCAGTGACGAAAGGAAGCGGAATGCGGTTTGATTTTGCCCCTATGGAGGGGATTACAGGATATATTTACAGAAATGCACATCATGCATGGTTTGGAGGAATGGACCGATATTTTGCACCGTTTCTCTCTCCGAGCACTGCGAAGGACTTCTCCTCCAGGGAAAGGAATGATATCTGTCCAGAGCACAATGAGGAAATCTGCCTGATTCCACAGCTTTTGACGAACCAGGCGGAAGTATTCCTTCTGGCGGCAGAGAAACTGGAACAGATGGGATACCAGGAAGTGAACCTTAATCTGGGATGCCCGTCCGGAACCGTGGTTGCAAAGAAGAAGGGTTCAGGGTTCCTCGCGTATCCGCAGGAGCTGCAGGCATTTCTGGAGGAGATTTTTAGAAAAACACCGATTGCTGTTTCTGTGAAAACACGTATCGGGAAGGAAAAACCGGATGAATTCCTGCGCCTTCTGGAGATTTTTAATCAGTATCCAATCAAAGAGTTGATCATTCATCCTCGGGTACAGAAGGATATGTATAAAAATACGCCAAATTGGGAGAGCTTTTCATGGGCGGTGCAGCACAGTGCGAATCCCGTATGCTATAATGGGGATTTGTTTTGCGTTGAGGATTATCTGCGTTTTCGGGAGAGATTTCCTGATGTGCGGGCAGTGATGCTCGGACGGGGACTCCTGAGAAATCCCGCGCTGGCGAATCAGCTTCGGCGTGTGGAGAGACAGACGCAGGGGAGTATGCAGAGTATCACACAAAATGTAACTTTGAGCGTAACAAAAAATATAACACAGAACATAGTGCAGATGGAAAACGGGCAGAAGACGGCAGGGATGGACTTTGCGAGTGAGACAGAGGCGCTGCGTGGATTTCACAATCAAGTATATCATGACTATCAGAAGGTGATGTCCGGTGACAGAAATGTGCTCTTTAAGATGAAGGAAATCTGGTTCTATCTTTCGGCTTCATTTCCAGGATGCGAGAAGGAAATGAAGAAGATCAAAAAGGCGGAGAAGTGCCTGGAGTATGAGCGCGCCGTGGATATGATGTTTGAGAAGCGTGCAGGAAGGATGCCGGCAGAATAGAAAAACATCGAATATATACATAGATATAGAAAAACATAGAATAGAAAGACAGGTTTTGGCTGTTGTATTGGATTTCAGCCAGAACCTGTTTTGTTTTGCAGTGAGAGCACGCAGTGCGGAGCAATCCGGTATCAAAGGGGTCAAAATACCTTTTGACCCCAACATCATATGGATATTGTTATGGCACAGTATTATTTTTTCGGAGGTCTTTTCGGGCGGCAGGAACATCCGATACCTAATCCGCCATATCCGATATGGCAGGAAACACCCAGAGACAGGTCATCACACAGAACTTCCATGTCTGGAAATGCCTCTTTGATTTCTTTTACCCATTCGTCGGTATCTTCTTTGGAAGCACTGGAAGCAGCGAGAAGGTACACTTCACCCTTTTCATAAGCGTCTTTGAAGGTCGTCTCCAAATCATGATGCATGGCTTCTATCATCGTCTTCTTGACTTTGAGGAATCCGCGGCATTTTTTGAAGGTGTCCAGTTTTCCTACATCAAATTTTAAAACAGGTTTGATGTTTAAGATGGTGCCAAGGGCAGCAGTGGCCGGAGTGATGCGTCCGCCACGTTTTAAATGCTCCAGAGTTTCAACACCCACATAGATGACCATTTTGTCGCGGGATTCTTCGAGTATCTGCTTGATTTCTTCGGCATTGTAGCCTTCCTGAATCAGTTCTAGGGCATCTAGGATGGAACGGCGCAGGGGAGTGGAAACTCTGCCATTATCCACAACAAGCACACGTCCCGCATATGGCTCTTCTTCTGCTAAGGCAGCAGCTGTACTGCATGAACCGCTCAGTCCGCTGCTGATAGGAATATAAAGTACTTTTTCACAGTCTTCCAGAGCTTTGTCCCAGAGATTCATTACATCTGCAGGGGATGGCTGAGAGGTTGTAATTTCCGCTCCGGAGTCCAGTTGCTCAAAGAATTCTTCTCTGGATAAAGTGATGTTTTCATAGTAACAGGTTCCATCAATGTAAAAAGGCATAGGAAGTACATAGATTCCAAGCTCCTCTGCCTGTTTTTGCGTAATTCCGCTGTGGCTGTCGGTGATAATTCCGATTGGTTTCATAATCATCTAATCTCCTCAATGTTTGACTTCTTTTGAGTCTCATGGTACATTGTAATAAGGTTTATAGTTCAGGTATATATAATGGTAAAGATATTCTTGGAGAAAGTCTTCGCTCATAACGAGATAGGAGCTATTTTGTCCTATACGTATATACTCCATATAATGTAGCATTTTGTGAAGGAAAACGTCAAGACTGGTGGCTCGGACTGAACAAAATTGGCCGTTTTGTAACATCGCGTACAGAATGTATGCGGCCTGGACAAATCATTACAGAAATAAAGTGAGAAAAAGAAATGGAAAAAAAGGAAATTCTGCGAAAGTCCAATGAAGAATCAAATCGTGTGACGAAGGAAGCGATTCAGACAGCGCTGCTTTTTTTGATGAGAGAAAAACCGTTGGAGAAGATTACAATTACAGAACTGGTGAAGATGTCGGGAGTTTCCCGCACCGCTTTTTACAGGAATTATACTTCAAAAGAAGATGTTCTGGATGAGATTGGTAATTTGTTTTTGGATAAACTGAAAGAGTCTCTTTTTAGCAAAAAATATCAGTCCTGCCATCAGCAGTGGTATTATGATTTTTTTCGAGATATTAAGGAGAATGCAGAGATTTTTCAAATTTTGCTGCAGGTGCATCTGATGCGAAATCTGGTGGATGATATTGATTTCCTGCTGGAAAAGTGGAATCTGCTGGAACATTCTCCGGAGAAGAAGTATGCGGTTTTGGCATGGAAAGGGGCCTTTTCTTCTATTCTTATCCGGTGGTTTCAGGATGGAATGAAGGAGAGTTTGGATTTTATGGCGGATTTCTGTATTAAGCTGTTTGAGCGGGAGTAGGAGAGGAACACCGCAGTGCACCTCGATTCCGCTACGCTACATCTCGGTCGCGGGCATACGCCCTATAAAAAAGAAACCAAAGCTTCCTACTTATGTGCAAGCACAACGCCTGCGTCCCAAAACACCGCAGTGCACCTCGATTCCGCTACGCTGCATCTCGGTCGCGGGCATACGCCCTATAAAAAAGAAACCAAAGCTCCCTACTTATGTGCAAGCACAACGTAGGGCACTTTGGCTTCTTTTTTGCACTGCTTATTGCTATCGCGAAAAGTATTTCTCTTTGATCTCTTTTACTGGCATTGGGAGACCTGTCCAGAGGCGGAAGGCTTCGGCGCCCTGATAGAGAAGCATATAGAGGCCGTTGAAGGTTGGGCACTCCGCGGTTTCTGCCAGCTGCATCAGGCGGGTTTTGGCCGGATGGTAGATGATATCGGATACGATAAGATCTGGGTGGAACATGGAGGGGTCAGTAATCAGGCTGTCGCCTGGGTTTGGTTCCATGCCGACGCTGGTAGCGTTTGTGAGAATGTGGCTCTCAGAAAGTTCTTTTTTCAGTCGTGCATCATCATAGAAGAAAAGTTGGACTTTGCACTTCGTCTGTTCGTTTAGGTCGGAGATGATTTTCTGGGTGCGTGTGAGAAAACGGCTCTGTGGGCGGCAGAAGACTGAAATCTCAGATACGCCGTCAAGGGCTGCCTGTACCATAATGGAGGTGGCGGCGCCGCCTGCGCCAAACAGAGTCATCTTTTTTCCAATAATGTCAAATCCTGCATCTTTGACGGACATCATATAGCCAGTGCCGTCGGTTGTATGGCCGGTCAGGATGCCGTCATCATCCACAACAGTGTTGACTGCACCGATGATGCGGGCGGCAGGGGAAAGATGGTCGCAGAGACTGCACATCAGATTTTTGTTCGGCATAGTCAGGTTATAGCCACGTGCATGTAACACTTTCAGCGCCTCAACTGCCGCGGGAAGGGTCGTGGTGTCAATCTCGAACGCTAAATAAGCATAGTCCAGTCCAAGCAGACGGAAAGATTCATTGTGCATCTGCGGAGAAATGCTGTGGGCAATCGGGCTGCCTAAAACGGCAGTCAGCCTGGTGGTTCCAGTAATTGCTGTTGTCATGAAAAAACCTCTTTTCTACTGTGATATTTTTTATAGGTATACTATATAAAGTCATATTGTTTTGCAAAAATCAGGTAGATTTAAGTGTAGCACAGATTGAGAGAAAAGACAATTTCCTGTTGTTTTCATTTTGGGCATGTGCTAGAATAAGAGAAGTTTTAAGAGGGTGTAAGTTTGCAGTAATGCTGTAATAAAGTGAAATGGCACGCAAAAGAGAGGAAACACAATGAACAGAGATGGAAAGCGGGGAGAACAGAGCGTGGCGAGAAAGCATATTTTTTTGATTGGATTTATGGGAGCTGGAAAAAGTACAGCGGCAAAAAAGCTTTGTGAGATGACGGGCAAACCGGTGGTGGAGATGGATGCGAGAATTGAGCAGGAGGAAGGGCGGAAAATCTCTCAGATTTTTGAGGAGTCCGGTGAGGCATATTTTAGAACCCTGGAGACAGGATTGCTTCAGACACTGCGAAATGAAAAATCTTCGATTGTATCCTGCGGCGGCGGCGTGCCGATGCGGGAGGAGAACAGAGAGAGTATGCGGGAAAATGGATATACAGTTCTTCTAACTGCAAAGCCACAGACAATTTTTGAGCGCGTGCGTTACAGCAAAGACCGGCCTGTTTTAAACAAAAATATGTCGGTGGAATATATAGAAGAACTGATGGAAAAGCGCCGTGAGGCGTATGAGACTGCCGCTGATATCACGGTCTGGACGGATGGCAAGGACATGAACATGATTTGTGAGGAAATTTTGAAAGAAGTGAGAAAAGCGGAAGAAAAAGAAATACATAGAGAAAATGCGCAGTAAAAGAAAACATGAAAGAAAACGTGAAACGAACGAGAATGTGAAAGAAATCAATGGAGGAAATGGACATGATAGCAGAGAACTATAAAGAAATGTTAAATGCAAAATCCGTTATCCGCGAGCTGTTTCAGTATGCGACGGACAGAGGGCAGGAAATAGGTTATGAAAATGTATTTGATTACAGTTTGGGAAATCCGTCTGTTCCTGTACCGCAGAAGTTTACGGATGTGATGATGGAATTGCTGCAGACCAGAGAGCCGGTGGCTCTGCATGGATACAGCCCGACGCTCGGAATTCCGCAGGTGCGCGAAAAGATTGCGGCGTCCCTCGCAAAGCGCTTTTCCATTCCATATACGATGGATGAAATTTTTATGACGTCTGGTGCAGCGGGTGCGATTGCGCATGCTCTGCGGGCTGTCAGTGTGCCAGGGGACGAGATTTTGACATTCGCTCCATTTTTCCCAGAGTACAATCCATACGTAAATCTGACAGGCGCCATCTTGAAAGTAGTGCCGCCTCAGCCGAAAGATTTCCAGATTCATTTTGAAGCGTTTGAGGAGATGATAAATGAGAAAACAGCTGCGATTTTGATTAACTCTCCGAATAATCCAAGTGGAATTGTGTATTCCAGAGAGACCATTGCTCATCTGGCGGAGATATTGAGGGCGAAATCGGCAGAGTACGGACATGATATCTACCTGATTTCTGACGAGCCGTACCGTGAGATTGTGTTTGAGGGCGTGGAGTCTCCATGTATTTCTCAGTACTACGAAAATTCGATTATGTGCTATTCCTTCTCAAAATCACTCTCTCTTCCTGGCGAGCGAATCGGGTATGTAGCTGTGAATCCGGCATGTAAGGATGCGAAGACCATTATCCAGATGTGCGGACAGATTTCCAGGGGAATCGGTCATAACTGCCCTTCTTCCATCATTCAGCTGGCAGTGGCAGAAGTGCTTGACGAGACGGCGGATTTGTCGGTGTATGAGACAAACATGAATCTGATTTACAATGAGCTGATAGCATTGGGCTTTACCTGTGTGAAACCAGGCGGAACGTTTTATATTTTCCCGAAGGCACTCGAGGAAGATGCGAAAATCTTTTCTGAGAAGGCGAAACAATATGATCTGATGCTGGTTCCAGGGGATACGTTCGGCTGCCCAGGATATTTCCGCATGTCCTACTGCATTGATACTGAGAAAGTGAAACGTTCTCTGACAGCTCTTCGCAGATTTGTGGAAGAATGTTATCCGAAACGGTAAAGAGAGCCATCCCTGAAAGAAACATTCCTGTTCGAGCAACATGCAGGAATGTTTGGGGCTGGTTTGGGTGGCAGATATGGAACTTGGGATTCCTGTATCTGCCACCTCCATTTTAAGGTATCTGTATTCCTTCTTTTTCTATTCGTATTCGATATTCCATGGGCGTCTCTCCCATATATTTCTTAAACAATCGTGCAAAGTAGTTTGCATCAGCGATTCCCACACAGGTCCCAATATCTGAAATCCGCATGGTTTTGTTCTGCAGCATCGGAAGAGAGCGGAAGATACGCTCACGGTTGATATAATCCATGATGGTTTCGCCCATTTCTTCTTTAAAAATTCGTGACAGATAGCCGGATGAAACGTTGGCGTGGTGTGTCAGTGTTTCCATGGTAATATGGGCGCTCAAATTCAGATCAATATATGCAAGTACTTTTTTTACATATGAGGAATGTCCCCGCAGAGATTTTTTCTGTACCAGTTTACAATAAGACTGCAGCATTTCGCTTCCAAATTCGCCATGGTTTGGATGTTTGGCATTGTCGCTGATTTTTCGGTTCCATTTATCCTGCAGCTCCTGGATGTGGCTGGCTGGGACTCCGGCTGCATAGGTCAGAATCCGGTACAGCACATTAAACACATAATCGTACACCAGATGACTGAAAGAGTCATTTTTTCGGGGGTCAATGCGGATAAAGGACGAGTTTTTCTGGCTCTGGTGCTGCAGACATCCCTCCATATCTCCCCGTATCAAACATTTACAAAGTTCCAAATCGTTTTGATATTTCTGTTCCAGCATATTTTGATATTCCAAAACATGTTTTTTCTGAAAGGAAAACCAGTCATCCATGTGGGATGTATCCTCTCTTTCTATGGACAAAATCAGAAAATCTCTGAAATCGCGAATTCCCAGATGGTTTTGCAGAATCCGTGCGATGGAATGGACACGCACATGGGTTAGCAGAGGCATTTTGCTGTAGAAATGTTTCAGAGATGTCATCATAGAGACCGGAAGGCGGTTTTCCATACCGACCTGATTGACAAAATCTTCGTTGGGGGCCTGCGTCAGATAAGGACCCAGAACCAAAAAACGGTCATCTCCCAGATAAATCAGGCAGGTCGAGGTGTGAAAACTCTCTGTGATGCAGTAGACATTCTCAGAGGTCAGCTGGTAATAGGTATGTTCAAAAAATTGATTGTATTTGTCAGGATTTCTTCTGGCAAAGAGCACATGGCTGATAAACCATTCGGACAGGCCATCTTTTCCGGTCAGAATATCCGCCTGACATTCCAGAGTACATTGCAACAGGTCCAGTATTACATCCCAATCTGTCATAATTTCAATATTTTCCCTTCTAGTCGTGACTTTTTTGTTAAATTTTCTCAAAATCCCACTAAAAATATCAGAATCATACTATATAAGATAGATTTATTCTAATACTTTTTTGGCAATTATGCTAGTATTATTTTATGAAATTCATCCGTATTTTAGATACTTTGGTTACAGTTTTGTAAAGGAGGCAAGGAGCTTATCATGAAATCCAAATTAAAAATTGCAATCGCCGGTCTGGGACATCGAGGGAAAGATGTTTATGCATACGGCAGCAGAAAATTTCCGGAGCTGGTTGAGGTGGTTGCAGTCGCAGACATTGATCCGGAGCGTGTAAAACGAGTGGGAGATGAATTCCAGATACCGAAGGAGAACCGGTTCCTGTCCGCTGAGGAGATGATTGCACATGAAAAACTGGCAGATGCCATGTTCATCTGTACACAGGATAGACAGCATGTAAGCCAGGCAATTCCGGCGCTGGAAAAGGGATATGATTTGCTGCTTGAAAAACCGATTTCGCCGGATTTGGATGAGTGCAGAGAAATCATCAAAGTGGCCGAGCGGTGCGGCCGCAAAGTGCTTGTCAGCCATGTCTTGCGCTACACAGTGTTCTATCAGGAATTAAAGAGACTTTTAGACGAAAAGAAGGTCGGAGAGATTATCAGTGTGCAGGCGAGTGAGAACGTGGGGTATTGGCATCAGGCACACAGCTTTGTCAGAGGAAACTGGAAAAACTCGGAGACTACAAGTCCTATGATTTTGCAGAAATGCTGTCACGATATGGACATTCTGACTTGGCTGACTGGAAAGAAATGTCAGAGAGTGACTTCATTCGGAAGTACTTCGTATTTCAGGCCGGAGATGGCGCCGGAGGGGACCCTAAAACGGTGCACAGACGGATGTCCATACCAGAAGACTTGTCCATATGATGCCGAGAAGATTTACCTTCCAAACCGCGAACATGGCGTGCCAGTGGAAATTACGGAGTGGTTTGACAAAGTGCTCACGCTGGAGCCGACAGAAGAAAACATCTACGAACAGCTAAAAACCGGTCCTTATGGATGCTGTGTATTCCACAGTGATAACAACGTGGTAGACCACCAAGTTGTCAATATGCTGATGACAGACGGCTCCACGATTGACTTTACAATGTGCGGATTTACCCATGAAAATGCACGCTACACCAGAATTATGGGAACGATGGGCGAGATTGTGGCAAATATGGAGTCCAATCTGATTCAGATTTATCGGTTTGGCTATGAGCCGGAGGTGATCGATGTGACAAAGCTCACTTCCGATTTTTCAGGACATGGCGGCGGAGATATTCTGATGCTGGAGGAATTTATTCACTATGCGTTGGGAGATGCAGTGAAGACCAACACTATCACGACGCTGGAACAGTCCATGGAAAGTCATTTCATTGCTTGGGCAGCGGAAACGTCCAGACTGCGCCAGGGACAGCCGGTTGACATGGATGAGATTCGAGGAATTCAGGGAAACGAGCTCAGAAAATAAGCTGCATAAAAATGAAAAAACATAAGAAAACGCAAAAAGAGACACGAAAAAAGAGCGAGGAAAAAGAAAAGGAGAGATTGTTATGAAAAAAAGAGCATGGAAACAGGCAGCAGCACTCGGCATGGCAGCTATGATGGCGATGGGCCTTACGGCATGTTCTGGTTCTGGAAGCACAAGCACAACGGCCGCAGCTTCCAAGGCTGCAGACACGACCGCGGCAGCAGGAGCAGAGCAGACAACAGCTGCAGGAAATGCAGCAGGTTCCGGAGAGAACGTGACACTTCGTTTTGCTATCTGGGGCGCCTCCCAGCAGGAAGTATCGAAACAGTTGGCAGATGCATTCCACGAAAAATACCCGAACATCACAGTGGAAGTGGAGTTTACGCCGCAGAATACCGGTGAGTACTGGACAAAGTTGGAGAGTTCCTGTACAGGTGGTTCTGCACCGGACGTATTCTGGATGAATGGAGTCCATGCAGACACGTATATTGAAGGCGGCATGATGCTTCCTCTGACCGATATGGTGAAAAACAGCAGTGTGATTGACATTGAGAAAGATTATCCGTCTACGCTCTCCAACCTGTACATCAGAGATGGAGAAGTGTATGCAATTCCGAAGGATTTCGACACTATCGCCTTGTGGTACAATAAGAAGATTTTTGATGATGCGGGTGTTGCATATCCGAGCGACGACTGGACATGGGATGATATGGTGGAAGCTGCGAGAAAGCTGACAGACAAGGAAAAAGGAATTTACGGCATCACTTCTGAGTTTGGAGGACAGCAGTATTATTATCCTACCATCTCCGCAAACGGTGGATATATTCTGGCAGACGACTATAAATCCAGCGGATACGACGACCCGAACACGATGAAGGGAGTGCAGTGTTGGGTAGATTTGATTGAGGAAGGTCTTTCACCGACACTGGAACAGCTGACAGACACCAGTTCCAGCACATTGTTTGAATCCGGAAGACTGGCGATGATTTGGGCAGGTTCCTGGAATACGGCTACTTATATGAAAAATGAACAGTTGAATACCATCGTTGATGTGGCAGAGCTTCCTTCCTTTAACGGACAGAAAGGAAACTGTATCAATGGTCTGGGTATTGGCGTTTACACAAATACAAAGCATCCAGAGGAGGCAAAGCTGTTTGTAGAATGGCTGGGAAGCAAAGAAGGACAGGAAATACAGGGAAAATCTGGTACAGTTATCTCCGCAAGATATGACTGTCAGGAACTTTTTACTGCTGCATATCCACAGCTGAATCTGCAGGCATACCTGAAACAGGTAGATGTGGCAATGTTGTATCCTTGCTGCAAGGTGACAAATGAGATGTTGACCATTGAGGGCGATTATCTGAAACAGGCTTACACAGGACAGATGAGTGTGGAAGATGCATGTCGGGCAATCGCGGCAGAGGTAAATCCGCTGCTGGAGAAAGCATATAAATAAATATAGAAACTATAAAGCATAGCAATAAGTGTCTTAAGAAGTACATCGATGAGGAGATAAAGTGTTATCCATCGTTTATATTTGGAAGGAGAGGGGGAAATCAAGTGGGGAAAGCGAATAAGAAGCGTGTTCGCCATAAACTGACCAGACGGGACAGAAATGATTATATTTGGGGATATGCAATGGTAGCACCATTGGTAATCGGACTTCTAGTTTTCTATTTTTATCCCTTCTTTCAGAGTATTTATATGAGTTTTACAAAAACTGGAGCATTTAATCAGTCACAATGGAATGGTATTGAGAATTATGTGGAATTGATAGGAGATAAAACATTCTGGCAGTCCTTGAAAAATACGTTTGTCTTTGTCGTGATGACAGTTCCTGTGGGAATCTTTCTTTCCATGGTACTGGCAGCCCTGCTGAATTCTAAAATTAAAGGAACCTCATTTTACCGCACCATCTATTTTTTGCCGTCTGTCACGATGGCTGCCGCAATTTCTCTGGTCTGGAAATGGATTTACAACGGAGATTATGGCCTTTTGAATGCAGTGTTGGGCATGTTTGGAATCAAGGGAATGAGTTGGCTGACAAATCCGAAGACGGTCATGGTTGCAATCGGTGTGGTGGGAATCTGGTGTTCCTGCGGTTACAATACGATTATTCTGCTCGCTGGACTGCAGGGAATCAGCAGTTCATACTATGAGGCAGCAGCGATTGACGGTGCGGGACCGTTGTATGTGTTCCGAAAGATTACATTCCCGCTGCTGAGTCCGACGATTTTCTTTGTAGTAGTGACCAGTCTGATTAATGGGCTGAAGACATTCGACCTGGTATATATGATGGTACCCAAAGAGAGTCCTGTGTACAAGCAAGCACAGACCGTTGTGATGTATTTCTACCGCAATGCCTTTGATTATGCAAACAAAGGGTATGCGTCTGCGATAGCAGTTGCGATTTTTGTCATTATTATGCTTCTCACAATTTTGCAGATGAGGATGCAGAAGCACTGGGTCATCTATGAATAGGAGGAATGCGTGATGAAAAGTAAGACGAAAGCGCTTCGGTGGAGAAAACTTCTCATCCATCTGGTTTTGATAGCAGGCATTGGAATCACGATTCTGCCGTTCTTCTGGATGATTACCACAGCGTTCAAGACGCAGGGGGAATCCGTGCAGATGCCTCCAGTGTGGCTTCCAAGCCAATGGAAGTTCAACAATTTTATGGATATTCTGAGCAAGCCGACGTTTGTGCAGGCATATCTGAATACCATTTTCACCACTGTCATCACAGTGGTGGGGCAGGTCCTTCTGTGCGCGATGGCTGCATACAGTTTTGCGAGAATCAAATTTCCAGGAAGGGATATTCTGTTTTTGCTGGTTCTGGGTGTATTGATGGTACCGTCTCAGATTTTCCTGATGCCGCAGTACTTGATTATTCAGCATATGGGACTTTTGAATACGATTCCGGCGCTGTTTTTGCCGAATCTGTTCAGTGCCTTCGGAACATTCCTTCTGCGCCAGGCATTTTTGTCCCTGCCGAATGAGCTGGAGGAGGCGGCGATGTTAGATGGATGCAACCGGTTTCAGATTTTCTACAAGATTATGCTGCCGCTGGTAAAGTCCAGCCTGGTGGCGCTGGCGATTATGGTCATGAAGTTTGCATGGAATGATTTGATGTGGCCTCTGGTGGTCAATACTTCTGCAAAGAAAATGACGCTAGCTCCGACGCTGGCCTCCATGATTTCTGAATATGGCAGCAATTATCCGGTTCAGATGGCGGGAGCCGTCCTCTCCATTCTGCCGCTGGTGATTCTGTTCGTGCTCTTCCAGAAACAGTTTATCGAAGGTGTGGCGAGTACAGGTGTGAAAGGATAATAGAAAAACAGGTTCTTTTTGTGGATGCCGGATGATGCGGACACAAAAAGAACCTGTTTTGGTTTATCTGGAACAGCAAGCGTGAACAAATGCCAGATAGCATCCCATATCTCCGATGCGTTTGCGGTTGTATGGGTCATCCTCTTCATAGCCGAGTTCGTCTCTCCAGGAAGTATCTCTTCCGCTCATGGTAAGGTAACGGGCGAGCTGGTTGAATTTGACAATCAGAGAATCGTGGGAGATGGTTCTGCCTGCGTCGGCTTCCATCTTTTCTGCAATGCTCATGAGGCTCCATTTCGCGCGGATATTTGCGTAAGAGATGGAGCCTTGAATGAGTTCTTCGTAAAGCTCCAGGGCATCGTCATCGTTGCCTACAGCCTCTGTTATGGCCTGATGGAGACGATTCATGTCTTCAAAAGATAAGCTTTTTGACATGTCTTGGTATTCCTGGTATGTGTGTATCATGGTACGATTTCCTTTCTTTGGCGTTTTTGTTTTGTATCTTGGCTTTGGGTGTCTGCACTTTATTTCTGCGCTGCTTTTTCTGAGTACGCAGTAGTCACCAGGTCTGCATATGGCACGCGCTCTGCCAGCTCACCGGATTCTTCCAGAATGTTCTGCAGCAGCGTGAAGCTGTCTTCTGTGAAAATAGTATCCTGTTTCCAGGTATCCTGCTCCTGATAGCGTTTCACGATGGTTGCAATCGTGTCTATATCGGTTTCTTTAAACTGTGGCTGAATGGTCTTTGCAATTTCTTCGGCAGAATGGCTTCCTACGTACTCCAGTCCCTTTTGGATGGCATTGGTAAATGACTGGATGACTTCCGGATGTTTCTCCAGATAGCTCTTTTTGGCAGAGTAGGCAGTATAAGGCACATAGCCGGAATCGACTCCGAGAGATGCCACTACATAGCCGTTTCCTTCTTTTTCAAGGGATGTGGCATGCGGCTCAAATTCTACTGTGTAGTCGGCGTCGCTGTTTGTAAATGCGGCTGCAGTCAGCCCGAAGTCAATGCTTTGGTCAATGGTGAGGTCCGACCTAGGGTTGATGCCGTTTGTGTTTAAAATGTACTCAAATACCATTTCTGGCATACCGCCTGCGCGTCCTCCCAGAACCTTCTTTCCGACCAGTTTATTCCAGGAAAAATCTGGATCAGGTTCTCTGGCAACCAGAAAGTTTCCGGCGCGCTGGGTGAGCTGGGCAAAGTTGACTGCGTAGTCTGCTGCACCGTTCTGATAGGTGTAGATGCTCGCCTCAGACCCCATAAAGCCGATATCGGCTTCACCGGACACCAGAGCGCTCATGGTCTTGTCAGCGCCGAATCCTGTGACGAGGTTTACATGAAGTCCTTCTTCCTCGAAGTATCCAAGTTCCAGAGCTGCGTACTGCGGCGCATAGAAAATGGAGTGTGCCACCTCGTTTAGGGTGATTTCTTTCAGATGTTTGCTGCCAGCGTCTCCTTTGCTCTGACAGCCTGCAAGAACGGCCGAGGAGAGGAAAAGCGCAGCGCCAAGTGCGAGACAGATGCCCCTTCTGGTCTTGTTTTTGATTTGATTCATACTTGTCTAATCCCTTTTATGCGTTATCCAGTATTTAGTGTATTGGATCATTGGGAGATTGGTGCATGTCACACAAGACTTTTTGACTTTTGTATCATACCATTTATTATATACAAAAGAAAAAACAGTGACAAGAACATTTGGCATGTGTGTTGGTGCTTTTTCGTTTTGTGGTATTCATTGCAAAAAAGGTAGAACTATTGTATGATGATACCAAGGGAAAAAGGTCAAAAATCCGATGCAAGCTTGCTTGCAAGAGGATATGTTGGAGAGGAGCTACAAGATGGATAAAAGGGATGAGAAAGAGCTTACAAGGATTTCTAAAAATAATAAAACCAGAATTAAGAATACAGATATGACACCGCAGGAGATACTGGCTTTTTTGGAGAGCGGTGCTATCTACAGGACATTTAAGGATGTTTTGGCGAAGATATATCCTGGAGAGGATATCAATCGGGTTTTGACAAATCGGCTGTGTGAGATGGATGAGGGGAAAAATCGTGACACAGTCGCAAGAAATGTCCGCAACTGGATGAACGGCGTCAATACGCCGCAGAGAGAACAACTCTTTCAGATCTGTTTTGCTCTAAATATGGACGAAGCGCAGGCGAATCAGGTCTTAGCGAGCGCTTCGGATACGGGAATCCATTACCGAAATCCAGAAGAACTGATTTATGCATATTGTCTGAGAATGGGAAAGACCTGGAATGAGGCGGTGGCATTGAGAGATGAGATTCTGCCGGACGATAAGAAAAAACGCAGAGCGGATGAGAAAGCCAGAAAAGAAAAGGCGAAGAAAGAAACGGCAGACAAAGTGGGCGTGGGAGCGGATATGGAACAGGCAAAAAAGTACACCAGACAGATTCGGGAAGAGTTCGACAGTCAGGTGACGAATGACGAAGAACTAAAAACATTTCTGCGAGATTCAGCTGAGATGTTCGGCACAATCCATGAGACAGCTTACGAAGAGTTTATGAAAATGCTGGATATTCTGCAGAATCCGGACAGAGATTATGAGGAAAACGCATATTTTAAGCGCTTGAAAAAACTGAATGAGCATAAAAAGCTGAGAGAGTATGAGATGCGCGAGCTGGATGAGCATGAGGAAGGGCTGAAGGAGCGCTCAGTCACAGAAGTGATAGAGAAGTTCATGCAGATGCATGTTCCGGAGAATATAGGCAGAGGACGAAAGAAGGGAAACGGTGCAAAGAACGAACAGGGCAGAGATTATACGTATCTGCAGAAGGTCATTCAGAAAAACTGGCCGTCTGAGAGTATTTTGTATAAGATGAGAGCGCGCGAGATTGATGTGACCCGAAAGGTTATGCTGCTTCTCTTTCTTCTGACGGAGGAGTTTGAGGTGAGTGACCCAAATGAACTGGCAGGCGGATATGGATACGACGCGAGCGAAAATGAGGAGGACGAGTATTTTGATTATTTTGAAGCGGTGGAGAGCGAGGATGCTGGTGAGCGCATGGAAGTCCGCCTGCATCAGATGAATCTCTTCCTAGATAATTTTGGGATGAACCGTCTGGACCCTGGAAATCCGTTTGACTGCATTGTTCTGTATGCTCTGAAAGCCAGTTACGTGGGCGGGGACGACGATGAGCCAATGAGCGCGCGCATGGAGAGAACTCTGGAGATTTTGTTCCAAAACTGATATGTCTGCTGGCGCAGAGGCCACTATATATGAAAGTGTATTGTATATGACTCAGACAGATACGAAGAGCAGAGGCAGGGGTATAAAAACGGAAAAAACATGCCGATTATCAGGGAAGTGTCTGATATCATAATACCAGAAGAAGACCGTTGTTTTGAGAGAAAAGTAATGTGAAAGGTATAATATGAGCATGGCATATACACGAGAGTTAAGACAAGAGGGAGAACGGCTTGTCCTTGGCGGAACAGAGTACCAGATTCTGGATGTGACAGGGTGCGGGGGCAGTTCTGTTGTGTACAGGGCGGTCTATCAGGATGCACTGAACACTGACCAATTCCATCAGGTATTGATTAAGGAACTCTATCCGTTCACGCCGAGAGGAGAGGTCTATCGGGATGAAAACGGCTGGATTCGATGGAGTCCGGATGCAGAGGAGCTGGTGCTTGTCAGCCGGATGCGCTTTAAACAGGGAAATCAGGTGAATCTAAAGCTGCTGCAGAGACTGCCGTCCCAGACGTCAGGAAATTTGAATTCCTACGAGGCATATGGAACGTATTATTCGGTTTTGACAGTACATGGAGGGCAGAATCTTCAGGATGTGTTGGAGTCTGGGAAAAGGCGGACTTTGCAGGAGACGGCGCAGATTATGGAGAAAATCCTGGATGCGCTGGAGTGTTTTCATGAGAACCGGCTCTTGCATCTGGATATCAGTCCGGACAATATTCTGTTGCTGCCGGAGCAGGCCATGCTGATTGACTACAACAGTGCCTGGAGTCTGGAGGATGAGCAAAGCGAGGAGTTTGTGTTCAGCGAGAAGGACGGGTATTCGGCTCCTGAAATCCGGATGCGTGAGTCCAGACAGATTGGGTATGCGACGGATCTGTATTCGGTTTGTGCTGTGTTTTTTCATATGCTCACAGGCAGAAAGCTGACAGACAGTGAAATCATAGGGAACCGGTTGAAACAAAGCATCTGTGCGGATTTGGAAATTTTTGAGAATGAGCCGAAGTCGGCAGTATATAAGACAATCCAGATGATTCTTCGCGGCCTGCATATGCTGGCAAGAAAACGGTATCAGAGTGTGGATGAACTTCGAGCCGACCTGGACGAGCTTTTGAACCGGATTGAGGGGAAAGGCGTCTCTCACAGTGCCATATGGGAGAGCAGCAGAGCCTTATATAAAAAGATGGGAAAGACCGATACACCGTATCTGAGGCAGGGAATCGGTCTTTCGAGGGCAGGGGATGTATCTTTGGAAGCGCTGTATACAGAACTGCGAAACGGCGGCAATTTTTTGCTGAGAGGGCCAGGGGGCATGGGAAAGACCAGACTGCTGAAAGAACTCTGGCGGATGGGCACGAAAGGATACCAGCACACGAATCCGGTCGTTTATTATATTTCACTGAAAGAGTACCAGGAGACGCAGGAGGAAGCGTTTTATATCCGAAATTATCTTGTCCGGAATCTCTGCTTTTCAAGAAAGCAGAGTACGGCGGAGGATGCGGCACATGAGCTGGAACGGATTTTTGACAGAAGTATCGGAAACAGTGTCAGTGTGATTCTGTTGCTCGACGGACTGAATGAGGCTGGAAGCAGCAGGGAAAAACTGCTGAAGGAGATAGAATCTCTCAGCCAGCGGGAGGGAGTCAGTATTCTGGTGACAGAGCGCTCAGATGAGGTGCTAAAGTATGCTCTCAGTTCTTTTCAGAGCGTACAGATGCTGCCGCTTAAAGAGGAGATTGTCGAGGAGGAACTGGAGAAACAGGGTATTTTGATGCCATCGGAACCACGCTTGAGAGAGCTTCTCTCAAACCCCATGATGTTGGGGCTGTACAGAGAAGTGTGTTCCACACAGGATGGCTATACGGAAACTGCAAAAAAGCAGCAGGCCGAGACAATCACCAGTATGGAAATGTTGGTGATGTCCTATCTGAAATCTCTGCTGATGCATCAGATGCGAGTGCATACGGGGGATCAGGCAGCGCAGCTTCGCGACCAGTATATTTTAGAACATCTTCTGGTGGACATTGCGGGCGAGATGAAGAGACAGAAATCCACACTTCTCACATTCGATGAACTGTATGCGGTGGTGAAACAAAACTACAACACTCTGCAGGAGAAGGAATTTGGAAAGTGCTTTCCAGAATATCTCGGCAAGGCAAGGCTGATATTTGCGGGCATCGCAGATGAGGCGGAATGGTTTGATTTTGCTGTTGTGGAACGGCTGATTGGAGAGCTGGGACTGCTGGTAAAAAGTGAGAATGGATATGGCAAAAAGAGATATTATGGGCTGATTCACGACAATTTTTTGGACTATCTGATGAAGCAGGCGGATATCAAATTTGCTCTCTATGAGAAAAAACGGCACCTGAAACGGTTTTTGAAGGCGGATTTGGCTGTCCTGTCTGTGTTTTTGGTTTTATTGGCTGGAGGAGTCACGGTATATTATGGAAAAGCGGCTGTCACAGGCACAGAAAAACAGGTATATTCACAGGAAGAGCAGAAGACGATAGACAGAGCGATTGTCTGTCTGCAGCAGAATCTGGGGACTTTGAGCAGTCAGATTATGGCGCAAAGAGAGATTCTCGAGATGGCAGAGAAGGCTGGCGTGTTGGAAAATAATGCCGCAGATATAGAGTCTTTGAGCTGGTGGATTGAGAATAAGAAAACTCTCACAGAGTCTCTCACAGTTCTAAACTTGAAGGCGGAGCTGATTGAAGAGCTGGTTGCAATCAATCCAGAGTTTCCGATTGCGCATCTTCAGGCATTGTGTGAGAGACCTGTGGAGATGGGCAGTATTATGAATCAGGCTTTGCAGAGGTTAGATGAGATGCTGTGTGATCCGGACAGTGTGTACACAGACGAGCAGGTGCGGCAGGAAATCGTGGAAGTCTATCAGAAGTATTTGGACCTCTATGTTCAGTATACATTTTTTGAATTTGACTACGTTGTGTTGTCGATGGATCCAAAGAATATTGGAAAAATTCTGGATGATAACCGCTATACACAGATTTTCTGGGATTACTTTAACGCAGCGAGCGTAGGGGAGCAGGATTTGGAGCGTGTGGAAGCGGCGATGAACAGCGCTCTTGAGAATTTGAAAAGTGCGCAGAGCGATATGGGAAGCAGCAATTATAAGATAGACTGGGGTGCCTGAGTTTTGTTGGAAATGTGAGAGAAACAGGAAATGGGGAGGAGACCGATGAGGGAAGAGATGAGAAAAAAAGTCTGGTGTGGTCTTGCAGCAGCTGCTGTGATGGCGGGTGTAATGGGGAATATGGCAGGATGCGGCCAGAAGGCAGCAGTTATGAGCGATGCGGCAGAAGCCATGAAAACTGAGGCAGTGGAGAAAACAGAGAGTATGGGGGATGCCAAACATTCGCAGGCAGAAGAGCAGATGGACGATTATAGAGTGATTGTGGAGGAATATGCCAGTCTTTTTCTTCCAATAGATGAAGACAAGTATCTGTATGACTGTGCCATAGAGGCGGTTGGAAAGTATATTTCCGGAGAAGAAAACCAGGAAGACGCGCTAAGAGCAGTTGATGATGTGGTACAGGAACTGTCTGACAGAAAGGATAAAATAGAAAGTTATACGGCCAGCACAGAGATGACAAAATTACTGACCGAATATGGGATTCTTCCAGAAGAGTTTGAGGCTTTTGGAAATTCCAGAAAGGCAAATATAACAAGTGATATGATTGACCTGCAGACTTTATATGAACATCTAAAAAATGCCGAAGAGTTTGATTTTGAACACGAGGAAGTGGTATTCTGGCATGATTTGAACAAGGCGATACAGGACAGTGAGCGCGGGTACTATTATTATGGATGTGTGAATTACTGGTTTGCGGATTGGGATGAGGAGCAAGTCGCTTATGTTCAGGAACATGTGGTGAATCAACTCAAGTCCTGCCTTCCAGATACCTACGCCTGGGAGACGGATAAGGAAGTGATTGAGCAGAAAGCCATGCGTTATCTGGACAGTGTGGAGGAGTATCTGAAGCTGGCTGCGGAACATGAGGGAGAGACGAAGGAAGACCTGTATAAGATGCAGCAGTATCATGAAAAGCTGTTGGAATTGATAGAAAAGCAGCAGGAACTGGATGCGATGGAGAAACAGCTGGAGCAGCTGAAAGATATCAGCGCTCGTATACAGGCGTTGAGCGGACAGATCGAAGAAGCAAAAAATGCCGGTGATGAGGAGCGCCTTGCGGAGCTGAAAGTGGAGTTTGAGGCAGTGGTAGCAGAATATGAGGAACTTACGGGAAAAAAGGTTGACCGATAGTGACAATAGACAATACGAAAGGCCGCAGGCACAGAGCGTTGTAGAATATTGTGCCTGCGGTCTTTTTGATTGACAGGAGTATATGTGCAGAAATATGTTTTTACTATGAAAGTCTCGTCAAGCGGCCAGGCGGCAGGGGTGCTTGCACACCAAGCCGACTGGACATTTGACGAGCAAGGAAGTATGAGCAAAAAAGGACAGCGTTAGCTGGCCGATTTGCGGCGCCAGGCGCCAGTGACGCCTGCTTGGCGCCGACCGAAGCGGAGCGTAGACCTACTGGCGGCGATTGCGGGAGTGCGTGAGCACGGAGCAATCGACTTTCATATTATGGTGGTGTCGCCGCTAGGCGACATGTCCGTTTAGGGATACGAATTCGTTTCCAGAGGTTCAAACTGCATATTGTAGTATCGCGCGTATTCGTGGGCGGCAGAGTGCAGAGGCGCGTGTATGACTGTTTTTGGTGCATCTGCTGGGCACCGATGTGTGTCCGGTATTGAGAAACATGAGTCCAGTTTTGTGTTTGCACCCAAAATATAGACGTGTTCCAGGCAGGGAATGTTTATAAACGCATAGAAGTGTATGTGCTCCACTGCAGCAGGAATCGTGATGGAGGAAAGCCGCGTACCGTCGAAAGCGCCCATTCCAATCTCCTTTAAACTTTCAGGAAGGGTAACTGCGGTGATGAGAAGGTCTGTGAATGCCCGATAACCAATGTATTCCACACCATCAGGAATCACAGGAGTCAAAGAGGTCCCGAAATATTCGATCAGCATTCCACGCCTTATGTAGAAGTCGCCCCATTTTTTCAATGACCATGGCGTACCATAAAATGCATGACACTCCAGGCGGACTTCTCGGTTGGAGTAGGGAAGGCGGGGGTATTTCGGATTACGATGATAATTCACATGAAGTCTGCCGGAAATCTCCACATGGGAGAGGGAAGTACATTGCGCAAAAGCGAAAGGCAAAACTGCGCGCACACTTTTGGCAAGCACAACTTTTTTTAGGTTTTTGTAATCTCTGAAATAGGAAACAGGAATGAAGGGAATCCCATCCTCTACCACCAGCGATGTGATCTGGTCACAGAAAGTATCCCAAGGGCGAAGGTGAGGAGACTTGGGAAGCGCGTCATTGCCGCTTAGAATCAGAGTTCCGTCCTCAAGGATTTCGTAGAAAACAGAGGTGCGTTCATCCTCTTCCTTTGAACGAAGGATTCTTGTGCGGGGCACTGGCAGAGACCATGTTATATCGTCAAGATACAGGGAGTCATCCGAGTCGATGTCCTCCCAAGCAGCATTAAAATTTGTATCGTTAAAATTCGTATCATCCAAATCGGAATCCTCCCTTTTTTTACCATTCTCTGACGGCTGTTTTGTGAAAACGCATCCATGTCTGCGTGTCTTCCAATACATCCCATCTGCAAGCTGCAACGATGTGTTTTAAAAGTGCAGCGCTTCTGGCCTGGCAGTTGATGGATTTCTGAGGATTAAACTCAATGTCTGTAAACCACTGATACTCCAAAATTTCTCTCAGGTCATCTTCGCCGATGGTGTTTTTGGCGGCGAGGACATAGAGATAATCGTAAAATGCGGTACGCGGCACAAGATTCCAGCGGGTTTCTTTCCACTGAAAGGCGATAAGAGGACCAGAAGTCTTGTGGCGTTCATCGCGCTTGGCATCCTTCGGCTCTACAGAGAGCAGGTCCAAATAAGGGCCGCCGTTTTGATATACTTTGGAAGCCTGAAAGATATTCTCCAGGTAGATACCGTCTATTTTTAGGTGAAAGGCACTAAGACGGTTTCCAAAAGGAGTCTCTGATTTTGTTGAGATTTCCAGGGCCGGAGCGCAGCCTCTCTCCTGCATAGCTTCATGAAGATTTTTGATATTTTTTCGTTTCTGGGAGATGGCAAATCCGCCATTCCATGCAAAAGAGAACTCTCTTCGCTCTACAAATCCCTTTTCGTTCCATGTCCATGCTGGTCTTTCTGCCATAGGTTTTCCTCCTGATTCTTCTGCATTGTTATAAGGTCAGTTTTTCTGCGCTACATTCCATATATCGACTGTCCGTTCCGCAGCATCCGCCAAATATTCGGATGTTGCTGATTTGACGCAGTTTTACCATCTCCTTGGCGAACTGCTCAGGCGGGGAATATTTCAGGTCTGTGAGTTCTGCGGCATGGTCCAGTTCAGAGTAGGACAATGCAGAAGTGTTTGCCTGAATTCCCAGAAAGCGTTCCCGCACGGTCGTGGTCTGATTCCATGGCTGGGACAGTGCTTCGTACACGATGCTGGGGTGGACGCAGTTTGTCATGTAGCATACCGGCTTTTTCAGGATAGCGGTGTTCGTACAGAAAATGGTGTCAATATAGGAGATGGCATCGTGGATGGAAGTGCCGTCAATCAGTCTGCCGTCTCTTTGAATGGTAAAACTGATGATATAGGGTAGACCTGTCTGGGCCATTGCCGTAGCCATACCGGCAGCTTCAGGGAGAGTCGGCATGATGCCCGCATAGAGGAAATCGGCTCCTGCATCCCGAAAGGCGTCGGCCTGCCATTTGTGAAAGACGGCGGAATCTGCCTCAGACAAAGCGCCCTCTCCAGTGTAGGCATCTCCTTTGCATCCCATAAGTCCGCCGACATACATCTCAATACCACTGTTTTTCTGGATGCTGCGCAGAAATTGTACATTTTCCAGAATCAGAGATGTGCCGCATCCCGCAAGTGCCATGCGCTCTCTGTTTGCGCGGCGAGTCGGTGTTGTCGCAAGAAAGGGAAGGCGAAATCTCCTAGCTATCGAAATGTACTCGTTCCACAGATGGTACAGCGCCTGTTGTCCGTTTAATTGCCGGACCAGTCTCGCCATCGCGATATGTTCGTCAAATTTGATGTGGTATTCATTTTTCAGCCGCTCACCGAGCGCGCCTTCCATTAAAACAGCAGGGTTTTCTCTGATACAGCGCTGAAAATCCTGCTGATAGCTTTGCTGCAAGTCCCGCCGCAAACGGGAGTTTATGTTGAAATCCATATAAGATGTCCCCTACTCTGCTGCCGTCTCTTTGGTGATATGGTTTTTTATTGCTTGAAAACTAATCGGACTGATGACATGTTCCATGCGGCAGGCGTCTGCGCTGGCGGTTTCCCTGTCCACGCCGAGACGTACCAGCCATTCCGTAATCAGTGTGTGGCGCTCATAGATGGTATCGGCGATTTTTTTGCCAGATTCTGTCAGGGTGATGTGCCCCTCCTCGTCCATCTGAATATAGCCGTCCAGACGAAGGTTTTTCATGGCGACGCTGACACTGGGTTTTGAGAAATTTAATGTATTTGCAATGTCGATAGAGCGGACATACGGCTGTTCCAGGCTGAGTATTAAAATAGTTTCCAGATAATTTTCTGCGGATTCTTGTATCTTCAAAAAAATTCCTCCTGCTTTTTTACCATGAAAGTTTTAAGAAAATGAAACAATCAACTTTCATGGGTAGTGTTGATTATGGTTCTTATTATTGTATCATATTTCACAAAAAATAGCAAACTTGAGAAGTGGAATTTGTGAAAATCCAAAATTCAGGAATAAAATGAAAAAAACGATTGACAAAATAGTTAGTTGGTGCTAATCTATTTCTGAAGTTAGAAAGAGCTAACTTTTGGCATTGAGAGCAAAAGTTGGCAAAGCTATTGAAATGAGCAAAAGTTGTAAAGCTGCTAAAGAATAAGAAAGTGTAGAAAAAACACAAAAGATTCAGGTTTGCGTTTTTGGAAACAGAAAGGAAGGGGGATTCGGTGATGCCTTTAACGATGGCCAGAGAAGGAAGAGAAACTTCGATTCAAAGAGTTGGTGGAAAAGAAGAGGTGCGCCGACATCTGGAAAATATGGGATTTGTTCCAGGCGCCAGTGTGACCGTAGTTTCTACGAACAATGGAAATGTGATTGTCAATATAAAAGAATCAAGAGTCGCTATTAGCAAAGAGATGGCAAATAAAATCATGGTATTGGAAAGCTAATCCATAGATTGAGTATGAGGAAGGAGAAAACATCATGCAGACATTAAAAGAAGTGAAGTGCGGAGATACTGTATCCGTTGTGAAACTTCATGGTGAGGGCGCTGTAAAACGCCGCATTATGGATATGGGAATCACAAAAGGAACACAGATCTTTGTGCGGAAAGTAGCACCGCTGGGGGATCCGGTTGAGGTGACTGTCCGCGGTTATGAATTGTCTCTGCGCAAGGCAGATGCAGAGATGATTGAAGTACAGTAGCCGTTCTTTTTTTTGAAAAAGAGTTAGGTTATACTAATTGTTTGCTTTGAGGAGGATAAGGAGAGATGGCGATTAAGATTGCGTTGGCAGGTAACCCAAACTGCGGAAAAACAACGTTATTCAATGCACTGACCGGCTCGAATCAGTTTGTAGGAAACTGGCCAGGAGTAACTGTTGAAAAGAAAGAAGGAAAGCTGAAGGGAAATAAGGATGTCGTGATTATGGACCTTCCTGGTATCTATTCCCTTTCCCCGTACACTCTGGAGGAAGTGGTGGCAAGAAACTACCTGATTACAGAGCGTCCGGATGCGATTTTAAATATCGTGGATGGTACAAACTTGGAGAGAAACCTGTATCTTTCCACACAGCTTCTGGAACTGGGTATCCCAGTGGTGATGGCTGTCAATATGATGGATTTGGTGGAAAAGAGCGGCGATAAGATCAATATCAAGGCTCTTGGCCGTGATATGGGATGTGAAGTGGTTGAGATTTCCGCATTGAAGGGAACTGGAATCATGGAAGCCGCAAATAAGGCAGTTTCCCTGGCAGGAAAGAAAAATTTTGCACCAGTTCACAAGTTTGATGCCAAGGTAGAGCGCGCTCTGAATGATATTGAGAATCTGCTCGGTAAAGATGTGAAGGAAGAGCAGAAGCGCTTCTACGCAATCAAGCTGTTTGAGCGCGATGACAAGATTGCTGCACAGATGACCAGCGTTCCGAATGTGGAGAACATCATTGCAGAAGTAGAGAAGGCAATGGATGACGATGCAGAGAGCATCATCACAAATGAGCGTTATACATACATTACTTCCATTATCAAGGATTCTTATACGAAGAAAAATAAGAATAAACTGAGCACTTCTGACAAAATTGACCATATCGTGACAAACCGCTGGCTGGCACTGCCGATTTTCGCAGCAGTGATGTGGTTGGTTTACTACGTATCCGTTTCTACAGTGGGTACATGGGCGACTGACTGGGCAAATGACGGCGTGTTCGGTGATGGATGGAGCCTGTTTGGCCTTGAGATTCCTGGTATTCCAGTTCTTGTAGGAAACTTCTTGGAAGCAGTGGGATGTGCAGAATGGCTGTCCAGCCTGATTCTTGACGGTATCGTAGCCGGTGTCGGCGCTGTTTTGGGATTCGTTCCACAGATGTTAGTGCTTTTTATCTTCTTGGCATTCCTGGAATCATGCGGCTACATGGCTCGTGTTGCTTTCATCATGGACAGAATTTTCCGCAAGTTCGGTCTTTCCGGTAAGTCCTTTATCCCGATGTTGATTGGTACCGGATGCGGCGTTCCAGGCGTTATGGCGTCCAGAACGATTGAGAACGACAGAGACCGCAAGATGACGATTATGACGACCACATTTATCCCATGTGGTGCAAAACTTCCGATTATCGCGCTGTTTGCAGGCGCATTGTTCGGCGGCGCATCTTGGGTGGCACCGAGTGCTTACTTCGTGGGAATCGCAGCTATCATCTGCTCTGGTATTATTTTAAAGAAGACAAAAATGTTTGCAGGCGATCCGGCGCCATTCGTTATGGAGCTTCCGGCATACCATATGCCAACCGTATCCAACGTGCTCAGAAGCATGTGGGAGAGAGGATGGTCCTTCATTAAGAAAGCTGGAACCGTAATCTTACTTTCCACCATCGTAATTTGGTTCATGCAGACATACGGATTTACAGATGGAAGCTTTGGCGCAGTAGAAGATTTGGACAACAGTATCCTTGCTATGCTGGGTTCCGCAATCGCATGGATTTTCACACCACTTGGATGGGGCAACTGGCAGGCAGCCGTTGCAGCAATCACAGGTCTGGTAGCAAAAGAGAACGTAGTTGGTACATTTGGTATTCTGTATGGATTTGCAGAAGTTGCAGAGGACGGAGAGGAAATCTGGGGAACTCTGGCACAGAGCTTTACTGCAGTCAGCGCTTACTCCTTCCTGGTATTTAACCTGCTGTGCGCACCTTGTTTCGCGGCAATCGGTGCTATCAAGAGAGAGATGAACAACGCAAAGTGGACCTGGTTCGCTATCGGTTATCAGACAGTCCTGGCATATGTTGTTTCCCTGTGCATCTTCCAGATTGGAACCTTTATCACAGGCGGTGGATTTGGAATCGGAACTATCATTGCAGTGATTCTTATCGTTGGATTCATTTATCTGCTGGTAAGACCATACAAAGAGAGCACTTCTCTGAAAATAAATACAAAAGCCAGAGCATAAGCAGCCATATAAAATGGGATTCTAATTAAGTTATAAAAACGAGTTGTTAAAGGAAAAAGCAGCCAGGGAAGCGGAAATGACTTACCTGGCTGATATTCCTTAAAGGCATTGAATAGGGAATGACAATGCCATAAAAGGATACATTGTTAGAACAGAGCAGAAGGGAGCGATGGTGATGTCCACATTTATTATTTCCGTGATTCTGCTGGCAGTGGTGGCAGGAATTATCCGGAGTATGATTCATGATAAAAAAGCAGGAAAAGGCTGTGCGGGATGCGCAGGCGGATGCGGCGGTGGATGTGCCGGTTGTATGGGAAGCTGTCATACACAAACCCACACTGCTGTGAAGAAAAAGTAACTGTGCTGAGTCAATCTGCAGGTTGCGCGGATGACGGAGCAGAATACGCAGAGAAAACATGTAGAAAAAACATGCAGATAAGCGTATAGAAAAGAGAAAGGCAGGCGGAAATATGGCATCTGCTATTATTTGTCTGATTCTCTTATTGTTAGTGATTTATGGAATCAGAAGTTATTTGAAACGGTTGACTTCCGGCTGTTGCGGTGCCTCAGGGCAGGCGGGAGTGAAGCGCATAAAAGTAAAAGACAGAAACACATCCCATTATCCACACCATACGGTGCTGAAGGTTGACGGAATGGTGTGCCAGAACTGTGCGATTCGAGTAGAAAATGCCTTAAACAGCATGGAAGGCACATTCGCAAAGGTTGACCTGTCAGAAGAGAAAGTGGATGTGTACATGAAGACAGAGTGGGATAAGGAAACTCTGAAAAAAGCCGTGAAAGATGCCGGATATACGGTGTATCAGGTGATAGAAGGATAAACGCAGTAAACCGATGAAACTGATAAAACCGATAAAAGCGGCAAGAAGCGGCAGAAAACGGCAGAAGCTGATAGGACAGACAAAATCAGCAGGACAGAAACAAAACAGAAATGCAGACAAAAACACAGGCAATACAAACAGGAGGTGCTGTGAATGAGCGTTGTAATTATCGGAGGGCATGACCGGATGGTCAGCCATTATAAGAGGATTTGTAAGAACTACAAATGTAAAGCAAAAGTGTTTACACAGATGAGCGCAGATTTGGATAAGCAGATTGGAAATCCGGATTTGTTGGTACTGTTTACAAACACTGTATCCCATAAGATGATTAAATGTGCGTTGGATGAGGTGGACAAAGAAAAAACGGAGATTGTGCGTTGCCACAGCAGCAGCGGAAACGCTCTCACAGAGATTTTAAGCCAGGTTTGTGCCGGAGCATAATAGAGGGAAGACAGGTACAGTTCTTGTCATTTCAATAAAAAGTTGTCATTTCAATAAAAAGAAAAGTGTAGAGATTTCTTTTATGACTCCCTTTGGCGGGAATTCATCAGATACTATGTGGATGGATTTTCACCAGAGGGAGTATTTTTATGAATGTCCACCTTTTCGTTGACGAAAGTATGAAACTAAAGTAAGATGAAAGCATAAAGATATGAAGAATTATGACAGGAGGATGCTGTATGGCACTGGTATATGCAAAAGGAAAAGAATTTCATATTCAGACTGTTCCAGAGGATGTGGGGAGATACGTGATTCTGCCAGGAGACCCTGGAAGGTGTGAGAAGATTGCGGGCTATTTTGACAATGCGAAGAAAGTGGCCCAAAACAGAGAGTTTGTGACCTATACGGGAGAACTGGAGGGCGTAAAAGTCAGTGTCACATCCACTGGAATTGGCGGTCCTTCTGCTTCTATTGCCATGGAAGAGTTGATTCACTGTGGAGCGGACACATTTATACGTGTGGGGACTTCCGGCGGAATGCAGCCGGAGGTGTGCGGAGGCGATATGGTGATTGCCACAGGTGCCATCCGCATGGAAGGCACCACCAGAGAGTATGCGCCGATTGAGTATCCGGCAGTGGCCCACTATGATATTGTGGAAGCGTTAAAGCATGCGGCCGATAAGATGGGACTTCGGGCGCATCTGGGAGTGGTCCAGAGCAAAGACAATTTTTATGGGCAACATTCTCCGGAGACCATGCCTGTGGCTTATGAATTAAAAAATAAATGGGACGCCTGGATGCGGTGCGGCGCCCTGGCGTCGGAGATGGAATCTGCGGCGCTGTTTATCGTGGGAGGAGTCCGCAGAGTGCGGGTGGGGTCCGTTCTTCTGGTTATTGCGAATCAGACCAGACGGGAGATGGGCTTGGACGACCCGCAGGTATACGATACGGAGAGCGCGGTGAAAATGGCGGTGGAAGCCATGAGAGAGCTGATTTTAAAAGAGAAGATGAAAGAAAAGGAAAATGAATAGACAAAAGAGAAGAATGAGAGGCAAAAATAGCCAGAAATAGACCGAAATAGGCCGAATGAGAAGCGGAGGAATACAGGAAAAGATGGGAGAGAAATATGACAGAATATTTACAATCGTGATTGATTCTCTGGGAATCGGCGCAATGCCGAATGCGGCAGAATACGGTGACGAGGGAGCGGACACGCTGGGGCACATTGATGAGAGGATGGAATCTTTTCATATCCCAAATCTAGTAAAGCTGGGAATCACGAAGCTTCACCCGCTTCAACATGTTCCAGAGAGCAAGGGCACAGAAGTGTGCGGGTATCAGGCGCGGCTTTTTGAGGCGAGCGTTGGAAAAGATACGATGACTGGACATTGGGAAATGATGGGATTGAAAATTGACACACCGTTTCAGACTTTTACAGACACGGGCTTTCCGGCGGAATTGATAGAAGAGCTGGAAAAACGCACGGGTCATAAGGTAGTCGGCAACAAATCTGCCAGCGGAACGGTGATTCTGGATGAGCTGGGTGAGCATGAGATTGCGACGGGCGATATGATTGTATATACTTCAGCGGATTCTGTGCTGCAGATATGCGGCAATGAGGAAACGTTCGGCCTAAAAGAATTGTACCGGTGCTGCGAAATTGCCAGAGAGCTGACGATGCGCGATGAGTGGAAAGTGGGAAGAGTGATAGCAAGACCCTACGTGGGAAAGAAAAAGGGCGAATTTAAGAGAACGGCGAATCGCCACGATTATGCGCTGAAACCGTATGGAAAAACCGTGCTGAATGCGCTGCAGGAAAGCGGGCTGGATGTCATCAGCATTGGAAAAATCAGGGATATTTTTGACGGGGAGGGAATTTCACAGGCATATAAATCCAAAAGCAGTGTTCACGGAATGGAACAGACCATAGAGATGGCAGGCAAAGCATTTCATGGGCTTTGTTTTGTGAATCTGGTGGATTTTGACGCGCTCTGGGGACATAGAAGAGACCCGATCGGATATGGGCGTGAACTGGAGATGTTTGATAAGAAACTGGGAATCCTGTTGGAAAAGTTGGGTGAGAGGGATTTGCTGATTATCACGGCAGACCATGGAAACGACCCCACATATAAAGGGACGGACCATACGAAAGAGATAGTTCCGTTTTTGGCGTATTCTCCGTCCATGAAGCAGAGCGGTCAGTTGCCGGACCAGAATTCGTTTGCTGGAATCGGAGCGACCATCGCAGAAAATTTTGGAGTGAAAATGCCAGAAGGGACGATTGGAACATCCTTGCTGGAAAAAATGATTTAGTGAATGATTGATAGAAATGAAATGTTTATAAAGTTCACAAGCTGATGGTGAAAATAATAACATGGTGAAAATAATAACTAAGGTACGAACAGAATGGAGTCGTGAATGAAATTATAACAGAATCGTGAATAGAATCGTAAATAAAACCGTAAACAGAATAAACTTGTAAGAAAAAAGAATGATTCCCCTGGCAGGAATTCATCATGCAATGTGCAGATGAACTTTTGCCAGGGGATTTTTGCGCTGAAAATTTTGATGATGTGAAAATGATTATTAGCATTGAGTGAAAAAAATTCACAATAAAATGTGAAAAAAGTTCTTGACATAGTGTGAATTTTGATATATATTGTTATTAACAAAACAAATGAAGGAGAAAAAACATGATACGTGTTGAAGACATTATGGGCACCAAAGAGGCAGCAGATTTGTTGAGAGTGTCACCACAGGCGTTTTCCAATCTGCGAAGCAGATACAAAGATGATTTTCCGAAACCGCGCAAAGAGCTGTCAGCAACGCCAATTTATGACAGAGAAGAACTGGAAAGTTGGGCGGAAAAACATTTTAGAAAATTTCATGCCAAAGAAACGGTGCCTGTGAGGGGGAGATATAAAACCATCGCATTTTGCGGGCGTCCCCGAACTGGCAAAAGCTTTTTGGTTTCCATGTTCTCTGAGAATCCCTGTCTCTACAGAGCTGCATGCAGCAAGCCAGGAGATGATTTTACACAGTGTGCCGTGCAGCATATCATCAGAGAGAATATTGAACCGCACGCCGTGTTTCATGATAAGAGAAAGGGAAAACAAGGCGAGAACGAGTATGGGATGGATGGAATAGAATGTCCCATCACAGATGAGAGATTTTCCGATTTTATGGATGAAATTGCGTCTTATCTGAAGGAGAAGCGAAGAGAAAAAAAGAATGTTGGTGATATGGAGTATCTGGAGATTTTTATGCGTCCAAGCTGGATGGCGAGAAGTATTATGCGGGCGTGTGATATTCAGACATTGATTGTCACAGATACGCCCGGCGTTTCGGGAAATTACGAGCTGGTGCCGATTGAAAAGGCGGATATGGTGGCTTTGGTAATGAATGATGCGAATCAGACGGAGGCGCAGGACTCATTTGGAAAGTTGGTTGAGGGACTGGCACCTCTAGTTGCATCCAGCGAGGTTTGTTTTTTATACAGAATCAATACGCCATGTGACGATGAAGAAGAATATGAAGAACTGCAGCAAGAAGCGAAAGAAGCTATGGACAGTTTCGCAGAATATTTTGAAGATTGGCAGGGCAAAGGAAGCGTTCTGGAGACAACAATGGATATTCTGCAGCCAGCCAAAACTGTGATAGGAATTCCATCTATGAAGCCCAAAAAGAGAAGCAGTGCGGAAGATATTTTTACCCAATATTTTGAAAAGAAAATTCTGGATGCGCTGTTAAAAAAGCCTGTCTCAGCAGACTTTGTAAAGCATGCAGTGGAAGAAGCAAATGTAGAAAAAGACAGGGTTATTGCGTTTGTGAAAGAGTTGTTGGGGAAATGGCAGTATGAGTCGCTGGTAGCTAGGGTATCGTCTGGGAACTCTAAATACACGTTGGAAAACTTTAAGAGAGAAAAACATGACAGAGTAAAATCTGGCGATGATTACAGATTGTTATGGCAGGCAGGAGATACATGCCGCAGAGAGTTGAAGGATATCTACGATACGTTCTGCGGGTATACCATTGATAATTGTCCAGAAGCATGGAAACAATCGATCGTAAAATACGCATATGAAAAATTAACTTCCGGAATCAAAACGGATTGTGGTGTTGGAGTGGGCGAACATCCCTTTGAAGATACACCGCCAGTAACAATGTATGTCATTGAATCCATCCTTGCAGAAGAAATCTATGCCAATATTTTGGATGGAAAGGGTGTCAGTGAATATGTTGAGACGATGAAATCGTATGGTGTGTCCAGCAATTCGTGGAATTATGTGAGCGTAAATCTGAAAGACACAGATGCGGTCAAAAAGCTGGAATTGCTTGTAAAAAGTGGACTAAGTCGGTTAAATGTATCGAATTTAAGTGATTTAGTGTGGAGTCGGTATGTGATGGGACTTCAGAAAATGGCGGAATATTATCTGTGGAGAGAAATTGGAATGATAGTTGGTATGTCAGAAGAAGAGGTTGAGGAAAACATGCATCTGATAAACAGAGACTAAAAAAGAAAAAAGTGGATAAAAAGACAGAAGATGAGACAGAGAAAAAGGAATGTGTGGTTTTAAAGAAATTTGACTCAAAAAATTTATCAAGTGACAGAGGGAGAAGGGGGAAGATGGGAACTATGAAGAAGACAAAGAATGGGATGAAGAGAAAGATAAAGAATAAAACAGGGAATGAGACAGAGAAAAAGAGAATATCGGATGAGATAAGAGAACAGATAAAAGAGCAGGAAAAGGAAAAACGATATGTCATGGGAAAAGACACAGGCAAAACTCCAGTGGAATTTTACAGGATAGAGAGAGGATGTAGCGTCAAAGAATTAGCGGAGCGTTCCGGAATTTCAAGGCAGACTATCGGAAAGGTTTGCTCGGGGGAGATGCAGCTGAAAAAAGAGAGTTTGCAGAAGATTGCAGATGTTTTACATGTAGACTGTGAACAGGATCTCGAGCAGGGGAATCAGGGGAGAGACCTGTTGAACACAAAGATGATAAATATCGAGTGGTATGAAGAATGTCTGAAGAATGTATTGCACGACTGGAGAGTGCAGGAACTGCCGGAAAAAGCCAGAAATATAGCCTCCTATTTGGCTGAAGAAAATAAAGATGTGGATGATATACTATCTTACATATTGACAGAGGCAAATACAACGTCAAGGTGGGAAATTGCTAAGTTTATTCAATTTTACAGGAAAGAAATTGCGTATCATGAAAACTATAATTCAAAAATACAAATAGGGTATATGCCAGTTAGTAGTGAAGAGGGGAGATATCAGGCGTATGTTCTCTTTGAAAATTGGGTGTATGATGAATTCTGTTGGGAACCTCCTTTTATAAGAGAAAAGACAGTAAAGGGCAATAAACTGGAAAAGGAGATACAAAAATTCAATTTTGATATAGAAGTCAACACAAAGAAGGAAGCAGAAACAGAAGAATTTAAAGCAGAATTGATAGAACAGGTGAAAAGCAGTGTTTTATCTAAAGTTGCTAGTTTGGTTCAGGAAAAAAGACTGGCTGAAATTTTTGTGACATCTCTATTAGAAGAGAATGAGGACAATATTGAAATAAAAAGATATGATTCCAGTGTATTTGATGAGGCAAGCAAACTTAAAAACGATAAAAGAGAAAAGCGCAAGGGAGAGTATATGAAATTAATAAAGGAGATACAGTTAAAATCTGGCTCCGCCAATCAGGATGTGGAACTGGCAGAAATATTGGCAAAGATCAGAACACAGGATGGATATGAAAGACAGATATTTGAGCAGTATGGTCTGGATACTTCTGTTCTGGATGAGTAGACAAAAATGACAGGAAATGGAATGAAAAATAAAAGATAAGTGAATAGAAGGAAAAAGGCAGCGGAAAATATAACATTTCGCGTGAAAAAAGAAATGGTAAGGTTTTAAAAGACTGTTATAATCAATAAAACGGCAGAAGTTTTTGGCTGGGATTGCCGTAAAAAATGCCGATTGGCAAAAGAATAGAGGAGATGAATGGAATGCAAAAAGAGAAAGCAGAATTGTTGGCAAGAATGAGAGAAGAAGAGAAGGAGAACATGTTTGTGACAACAGATGTCAGAAATCAGACTCCTATGGATTTTTACAGAGAAAGAAGAGGTTATACAATATCACAATTAGCGGATGAAACGGACATTTCAAGACAGACTATTGGCAAGGCATGTTCAGGTGAAATCTGGTTAAAACGAGATAATCTGCAGCGTGTAGCAGATGCACTGGATGTAGATTTAGAAGACTTGGTTCAAGAAGAACAGGGAAAGTATGTTCCAAAAACAAAAATGTTGAACGTTGAGTGGTATCAGGACCTGATTATGAAGGCATTCTCGCAGTGCAAACCGCAGTTGCTTCCCACAAAAGTGAAAAATGCGGTGAATTATTTTTGCAAGGAAGATGCAGATGTAGATTCGATTGTTTCTTACCTGACCCAGACAGCAAATGATCTGGCAAAATGTGAACTCGCCAGAATTGTCAAGAATTATTATAGAAGAAACCCACAATATTTCCAAAATTATAATGCGAGGATATGGATTGGATATGCACCTATAGAAGAGGAAGAGGGAGAATATCAGGTGTTTATTCTCTTTGAAGATTGGGTATACGAGACGTTTGGACTGAAATGCCCTGTCAGTAAAGTAAGCATATCAAAGGAAGACGGGTCACAGTGTGAGATGGAAAATCTTGATTTTGACATGGAAGTTACCATTTATGAGGAACCAGGAACAATGGAATTTGAAATGGAACTGGAAGATCAGGTCCTGAATGCTATATTGTATGAGGTATCCAATGCAGAAGATGCTCGTTTGGCACAAGTTTTTGATCAGTTTCTTGAGGATAACAGAGACAACATAAAATTTCAAGAATATGTGCTGGATGACAGTGATGAAGTAAAACAGGCGGCAGCGGAAAAAATTCAAAGACGTACAGAAGAATATAGAAAATTAATTGTAAAAGTATGCCAGGATTGTGATATAGAACATGAAATTGATAAGTTGGCAGAAGTTTGGGAGAGAATCCGAAGAGAAGAGGGATATGAGGAGCAGCTGTTTGAGGAATATGGGTTGAATACAGAGATTTTGAAATAGCAAAAGAATAAAAACCTGCACGAAATGCAGCCAGCAGTCAAGATAAGAACCAAAAAAGACTGTTGGCTGTTTTTTTAATAGGAGAGAAAACACAGGTGGTAAAAAATGCAGGTGACAAAAAGATGGGAAAATGGAAAGAAAAAAAGAGACAGTAAAAAAATATAACATTTACACGATAAGATGATATTCCCATGAAAGAAAAAATGAGTAAAATGAAAGAGACAAATGAGAAAACGGATGTGTGTAGAAGAGTTATATAGTTCTGTACTTCTTTTGGAGAAGTAAGAGAGGAGCTTTTTATATGGATATAAAGATGCAAAGAGTAGAGGTATTTGAAGACACAATGAAATGGATTGAAAGCGACAGCAGATTGAAAGAGGCTGTTAAAAATACTCAATCAAAAACAAAACTTTATAAAGCTCAGGAAATACCCAAAATTTCTGAAGTAGATGCGAAACGAGATATGAGAGTCACTGTAACGAAAGAGCGCTCTTTTGAGGCAGCTATAAGACTTAAGAATCTGGATAAAAAAGTAGCAGTGTTGAATTTTGCTTCCGCAACGAATCCTGGAGGCGGTGTGACTCGTGGAAGCAATGCACAGGAAGAAGCACTTTGTAGATGTTCTACATTATATCCGTGTTTGAACACAACTTATCTGTGGAAGAATTATTACACGTTTCACAGAAATCGTCATCACACACTGTATACAGATGCTTGTATCTACACGCCTGGAATTCAGATTATTAAAACAGACACTCGTGTACCAGAGAGAACAAATGACTGGTGTGAGGTGGATGTGATTTCCTGTGCAGCACCTAATTTGAGATTCAGCAATAAGATAACTGGTAAAGCTCTATTGGAATTACATAAACAAAGAGCCAAAAAGATTCTGCAAATCGCTATTGTCAATGGTGATGATTGTGTGGTACTTGGCGCATTTGGATGTGGAGCTTTTGAGAATCCGCCGGAAATAGTTGCGAGAGCTTACAAAGAAATATTACCAGAGTATAAAGGATATTTTGATGAAATTCGTTTTGCAGTATACTGCACTCCAAAAGATACAACTAATTGTGACGTGTTCAGTCGTATTATGAAAGGAATTTAGAATAAGTAGGAATGTATGTTCTGTATTATGATGGCTGAATAACTTGTAATCATACATGATAAGAAACATGCAATGACTTGAAGGGAGAAATGGGACATGATATTTGATGAGTTGGATGAGAAGATGAGAAGCTATGAGCGGTCT
This sequence comes from bacterium, assembly GCA_030524675.1. Classification (GTDB taxonomy): domain Bacteria; phylum Bacillota; class Clostridia; order Lachnospirales; family Lachnospiraceae; genus CAJMNU01. The sequence goes on from JAUNGE010000011.1 coordinate 81,055, forward strand.
ATGGACCAAATTATTCTGGATGACACTTATGTAATTGTAAGACTGGACGGTAGAGGTTTTACAAAACTTACGAAAGAAACGATTAAATTTGAAGTTCCATTTGATATTACATTTCGTAACGCGATGATAGAAACAGTCAAGCACTTAATGGATTGCGGCTTCAGAATTATTTACGGTTATACCGAGAGTGACGAAATTTCCTTGCTGTTCGATGTGAGAGATACTACATTTAATCACAAGGTACGTAAAGTCATTTCTGTGCTTGCAGGTGAAGCAAGTGGATTCTTATCTCTCAAGTTAGGAGTTCCAGTCTGCATGGATTGTAGAGTTATCCCATTGCCTTCCAAAGAGCTGGTAGTAGATTATTTCTCCTGGCGTATGGAAGATTCATACAGAAATTCAATCAACGCATATTGCTACTGGACGCAGCGCAAAGAAGGTATTACAGCTGGTAAAGCCTCTAGCGCTTTAAAGAAGAAGTCAGTGCCTGAAAAACAAGCTATGCTGTTAGCTAGAGGTATTGATTTTGAATCTGTACCTGAGTGGCAGAAATATGGTGTAGGAGTTGTAAGAGAAACTTATTTAAAGGAAGGTCATAATCCTAAGACAGGTGAAACGGTAAAATGTGAAAGAAGCAGGCTTACAGTGAAAGACAGCTTACCTACGCGGGATGAGTACAGACAAATGATTCAGGAATTATTGGCCGTAATATGCTAAGCAATTAAGGTCATCGCTGATGCAATGACATTCTACGCTCCATATGGTATGAAATGGATATGAACCAGGGATGCTGTCAATCAATTTCCGGTTGAATGACAGGACACTGGATAGAACATATAATAAGCGCATGAGGCAAACGAAGGGAGGAGACACTTATGAAATATACATCATCAGAGGCAAATAAATTGCTCCGGCGGTTGAATGAGGAGAGGGATGCGGTTCTGGCGAAGGAACAGAAGAGCAGCACGTTTCTTGCGGCGATGGGGGAAGATCCGGAATCAGTAAGACCGCAGTATGACTATGCGGCTGTGCAGAATACGGTGGAGATGTTGAACTGGAAAATCCGTACCGTAAAGCATGCAATCAGCCAGTTCAACCTGACACAGACCGTGCAGGGGTTTGATATGACTGTTGACCAGATGTTAGTCTATATTCCTCAGCTGACGGCAAGGAAGAAGAAACTGGCGGTTATGAAGGGCAGGCTGCCGAAGC
>JAUNGE010000059.1 GCA_030524675.1 bacterium
AGGCAGGGATTCATTCCCTTCCTGCACATGGCGGGATGGAGCAGTCTGGAAGCTCGTCTGGCTCATAACCAGAAGGCCGCAGGTTCAAATCCTGCTCCCGCAATTTACCCCCTTAATTCTTTTTTCATAATTTTCCTATGGAAAGTCCCTGTCAGTTGATAGGGGCTTTTCTTTTGGGAAGAATATAGCAAAGGAGACAAATATGAAGAAATTGTTTATATCACAGCCTATGCGCGGAAAAAGCGATAAAGAAATTTTAGAAGAAAGAGAGCGGGCAATTAAAACGGCAAAAGCATTTCTTGGTGAAGATGTTGAAGTGATTGATACTTTTTATACTGATTTTTCACCGGAGGAAAAACCGCTTGAATATCTTGCAAGAAGCATTTCTGATTTGGCAAAAGCAGATGTTGCTTATTTTACCGCAGGCTGGCAGGATGCGAGAGGCTGTCGAATTGAGTATACATGCGCAGTCGAATATGGCATAGATCGGATTGAGTAACAAAAAATAAACGAGGGGAAAGGCATCTGATTTCAGGTGTCTTTCTTTTATGCATAAAAACATGCCAGATTGGAAGGTGAGGTGAGATCATGGGGAGACCGAGAAGATTCAAAAGTGTAAAGCAGTTAGAAGAAATATGGGAAGCATATAAGATTGATTGCGATAATCAGATGGTGCTTACCCATGATTTTAGTTCAAAAAATTCTGAATTTGTCAGTAAGGAGTTGAAACGCAGTGTGACCTATACTATCGAGGGATTTTGCGTGTTTGCAGGGATTTCCCGCGCTGCGTTTTATGAACGATATGCAGGAAATGATAAGTTTGCTGACATCGTTACGCGCATGCACGAGGAATGCGAGATTGATGCAAGAAAAAAGTTTGAACTACAGCTCATCCCATCCCAGTTGGCAGGGCTTTGGATGAGCAAATATGGATACACAACGAAGACAGAAAGCAATGTGACCGGAATCTTGGATCAGGAGAAGTCTAAGCTGGATGACCTCCTTCAGCAGATGCGTGGTGATGGGTAATGAGCGCAGAAAGACTGCTGCTTTCAGATAAGTATAAGGCGTTCCTCCGGTGCGATGCTCCAGTAGAGTTCTTGGAAGGGACGACGGCGGCCGGAAAGACAACAGTGGGTTTATTCAAGTTCATGTTGAAGGTTGCAGAGTCCCCGAAGAAACTGCATATTCTGGCTGCTAAAGATATCGGAACCGCAGAGAAAAACATCATCAACAAGGACTTGGGAATCATTGATGATTTTGGGGTTCTGACAGAGTATAATGGTAACGGAACGAAGGATGATAAAATTCCACATATCTTATTTCACACATCCAAGGGTGACAAGGTTGTGTATGTTATGGGATATGGCGATAAGAAAAAATGGCAGAAGGCCCTAGGCGGCCAGTACGGCTGTCTGTATATCGATGAGATAAATACGGCCGATATTGATTTTGTCCGCGAGGCTGCCATGCGATGTGATTATCTGCTAGCGACATTGAATCCGGATGATCCAAACTTGGACGTGTATAAAGAGTATATCAACTGTTCACGACCACTTCCAGAATGGGAAGATGAAACACCACAGGAAATTAAAGATGAATTAAGAGAAGAACCAAAGCCTGGATGGGTACATTGGTTCTTTTCTTTTGTCCATAATCTGGGGCTGCCAGCAGAGAAGCTGCGACAGATTATCCAGAACACGCCAAAGGGTACAAAGATTTGGAAGAACAAGATAGAAGGCCTGCGTGGAAAGGCAACCGGATTGATTTTCCCGAATTTTAACCGCAAGAAGCATGTAGTGACTGCTGCCTGGGTAAAGCAACAGGTAGAGAATGGCAAGATACGATTCAAGAAGTTTACAGCGGGATTGGACACTTCATATTCTGCGAAATCACCTGACACCATAGCGATGTTGTTTCAGGGCATCACAGAGGACAGAAGGCTCATCACGCTGGCGGAGAAGGTGTACAGCAACGTTGATTTGGACACGCCTCTGGCTCCATCGGATACGGCGGTGAAGTTTGTGGATTTTCTGGAGCAGTGTCGGAAGGACTGGGGATTCGCAAAGGATGTGTTTATTGACAGCGCAGACCAGGCGACAATTACAGAGCTTCGCAAATACAGGCGGCTGCATGGCTGCCTGTATAACTTTATAGATGCATACAAAAAGCTGGAGATTCTGGACCGTATCAAGCTGCAGCTTGGCTGGATACAGCAGGGATGCTATCTGGTGATAGACAGCTGTAGGGAACATTTGGCAGAGTTGGATAAGTACTCCTGGGATGATGAAAAAGATATACCAGAAGACAGAAACGACCATACCATAAACGCATCACAATATGCATGGATACCATACAGAAACTTGATTGGATTCGAGGAGGGAAAATAGTGAGGTGGCTGGAAAATATGAGTGAGAGCATTAAAAAAGGCATTCGGAGCTGGTTGAATGTAGTGCCAGCCAGTCCATATACCATTCAAATCAATGAAGTATTGGATTTTGAAACCAATGCTATCCGAAATCGCATCTGGTATCGCGGTGACAGCAATGAATTGGAGCAGATGTATGGGCAAAATCCAGAATGGGCTGATAAACATAAATTCTGGGCCAGCAAGTGTACACCAGGAATGGAGATGCGAAAGATTCACACAGGTCTGCCTGGCCTTATGGTTAGAATTTTATCTTCAGTGGTTCTGGCAGACATGAATGACTTTGAATTCGAGGACAGCCAGCAGGAAGTTATCTGGAAGGAAATTGCAAAAGAAAATAAATTCCAGAAAAAGATGGAGAAAGCATTGAAAGAAGTTCTGTACATTGGTGATGGAGCTTTCAAGGTGACAGTTGACACTTCTGTCAGCCAGTTCCCTATTTTGGAATGGTATCCTGGCGAAAGGATTGAGATTGTCCGGCATCGGGACAGAATAAAGGAGATTATTTTTAAGACTCCATATAAGGAGCATGGTAGACAGTATGTACTGAATGAGCGGTATGGATATGGGTACATCAAGAATGAGCTTTACTTGGACAACAGGCAGGTAGATTTGAAAGACATTGATGCAACGGCAGGGCTTTTTGATTGGACATTTGATAAATCTATCATTTTGGCGGTGCCGTTACAAATCTATGAATCAGCTAAGTACGAAGGGCGCGGCGGCTCTGTATTTGACGGGAAGCTGGATAGCTTTGATGCGCTGGATGAAGTCTGGAGCCAATGGATGGATGCGCTTAGAGCAGGAAGAGCCAGAACTTATATTCCTGACTCTTTGGTGCCGAAGAATCCGCAGACGGGGAAAATATTGAACCCGAATCCATTTGATAATCGCTTTTTTGCTGGTGATACAGATATGTCTGAAAACGGTGAGAATAAGGTTCAGACAGAGCAGCCAGATATTCCGCACGAGAGCTATCTTGCATCTTATTGTACAGCACTGGATTTATGTCTGCAGGGTATTATCAGTCCTTCTACGTTGGGAATTGATGTGAAGAAACTGGACAATGCGGAAGCGCAGCGGGAAAAAGAGAAGGCGACATTATATACCAGAAATGCCATTGTGGAAGCTCTGCAGGAGACTCTTCCTGAACTGATAGGTGCTGCCGTCGGTGCTTATTATATCCTCTTGAAACAGACTATTAAAGAGGTAAATGTGACAATTCCATTTGGAGAATATGCAAATCCATCTTTTGAAAGTCAGGTGGAGACACTGGCGAAAGCCCGTCCTGGTGTGGCGATGATGAGTATTGAGGCCCAGGTAGAGGAATTGTATGGAGACAGTAAGGATGAAGCATGGAAACAGGCAGAAATTGCACGTTTGAAGGCAGAGCAGGGAATTGTAGATATGAATGAACCTGGAGTGAATGCAGAGAGTTTGAGTACTGATACAGGTATGACAGCAGATGCCGGAGAAGAAAGAAATCTGCTTAATGGCGCGCAAATTGCTTCCTTGATGAATGTACTGAAGATGGTGAAAGAAGGCAGTGTAACTCGTAGTGAGGCTATCTCAATTATTACAGCTACGCTTGGAATCTCACGCGCGAATGCAGAGCGGTTTATAGAGGAGAGGACACAAAATGCAGGTAAAGGTAATGGAGCACTTGTACAAAATGAGCCAAAAAGAGTATCAGGGACTGCTGCAGGTAGCTAGTGAGCAGGTCCCTTTTGGAATATACGCCATTGAAAAGCAGGGATATGCAGAACTTAGAAATGACCATTGCCAGAGCAATACACAGCTGAAAAATCTGACAAGACAGTTCAAATCTGCGGGTTATAAAGTGTATGCAAATGGGAGGTGATTTCTCTGGATGAGTACGATATTACCGCCGCTTTCAAAGCCGTAGAGGATGAACTGATTTCATCCATGATGCGAAACATGGAGTGTCATCGTGCCGAGGAGGCAAAAGAAGGCTATCAGTGGAGCATGTGGCAAACAGAGCAGTTGAAAGCCTTGGAGAAGTACAAGCGTGACAATCAGAAAAAATATTCTAAGCAGTTTCAGAGAATCAATAAGGAAATTGAGGCGCTACTAAGGGAGTCCAGGCGCACAGGTAATATGCAGCAGGAAATCCGGATACTCCAGGCAATACGAAAAGGATTCAAAGTAAATGGTCGGAATAAATCTCCAGCACATCAGGCTATGACAGCGGAGTTCTTTAAGTTGAATGACCGGAAGCTGGAAGCATTAATTGAAGCAACGACTCATGATATGAATAAGGCAGAAGTCGCGGTCTTACGGATGGCAAATGACCAATACCGTAAGGCTATTTTTAATGCCCAGGTATATGCCAATACTGGCGCGGGAACCTATGAAAAATCTGTGGATATGGCGACGAAGGATATGCTTTCCCGTGGGTTAAACTGCATTGTATATGCAAATGGCGCCCGACACACGCTCTCGGACTATGCAGACATGGCTATCCGAACAGCCAGCAAGCGGGCGTACTTGCAGGGGGAAGGTGAGAAACGGCAGGAATGGGGCATTGCTACGGTGATTGTAAATAAACGTGGGAATCCGTGTCCAAAATGCCTGCCGTTCTGCGGCAAGGTATTGATTGATGATGTGTGGAGTGGAGGTGATGCAAAAGATGGTAAATATCCGTTGATATCAAAAGCGATTCAATATGGATTATACCATCCTTAGCCGCGTTGCAAGGACAGCCATACTACATATTTTCCAGGAATCTCCACGGCAGACGATACCTGGACGAAAGAAGAACTGGAAGCCATCAAAGAGGAGAATAAAAAAGAAGCAAGGCAACAATATGCGACAAGGCAGGCTGAGAAATATGAGCGGTTAGCAAAATATTCATTGGATTCAGAAAATAAAGATAATTATTCTTTGAAAAGAAGATTATGGAAAAAGGCTGCTGGAGTAATTGACAAAGCCAGAAAACATGAACCAATGAGAATTACTGAATTAGAAAAAGAATATAGAGATGATATTTTGGATATATTAAGTAATTCTGATGAAAGAGTACAGGGAATATTCTTAAAATATTCCGATGAAGTGAGATTTATTAATGAAAATGCTGTTGGAAGAGGTGTGTCAACAGGAAGAGGAATACGTTTAAATTGGAAAAAAGATAAAACAAATATTCGAGGAAAATATACAACAACATTCCATGAAATGGGTCATTGTATTGATCGTGCTGCAGGTGGGCTATCTTATAGAACACCATATTTAAAAGAAGCTCTGGAAAATGATTTTCAAAGTCTTGTAAATGAGTTTATGAAAGAGTACAATGTAAGTCAAAAGGAAGCTTATAATATGATAGGAGATGCTTTACAAGAAGATAAATATCATTCTATATCAGATATTGTCGGAGGGCTGACTGAGAACGCATGTATAGGAAAATATGGACATTCAGTTTCGTATTGGAAAGAAGTCGATAATGCAATAGAAGCTGAAGCATTTGCACATTTTTATGAAGCATTTGCAAGAAATGACGTAGAAAAAATAGAAGCATTATCGCAGATGTTTCCTACAGCTGAAAAGGAATTTATGAATTTGTTAGAAAGAGGTTAAAGATGGGAGTTCCAGATTTTTTAAGACCTGAGAATGTAAGATATAATCCAGAAGATCATGAAATGGTAAATCTCATTCGTAGATATAGGGAAGAGATAGGAGACGATTTGATAACGGAACCATCTTCTTTTACCACACAAGAATGGATAAATATGTTAAATGAATGTATCGAAAAGCGTATTACAATATGGGAGTTGTTGGGAGAGAAATACGATCCAGATGCATATTATTAATAGCTTTAGGCAGTAAAAGCTATAAAATAAGTCAGTCATAAACACGCAGGATTATCCTGGGTGTTTTTTTCATGCCCGAAGGCTTTAAACTACGGTGAGACACACTGTTATCAACTGTTTTGTGCAGACAGCACATGAAAAACTGTAGGCAATAAGAGAGACACTCTTACAACTGTGAAAGGAGAACGCAAATTATGAGACTGAAGAGATTTATGCCATTTTGTGAAGGAGATGGAGCACACGGCGGCAGCGGCGGCGGAGCAGACGGTGGAGGTGCTGCATCTGCACAGAACAATCAGGGTGTGACTCAGCAGGCAGCACAGCAGCCAGTGATTGATTATGACCGGATTGCACAGATTCTGCAGGGAAAGCAGGCGGCAACAGAAGACAGTGTTCTGAAGGGATATTTTAAGCAGCAAGGATTGTCCAAAGAAGAAATGGATGCGGCAATCGCAGCTTTTAAGCAGCAGAAAGCAGCTTCTGAGCCGAATACAGCAGCTCTTCAGTCGCAGCTTTCTCAGGCTCAAACAGCAGCGCAGCAGGCGCAGATTCAAAGCGTAGCAACTATGACAGCGGTAGCGCTTGGAATTGATGTCAAAACCATTCCTTATGTCCTCAAAATGGCTGATTTAAGCCAGGTTATAGGGCAGGATGGGAAAATCAATGAGGAAATCATAAAAAATGCCTTGAACAAGGTCCTGGAGGATGTGCCAGCGTTAAAACCGCAGGCGGCAGGAAGTGCAGGATTTGTTCAGGTGGGAGCTGCCAGCGGGCAGCAGCAGACATCGGTTTCAGATGATGCATTAAAAAAAGCATTTGGACTTTGAGAAAAAGAAAGTAAGAAAGAGAGGAATAGGACATGGCAGTATATGATTATGCAACAACGTTTACGCAGCTTCTGCAGCAGAAGTATGCGAAGGAACTGTGCTCGGATGCATTGGCGCAGAGTAATCAGCAGGTGAAGTTTATCAATGCACAGACTATTAAACTTCCACGAATGACAGTCTCTGGCTATAAGGACCATACCAGAACTCCAGGGTTCAATACAGGAACCATGAGCAATGACTGGGAGGCCAAGAAGCTGGAGCATGACAGGGATGTAGAGTTTTGGATTGACCCGATGGACATTGATGAGACAAATTTGACTCTTTCCGTAGCAAACATCCAGAATACATTTGAAACGGAGCAGGCGATTCCTGAGAAAGATTCTTACCGTTTCAGCAAACTTCATGCAGAATTGACAGCGTATTCGGGACGCATTAATACGACGGTAATTGATGCGGCGAATTTTTTAGAAGCTTTTGATACAGAAATGGCACTGATGGATGAAGCAGGCGTGCCGGAAGAGGGACGAATTCTTTATGTGACACCAACTATGCGTAAAATTGTAAAGGAAGCAGAGGGGATTCAGAGAGTTATGACAGTGGCAACGCCATCGACTGTCAACCGTAAAGTACACAGCCTGGACGATGTGGCAATCAAGATGGTTCCAGCAGCAAGACTGAAGACAAAGTACAACTTTACAGAGGGTTGTGTGGCAGCAGAGGATGCAAAGCAGATCAACTGGATTCTGATTCATCCTTCTTGTGTGGTGTGTCGCGACAAGTACAGTTATATCAAGCTGTTCACACCAGGAACTGATTCCAGAACTGCAGATGGATACTTGTATCAGAACCGTTGCTTTGGTGACCTCTTCCTTCTGGAAAAGAAAGTGGAAGGTTGCGCTATGAATATATCGGCCTAAGTAAGGAGGTTTGGGGCTTATGAAAGCAGTGAAAGGAAACAGAGAGTATCTGATTGATGAAAGTCAGAAGAAAGGTTATCAGGACGCCGGATTTGACATTTATGATGATACAGGCAGCCAGATTGCCTATGGGCGAGGAAAAACCGTACCCTATGGGGACTACATTTCTATGAAGAAAGAAAACGAAGGTCTGAAGGAAAAAGTAAGCGACTTGGAAGGCAGACTGGAAGTAATGAAAGAAGAGAGCAGAGAAAAAAGTAAAGAAAAGGCAGCAGAGAATAAAGGGACAGGGAAGAAAGCCGGTGAGTAATGTGTATGAATCTTATGTTTCTCCAGAATATTACCATGCTATATACCAGAGCGGCAACATTCCCGAAGAAACTCTTCCAGCTGCCCTCAGAAAAGCCAGCAGACATATTGACTCCCTGACCTACAATCGCATTGTAGACCAGGGATTTTCCAATTTGACCCCATTTCAGCAGGAAGTCATCAGAGATGTGGTCTGCCAGCAAGCAAACTTTGAATATGAAAATGATGATATGATAAGCAGTATTTTGTCGGGCTACAGTCTGAACGGCGCTTCTGTTCAATTTGGCAGTAGCTGGAATGTGTATGTGGATAAGGGAATTGTGATGAGACGGGATGTATATGCCATGCTCTCTCAGACAGGTTTATGCTGTCGATTGGCGAGGTGAGCCTATGAAATATCCAGATTTAGTACCTAAATGGTTGTGTAGAACACCTATACATGTACATTTGGAATCTGAAAACATTACCAATTTAGGGGAACCGGCAGAGACTCTTGACTTGGATTTGATGTGTAATTTCCAGGATAAGGCGAAAACAATCCTGACTGCGGAGAAGAAACTGGTGCAAATCACCGGAAGCGCCATGTTTTGCGGGGACATTGCACCAGAAATGGCTTCTCTCAGCAGTGGAACTGTGACAGTATTTGGGGAAGAGCGCCGCATCGAGCAGGGAATGAAAGCTAGGAACCCAGATGGGACTGTGAATTTCTGCCAGTTGGAGGTGATTTGATGCGGGTGAGTTCCAGCGTAAGAATGAATATGCCAAGAATCCGAGAACTTTCCGATGCAGCAGTGAGAGCGCTGGAAATGACTGTAGAGGCGCTTCATACAGAAGTAGTGCAGGCACAGGTTATGCCATTTGATACCGGTCATCTGGAAGAAGATGCAACGTTTATAGATTACAGCGATTCCAGGCAGGGAAAAGTGACAATCGTTTCTTCTACACCTTATGCTAGGCGCCTGTATTTTCATCCGGAATTTCATTTCCAGAAGGAGGAAAACCCATTTGCAGGCGGAGAGTGGTATCAGTCATGGTTGGAAGGTGGTATCAGTGCAGATTTCTGTCAGAAAGCATTTGCGAGAATTTATAGAAGGGTGAGTGGTACATAATGCTGACATTGCAGGAAGTGAGGCAGTACATATCTGGACTGCAGATTGCAGAAGACAGCCATGTATACATCGGAAAACTGGATAATAAGAAACAGAAATCCATTGGCGTTTACAACCGAAAGATGGATGGACCAGCGCACATTGCACTTGGAGGGCTTTCCTGCACTAGCTATGATACACGCCCGATTTCATTGCTGGTGCATTGGAACAAGAATGTGTCTGAATCAGAAGAAGCGGCATACAGATTGTATGAGAAAATCAGAGAAGAATCCAGCCTGGTAATCGGAAACACAGAGGTCAATTTTATCGCTCTTCAGGTGCCGCAGCCAGTGGATGTAGGGACAGATGAAAATGGTGTGTATGAATATGTTATCTGGCTGGATTTCATTTATCAGAGAAAATAAGGAAAGCGAGGAATGAACAATGAACGGAAAAGTATTTCCTGTACATAACAATAAATTCAAGTTTGGAATCAAAGGGTTAGAGAGTACAGAAGAAGATATGGTGCTTCCGAAAGATTTAATCAACTTTGCGCCAGCTATTGATGGAACAGTGGAAGAATGGTATGCCATGGATGCGGAAGGATGGGCGAAGGCGAATGTAACCGGAAAAAAATTAAGTTTTTCGTTCCAGGGCAAACGTTCTGTAGGGGACCCTGGAAATGATTATATTGCAGGAATGATGCTGGCAATGGGGGATGCTGCCATGACACAGTTTGAATGGGAGATGGTATCTGGTGCAAAGCTTGCCTTTCCGTGTGTCATCAATGTGACAACACCAGGCGGCGGTGAAACGACCAATTTGGACAGCCTGGAATTTGAAGCGATTTGTTACGGAAAACCGAATTTTACACCGGCAGCAACAGCATAAGGAAAGAGAGGATACAGTGATGGCAAGAAGATTGGATATTACAGACAGATTGAGCTTTGAGGAGAATCCGATTTTGGTAGTGAGAGGGGAAGAGCTGGAAGTCAATCAGGATGCACCTACCATGCTGAAAGTGATGGGCATGATGGGAAGCGGAGAGGTTGGTCCTGAGAAAGTTTTAGAGGCTTACAGCCTGATTTTCCCAGAGGAATCCCAAAAGAAAATTGAGAAAATGAAACCAAACTTTCAGGATTTGATGGTTCTTGTGGAAGCAGCAGTCGAGATGATTGTCGGGGGAGAGAAGAACGCGCGAGAGTAGTGACCCGTGCTACGATTTGTTTGAGGATTGGGAATTGATTGTTTCAAGTTTCCTTTCGCAGTACGGGTTGCGACTGAGCACAAGAGAATTCCAGACGGTAAGTTGGGACGAATTTCGGTCCCTTCTTGCCGGAATTTCACCAGATACAGTTTTAGGGCGCGTAGTGGCTATCCGCGGTGAGACTGACAGAGAGGTGATTAAACACTTCACAAGAGACCAAAAAAGAATCTATGATGAATGGAAGAAATGGCAGGCTGAGAATTTTACAGAAGAAGATTTCAGCAGAGATATGGAGAATTTGGAAAAGGAATTTGCTATGCTGTTCGGGTAACTATTTGATATAGAGGTGGGGTATATTGAGAGAATAAGAAAACAGGTGTCCTGCCCATATTGCGGCTACAGGATGCCTATTTTTTATGAAAACAGTTCTGCAGCATCAAAAGTATATACACGATGCAAAGGAAAGAAGTGCAAAAAAGAATTTGAAATAAAGATAAATCCAGACAAGTAGTGCCATTATGTGCCGATGTCTGCTTTGAGGTAGAAAAGGCAGGTGAAGTGCATAATGGCAACAGATAACAGTGCAGGTCAGATTGACTTAAATCTGGTTTTAAATCAGGGAAGTTTTCTCAGACAGTTAAGCAGTTTGACTGGTGTAGCAAAGAAAGCAGGGGCAGTCTTAGCAGCAGCGCTTTCGGTGAAGACACTGGTAAGTTTTGGAGCACAGTGTATCGAACTGGGGTCTGACCTGGCTGAAGTACAAAACGTAGTGGATGTCACCTTCCCGCAGATGAGCAAGCAAATTGATGTTTTTGCGAAAAATGCCATAACGCAGTTTGGATTATCTGAGACGATGGCAAAGCGGTACGCAGGAACTTTCGGCGCTATGGCGAAAGCGTTCGGTTTCAGTGAAAAATCTGCGTATACGATGTCTACTGCTTTGACTGGTCTGGCAGGCGATGTGGCATCTTTCTACAATATTAGTCAGGATGAAGCCTACATAAAGCTGAAATCAGTGTTTACGGGAGAAACAGAGAGCCTGAAAGATCTGGGTGTGGTTATGACTCAGGCAGCTCTGGATAACTACGCGCTGGCAAATGGGTTTGGAAAGACAACAGCCAAGATGTCTGAGGCGGAAAAGGTAGCGCTTCGATACAAGTTTGTTCAGGAACAGTTGACACTGGCAGCTGGAGACTTTAGCCGTACATCTGACGGTTGGGCGAATCAGGTTCGTGTTTTGCAGTTGCAGTTTGATAGTCTGAAAGCAACCATCGGGCAGGGACTCATCAATGCCCTGACTCCTGTAATTAAAGTTATTAATACCATTATCGGGAAATTAATGACATTAGCTGCATATTTTAAGGCTTTTACAGAAGTGATGTTTGGAAAACAAGACAACACAGAAACTTCTATGAAGGCAACAGCAAATGCAGCAGAAACAGCGGCGGCCGGCATGGGGAAAATGGCAGATGCCGCGGGGAAGACGAAGAAAACTCTGGGAGCGACTGGAATTGATGAGTTAAATATTATCAAATCTGGCAGCGGCAGCAAGGATGTAGGAGAAGCTTCTGGCGGGGTTCCTGATATTGGGGGTATGGGAGTTTATGATACAGAAATCCCAGTTCCAGATATTGATACTTCAAAAGTAGAGAAGGCTGCCGAGAGAATCAAGGAAGTTTTTAAAGGATTAAAAGACTTTCTCACAGAAAATAGAGATGCAATTTTGGCTATTATCGGCGGTCTTGTGGCTGGAATAATGACATATTTTGCAGTTTCCAACTGGGGAACAATCGTAAAAGAATTCATAAAAATTTTTGGTGTAGTAAAGACAGAAATTTTGGGCGCATTATCCGGTATTTCTCTTCCAGCGCTGGGCATTGCAGCAGTAGTGGCAATTATTGTTGCAGCTATTATTGACCTTTGGAATACGTCTGAGACATTTCGAGATAACATGAAGCAGGCATGGGACCTGATTTGTGCTGCAGTGAAATCAGCATGGTCTATGATATGGAATGAAGGGCTGAAACCACTGGGCGCTGCTTTGGCAGATCTGGGAAAAACTCTATACAATTTTTACGAAGCCAGCGGGCTGAAAAAATTATTTGAAATAGTGGTTACGACAGTGGCATGGATAGCAAGTCTTTTGGGGTCCGTTCTGATTACGGCGATAGCTGCTGTGTTTACTGCTGTATTGCAAGTAGTAACTGGGATTATTAAGGCAATCACCTGGATTGTAGATAAATTGGCCTGGGTAGCAGAGAATTGGACGGAAATTTGGACTTCTATTGGAGATTTCTTCTCAAATATCTGGACAAAATTGAAGGAAATTGCATCAAATTTTATGAATGCAATTTCTGACACTATTCAAAATATGTTATCTGAGATACAGACCAGATGGAGTGAGACGTGGAAAAAAATAGGAGATTTTCTGAAGCAAACCTGGGAAAGAATCAAAGAGACAGTGACTCAATTCTTGGAAGCCGTAACGATTTTCTTAATTGCTGCATTGATGAAAATTTATAATGAATGGAATGAAGCTTGGACAAAGATAAAACTGTTTGCCTTTACTCTTTGGACTTCTATTAAAGAGAAAGCTGTTGAGATATTTACAGCTCTGAAAGACAAACTGTCTGGAATTTGGAGTCATGTAAAACAGACTGTAGAAATCATCTGGACAATGATAAAAGCATTTCTCCATACTCTTTGGAGTGCTTTAAAGGAAAAGGCAGCAGAGATATTTACAGCCTTGAAGGACAAACTGTCTGAAATCTGGAACAGCATCAAACAAACGGCAGAATCTGTCTGGAATACCATTAAAAATTTTGTAATAAACCTGTGGAACAGCATCAAAGAGAAAGCCAGTGAGATATTCACTGCAATAAAAAATAAGCTGGCTGAAATCTGGGAAAGCATTAAGCAGACCGTAGAAGAAAAGTGGAATGCCATCAAAACCTGGATACAGGATATCTGGAACGGAATTTATGAGAAAGCAAGAGAAGTGTTCCAGGGACTGCGTGACACCCTATCTGGACTTTGGGATGAAGTCAAAGAGACCATTGAGGAAAAATGGAACGCGATTCGAGAATGGTTTGCAGAAATCTGGCAGAAAATTAAGGATATTTTCAATCCAGAGGAAATGCTGGATGTCGGAAAAAGTTTCATGAATAAGCTTTTTGATGGAATGAAGGCAGTCTGGGAAGATATTACAGGGTGGCTTTCTGGAATCGGAGAGGCAATCGGAAATGCGTTTGACAACATAGTTAGTGGCGTAAAGAACATGTTCAAGAAGGGAAAAGAGGAAGCCGAAGAGGAATTGGAAGCTTCCGGAAGTAGTAAAAGCAGCAAAAAGTCTTCTTCTGGAAGTAGCCCTAAATGGACATCCTATAGCTCCCCTGCAACTGGTCCAGGGAAGGCACTGGGATTTGCAACCGGCGGTTTTCCTGAAGATGGGTGGTTCCGCGCGTCCCATGGAGAAATCCTGGGAAAATTTGATAACGGAAAATCTGTTGTGGCAAACAATATGCAGATTACGGAAGGCATTTCCAAGGCAGTGCAGAGCGGTATGAGAGGCAGTATGGCTCCTGTGATTGCCTCTATGCAGGCGATGACGAGACAAGCAACACCAAATCTGACTATGGTAGGCGGCAGTTTTGGAGAAGATGGCAGCCAGATAAAAAAGCTGGAAGAAATGGCAACACAGGCGATGGAGCTGGCAAGCAACCATAATCTGAACGAATCTTACCTGATAACCATGATTGATTTGCTCAAACGGATTATTGACCTGGTAGAAGCCATGGATTTGACAGTGAATATTGATGTCAGAGAGATTAAGAAAAAGCTTGTGGAACTGGATAAGCGAGCTGGTTATACACTGAGAACAACATAAAAAGAATGATATAAAAAGGGCGCAGGGAGGCGTGAGATAGTATGGCGGTAATTACAATTAATGGGCGCGAATTTCCAGCGCCCGATATTGGCGCAAATCTTCTGGTAGCTACGAATGTCAGCGATGGAAAAAATGCACTTGGAGAATTTGTTGGGCAGAAAGTGGGACGAGATCAACATAAATTTGACAGTCTGCAGTGGAAATTTCTGGACGCCGAGACTTGGGCAGCCATGCTGCAGGAATTGGACAAATTCGTAGTGACTGCCAGAATTCCGGATATGGTACATAATTGCTTTATGACAATTCGCATGTACCCAGGAAATCGCACGGCTACGCCCATTATGTTTGATAAGGAAGGGCTTCCAACGAAGTACAAGGATTGTAAGGTCAATATCATTGACTGCGGGGTGATAGAGTAATGCAGGCAGCAAGCAAAGCTTATAAAGCGGAGATGAAGGAATGTTATCGAAAACAGTCCTATATGCGTGTCAGCATTGGAGTCATTAACCAGGAGGCACAGGCAAATGCAGCAGTAGTAAATTCTGAAAATTATACATATTACAGCAGTTTTAAGATGCCGCTGCAGAATTACCAGGTGGAAGAATTGTATGCCGCCTGCTGTCAGGATTACACAGTGGTAGATGGCAGTATGTACTTTCTTCCGAGAAAACGCGAAGATGTGGTGCTGAATCAGGGGATTGTGACAGAGAAACTTCTTGGGAGTGTGGAAATTCGATTTCCCATACCCTATGAAATCAAAGGAGTGACAATAGAATTCGGAAAATCCTATCCAGTAGATTTTTCTATCATATCGGATGAAAATACTGTAGAGATAACAGGGAATCATTCAGGGCATTTTGTGACAGATGAGATTTTCCGGAGCACCACATTTTTGCGTATTGTTCCGAAAAAAATGATAAACGGACAGAGCCGCCTGCGCATACATCAGGTAACAATGGGGATAGGCATCTATTTTGACAATCGTAAAATTCTGTCTGCCACGAAACGAGAATATGTCAATCCGGTCACAGAGGAACTGCCATCTATAGATTTTGATTTGACCGTAGAGAATAAAGACCGTGTATTTGATGTGGAGAATGAAGAAAGCACGGTTCATTTCCTGGAAGTGGGACAGGAGATTTCTGCGGTATATGGGCAGGAGCTGGAAGATGGAACTGTAGAATGGATGCCTGGGGCTACAGTTCGCTTGCGGGAATGGAGTGCTGATGATGAGCAGATGAGTTTTTCTGCTACAGACCGATTTGAAGATTTGGACGGAATGTATTACAAAGGAAAGTACCGGCCGGAAGGCATCAGTTTGTATGACCTGGCATTGGATGTACTGAAAGATGCAGAGGTGGATTCTCGTACATACTGGATAGACCCTTATCTGAAAAAGGTCATTGTTTTTAACCCTCTTCCGGTCGTATCTCACAAAGAGGCATTGCAGTTGATTGCCAATGCCGGACGCTGTGTATTATATCAAGACAGAGCAGGAAATATCCTTATGAAGTCCAATTTTATGCCAGATATGGTAGTCAGCTCTAAAAATGAAACATATTTTTCTCATGCTGAGGCTGTTCTGGACGGGAAGGATAAAGATATTTATGCTATGGCGATTCGTAATCATACTAATGTGCAACCGACACAATACTTTCTGCCGCGTCAAACGGAAAAGGCAACATATCTCAACACCGGATATATTTCCGAGGCAGTGGCAATGGAGAATGGCAAATTTGCAGTAAATCCAACTATTGAAATTAAGGCAGAGGCAGCATTTAAGTGTTTCGGAATTACGTTGCAGTTTGGAGGAATTCCTCCAGCGGAGTTAATTATACATACATATTTGGATGAAATATTACAAGAAAGTTTTCAAGTGGTAGAAATAGAGGAAATAACAATTATTCATCATGAATTTCCAGAGTGGAACCGCATGATATTGGAGTTTACAAAGCACCAGTATGAGGCCAGCGAAGAACGGATGATATATTTGACAGATTCACAGGGATACTACCTGACAGACGAAGACGGGAAATTTCTCGTGAGTTCTGAAGAATTTGTAAAGGACAGAAAAATAGGAAAATTTGGGTATCGTATAATTCTGGATAACATTGTATTTGGGGATAGCACAGATTATAAATTGTCTTATGGCCAAGAATTGATTAAAACACCCAAGGGTACTCAAATTGCAAAAGTAAAAGCACTACAAGTTATTCGGACGCTGTACTCACTGGGAACAGAATATAAATCGCTGGCAAGAGAGTCAGTATCTGTAACTGCAGCAGATAACAGATATACATTTTACTTCTCTAGTCCAGCACACGATTATGCGGCTTCTATTGTGAATATGGTAGCGGGACAGACTGTAGTTATCGTGGACAGCAGCGCTTATTATGTTACAGTAGAAGTGTTTGGTGTATCTGGCGGAGTTGAGATAGAAATAAGCGGATATGAGTATATTGTCACACAGGCATTTGTAAGTCGCCAGTTAAATCCTACTGGAAGTGTAGAAAATTGGGAGAATCCTCTGGTATCTGACACTATCCATGCTGTCGATTTAGCTAACTGGATTGGTGATTATATGCGTGCTGACAAAGAGTATAACTTAAAATATCGTGGTGAGCCAAGAATTGATGCCAATGACTTAATGTTTTTAGAGAATAAATATGTTCCAAACCTTCTCCTTAGAACATTTGAGCATGTGCTGGAATTTAATGGGGCTTTATCGGGGACAATCAAGGCAAGGCATGATATGAGTAATACAGCGGCAAAGAGGAGATAAAAATGGATAATACAAGGAATTTATGCGAAGTGCCGCAGACAGAATTAGATAATAATACAAATTTTATTGCAGAGAAAAACGGAGAGCTGATTCGGGTGCCATGGAATGCTTTATTGCAAGATAAAAAAGCCATGGAAAAGGTACTGCTATACTATGGGTATCCAATCGCAATCAACGGCGCATGGAGTGTCGAAAATGCCTGCAATATCTACAAAAATTACGATATCTGCGTCTTTGGAGATGAGTACAATAATCCAACGCATGAGACACATAATGATACACAGATGATTTTTGACCGTTTAAAAGTGATGGCGCCAGAGACAAGATTAGTCGGCTATGTTCCTATTGGTTTGGACCCAAGTTGGGAAGACAGTAATCTGAGCATGGAAGAACTGAAACAGCGGGTTGACTGGTGGGTTGATATGGGGGTTAATGGAATTTTCCTGGATGAGTATGGCTATGATTATTATGTGACTAGAGCGCGTCAAAATGAGATTGTATCCTACTGCAAGAACAAGGGGCTGTTTTTGTTTGCGAACAGCTGGTCTATCGAATATGTTTTTAATCCAAATCCAATGCTGATTGATTGGATGCCTGGGTTCGAACCAAACCCAGATGGACTTCCACCGCTGCTGGATGAAAATGATTATTATTTGTACGAAAATCTGTTCTATACTACAGAAAAACAAACAGATGGCAGCCTGTCTCTGGAGTGTGCATCCGTTTGGCGTATTAATGATGTTTTGGGATACTATACAAATCCGAAAATTGATGGGAAGGCATATTATGATTATTACGGCACGAAAATATGTAGTTTGGATGGGATTCCATCCACATTAGATACGACCCATAAAAACATCCTGCAGAGCATATCTGTCATCGGTGCGGCAATCCTAAACATCACCGCTGTGGCGTTTGGAGATGAAAACTGGGGCGCACAGGGATATTATCACCAGTGGGATGTTCCTGATCTGGATTTGGCAACCGCGGGTTTGAATGGTGTTTCTGTAGAAACAAGAGAATACACAGACGAAGATGGAACAATCAGTTCATTTCCCTACAAATGGAGTGCAAATCTAAACGGACACACCTATGCCATTGTATTTGATATTGATGACCCTAACGACCGTGTATGGGTCGATGGGAAAAGATATGCAACGGCAAATGATGTCATAGTAGAAAATGCATGGATGAGTATATTTGATTTTCAGACTGATGTGAGGGAAGCGGCTGAAAATGCTGAGAAAGCTATTGCGACGGCGGAACAAATTCAGAATGATGTAAACGAAGTGATGCCTACACTGAGCCAGGCAGAAGAGAACATAAAAGCTGTTGTGGCAGAAGCACAGGCCAAAATTGATGATGCAACAAAGCAGCTGGAGGCCGGTCTTGCAGATCTCGAAACTGTAACCGCTGGTTTCCAATATAAAGACGTGCAGTGGTAAGAGTAAGAAGGTGAAAAAATGGCAAAAACAAACCTTGTTCCACCCTTAAACCAATGGAACAGAAGTGATGGCGGAGATACGACGGATTTGACGGACAGTTTCCAGGCCTCTGAGGATGGAATGTCATGTAGCTATAGTGTTACGCATGAAAATTCCTACTTGTACAGAAATATAGTTACTGACTCGATTAAAGGTCACACACTGAAACTTTCTGTCCAGTCGTTTACCGCGAGTGATAATCTGGGATGGCTGCATATTCGTCTGTATAATGCAGACATAAGTACCTATACTCCGATGGATTATTATACGAATGAAGTCTTGTTTCCGCTTGAAATTGAGATTAATGTTCCTGGCGATTGTGGACGTATACAGATACGATTCCGGCATGTTTATGATTCTGATGGCATTGACCCGCCATCTGCAATGAATATATCAGGTGTTGAACTATATGACACGTATACAGAATCATTGACTGCATTAAATTTTCATAAAGTTCTTGAAGAAAATTTACCTGAAAGTGTTACACCTGGCACTGAGCATGTATACTATACCACCGATGGCTCGACCGTAAAACAGTTCATTTCCACAAAAGAAGGTATGTTGATTCAGGTGGGAGGGTCATCCGCAGGCAGCGACGAAGCAGATAAGAAATATAAGAATGCCTACACGCAGCTGCACATAAATGAGCGGCTGGAAGACGTTAAGACGCTTTTGAGGAAGGGACATTGTATTATATTTCTTGTCGCTACTGATATACATGTTCGGATAGAGGATGGAGATGTGGGACGATATAATCAGGTCCGAGACCTGATTATGGTATGCGACCAGTTTCCCGTAGATTATATTTGTTGCTGCGGGGACATTATGAGCTACTGCCAGGAATGGAACGAAATGTACGAACCCCGCATTGAGAAAGTGAAAAACATATTCAGACAGGCAAGAAGTCCATGGTTTGCGACGAGAGGCAACCATGATTATAACGATGACGACTATAATCCAGGAAATAACGCAAATATCATCGAATTTGACAAGGATTCTGCCGACCATCTGTTTGTCACGAATGATGTATGGAACCGGTCTATAACTTCCCAATTTAATCCACCATCCCACATAAAGGTTGTATTTGATGAGAGCAACCCACTATGCGGGTATTTTTATGTCGATGATTATATCAAAAAACATCGAATGATATTCACAGACAGCGAGGAAACGCACGAAGACGAATTTGGACGGCCGTATTTTGAAAATGGGGAACCAAACTGCTATATCAGCGGAATTGAAACAGTTCATCAAGTCACATGGATGGTGGACAAGGCATTGGATATGACAGGAAAAACAGACTGGGTGGTATCTTTTTACAGCCATACTGCCCCATACACTGACAGAGGAGAAACCGATCCGCTTGAGTTCCACGGATATGGCAGCAACAATCCTCAAATACGTGCCATAATCAAAGCCTTTCAGGATGGGACCAGCCTGAATATAAACTATAGTGCGCTGGACACTGCGACGCACGAATGGAGAAGCATACCTGTTATAAAAGATTTTTCGCAGCAAGGAGCAATTAAAGTAATCGGATGGTTTGCAGGGCACGTACATGACGACTGCTACAAAAAGGTAGACGGCCTAAATGTATTTGTATCTACCTGCACGTGTGCAGAGCAACGAAAATCATGGTCCCAGGACCCAAATGGAACAAAACTGCCGCCGGAAAGGAATAACGCTGATTTGGCAATGAGTATGAACATGTTTATTGTCAACAAGGATACGCGGACTGTAAATGTGATTAAGTTCGGCAGTAAAAGGGACAATACAATCAAGACAAGTTCTGATTATGAATTTGAATTTTAGGAGATGATCAAGTGTGGCAAGAACCAAAAACAGACTGGCAGGAAACAGATTTTTTCAATATTGAAGATTACAATCGCATAAAGGGAAATTTGAATGAAATCCGACGGCAGGCACTGCTTCTGTGGCCGGATTTTGATTTTGATGAAATGGGAGCGGATAAAACCTATCAAGATTATGGGTTCTATGCGGATGAAATTAATTGTTTTGAAGCCAATGTGGAGCATATATGTGTTGGAATCTTTCCCTTTGTGGTAGGGGAGCGCCAGACATTTTATGACAATCAGCCATTCATTGACTGGAAGGAACTGAATCGGATAGAGGAAGCCTGCCGATTGATATACAGCAATATAAAGAGCAGAATTGAAGGAAGAAAAACGTTAGCATTTCCTCTGGGAGGAGGTGATTTTTATTGAGCCTAAAGACAGATTATAAGGACGCTATGTATGATGGGCAAAAGAGATATCAACTGATAAAGAATGAGGACGGTACATACGGCATTCTGGATGCAACCGTATATACACAGAATGGGGATAGATTTGGCGCCAATGATGTAAATGCGATCAACACAGAAATCAATAAAATGCAGCAGATGCAAACAGTACTGGTTCCGGCTTCTGCCTGGTCGGCTACTGCGCCATATACGCAGACATTAAGCATAGAAGGAATCACGGAAGCGGATTCTCCGGTGATTTCATTTTACCTCGCAGGAAATAATAATGCGACCGATACTGTGAAAGCACAGAATAAAGCATATGGATTTGTGGACAGGGCGGTGACAGGCGCGGGAAGTATTACATTGTACTGTTACAGGAAGAAGCCGGCAGTGGATTTCAGAATTGCAGTAAAGGGGGCGTAAAGGATGGGGGAATGTATTTTACTGAAAAGCGGAAGCGGCGGACTGGATCCAGATGAATTGACAGCAACAGCGGCGCAGATTCTACAGGGGTATCTTGCAGGGGTTCAAGGGAATGACGAACCGGTCGAAGGTACAATACCTGTACAGCCAACAGGGCAAAAAGCTACAGCTATTGGAGTCAATGACAAAGGGCTATGGTACAAAATTAATCCTGGATATTATGGTACAGATGAGTGGGGAGATTTATGGGTATATCGTACATTTGCGGAGGTTGCTGCCGTAATAGGAATTACTGCCGCAAAATTGGCTGCCGGACAAACAGTGCTGGGAATCGATGGAAGTTTTTCAAATGATGCAAATGCAATAGCAGCGAATATTTTGTCAGGAAAAACTGCCTATGTCGGAGGCAATAAGGTGACAGGAACTATGGTAAACAGAGGAGCTGTCACACAAGCATTAAATGCTGGAGGAGGTTATAAGATTCCTGCTGGTTATCATGATGGCAATGGCGAAGTAATTGCAAATGCCTTGTCTGGACAGACCGCTGGAACTGCCGTTGCTGCCAATATTCTGTCAGGAAAAACCGCTTGGGTGAATGGTGCAAAAGTCACTGGCACGATGGTAAATCATGCAGGAACTCCTCAACATATCGATGCCATGCGGATACAAAACGACCGGTTTGAGGTAGCGGTTGCAGCAGGATACCATGGATATTCTTGGGCAAACAACAGTTATGAATACATAGAATTTTCCGAACTTGCAGCGAAACTGGAATTAACAGCAGCAAAACTGCTGAAGGGGCAGACCGTGTGCGGTGTAGTAGGAACCGCAACTGGAGATGCCAATGCTGTGGCGGCGGATATTGCATCGGGAAAGACTGCCTACGTGAATGGAAAAAAGATTACTGGTACTAGTAATATGAGAAATGTTGGATGGGCTACGGAAGACGATAGATTGAGATTCCAACAATCAGATATTCTGATCCGGAGTGGTATGGGAAACTTTGCTTCCTTTGCAATGGAGCATGAATGGGAATATTATAGCATTATAGTCAAATCTTTGCCACATTGTCAAGTGATGAATTGAATTTTTATCGAATAATATTGTCGAA
>JAUNGE010000060.1 GCA_030524675.1 bacterium
AAGTCAAGGAAATTCGTATCATACCTAAAGCAAACGCAAGGTTCTTTGAAATTCAATACATATATGAAGCGGAAAGTATTCAAAGAAATCTTAATAAAAACAACGCACTTGCTTTGGATTTAGGGATCAATAATCTTGTAACTGCAGTATCAAACAGCGGGAAAACGTTCATTATTGACGGAAGAAGGCTTAAAAGTATCAACCAATGGTTTAATAAAGAAAATGCCCGTTTACAGTCTATAAAAGACAAACAGCATTTTGGCAAAAAGACCACGAACAGACAAAAAGCGATTGCTCGTGACCGCAGCAACAAGGTGAATGATTACATGAATAAAGCGGCTCGTAAAGTCATAGACTACTGCACGGCTAATGACATAGGTACTCTTGTCGTTGGCTATAATGAGACATTCCAACGCGGCAGTCATATCGGTAAGCAGAATAATCAGAACTTTGTGAATATTCCTTATGGTCAGTTACGCAGTAAACTTGAGTATCTTTGCGAATGGAATCACATTGCTTTTGTAAAGCAGGAAGAATCCTACACATCGAAATCCTCATTTTGGGATAAAGATGAGATACCCGTTTACAATGCCGATAACCCTGCAGAGTATCAATTTAGTGGTGAGAGAGTACACCGTGGTCTTTACAAAACTGCTGATGGAAAGGTTTTTAATGCTGATGTCAATGGAGCATTAAATATCATGCGAAAAAGTAGCGTTGTGGATATGAATATCCTATACAGTAGAGGCGAAGTGGACACGCCTGTAAGAATAAGGATTGCCTGAGTTGTCAGGTGGTAACTTAAATATCAGACTTCTTAAATAGAGCCGTCAGGCTCTTAGAAGCTCATTACCTTTAGGTGATGGGTAGTTCACATGTGTTACTATGAAGTAACAAAGCAGTAACATGGAAAAGCAGCAGTGAGGTATGTTTGTGCGGATAAAAGCGAAAGAGATTGCGCAGAACCTGGGACTTTCTCAGGCGACGGTTTCGCTGGCATTGAATGACAGGCCAGGTGTGAACGAAAAGACAAAGAAACGGGTGCTCGAGTATGTGGAACAGCAGGAAAGAGAGCTGTGGCTGGAGCAGATGCACAAAAGGGAATCCCCCAATGGAACGGTTCTCGTCCTCAATTACGTGAAAAATGGGGTTATCATGGGGCAGATTGAACAGTATCGAAAGCAGTTCCCAGACGGAAGAACACCGTTGATGCAGAAGATGGCAGAGACGGTAGGGGAGAGCGGATACCGGTTTCAATATCGGATTTTTCATGAACAGACGCAGAAATTGGAGACTCTGCTGGGAGAGTGCCGACAGTTGGATGTGCGGGGAATCTATATTATGGCAGCTGAAATGTGTCCAGGGGACATGTACCCGTTTCTGCAGCTGAAAGTTCCGATTGTGGCAGGCGATAACCTGTTTGAAGAAGGCGATATAGACAGCTATCTGATTGACAACAAGGAGGGAATTTCCAGAGGAGTCAGGTATCTGGTGGACAAGGGGCACAGCCATATCGTGTACCTGGCAGAGAATATCAGTATTTTTAATTTTGAGGAGCGGCGGGAGGCCTTTCTCTCGGAGATGGCGAAGCGGGAACTTGGGGATGCGAGCAACCGAATCTGGTATCTTGGGAGCAATGTCGAGGAGGTATATACGGCTATGCTTTCCTGCCTGGACAAGCGGATGAAGGGGACAACGGCCTTTGTTTTGGAAAGTTCTGTGGTCTCTCTTGGAGTGTGCAAGGCGCTGATGGAGCGGCAGGTGAGAATTCCAAGAGATATCTCGCTGATTGGGTTTGATACACTTCCCATGCACAGTCTTTTGGGATTGGAGCTGACATTGATAAAAGGGACACATACAAAGCGCCACCTAGCGGCAGTGAAACATCTGGTGCGCCGCATGGAAAATGAGAATGAGGAGATTATGAAAGTCTATTACCGGACAAGGATGATAGAGGGAAACAGCGTGTTTGATAAAAAGAAATATATTTATCAATAATTAGCAAGCAGCAAAAATTGCAGTTTGCAGCGAATATGTCATTTTTAGGAATGAGCCATCGGTCGGAACGACAGATGGCTCTTTTTGTGTAAAAATAACAGAAATAGAGATGATTTAAAGAAAATTTAAAAGCTTAGCCGTTTTGTATAATTTTTTTTGTGAAATACCTCTAAAAATAAGTGAAATTTCGCGGAATTTTAGAAAAATACGATAGGGATTGAAGAAAAAAAGCTTTGCGGTTACACTTTTCTTAAATGAAGAGCGCAATTCATAAGAACAGTAGGAGAAGGTACATACAAGAAAAGGAGTGGAAACAAAATGGCAAGTAAGTATGATGGTTTGGCACGTATTATCATTCAGAATGTCGGTGGCAAACAGAACATCAACAGTATTACACATTGTATCACACGTCTGCGTTTTAAACTGAAAGATGAGTCAAAGGCAAATACGGATATTTTAAACCAGACAGATGGTGTTATTTCGGTCATTCAGGCAAATGGACAGTATCAGGTTGTAATTGGAAATACGGTGACAGAGGTTTATGACGCAGTTTTGGAAGTCGGACACCTGAGCGGGGGCGGGACCGTAGATGAAGATGGAAACAGCGTAGATGATGGGGAGAGCTCCGGCGGCAAAAAGAGTGTTGCTACCGTTCTGATTGATATCATCTCTGGCATTATGGCGCCAAGTATTACGCTGCTCGGTGCGTCTGGTATCATCAAAGGTCTTCTGACATTGTTTACATTCTTTGGATGGATGGACGCATCCAGCGGCGAATATATGATTTTATACACGGTAGCAGATGGTTTCTTCTATTTTCTGCCAGTCATTCTGGGCTATACAGCTGCAAAGAAGTTTAAGATGAATGAGTTTACGGGTATGGCGCTTGGTATTGCACTCTGCTACCCGACGATGGTAAATCTGACAAAGGGTGAAGTGCTCGGAACCCTGTTCGCTGGAAGTGCGTTTGAGATGAGTTATTACACCACGTTCTTCCATATTCCGGTTATCATGCCGAAATCCGGCTATACTTCATCGGTCATCCCGATTGTACTCTGCTGTTTCTTTGCAGCAAAGCTGGAGAAGTGGTTGAACAAGCACATCTCCGATATGGTAAAGAACTTCCTGACTCCGGTCTGTGTCCTGACTATCATGGTGTCTGTGACTTATTTGATTATCGGACCAGTTTCCAATATCATCTGCTGTATTCTGACTCTGGCATTTGAGGCACTGTTCTCTATTCCAGTTATCGGTGCGACATTGGGATGTGCGGTAGTAGGCGGTTTCTGGCAGTTTTTGGTTATGTTTGGTTTTCACTGGTCCATCATTCCGTTGGGCTACATCAATATCGCAGCTCTTGGATATGACTTTATTATGCCAGGTACATTCGCAACTGTATTCGGACAGGCAGGCGCTCTGCTGGCAGTTATTTTAAAGACAAAAGACAACAAACTCAAAAAGATCGGAATTCCAGCGTTTATCTCCTGTATGTTCGGTATCACGGAGCCGACTCTTTATGGTATCAACCTTCCTAAGAAGAAACCATTTGTTATCGGCTGTGTATCTTCTGCAATCGCAGGTGCATTTGTCGGTCTGATGGGCGCAAAACGTTATATTCCAGGCGGTCTTGGACTGTTTGGCCTTCCAGGATACATCGATGCAGGCGGCACAGGTCTCTATAGCATGTGGATTGTTCTGATTGCTTCCATCATTGCATTTGTGATTGCATTGGCAGCATGTATGGCAGTGTATAAGGAGCAGGAGCCGGAGCCGGTAAAAGCAGCTGCAGCAGGAAGTGGCAATGCAGCAGGCGCTTTGGCGAGTGCGGCACCGGCAGTTTCTGTGAGTGAAACAAAAGCGGCAAAGGCAAGTGAGATTGGATGCCCTGTAACAGGAACCGTTATGGATATCAAGGAGACAAAAGATCCGGCATTCAATACAGAGATGATGGGAAAAGGTGTGGGAATCCTTCCTAAGGGAAATCAGATTGTGGCGCCGGCAGACGGCGAGATTGCAGCATTCTTCCCGACAAAGCATGCTGTGGGAATGATGACAGACAGCGGCGCAGAGCTTTTGATTCATGTGGGGATTAACACAGTAGAGTTGAATGGAAAGTGCTTTACCGCGCGCAAAAATCAGGGCGATAGAGTCCGCAAGGGAGACGTTCTTCTGGAAGTGGATTTTGACGGAATCAAAAAAGCAGGATATGACACGACAACGATGATGATTGTGACCAATTCGGCAAATTATGGAACATTCACTGTCTCCAAGGGAGAGAAGAGAGTGAAAGATACCGTGATTACTCTGGGATGATATCTTAAAATTATCTTGAAATAGGATTTTGAGGGAAGTCATGAAAAGAGGCAAAGGTAGACACAAAAAGGCTCAAAAAAAGAGTCATGGCTGAAAAGCAGCAGGGAAAATAAGAAAAAGCTGTTTGAAGAGAGCTGCTGGAAAGACTGGAATTAAGCGGTTTTTCAGCAGTTCTCTTGTAAGCGGGACAAGGAGGGGACATGGATGCGGCCTTTAAAGGTTTCAGAAGATAAAACATATTTTTTGAGGGACGAAAAACCGTTTTTCTGGCTTGCAGATACATGCTGGAGTGCATTTACCAATATTTCGGATGAGGAATGGCTGGAATATCTGAAATTCCGTGCAGAGCAGGGATTTACGGTTCTTCAGATAAATACGCTTCCTCAGTGGGACAGATGTGGCTCTCTGCTAAAACGCTTTCCGTTTCCGACGGAGGATGGAGCGAGGTTTGATTTTCGGACGATTCTGCCAGAATATTTTGAGCACGCGCGCTGGATGTGCAGACAGGCAGTGGAGCATGGTTTTACTTTGATGCTGGTGGTGATGTGGTGTAATTTTGTACCTGGAACATGGGCGAGCAAAATCTGTGCGGACAATATCATTCCGGAAGAGCTGGTAGAGCCGATTGTAAAGAAGATATGTGAATCGTTCAATGTGTTTTCTCCGGTGTATGCAGTGAGCGGGGACACAGGATTTGACGCGGAGGAGACGGTGAAGCGTTACCGCCTGGTAGCTGACTTGGTGGATCAATATGCGCCGGATGCGATGAAGGTCTACCACATCAAAGGGCGCTATGATGGGCTGCCGCAGGAGTTTGGCGAGCGCGCGGACGCCTATCTGTATCAGTCTGGACACAATATTGGCGGGCAGCATACGGCGAGTGAATTGGCAGAGACATTTTCGGCGCGAACACCAAAGCGTCCGGTTGTAAACAGTGAGCCATGCTATGAGATGATGGGATACAGCCATCATACGTATGGGCGTTTTTACCGCCGTGATACGAGAGTGGCGCTCTGGAACAGTCTGCTTTCCGGCGCACATGCGGGGATTACATATGGGGCGCATGGAGTTTGGAACTGGTGGAAAAAGGGGATGCCGAGAAACCCGATTGGAGGGGAAGGCTTTCTGCAGGCAATGCCGGCAGAGCGCGCGGTGCAGTTTCCAGGAGCGAAGGATTTTGCGTTTGCGCGCCGTCTGTTTGAGGAGAGGGGCATTACGTCTCTGACATCGTGCCAGGAGATTGTGGCAAAATATCCGGAACATATCCGCGCAGCGAGAACAGAACATGAAATTCTTCTGTATGTACCAGTCAATGCGCCATTTTCTATTCTGGGAAACTATGAAGGATACAAGGGAACTGTGATAGACCTGACGAACGGGGATACACAGCCGCTATTGATGTATTGTGAAGGCACACAGGCTGCGCTGGAAATGCATTCGTTTTATGAGGATGCTCTGATTGTGCTGGAGAAAGTGCAGTGAGAGAGGAAAAAATATGGCAGGGAAGGATACAGAGAGGAACGTGATGAGTACAGTGAGTACAATGCGTACAGAAAGTACAATGGGTAGGAGCGCAGATGCGGGAAAAAGCAAGATAAAACTGGGATTTGCGCCTACGCGCCGCAGCATTTTCAGTGCGCCGGATGCGGTGAAATACAGAGGTTTGACAGCTGACAGACTGCGGGAGTTGGGAATTGATTTTGTTGATATCACAGACATTAACGAAGAGGGGCTTTTGTACTGCGATGAGGATATGTACAAAATTGCCGAAAAATTTAAGAGAGAGAAGGTTGACGGATTGTTTCTGCCGCACTGCAACTTCGGAACGGAGTATGAGTGTGCGAGGCTGGCGAAGGAGCTGAATGTGCCAGTGCTTCTGTGGGGACCTCTGGATGAGAGGCCGGAGCCGGACGGAAGAAGGTTGCGCGACACGCAGTGCGGGCTTTTTGCGACGGGAAAGGTGCTCCGCAGATTCCGCATTCCGTTTACCTACCTGACAAACTGCCGCCTGAGCGATCCGGTGTTTGAGCGGGGACTGAGAGATTTTCTGGCTGTCTGCAATGTCGTGAGGACATTTCGGAATATGCGGATTCTTCAGATTTCTACGAGACCGTTTGATTTCTGGACGACGATGTGCAATGAGGGAGAGCTGCTGGAGAAGTTTCATATCCAGCTCGCGCCAGTGCCGATGCCCGAGCTGACAGATGAAATCCGCAGGGCGAAAGGGGAGAAGACGGAAGTGGCCGAGGTGATGCAGTACTGCCGAGGTTGTATGGAGATTCTGGTGAAGGATAAAGAATTGGAAAATGTAGCGGCTCTGAAGGTGGCGATGAAACGGCTGATTCAAAAATATGGCTGTCAGGCAGCGGCGATTCAGTGCTGGAACCAGCTGCAGTCAGAGATAGGAATTATGCCGTGCGCTGCCAATTCTCTGCTGAATGAGGAGGGAATTCCTGTGGTCTGTGAGACGGATATTCATGGGGCTATCACAGCGCTTCTGGTGGAGACGGCAGGTATGGGAGAGACGAGAAGTTTCTTTGCTGACTGGACGATACGTCATCCGGATGTGAAAAACGGGGAATTGCTGCAACACTGTGGCCCATGGCCGATTTCTGTGGCAAGAGAGACGCCGAAGCTGACGTATCCGCTGGCGTTTGAACATCCTGGAAGCATTACCGCGGAGGCAAAACACGGGGATGTGACACTGGCGCGCTTTGACGGTGACAATGGGGAGTATTCCATGCTTCTTGGAAATGCAAAGGGGATTGACGGACCGAAAGGCATGGGAACCTATCTCTGGGTGGAAGTGCAGAACATCAAGCGCCTGGAAGCAAAGATTGTGGAAGGACCTTATATTCACCATTGTGTCGGAATTCACAAGAATGTGGTGCCAGTACTGTACGAGGCGTGCAAATATATGGGCATCAAGCCGGATTTATACGATCCGGTGGAGGAAGATGTGAAGGCATACCTGCGCGGGGAGTGATGAATTTTGAGTACACTTTGGTGTATGGCAGCGGGCAGCAGGTGCAAGTGCGCCAAGATATACTTGTTGCGGGACTTGCAGATATTTGGTGTGGAGGTAAAAATGGAACAGTTGAAAGTATTGTCCTATGACTTGCGCAGACAGGTTGTGGACATGGTGATAGCAGGAAAAGGCGGTCATATCGGCGGGGATATGAGTGTGATGGATATTCTGGTGGAGCTGTATTTTGAGCAGATGAATATCAGCCCAGAAAATCAGGAGGATCCGAACAGAGACCGGTTTGTGATGAGCAAGGGACATTCGGTGGAGGCGCTGTACACTGTGCTGGCGGCGAAAGGATTTTTTCCGATTGAGCAGGTAATGCGTGAATTCTCGAAATTTGGTTCAAAATTTATCGGACATCCGAACAATAAGCTGCCTGGAATCGAGATGAATTCGGGCTCTCTCGGACATGGACTGCCAGTCTGTGTGGGTATGGCGATTGCAGGAAAGATGGATGGAAGAGATTACAGAGTGTACACTGTGATGGGAGACGGTGAGCTGGCAGAGGGGTCTGTCTGGGAAGGAGCGATGGCTGCACATCAATACAAATTGGACAATCTGTGCGCCATAGTGGACAGAAACCGGCTTCAGATTTCGGGAAATACGGAGGATGTCATGGCACACGACAGCCAGGAAGAGCGTTGGAGCGCGTTTGGCTGGCATGTGATTTCGGTGAACGGAAACGACTATAAGCAGCTGCGGGCTGCGTTTGAGGAAGCAAAAGCGACAAAAGGTGCGCCGACTGTGATTATTGCGAATACCATCAAGGGATTTGGCTCGCCTGTGATGGAAAATAAGGCAAACTGGCATCATAAAGTGCCGAATGAGCAGGAGTATGAGCAGATTATGAGGGACTTGGAAGCAGGAAAGGAGGCGGCGCTGCATGAATAAGATACCAAACCGCCAGGCAATCTGTGAGGTATTGATGGAAGCGGCAAAAGAGGATAAGGATATTGTGGTACTGTGCAGCGATTCGAGAGGCAGCGCGTCGCTGGCACCATTCGCACAGGCGTTTCCAGAGCAGTTTGTGGAAGTGGGAATTGCGGAGCAGGACCTGGTGAGTATTTCAGCGGGGCTCGCAAAATGTGGCAAAAAATCATTTGCGGCTTCTCCAGCATGCTTTCTTTCCACGAGAAGTTATGAGCAGGCGAAGGTGGACTGTGCTTACTCAAATACCAATGTGACGCTCATCGGAATCAGCGGTGGCGTCAGCTACGGAGCACTGGGCATGAGCCATCACTCAGCGCAGGATATCGCGGCGATGGCGGCAATCCCGAATATGAGAGTATATCTGCCGAGCGACCGGTTCCAGACCGCAAAACTGATTCGGGCGCTGCTGCTGGACCAAAAGCCAGCCTATGTGCGTGTGGGAAGAAATCCGGTGGAGGATATTTACACGGAAGAGTGCTGTCCATTTGAGATGGACAGAGCAACCATCCTGTACGGAGATGGAAGCATGGGCGTGTATGCAGATAGACATTCTGAGGAGACGGAGAAAGCAGGGGAATCCGAGAATGCAGAGAGAGCAGGAAGAGAGAAACTGGATGCGGTGGTCGTTGCCTGTGGGGAGATGGTGCGTCCGGCGCTGGAGGCGGCAGAACTTCTGGCGGCAGAGGGAATTTTGGCGGCTGTTTTGGATATGTACTGTGTAAAGCCGTTAGACAGGGAGGCCGTCATCCAGGCGGCAAAAGCGGCGAAATTGGTGGTGACTGTGGAGGAACATGCGCCATTTGGCGGACTTGGTTCTATGGTAAGCCAGGTGGTAGCAACAGAGTGTCCGAAGAAGGTCATCAATCTGGCTCTTCCCGACGCGCCAGTTATCACAGGAACTTCACAGGAAGTGTTTGATTATTATGGGCTGAATGCAGAGGGAATCGCAGAGACGGTGAGAAGGGGACTATAGCGATGGCAGAGTATGTACTGGGAATTGACCAGAGTACACAGGGAACGAAGGCACTGCTGTTTGACGGGAGCGGAAAGCTGGTATGCCGGACGGATCTGGCGCACCGACAGATGATTGATGAGAAGGGCTGGGTGGAGCACGATCCGGAGGAAATCTATCATAATGTGGTGGAGACAGTGAAAAGTCTGGTAAAGAAGGCAGGTATTGACAAAAAGGAGATTCGGGTTCTGGGAATCAGCAATCAGAGGGAGACGGCGCTTGTCTGGGACAGAACTTCGGCAAAACCAGTGTACCATGCTGTGGTGTGGCAATGCGCGCGGGGAGCTGCAATCTGTGAAGCGATTGCAGCAAAAGGAAAAGGAGCGCTTGTGCGGGCTCGTACGGGGCTTCCGCTCTCTCCCTATTTCTCTGCTGCAAAGATTGCATGGATTCTTCAGAATGTGGAAGGTATGCAGGAGAAGGCGGAGCGTGGAGAACTCTGCTGTGGGACGATAGACAGCTGGCTGGTGTACAGACTGACGGGCGGAAAGGTATTTCGGACAGATTATTCCAATGCCTCCAGAACGCAGATGTTTGATATTGGGAAGCTTAGATGGGATGAGGAAGTGTGTGGGCTGTTTGGCATTCCAGTATGTTGCCTGGCAGAAGTGACGGATTCAGATGGGGAGTACGGAGAAACGGATTTTGAGGGATTTTTGGACAAGCCCATTCCGATTCGGAGTGTGCTGGGGGATTCCCACGGCGCGCTGTTTGGACAGGGATGTTTTAAAAAAGGCATGGTGAAAACGACATACGGAACGGGCTCTTCCATCATGATGAATGTGGGGGACAGGCCGGTGTACAGCGACAGAGTGGTCACATCCCTGGCCTGGAGTATGCACGGAACGGCAAATTATGTGCTTGAGGGAAATATCAATTATACAGGTGCTGTGATTACATGGCTGAAGGATGACCTGGGGCTGATTCATCTGCCGGATGAGACGCAGATGCTGGCAGCAGAGGCAAACCCGAAGGATACAACCTATCTGGTTCCGGCTTTTTCTGGTCT
This sequence comes from bacterium, assembly GCA_030524675.1. GTDB lineage: Bacteria > Bacillota > Clostridia > Lachnospirales > Lachnospiraceae > CAJMNU01. Next base: position 10,291 of record JAUNGE010000060.1, read on the forward strand.
CGGGTCGCCCTACTGGGACAGTGAGGCAAAAGCTGTGTTTTATGGGATGACGCGCACGACGAAGCGTGCGGAATTGGTGAAAGCGGCGCTTGAGAGCATTGCCTATCAGATTGGAGATGTGGTTGCTGCCATGCAGGAAGAATCGGGCATTGCGATAGAAGAGCTGCGAGTGGACGGTGGCCCTACGAAAAATGCTTATCTGATGCAGTTTCAGAGTGATATCACGAAAATTCCGGTTCAGGTACCGAGCGCAGAGGAACTTTCTGGAATCGGCGCAGCGTATGCGGCGGGAATTGCCGTGGGTATTTATCAGACTGAGCAGGTGTTTGAAACAGCACAAAGGAAGAAGTATGTCCCAAAGATGAATGAGGAAACCCGAGAGAAGAAATGGAGCGGGTGGAAGGATGCAGTTTCCAGAGTTCTGACAAAACAGTGAAAGTGCAAAGTGGACACTTGACAAAGAAAAAGATACAGTGTTAAAATGTTCGTATGCTGACATTTTAATGCTGTATTTTTTATGGGATTTCTTTGCGGGACAGCTTGGTGCAGGTGGGAAAGGAGCGGACAATATGAAACAGTTGCCTGTTGGCAGGGAAGTACGAATGTTGTCAAACCTGATTCATCGGAAAATCAACCAGATGGTTGCAGATGAGGAGGAGACGCTGACGGCTCATCAGGATTGGGTTTTGAGTTTTCTTGTCCGAAATGAGGGGCAGGATGTGGTGCAGCGCGATATTGAGAGGGAATTCTCCATTCGCCGCTCGACGGCCAGCCATATGCTCTCTCTGATGGAACATAATGGATATATCGAGCGGAGGGGAGTGCCGCATGATGCGAGGATGAAGCGGATTGTGATTACCGAGAAAGGGCGCGAGGCGCAGAAACGGATGCAGGAGCGCCTGGCACGGTTTGAGCGCATGCTTCAGACGGATATATCCGACGAGGAGATTGCAGAGTTTTTGCGCATTGCAGAGAAATTGGCGAAGAATATAGAGTGAATGAGGGTTGATGCGTGTACTATACGCACATGCCCTTTTCTTTTGGGAAAATTGTCAGTATGCTAACTTTTTAACAATCGGGAGGAAGAGAATATATGAAGGACAACAGGAAACTATTTGAAGAAGCCCCTGTACCGAAAGCGGTAGCGCTCATGGCGGTTCCTACCATGATTTCCATGCTGGTAGTCGTTATCTATAATATGGCGGACACGTTTTTTATTGGACAGACAGGCGATCCGATGCAGGTAGCGGCTGTTTCGCTTGCTACTCCGGTCTTTATGGTGTTTATGGCGCTCGGAAACCTGTTCGGTATCGGCGGGAGCTCTGCGATATCGCGCGCGCTGGGGGAGAAAAAGATAGAGCGCGCAAGACAGATTTCATCATTTTGCTGTTACGGCTCTCTGGGGCTTGGTGTGATTATGGCGCTGTTATTTCTGATAGGGATGAATGGGATTTTAAAATTGATTGGTGCGAGTGAGAACACCATCGGTTTTGCAAGGGAGTATTTGACCTACATAGCGTTTGGTGGGCCGTTTATCATGTTCGGTACTGCTTACGGTAATATTTTGCGCGGAGAAGGCGCAGCGAAGGAGTCTATGATTGGAAACATGATCGGAACGGTGACGAATATTGTGCTGGACCCGATTATGATTCTGATGCTGAACTGGGGTGTAGCAGGGGCGGCCATCGCGACCGTAATCGGAAATATTGCAGCGAGTGCGTTCTATCTGCTGTATTTTCTGCGCGGCAAATCCAGTTTATCGATTCGCTTGAAAGATTTCCGTATGGGAGACCGGATTGCGCTCAGTGTGACAGCCATCGGTGTTCCGGCTTCTTTGAACAATATTTTGATGAGCTGTGCCAACATTGTGCTGAATCAGGTGCTGGCAGGATATGGCGACACACCGGTTGCCGCGATGGGTGTTGCCAGCAAGGCGAACATGCTGGTGGTCCTTCTGCAGATTGGACTCTGTGCGGGAATTCAGCCGCTGATTGGATACAATTATGGTGCGAGAAATAAGAAGCGTCTGATGAAAGTGTTCCGCTTTACAGGGCTGTGTGCGGTAGTGATGGGAACGATTTTGACCCTCTTTATGGTGGTTGCGAGACAGAGCATTATTCAGGCATTCATCAACGATGCGGATGTTGTATTCTACGGAATTCAGATGATCATTGCTCTGCAGCTTTCCGGTCCGGTGATTGGTATTCTGTTTTTGTGCATTAACACGATTCAGGGTATGGGAAAAGCGCTGCCGTCTCTGATACTGACTGTATGCCGCCAGGGTCTTGTGTTTATTCCGCTGGTGTTTTTGCTGAACGGTCTGTTTGGACTCGAAGGCGTGATCTACGCGCAGCCGACGGCTGACTTTGTGTCGATTGTGCTGTCTGTATGTATCTGTCTGAGTATCTTTAAGAAGATGGAACATGAAGAGCTTGTGCAGGTGGAAGAATAAATAGCAGGAAAATAATTGTGATGTGCAATTTTATATATGTTGCTATACAGTGATAAAACGGTGATACAAAGAGTCAAAAAAGCGGATATATCAGAGCGCGGTATTTCGCTTTTTTGACTCTTTGTATTATTTTTCTGTCCGAATTAGATTACTCACATACGGACGTGCGCCGGAAAGCACCTCATCATAAAAATTCTGTTTCCAGTCAATATAGGCAACGCTGTCCTCCAATTCTTTGATGGAACTAAGCAACGCTTCCCGTTTTTTCGCCAGCATTTCTTTGCGCTGCATAATCGTGGACTCTCCCTGCAAACAAAGTTCCAAATATTCCTTCATTTCCAGAATACTCATGCCGCATTTCTTCAAGCAAGTGAGGTCTTTAATCCATTTCACATCTTTTTCATCGAAAATCCGGCGGTTATTGTTATCTCTTTTGACATTGGGGATAAGCCCCTCATTGCAATAGTATTTTAAGGTCTGGTAGGTCATATCCAACTCCCGGCAGACCTGCATCATTGTATACATATTTCTTTTCTCCTATGCGCTTCACAAAAATTTACAAAGAAAATACAAAAAACCATTAACCGATAGTTTATACCGGAATATATAATCGGTTGTAAGAATCGGTTTAAACAAACGCATTGTAGCATAAAAAACACAAAATTGCAAGAGTAATGAAGAAAATCCACTAGGAAAATACAGAACAAAGATTCGATTTGTTCTGTACTTTTCTTATTCCATATAATATAATTGAAATCCCAATTATATGATGTTGGGGCGAATAGGAAAACTTTTATTTGGTCATAAATGGAGGTAGATTGATGAATAAATTCAAATTACATGCCCCATATCAGCCCACAGGCGATCAGCCGCAAGCCATCGAACAACTGGTGCAGGGGTTCAAAGAAGGCAACCAATTCCAGACTTTGCTGGGAGTTACGGGGTCCGGAAAGACCTTCACGATGGCGAATGTAATCCAGGCACTGGACAAGCCGACTCTGGTAATTGCTCACAATAAGACTTTGGCGGCCCAGCTCTACAGCGAGTTTAAAGAGTTCTTTCCAGAGAACGCGGTGGAATATTTTGTGTCCTACTATGATTATTACCAGCCGGAAGCATATGTTCCATCCACAGATACGTATATTGAGAAGGACTCTGCCATCAATGACGAGATTGATAAGCTGCGCCATTCTGCCACGGCGGCTCTCTCGGAAAGGAAAGATGTGATTATTGTCGCTTCTGTCTCCTGTATTTATGGTTTGGGCAGCCCCATTGACTACAAAAACATGGTAATTTCTCTGCGCCCAGGTATGGTGAAGGACAGGGATGAAGTGATTCATAAACTGATAGATATTCAGTACACGAGAAATGAGATGGACTTTAAGCGAGGAAGTTTCCGCGTACACGGAGATGTACTGGAGATTTATCCAGCATATTCCGGTGGAGAGGCGTTCCGTGTTGAGTTTTTTGGAGATGAGGTGGATAGAATCGCATCAATCGATGCAATGACTGGCGAAGTCAAGGCGTATCTGGAACATGTGGCAGTCTTTCCGGCCTCGCATTATGTTGTGCCAAAGGAAAAGATGATGCGGGCGACAGAGGAGATTTTGGAGGAACTGAAGGAGAGGGTAGAGTTTTTTAAGAGTGAAGATAAGCTGCTGGAAGCACAGCGGATATCAGAGCGCACCCGATTTGATGTGGAAATGATGCGGGAGACAGGGGTGTGTTCCGGAATTGAGAATTATTCGAGGCATCTGGTCGGCTCAAAACCAGGAGAGATGCCGTGCACGTTGATGGATTATTTTCCAGAAGAGTTCTTGATTATTGTAGATGAGTCCCATATTACGATTCCACAGGTGCGGGGAATGTATGCGGGAGACCGTTCCAGAAAGACAACGCTGGTGGATTATGGATTCCGCCTGCCATCTGCGCTGGATAACAGGCCGCTGAATTTTTCTGAGTTTGAGGGAAAGATTGACCAGATGCTGTTTGTCTCAGCGACCCCGAATGTCTATGAGAAAGAGCATGAAATGCTGCGTGCAGAGCAGATTATCCGCCCGACAGGGCTTCTGGATCCAGAGATTTCTGTGCGGCCGGTGGATGGGCAGATTGATGATTTGATTGGTGAGGTAAACCGAGAGGTGGAAAAGCACCACAAAGTACTGATTACCACACTGACGAAACGTATGGCGGAGGATTTGACCAGCTATATGAAGGAAGTGGGAATCCGCGTGCGCTATCTGCATTCTGATATTGATACGCTGGAGAGAGCAGAGATTATCCGCGATATGCGTATGGATGTGTTTGATGTCCTGGTTGGAATCAATCTGCTTCGTGAGGGGCTGGATATCCCTGAAATTACGCTGGTGGCGATTTTGGATGCGGATAAAGAGGGATTTCTGCGCTCAGAGACGTCTCTGATTCAGACGATTGGACGTGCAGCGAGAAACAGCGAAGGCCATGTTATTATGTATGCCGACACAATGACGGACTCGATGAAACATGCAATCGAGGAGACGAACCGAAGAAGAAAAATCCAGCAGGAATATAATGAGGCGCATGGAATCACGCCAATGACCATCAAGAAGGCTGTGCGTGACCTGATTGCGATTTCCAAAGCGGCTATGGAGGACGATAAGGAATTTAAGAAAGATCCGGAATCCATGGACGAGAAGGAACTGAAAAAACTGGCAGCGGAGTTAAAGAAGAAGATGAACCAGGCGGCGGCGGAGCTGAATTTCGAGGAAGCAGCGAAGCTGCGTGACAGGATGATTGAAATCAATAAAATGCTTTTGTAAAGGCAAGCATTGAGAATGTTTTGTCAGGCTTTTTATCTCCGGCATTGTATTGACAATTATTTTTAATTGCAATACAATGACCCATGTAGTTTTCTGCCTAAAAAAGAAGAAATATGTCTGAAAAAGACATTATAAGGGCATAAAAATGAATATGGAGGCGGTGATAAGCGGTATGAAATTATATGAAGGAACCGTTGGGAAGACCTATATCGTGCGGAGTGTGCTTGTCGATGAGAAAATTACCAGGCGTCTGGAAGCTTTGGGGGTCAATGAGATGACTCCTCTGGTTTTGATGAATAAAAAAGGAAGCGGAACCGTGATTATCAAGATACGGGGAACCAGGCTGGCACTGGGGCGCAGAATTGCAGAAGGAATCGACATTACGGAGGGGACAGAACGATGAGTGAAAAAGAAAAAATAGTGAAGTCGGAGCGCCCGATTACCGTTGGATTTGTGGGAAATCCGAACTGCGGAAAGACCACACTGTTTAATGCGTTTACTGGCGCAAAGCTGAAAGTGGCAAACTGGCCTGGTGTGACAGTGGAGCGGGTAGAAGGGGAGACGAGTTATCAGGGACGGCAGATTAAAGTGATTGACTTGCCTGGAATTTACAGCCTCAGCTCTTATAGTATAGAAGAAAAAGTCAGCCGAAAGTGTATTGAGGATGGAGAAGTGGATGTTATCATCAATGTGGTGGATGCTTCCTCTCTGGAGCGAAACCTGTATTTGACATTGCAGCTTCTGGAGTTGAAAAAGCCGGTTATTTTGGCATTAAATATGATGGATATTGTGGAAGAGCGGGGTATGGAGATTGACCTGCACCGCCTTCCAGAGATGCTTGGAAATATTCCGGTTGTCCCTGTGTCTGCGAGAAAGCGGACAGGACTGGATGTGCTGATGCATGCAGTTGTCCATCACTATGAAGAAGAGCCGCAGGGGGTGGTTGTCCGTTACAGCAATGAGCTGGAAACCATCATTGAGAAAGTTGAGATTGTGCTGCGGGCACGCTATGGTGAGATGGACAATATGCGCTGGCATGCCATCAAGATGATGGAGTATGATGAGGAAGTAGAAAACGACCATCCGGTGGACTTGACAAATATCATTGATAAAAATTATGAAAAACAGATTATCAATGAAAAATATGACTACATAGAGGAAGTTATTCAGGAATGTCTGTTCCACAAGAACGCGAAGGCCGCATTTACAGATAAGATTGATACATGGCTGACGCACAGGGTCTGGGGGGTTCCGATTTTCCTCGGCATTATGGCGCTTGTCTTTTTCCTGACATTTACGGTGGGAGACTTCCTGAAGGGATATTTTGAGGCAGGTTTGGATGCGTTTTCTGCTGTTGTGTTAAATGCCATGCAGTCGGCACATGTCTGGGACTGGCTGATTTCTCTGGTAGTAGACGGAATTATAGCAGGTGTTGGCGGAATCTTGACCTTCCTTCCAAATATCTTTATTCTGTTTCTGGCACTTGCGTTTCTGGAGGACAGCGGATACATGTCCCGTGTGGCATATGTCATGAATGAGATTATGGGTATGGTGGGACTTTCGGGAAAAGCGTTTCTTCCGATGCTTCTCGGATTCGGATGTACTGTTCCTGCTGTGATGGCGACAAGGGCACTGGAGAGTGAGAAGGACAGAAGAAGAACGATTTTGATTACACCATTTATGTCATGTTCTGCCAGACTGCCGATTTATGTACTGTTTGCAGAAATTTTCTTTCCGGATAAAGCGCTTGTTGTGGCGTACTCTCTGTATCTGATTGGCTTGGCAGTGGCGATTCTGGTCGCTCTGGTGGTACAGAAGCTGTCAGAAGAGGAATCGGGCAATGCTCTTTTGATTGAGCTTCCAGAATACAAGGTCCCAAATGCCAGAACTGTGGCAATCTATGTCTGGGATAAAGTAAAAGATTATCTGAGCAAGGCAGGAACCACGATTTTTATTGCGACTATTATTTTGTGGTTTGTATTAAACAGCAACTTCCAGGGATTGACAACGGATGTTTCAACGAGCTTCGGAGCAATGCTCGGTCATGCGCTGGTGCCGATTTTAAAACCGGCGGGTCTTGGAAGTTGGCAGATTGCAGTTGCACTGATTTCTGGTCTTTCTGCGAAAGAAGTGGTGGTTTCCAGCTTTGCTGTTCTTTATGAAATCAGCAATATCAACTCGGAAGCGGGAATGGGTACACTGATGCAGAGCTTGGCCGCACAGGGATTTGGCGCTGTCAACGCATATGCGCTGATGATATTTTGTCTGCTGTATTCTCCCTGCATTGCAGCAGTTGCGACGATAAAGAGAGAGACACACTCAATAAAATGGACGGCCGGTATGCTGGCGTTCCAGATGATTCTGGCATGGGTGGGAGCTGTGCTGGTATACCAGATTGGAAGCCTGATTTTCTGATTTGAAAAATATTTGCGAAGTGCTTATAATAAATTTTGTCAGGATAGGATAAGGATTCAAAATATGCAGAAGCTTCTAAGAGTGGAAGTTCTGCAAAAAGGCCGATAAAAGGGCCAGTGGGAGAGTAACAATGGATTATAAAATGCTGATGGAAACGGCAGTGAGTGCCGGAGAAATTATGTTAAGCAGCGGAGCAGAGATTTATCGTGTGGAAGATACGATGAACTATATTTTACGAACAGCACAGGTGAGGACAGCAGATGCCTATGTGTTATCAACGGGAATCATCGCGACTTTGGAAGACCCGAGGATTGATACTATCACAGTGGTAAGACGTGTAGGCAGGCGTTCCACGAATCTGAATCGAATTTGTCAAGTAAATGATATATCCAGAAAGTACTGTGCGGGATATTTGAGTTTGGAGGAAGCAAACGGCGAGTTAAAAAAAGCGGAGAGAACTCTGATTTATCGAGATTTTGCAAAGAAACTTTCGATTGTGGGAGTGACCGGATTTTTTGCATTGCTCTTAGGCGGAAGTATTCTGGATGGAATCACTGCCGCAGTGGCTGGTGCGGTATTGGCACTGGCCATGTGGCTTTTGGAGAATGTCTCTCTGAATGATTTCTGCAACAATGCAATCGGTGGCTTTGTGATTGCTTATACATCGTTTGCATTAAAACAGTGGATATTTCCAGGATGTAATCTGGATCTGGTTATCATTGGTACAATTATGCCGATTGTGCCAGGAGTGACTTTTACAACTGCAATACGTGATACATTAAATGGAGACTATTCATCCGGAGTGGCGAGAATGGTGGAAGCTGCTGTTGTCGCCTTGGCGGTGGCCGCGGGTGTTGGTACTGCGATGGTGGTATGGAAGTCCATTATGGGAGGTAGCATGTTATGGTCATAAGAGTGATTGGCGCTTTTCTGGCGGTTGTGTGTTTTTCCATTCTGCTGGAAATGCCTCTGCGTCAAGTGCTTTATGCAGGTTTTGTCGGAGGTATCGGCTGGATGATGTATCTTCTGGTCGGAGTGAGAGGCTCGGATGTTGCGGCAGCTTTTGTGTCAAGTCTGGTGATTGCGCTGTTATGCCATATTCTGGCCAGGATTTTCAAAATGCCGGTTACGGTATATTTTGTGGCAGGCATTCTCCCGTCTGTCCCAGGTGCTTCGATTTATCGGGCAGTTTTGTATCTGATTCAGGGAAAGACGGGACTCAGCAATTATTATATGGTGCAGACACTGCAGATTGCGGGAGCAATCGCAATGGCAATTTTTATTATGGATTCGTTGTTTCGAGTGGGAAAAAAGGAAAGATGCCCACTCAGGAGACAAACGGAGGAATGATGATTTCGTCCTTTTCTCTGAGGTAATAATAAATATGGTCGGACAGCCTGTCTTCCAGAGGAACAGAAGTTTCATTGATAGCGGAAACCGTCTCGTTTAGCTCTTCCAGGCAGATGGACTCATCAAATGGTAAAATGAGAAATTCGTGGATGCTGGAAGGAAGCAGAATCAAATCGCTTCCTGACTGCTCTGCGAATTTTTTCAGTACATCGGGATAGAGAATGCAGCTGGCACCAAAAAAGCTGGGAGGATTGGAGAGCACATACATGGGCGGGTGAGGCTCTTCATCAGGAAGCTCAGGGAGCTCAGGAAACATATCAGGAAACACAGAGGCATCTGCAGAGCAACGTCTTTTTGGGTCAGAAGTTTCTTCATGTTCTGAAATAATGTTTGCTAATACCTGTTCCATGCTGGCAAGAACAGGTGGGAGAAGGTGCGGTGTATTTTCTTTTGCCATGGAAAAGAGCTCTTCTGTGCTGTATCCCCATAATTCTTGGTGAATGGTGTGAACCAGAGCGGACATGGGGGTTCCTTCGGAATTTTCCATATACAGATAAAAGACAATGGAGAGGTCCAGATAAGGAATAGAAGGAATTTTCTTTAATAACTCCTGGTTCATTCCAGTATGAATCAATTTGTATACAATGTGCGTGCGGATTGTCTCCAAAGTAAACGGAACATTCGAGAAGGGCAGAGGAGAAGTCTGGTAATTCTGAAAGATGGCTGTCAGCTCGTCCAGAATATCTGCCATAGATTTTCCGTTGCAAAGCATCTGGTAGTACTCATTCAGATAAACGGTGGGAAAGAGTGCGGCTCTGGGTGAGTCGAGACAGAGTGCGTCTAAACGCAGGCTGTTGTTCTTCAAAATAGAACGAACAGAGAACTTTCCAATGTCCTGAAGACGGAAAGAAAGTTGAGTTTGCACCTCGGTGAGAAATGTTTGATACTCCATAGAAAACCTCCTGAAAAATAGAATATATATAGTGATAACGCTTCCAGTAGACCTGAATGCCTGCAAAAGGCGGCAGTCTGATTGAAGAGCGGGCTGAAAAGTAATATGGGTTTTTATAATGAATGCTTGTTATGATAAATTAAATTATAAAGGAAATGTAACGGAAATTCCAGAAAATTTCAAAACAAGATTTAGAAAATATGGTTTAGAAAAAATAGGAAAAAAAGATTCTTATTGAAAAATCAAAACTAAAATATTTCTCTTTAAGAGATAATAACACCATTCCTGTAGAATGTCAAGATACAATTTCATACGGATATCAATTTCATGTATAGTGGTGCCGCCGTCAGGCGACATGTCCATTTAGGTTGTTTTATACGGGTAAAACGGGCAAAAAAGAAAAAAATACTTGCACTTTGGCGTGAAATGGTGTATTATACAAACGATGCACCTGTAGCTCAGTGGATAGAGCAGTGGTTTCCGGAGCCACGTGCGGGGGTTCGACTCCCTTCAGGTGCATGAGTTCCCTGTAAGACTGATTTTAGTTTTACAGGGATTTTTACTTATTGCGGGAGAAAAAGTATGAAGCAATCAAGGAAAAACGTAAGAATGTAGATTTTGCAGAATATTTTATAAGATATTTTGCAGAAGCGAACTCGCCAGATTTGATGAAAGGAATGAAGGGATTTACCTATGGATGTAAAGGATTTTTATTTTGACTTGCCGCAGGAGCTGATTGCACAGGACCCGTTGGAAGATCGTTCTTCTTCCAGACTTCTGGTTCTGAATAAAGAGACAGGAGAGACGGAGCATAAGTCATTTCGTGATATTTTACAGTATTTGAAAAAGGGAGATTGCTTGGTTATCAATGACACAAAAGTAATTCCTGCGAGATTGTTTGGAATTAAGGAAGGGACAGAGGCCAAGATAGAAATTTTGCTTCTGAAACGTCGGGAGCATGATATTTGGGAAGTGTTGGTGAAACCAGGAAAGAAGGCAAAACCAGGCACAAAAATTGTGTTTGGTGATGGGATTTTGTGTGCAGAGGTTTTGGATGTGGTGGAGGATGGAAATCGTTTGATTCAGTTCTCTTATGATGGAATTTTTGAGGAAATTCTGGACCAGCTGGGACAGATGCCGCTGCCGCCGTATATTACGCACCAGTTGAAGGACAAAAACCGCTATCAGACGGTATATGCAGTTCATGAGGGTTCTGCTGCTGCGCCGACTGCAGGTCTGCATTTTACAAAAGAGCTGCTTCAGGAAGTGGAAGACATGGGTGTGAAGATTGCGCGCGTGACACTGCATGTGGGGCTTGGAACCTTCCGGCCGGTTAAAGTGGAAAATGTGTTGGATCACCATATGCATTCAGAGTTTTATGTGGTGAGTGAAGAAGCGGCACAGATTGTCAATGAGACAAAGAAGAACGGCGGGAGTGTGGTCTGTGTGGGAACGACAAGCTGCCGTACTGTGGAGTCCGCCTCCACAGAAGACGGTGTGCTTCATGCTGGAAGTGGATGGACGAGTATTTTCATTTATCCAGGATACCAGTTTAAAGTTTTGGATAAATTGATTACGAATTTTCATCTGCCGGAATCTACATTGGTGATGCTGGTTTCTGCTCTGGCAGGAAGAGAGCATGTCCTGGCGGCATACGAAGAGGCAGTGAAGGAGAGGTATCGTTTCTTTAGTTTTGGAGATGCGATGCTAATAATATAGCTTATCAGAAGATGTGAAGCAGATTCTCAAACAGGATGCGAATCCTGCCAGACAGATATGGATAGAAAACCTGAGAGGCGCATGTCATGCAGAGCATGGCATGCGCTTTTATCAAGAGTGCAGAATATTTTTTTATAATTAACCAGCCAGAAAACCCATGACCTTTTAGGTCATGGAATGAATGGCATCATGGTGAAATATATATGTTTTACTAAATACTTGTGTTTCAGTAAAACATATGCTACAATATATATACAGGAAAACCTATTTCCAAGTCTATAGAAAGACTAACTATTAAAAGTCAATA
>JAUNGE010000061.1 GCA_030524675.1 bacterium
TGCGGAGCAATCTGGTATCAAAGGGGTCAAAATACCTTTTGACCCCAACATCATTCTGTTCGTTACAGTTCCTCTCGGTTTGTCGGAACTCTGCCGCACACCACTGTCAAATTTCCGTTTCTGCACCGGATGGCGTCCAGCATCTTTTTTTCATTCTCCTCTGCCTTCAGCTCAATCTGATAGCACAACTCATACAAACTGCCCATATTGACCGTCTTGACGCGCATCATCTTCGCTGTCTTCGTGTACTCCTCAAAAATATCATCAAAAATTCCCGTATAATCCAGACTTTCTGGTATTGTAATTTTCAGCTCTTTCGCTAAAAAAGCATCCTGTCCGACTGGAAGCTGCACTAGCACAATCGTCATAGCACCAACAATCAAGAACAGGCACACTGCAATTCCCAGATTTCCCATCCCTGTTGCCAGGCCGATTGCCATAGCGAGGAACACACTTCCAATTTCCCTGGCATTTCCAGGCATGGAGCGGAACCGCACAAGCCCAAATGCCCCCATCACAGCAACACCAGTTCCCAGATTTCCATTGACAATCATAATTACAGTCTGCACCATCGCCGGAAGAATGGCAAGTGTCAAAATAAAATTTTTGGAATACGTATGATTTCTGTACATATGTACAAGCGCGAGCAGACAGCCAAGAATCAAAGATACAGTTATGCACACTGCCCACTGCTGAAATTCCGTTCCAAATGAGATATATTGTGTAAAATTAAGCACAGTTTCTTCCTCCTCTATCCATATAAATCTGTAAAAGATATTCTTTGTAGAATGTTCCATATTTTGAGAATGAGACCGGATAAATCTCATATTCCGTCAACAGCCGACTCATCCAGAGCGGAACCGACCCTGGAATTTTCATCTCCATCAACACCTCACCAGGTTTTAAAAGAAAAACTCCACAGTGTCCGCTGCGCAGATCCAACATCGTCTCCCGACACCGAATATTTCTGTCAAACGTAATCCTCAGTTCTTCCGTCTCTTTCCCATATTTTATCTTTTCTTTGCATGACATCTCCTCTCTGCACTCTGTTTTCTTTCCGCACCATGCCACGCGGTCATATGCAATATAGGCGGCCGGTTTTAACTGATTGCGGCACAGCGTATAATCAATCTCCCTCAAAATCTGGCTGTCCTTCGACGGATATTTTCCGTCATACAGATACTTCTTTGCCTCATCAAACGACAGCTCCACCCGCCTTTTATAGACAATTCCATCAAATTTTTTCTTTAACTCGACAAATACTCTGCTGTCGCTGCGCACCGCACCATATGCCCGAAGCCGAAGTTTTTCCTTATAGATTGGCTTCTCGATAGACTCTCGTATCATTCGGTAATCCAGCGTGTCAAAATAAATATTGGAAATCGTATGTTCCCCATACGCATCTATCTGCATGTTTTTGGATATTCCCTGTACCAGCGCCTGATATTGTTCCTGTGAAAGCAGGTATTTTTTCTCATAGCGCTTAAAAATTTCCTGTGCCATCGTATCCTTCCTCCTGTCCTCTGTAACGATACCTATATCTTTACGGCTGTTGTAATACCACTTATTACTTATTTATGCTAACATGGAAAGCTGAAAGCAACCTGAAATTTTGCCGCGAAAACGGTGATTTTTCTGTGAACGTTCAGAAAAATTATCTGCACAAAAAAAGGCTGCTCCAAAACAAATCTTATTTGTCTTGAAACAACCTTTTCCATTTTTACTGAATCCAAACGCCGTCTTTATCTACATAATATCCGTCAGGAGTTTTGCTGTTTACAGCCCAACTCTCTACTTTTCCATTTCCCCGTACTCCCTCACAATCTCATGAAATTGACTTCCGCAGCGCTCTATCTCGCCCAATACCAGCTTTCTGCCTTCCTCGGTCAAAAACCAGTTGTCCCTCGCCACACCGTGCGTCACGGTCGGACAAATCAGAAAGCGAGTTTCTGGGAAGCGCACCTGGTAGTACAGTTTGCAGCGCCTTGCGTGGTACGCCTGGCAGCAGATAATTCCCGTCCTCACAGAAATACCCATCCTATCTGTCACTTCCCTCGAAAAAATCGCATTCTCGTAGGTATAGGTCGCCTTGTCCTCCCTCAAAATGGCAGATTCCGGCACCCCTTTCTCCCTCAGCAGATAGGAAAAATATTCCCACTCTGTCTGAAACCGCGCATCCTCAAAGCGCCCCGTCACTTTGCTGTACTTTCCGGACGGCAGCACATACGGCGCATATCCGTCTTTCCACAGCTGCGCCGCCGTGTCCGCCAAAACCCCCTGATTTCCTCCTGGAATAAAAATTACATCCGCTTTCTCCGGTTTATCTTCCAGAAAGATAAACCGGCTCATCTCCTCCAAAAATGGCAACATGTTCATTCCACACTTTCTCTCAATGTTTTTATCCCCTGAATCATTGCGGTGGGGATGGCCGCAAAAATTGCTACAGACAACAGCTGTCTTCTGGTCAAATCTGCCGCCGCAAAAATATCCTGAATACCAGGCACAAACAGCACTGCCAGCAGAAGCACGGTCCCTGTCCCAAATGCGCCTACACTGTAAAGATTTCCCGAAAATCCCAACCGAAATAAAGAATGTTCACTCCGGCAGTTAAACCCGTGAAACAACCTCGCCAGTGTCAGCGTCGTGAATGCCATGGTGCTGGCGTCGGCTTGCCCGCCTGTGCGCAGCCCTGTCTGAAAGGAAACCATGGTGGCAGCGGCAATCAGCGCGCCCTGCAAAAGAATCTCCAGCAGAAATTTCCTTGTCAGAATCCCCTGTTTCGGGTCTCTGGGCGGTTTTAAGAGCAGGTCTTCCTCCGCTGGCTCCATCCCGATTGCCAGCGCCGGCAGAGAATCCGTCACCAGATTGATAAACAGCAGATGCACCGGCGCAAACGGCATGGGCAAATCCCGTATAGACGTATACAGCACGCAGAGAATCCCCGCCATATTGCCGGAGAGCAGAAACTGAATCGCATTTTTGATGTTGCGGTACACATTTCTGCCGTTTGCCACGGCCTTGATAATCGTGGCAAAATTGTCATCTGCCAGAATCATGGAGGACGCCTCCTTTGCCACCTCCGTCCCCATCTGCCCCATCGCAATGCCGATATCCGCTTTTTTCAATGCTGGTGCATCGTTGACGCCATCTCCCGTCATGGCTGTGATATGCCCGCTCTTCTGAAACGCATCGACTATGCGTATCTTGTGCTCCGGTGTCACTCGGGAATACACACTGATGGCAGGGAGGCGCCGCAGCAATTCTGCCTCACTCATCCGGTTCAGTTCATCCCCGCTCACCGCCTCCGTCCCAGGCGTCAGAATCCCGATTTTCGATGCGATGGCCTGCGCCGTCACTTTGTGGTCTCCGGTAATCATTACCGTGCGGATTCCGGCGCGCCCTGCGCTTAAGACGGCTGGTTTGGACTCGGGGCGCGGCGGGTCCATCATCGCTGCCAATCCCAGAAAAATCAAGTGTTCCTCATATTCTGTCTTTTGGTCTTCCAAACTCCTTTCCCCCAAAAGCTCATCTTCCAAAAGCTCCCGAAAAGCAAAGGCCAGCACCCGCAATCCCTGCTTTGACCAGGTATCATTCTGCTCCATCGCTTTCGTGTACTCTTTTCCGGCAAACTCCCGCACCCCGCTCTCCAACAGAACGGTATCACAGTGCTTCATCAGCACATCTGGCGCACCTTTCACAAACAAAAGTTTTTTTCCTTCTATCTGATGGCAGACGCTCATCCTCTTTCTGGAAGAATCAAATGGAATTTCAAACAGCCTCGGCCCTGCCGCTGTTCGTATCTGCCCCGCCAGCTCCCCCTTTCTCTTCTCCTCTATCTGCTCTCCTATGGCAAGAAGTGCTGTCTCCGTCGGGTCCCCCAAAAGCCCATTCCCCTGATACACGGCATCGTTGTTCAAAAATACGGCCTCCAGAAAACGTCTGGCACATTCCGAATATATGGAAATCTTACTCGGATACATCACATTTCCATTCAGATACATCTGTTTTACCGTCATGCGGTTCTGCGTCAGTGTCCCCGTCTTGTCAGAACAAATCACAGAGACACATCCAAGGCTCTCCACCGCCTTCAGGTCCTTGATGATGGCATGCTCTCTCGCCATCTTCTGCGTCCCCATCGCCTGCACAATCGTGACAATGGAGCTTAAAGCCTCGGGAATTGCCGCCACCGCCAGCGCCACTGCAAACATCAAAGATTCCAGCAGCGTCACGCCGCGATAGATTTCCAGCAGAAATACTCCACAGCAGATTATCATAATCATAACAGCCAGACGGCTGCTGAATGCATCCAAGCTGGCCTGCAGCGGGGTCTGTTTCTCTTTTGTCTCGTTCATCAGTGCCGCAATGCGCCCAATTTCCGTCTGCATCCCCGTCGCAACTACCACAGCTGTTCCCCTTCCAGAAGTGACTAGAGAGCCAGAAAATACCATATTTTTCTGCTCTGCCGGATTTCCCGCTTCCAGAATGGCATCTGCCATTTTTTCCACATGTTCCGACTCCCCTGTCAGAGAACTCTCATCTGTCTTCAATCCATAACTTTCTATCACTCTGGCGTCCGCAGGCGCCAAATCTCCCGCCTCCAGCACCAGAAAATCTCCTGGAACCACCTTCGCAGAAGGAATCTGCACCGTTCTTCCCATGCGCCTCACTTTCGCCAAAGGCGCCGACATCGCCCGAAGACTATCCAGGGATTTCTCCGCCTTGATATGCTGCACAGTGCCCAGAATTCCATTCATCACGAGCGCCGCCACAATCACAATGGTGCTCTCCCCGCTGCCGGAAACCATGGAAATCGCGGCAGAAATCAGAAGAATAATCACCAGCAGGTCCTTAAACTGCTCCAAAAAAACCAGAAATGGCCCTTTTCGCTTTGCCGCCTGCAGCACGTTCTCCTTGTATATCCCAAGCCTCTTCTCAGCTTCCTCCTCTGTCAGTCCATCTCTTCCTGTCCCCAGAGAAGAAAATACCTCCTGCACGGACATCTGGTAATACTCATTTCTGCGGGGGTCTTGCATCCAGATTCTCCTTTCTGAGAGTTTTTCATTTCAACTATTTCTCACTTCAAATCCTTCTCGTTCTACACACGCTTGACTCCAAATAGTTCTCATTTTGAATCTTCTACATCCTACCTTCTATGGTATGAACCGCTCCACAAAAATAGTCCTCCCAGACTGCTTTGCACACTGCCGTGTCCAGATTTTTTCTGCCTATGGCAACTCGTTTTGTCCCAAAGGCCAATGATTTCGTGCTTTCTCACTAACACAAGAGGGCATGACACCGTTTCGTGCATCATGCCCTCTCTTTCTTCTATTTTTCTTTTTGTCATGGAAGCATAACGCTCTCACAAAAAAGGGGTGTTTTCATCCGCACTCGGTACTTTCACAGAATGTGACAAAATTGAACAGCAAAACATACCGCCAAATGTACGGCCAAAATCGCTGGCACGCCCACAGAAAATTTCAGTTTTTTTGTTTTATGATGAAAATAATTCATTCCGCACAGAGCGCCTACGCTGCCGCCAATGACCGCCAGCCCCAGAAGTGTCTTTTCCGGTATTCTCCACTTTCCCTTCTTTGCCTTATACTTATCTATGCCATAGAAAGCAAATGTCACCAGGTTTATCAATACCAGATATCCCCAGAGAATTGTCTGTACTGTTTCTGTCATACCTTTTTCATGTTCCTTCTTCTCTTATTCTCTTATTTTCTCTTTCTGGCGTTCCTCGTTTACTTTGCTTATCGCATCACACGAGTGAGGTCAAAAGGTAGTTTATCCCTATTTTTCGTTCTGCCGAAACAACTGCTGCTCCACATGCATATCAATCAGCGCTGACAAAAAGCAATCACGTATCATCTCGTCTGGATACTGCCCCATGTTTGCAATCTTCTCTACTGGAATCATGCCGCCTGCCATATACTCATGACCACCGCCCGTTCCAAGGTTATGCAGTGCTTCCTTCACCCAGCATCCAGCATGTACCTCACTAAGCTGCGAGCGAACGGAGAACTTGATTCCGTCCTCCCTGCGGCTGTACACTACTGTCAAATCCAGCTCATCCAGAGACAGCAGAAAATCTGCAATCATCGCAATCAGATCATCCGAACACGGAAACTCAATCTCCGCAAATCCTGCCATCCCATAAATGCGGACATTTTCCAGCGCGCTCACATATGCCTTCAAATCTGTGTACGTGATTGTGTTCGATATCAATCTTGACAATCTCTCCTCGTTGCAGAACTGCTTCAGGAAGCGGAACATATCAATATCCAGCTCAGTCACTCCCCTGGAAAACTGGCGCGTGTCGATTTTTATGCCATACAGCAGAGCACTCGCCGTGTCATTATCCGGCTCGATTCCCGCTCTCTGAAAATACTCCGCGATAATCGCCGCACAGGAACCGCTTTTTCTCAGGTCGCTGTACTTATACTTTGCAGGTACAAATGTAGGATGATGGTCAATGCACGCGCTGATTTCTACTGGAAGAACACTCACATTTCCTGCATTTTTCTGGCTGTCCACACAGATCAGGACCGCATCCTCCTCCATCTTTGGCATCTCCTTCACCAAAACTGCCTGAATATGAAAATTTTCCACCATTTTTTTGCAGGCGCGCTTATCCAAAAGTCCGTCATAACAAAACACGGACGAGATTCCAAACTGCTTTAAAAATTGCTGCATCCCATGTCCCGATGCCAGTGCATCCGGATCTGGGAAATTATGTGCCTGAATATAGACCGGATGCCCTTCGCATAATTCCAGCAGCTCTCTGATTTTTTCCATATCTATTTCCTCACTCTCTCAGACGCCTGCCCAAAGCACTCCTCCTATGGCCTTCCTGTTTTCACAGATACACCTCTCATCTTTGTTCAGACAACACACATTCCATTTCTGGTATCAAAGTCAAAAATCCTCTTGCAAGCAAGCTTGCATCGGATTTCTGACCTTTTAACCCTGGTATCATTCACATTATAAGCCATCTGTCTGCAAAAGTACAGTTACAGTTTTATCAGAAGCCAGAAATTCCTCTCCGTTTTTTCATCTTCTTCGTATAAATCACAAAGAATATCACATTAATCACAATACCAAATATGGTAGCCGCTGGTGCCGCAAATCCGATTTCCATCAGACTTGCATTCGGGCGAATACTCATCAAGTAGGACATCGGCAGACGCACGAGAAATGTCTGAGCCAGCCCCTGAAACATGACAAATACCGTCTGGCTGTGCCCATTATAATATCCAATAAAACTAAACAGGATGCTGGTGACAATCGCCTCCAGACTAAATCCCTTTAAATACTCTGCCGCCCTCGCCACAACAGCGGCGTCTCTGGTAAAGATATATGCCAGCAAATCTCCTCGAAAAAAAGCAAAACAGGTGATAAACACACCGATGGATGCGCCGATTGCCATACCAGTGAGCATGGATTTTCTGGCACGGTCTTCTTTGCCTGCGCCCACATTCTGCGCCACAAATGCAGACATGGACTGCATCAGAGAACCAGGTACCAGCATAATGAAGCTGACAATCTTGTTCGCCACGCCGTATCCGGAGGACGCCTCCAGCCCCAAGCGGTTGATAAATGCACAGAGTGCCAGAAATGACAGCTGTGTCAAAATTTCCTGAAACGCAATGGGAATTCCCACGCGCACGAAGTTTCCGATTTCAGCATTAAAGCAGATGTCGCTTTTCTTCATCGTGAATGGCAATTTCTGCTTTCTGATAATAGAAAGGGAAAGCACCACGCTGACTGCCTGCGCCAGAACCGTCGCCAGTGCAGCTCCCGCCACATTCATATGGAAGACTGCCACAAAAATCAAATCACCTACGATATTCACCACGCACGCAATCGCCACAAAAACCAGCGGAAGTCTGGAATCTCCCATTCCTCTAAAAATACTGCTGATGACATTGTATGCCACAATAAAGAAGATACCGCCGCCGCAGATGCGCACATACATCACGGTCAAGTCCACCGCTTCCTCCGGTGCCTGCATCAAAAGAGCCAATGGTCTCGCCATCGTCAGCATCACCACCGCTATCACCACAGAGAAAATGGCAAAAAACCAGATGGCGCCGCCGATTACTTTTCCCACACGCGCTTCCTTCCTCTCACCGACATAGCGCCCAATCAGCACTGTGATACCCATTGACAATCCTGTCACCGTGAAAGTCACCAGATTCACAATCGCGCTTCCCGTCGAAACACCGGAAATGCCTGCCGTTGTGCCGAACCATCCAACCACTAGAATATCCACCGCTCCGTACATTGCCTGCAGCACCAGCGCACCCAAAATAGGAATCATAAACTTTGCCAGTTTCGCCGCAATGCTTCCCTGCGTAAAATCATTCGTATTTTTTTCCATCCTATCTCCCCCTTATCAATCGACTTTCATGCATAATGGTACAAGAATGGCGCTCCATCCATGTCATCCATATCACCTATATCTCTACAGACCTCGGATAAATTTCTGTACTGCCTCATCCCAGGCGTATTCCAGTCCTTTATCGAGAGTAAACAGATTCAGCGAGCACCCTGTCACATAGCTTAAACTTCCCTCTTCATACCGAATCTGCAGATACAGCCCATTGACATTTTCCAGAGTCAGCGAGCTGGAATTCTGCATCAGAAATTTCTCCACGCCTTTTTGCGCAAGCTGAAATTCAATGTGAAAAGAAGAGGGAAGTTTTTTTCCCTTGATGAGAGAAAAACAGATTGGGCGCAGGCGCTTCCAGGTACTGAAATCTTCAAGCGGATGCTCTTCCAGCTCTTCTTTTGTATAAAAACTCTTTCTGATGTGACCGTCGATTGTGAAACTGTTGTATGTCACAATCTGCACCTCCCTCACCAGAAACGCATCAAAATTCTCCCCCAAAAACAGCTTGGAAGTCAGTCCCTTGATGTCCTCAATCTGTTCTGCTACCATCGCAGCTTCCCCTCCTTATACATTCCTTCTCTAAAAATGCTTTTATCCAAAGAATACCTTTGTCAGCTCATTTAATGCCCACTGGTCACGGATGCCCATCAGCTCGCGCGCAGAGTGCATGGCCAAAATCGGCACACCGACATCCACGGCGCGCATCGTCAGGCAGTTGGAGAGCAGAGACCCTAATGTGCCTCCGCCCTTCACATCAGACCGGTTGGAGAACTTCTTATAAGGAATCTGATTCATTCTGCACAGCGCCTCAATCACACTGTCGGCCTCTGCGTCTGTGGCATAGGACTGTCTGGACGCCTCCTTGATAGCCACACCGTCGTTCATGAAAATCTGATTCTTGATATCACATTTCTCTGGATGATTCGGATGGATGGCATGGGCAACGTCCATGGACAGCAGCAGACCGCTCAACAAACCATCCAGAAGCTCCTCCCTGTCGTATCCAAGCGCCAGATACAGTTTTTCCAGAATTCTCTCCATAACAGGGGATTTTGCGCCCTGCTTTGTGGAACTTCCCACTTCCTCATTGTCATACAGAGCAGCCACACAGATGCCTGTCTCATTCTGCGCATGTGTAATTCCGTAAAGACACGCTTCCACAGATGTGATGTTGTCCAGTCTCGCAGAAGAGTAAAATTCATTCTGGAAACCGCAGACAGTGCCTTCATCCATGTTATAGATGCAGAACTCATAATCCAGAATCTTCTCCGGCTCGACTTTCAGCTCGTCTGCCAAAAGATTTTTAAAATACTGGTCTTTGTCCAGCTGTTCTGTCAAAATCTGTGCAACTGGAAGCATGTCCACCTGTGGATTCAGCGCAACTCCGCTGTTTACCTCCCGATTCATATGGATTGCCAGATTCGGAATTGTCAGCAGGCAGCGCTTAAAGTCTACCAGCTTTACCTGCGGATGGAACGGGTCCTCACCCATGATTCCCACACGCCCTGCCATGGAGAGCGGACGGTCCATCCAGGTATTTAAAATGGGGCCGCCATAGACTTCCACATTCAATTTTCCATATTTTCCCATAGAAACTTCTGGCGACGGTTTTACTTTCAGGCATGGCCAGTCTGTGTGGGATGCTGCCAGGCGCAGCGCAGGTTCGCTGTCCAGTTTTCCTCCCACCACAAAAGCGACCAGTGTGGAACCAAACACTTCCACAAAATAAGAGCCGCCTGCCTGCACCTTATTTTTCCAGGATTCTCCAAGCTTTAACTCCTCAAATCCTCTCTCCTTCAGATACGTTTCTGCATACTGAACGGTGTGAAACGGTGAGACAGACGCCTCCAGATTTTTCTTTAAACTGATGATACTTTCTTCGATTGCATTGCTGTTCATAAAAAGATACCTCCATATATTTTATAGGGATTATTCAAAAAGTAGATAGAAATCGCCCTGTTCTTCACAAAAAGAATCATTGTAATTGTAACAAATTCCTATCTGAAAGTCAATTCAACGGCGTTCTCAGATATCCTCTTTGCTGAATTTTCCCAGGAAACGGACATGCATAACAATCAAAAAACGCCTGCCCAAAACAGAACTTCCTATCCGTTTTGTACAGACGCTTTTTCATTGATTCACATTCTTGTTTATTTACATTCTGCCACAATCACCTGGTATCCTTCCAGATGCAGTTCCTGTCTTTCTGCCTGAACGCCTTGTGTCTGAATCCGTTCGCAGTTAGTCAGCAAAACCTGCTTTATTTCACATGGAAGCTGCACAGTGCGCGCTTCCCTCTGGAAATTTCCGATGACAAGCAGTGTCTTTTCGCCTTTTCTGAAATATGCCATCAGATTTTTCTCTTCTGTCAGCACCGGAACCGTCTCTGCATACACAATGGTTTCCTTCCACTCTGGATTTTTCCTCAGTGCAATCAGCTTCTTATAGAAATGGAGTACCGACTCCTCATCCTGCGCCTGGCTCGCCGCATTGATTTTCGTATAGTTCGGATTTAGGGAAATCCAGGGTTTTGCCGTGCTGAATCCGGCATATGCTTCCCCATTCCACTGAAACGGCGTGCGGGCATTGTCACGGCTGTAATGGGCAACTGCCTGCAGCGCTTCTTCCGGCTTCATACCTGCTGCCAGCGCCACCTGGTATTCATCCAGCGTGCTGATATCGTCCACCTCGTCAATGCTGTGAAATACGGTATTCTCCATGCCGATTTCCTGACCCTGATAGATAAATGGCAGTCCTCTCAGCATAAAATACAGCGCTGCCAGCATTTTTTTGCTTCTGTCGCAGCAGTCTCCCTGCGGAATATAGTGGCTCACGCCCCTCGGTTCGTCATGATTTTCGATGATGTTCGAGAGATATCCCACGTCCATCGAGCGCTTCTGGCTCAAGAAACAGTTGTCACGATACTCATCCGGCTCAGGAATCCGGCTGTCATACCAGCCTTTCGGGCTTTTTCCGATAATCGTCTCCTTAAAGTCAAACATCGTGGAAAAATAGCCGTTGTCCCCGATAAAATCGGGAAGCTCCTCGTCCTTCTCATCAAACACTTCTCCCACAGTAAAAGCGTCATGCGGTGCAAAGGTTCTGTCACGCATCTCTCCCAGAAAGGCCCCAATGCCTCTTGCCTCATGCAGCATCGTGTTGATGGAGCACAGACCGTCCGCACGGTCCGCTGGATAATCACGAAATGGCAGCACCTTCTTGATATTGATAATCGCGTCAATGCGGAAGCCTGCCAGTCCCTTATCCAGCCACCATTTTATCATATCGTAGACTGCCTGGCGCAGTTTCGGATTTTCCCAGTTCAAATCTGGCTGTTTTTTGTGAAAGGCGTGAAAATAGTACCAGTCGCTTCCTGGAATCTGCTCCCACACCGGACCGCCAAAGTACGAGCGCCAGTTGCACGGCAGTTTTCCGTCCGGCAGTTTTGCCATGTAGAAGAACTTTCCATATTCCCCTTCTGGGTCCTTTACTGCCTTCTGAAACCACTCATGCTCGTCCGAACAGTGATTCACTACCAGGTCCATCAAAATATACATATCCCGCTTTTTGGCTTCCGACAGCAATTCATCCATCTCTTCCATTGTGCCGAACTGCGGGTCAATCTGATAATAATCCGAAATGTCATATCCCTGGTCTGCACACGGGGAACAATAAATCGGAGAAAGCCACAGAATATCAACTCCTAGGTCCTTCAGATAATCCAGTTTGCTGATAATTCCTCTCAAATCACCGATTCCATCCCCATTGCCATCGCAGAAACTTTTGGGATAAATCTGGTATGCCACCTTGTCATGCCACCATTTTCTTTCCATGATTCTACACTTTCTTTCCTGTCACTTTTCATCTGTTTTCTTTGGCGCAGCCTGCCATCAGCCTGCCAGAACCACAAACGCTTCGTACGGCTTTAACATTTCCTGCTTCTGTACGCTCTCCTTATCGGTGTTGGAAATCAGCAATTTTCCACCCAAAAATTCGTCTGGAACTGCAAATTCCACCGTTTCCTTTGTGAAATTGCACACGGTGAGCAGTTTCTTTCCATCCAGCTCTCTGGTGTACGCATATATCTCATGGCTGTCCGGAAGCAGAAGGTTGTAGGTTCCGTACACAATAATGTCGTTCTCTTTTCTCAGACGAATCAATTTCTGGTAATAGTGGAACACGGAATCGGCTCTGCCTACCTGCTCTTTTGCGTTGATTTCCTTGTAATTCGGATTCACCATAATCCACGGAGTTCCCTTTGTAAATCCAGCATTCTCGCTGTCATCCCACTGGAACGGCGTGCGGGCATTGTCGCGGCTCTTATAGCGAATGCACTCCAACATTCTCTCCGGCTCCATGATGCCTGCCTCTGTCAGCTCATGGAAGGCATTGATGCTCTCGATATCTCTAAAATCCTCAATACCGCAAAACGGCACGTTTGTCATTCCCAGCTCCTCGCCCTGATAAATATACGGTGTTCCCTGCATCATATGAAGGCAGGTCGCCAGCATCTTCGCGGAACGCTCTCTGTACGCACCGTCGTCTCCCAGACGGGACACGATTCTAGGCTGGTCATGGTTATCCCAATACAGGCTGTTCCATGCCTTTCCCTCCAGCTCTGTCTGCCATTTGCTGAGTGTCTTCTTTAATTCAACCAAGTCAATCTTTCTTGTGTTCCACTTGAAGGACTCGCCGCCATCCAGGTCCATATGTTCAAACTGAAATACCATGTTCAGCTCAGACTCATCGTCTGCCGCATATTTCTTGGCCTCCTCAATCGTAACGCCGGACGCCTCGCCCACCGTCATAGTGTCATACTTGGAAAGCACCCTGTCACGCATCTCCTTCAAATACTCATGGACATGAGGGCCATTCGCCGCATATGGACCAAAGCTGCCATACAGGCCCTTCTCATCCTTCGGGCCATCTGGGAAACGGCTGTCTTTGGAGATCAGGCTGATGACGTCCATGCGGAAACCGTCAATGCCTTTTGCCAGCCACCAGTCCATCATGGAAAATACCTCATCACGCACCTTCGGATTTTCCCAGTTCAAATCTGGCTGTTTCTTTGAGAACAGATGCAGATAATACATGTCTGTCTTCTCGTCATACTGCCATGCGGAACCACCAAAACATGCGCCCCAGTTGTTCGGCTCTTTTCCATCTTTCGCCGGACGCCAGATATAATAATCTCTGTACGGATTGTCTTTGGATTTTCTGCTCTCCACAAACCACTTATGCTCATCGGACGTGTGGTTTACTACCAGGTCCATCAGAATCTTGATGCCTCTCTTGTGTGCCTCTGCCAGCAGTCTGTCAAAGTCTTCCATCGTACCGAAATCCTTCATAATCGCCTGATAGTCGCTGATGTCATATCCGTTGTCATCGTTCGGTGACTGATATACAGGGGACAGCCATATCACATCAATTCCCAGCTCTTTTAAGTAATCCAGCCCCTCTGTAATTCCGTTTAAATCACCGATACCATCTCCATTGCTGTCTCTGAAACTTCTTGGGTATACCTGATATACCACACTTTCCTTCCACCATGCACGCTTCATAACCATTCTCCTTTACTGATTCCTTATTTGGTACTTGATATATTGATGATACCAGGGTCAAATATAAAATTGGCTCCCTGATACCACGGATTGCTCCGTATTTGCTTTTTTTGTTTTGGTTATGCGCATAACCTTTTGTCTAAAACCAGCATATCACATTTCTTCTCACTTCTCAATAGGTTATGCGAAAAACGTAATTCTGCATAAAATGCATATTGTTTTTTATGCATTATCACCATGGAAGTCGATTGTTTCCTGCTCCCATACTCTCTCAACCGCCGCGTGGGACTTTCATAGTTATTTTCCAAACCTTACAATTTTTGGTATGCCTTTACGAATTTCAAGTTAAGTGGTATAGTAAATAGCAGGATAAACGGACACACCTGTGCACGCAGGTGTCACCATGCATGAAAGAAAAGTGAAAGAAAGAGGACAAAAGTATGGCGATTGATTATACCTTCACAGCAAAGAAAATACAGAGTTTGGAGACAGCCTATGTGCTGTTTTCAGCCAGCACCAGACTCCCCTTTGTGGAGTGTGACCCCGAAGATTTTTATGACCAGGTGTATCTGTATACAGAGGAAGAAAAGGCGAAAAACGCCTTAAAAGAATATGCAGAAAAACAGATGCCTCTCATAACTGTAAAAATAGACCAGAAACAGATGCGCGTATTTCTCACCAGCCTTCACCTGATTGGTGTCAACCTGATAGTATTCGATGATGGTTCCGATGCAATCCGTATTCCGCTGGATGAAATTGCAGCCATGGACCCGAAACTCCGTGAGAAAAAAGATATGCCGCTCATCAATGCATCTTTGCAGCTCACTACAATCTATTTTCTTCAGGAGCTGCGCCGTCCGAACCAGAACAAGGCGGACCAAGCACGCGGACAGCAGCTGCAGGAATTAGAGGAAGAGATGATGGCAAATATGGTCCGTTCCAACTTTATTTTGATGCTCGATGCGAGCAATGTGCAGAAGGAACCTAACTCGGACAACCCAAACTCCGGTATTCAGATTCCATGTATCAAGGCGCCGAACGGCGATATGTTCCAGCCGATTTTCAGTGATGTGCGGGAATTCCAGAAATTTCAGCAGAATCCAAACAGCCAAATGAAAATGGCCGCTGTTCCGTTCCGCTCTCTGCTTGGCATGCTTCCTCCAAATGCCAAAGGATTTGTGTTAAACCCGAGCGGAGTAAACCTGATTTTATCCAGAGAATACCTGATGGCAATCGCAAAACGATTTGAGGATTGATATTGAATTACTTTTGTTTCTTTTCTCTGACTGTGCCGCGCACTACGAGCTTGACCGGAAGACGGATTTCTCTCTCCTCGTCCTTTCTCTCCTCCATCTGCCCGACCAACATATGTACAGCGAGGCGCCCTTTTTCCTCGATGTCCTGATGAACCGTCGTCAGAGCAGGGCGGCACAGAGAGGCAAGAAAATTATCATCAAATCCGGCTACCGAGACATCTTCCGGCACACGGATTCCCTGACTGTCCAGGAACTGAATACCGTCGATGGCATAATAATCCGACGCAAAAAACAGGGCGTCCGCATTCTTCAACATCTCAAGCTGTGCCTGATAAAAGGCCCTGCGCTCTTCCAAACTATGTGAAATTACCAGAAAGCGGGATTGGATCTCTTCAATTCCCGCTTCTTTTAATGCCCTCTGCACCCCACGCCAGCGCATCCCATTTGACCCGACTCTGCCATCCGCAAGGTAATACAAATTTCTGTGTCCCTGCTCCAGCAGATACTTCGCCATCTCATATCCGCCCTTCTCATCCTCCAGTCCCACATTGCAGATACCTGCTTTTTTATAATACCCGTCCACAGACACCATCGGAATGTGCAGAAGTTCGGATGCCTTTTCGTTGATTTCATCCGGCATACAGATGGAAATCACGCCATCCACATTCCACTTGGAAACCAGCAGATGCATATCTTCCGAAGAATCCGCCTGATGAAAAATCATATAATAATTTTCTCTGTACGCTTCCGCCTCAATCGCTCCCAGAATCGTGCTGAGAAAGGGGTCTGTAATCTGGCGAAGACTCCTTTTTTTGTCCAGCGGCAGAATCACGCCGATCATGCGGGAAGACTTTCCGGCCAACATTCTTGCTCCCATACTGGGAATATAGCCCGTCTGTTCCAGAAGCGTCTGAATCTTCTCCACATTGGCGGGAGAAACTTTTTTGATATTTCCATGAATCACGTTTGACACTGTAGTCGTGCTGACTCCTGCCATCTGTGCAATATCCTTTATCCGAATCATCACTCTTCGTCTCCCCCTTTCTATTTTTCATACTCTGCCATCGTCTGTGTCTGAATCGCCTGGCTCTCCTCTCTGACAGGAAGATTTGGAGTCCCCAGCCAGCTGCCAAGAACGGTTGCAGCTCCCACTACTGCCGCAAGAAGCACTGCACAGAATACCGTCCGCATCAGATACATCTGTCTTCTTTGCCTTTTTCTTGCCCTGCTCCGGCTCTTTCTCTTTATCTCCGGTTGACTCATCATTTCCTCCATTTCTGAAAATCCTATCACTTTTTTCATGCCTTCCGATACTTTTTATGCTTTCTAGTGCTTTTTCATGTCTTTTCATTCTTTTTATACTTTTTATACTTTCTAATACTTTTTCACACATTCCATACGTTTTTCACATCTCCTAAGATGAAACATATTTCTTATAAATCTCAAAGAACTGGTCCGTCGCCACATTATCCTTCGGGGAAAACTCTACTTCGTCCAGATTCAGCGCCAAGTCCTCTCTCTCAGGATGATTTTTTCGATATTCTTCATATACCATCAAAAATGCCGTATTTTTTCTCGCATCCGAGATTTCCTGTTTTCTCAGAAGGGTGGCTTCTTCGTTATAGTCCTCAATCGAGTAAAACACCGCATATCCCCCGTCGGTTTCCACGATAGGACTGATATCCCCGTCTTCCAATGAAAAAATCACAGTTTCCAATTCTTCATCCGATTCCCCTCTGGCTATCTGCCTGCGAATCTGACTCTTCTCCGAATATTTTCTGGCCATCGTCTCAAAGTCTGCCTTCTCCTCTGTCACCTGCGCGTACGCTTCCTCTGCTTTCGCGCGATCCGTCACAAAAATCTCATACACTTCACAGACTCTCGCCTCACTGTCACTGACTTCCAGGTCAATGTTTTTCGTCAATTCACTGACTGCTTTATTCGCCAGACAATACTTTGTATACAAGTGTGTCACATCATCCTTTCCGATTCCCATATAGGAAATATCGGAGGAAGTCAGCGAATCATAATACTCAGAAGCCGCCTGTGAAACCAGGCGTTCCTCCTCCTTGTCCAGCACAATCCCCTTTTCCTCGGCCAAGTCCACAATGTGCTCCAACTCCTGCATAAACGCAGTCACCTGCATTGCCAGATATTCTTCAAAATTCATCCCGCTCGTCCCCACCGGAACCGACCAGATTTCATCTGTATACACAGCTTCATAACGATTCCTCTCATTTGTCAGCACAATCATCGCTTCCGCATGGACATCGGACCGCACCGTTTCATTGGCCGTAAACACACTGTTGTCTTTACAGCCGGCAATCCAGAGGCAAAGACAGAGACAAACAACAAACATCAAACATATTCTTCTTTTTTTCATTCCGCCACCCAATCTTTTATCTGCATCTTCTTCACACGCCGCCCCTCTGCCTCATCCGCATATGTTCTGCTCAAAACAGGCGTTTTATTTCCTGAAATACTCTTCCGGCAGGCAATCCCACCACATTGTTATAATCTCCACAGATGCGCTCGATATACGCGGCAAATCTGCCCTGAATTCCATAAGCCCCTGCCTTGTCCATCGGTTCCTCAGAATTCGCGTATTCATAAATCTCCTCCTCATTCATCGGATAGACAAACACATCTGTTTTTTCTGCAAAGACCGTCTGCACCCGCTTTCCGTCCGCATCGCGCCCTATCAGAGTGACTCCTGTGTACACCTGATGTTCCTTCCCCTGCAATTCCTCTATCATTCTGGCAGCGTCTGCATGACTCTTCGGTTTCCCCAGGATTTCTCCCGCATTTGCTACCACAGTATCCGCGCCAATCACGACAAAACTGCCCGTATTCTCTCTTCTCTCACCTTCTATCTTATCAAAAACATCCTCCGCCTTCTGCCAGGATAATTCCTTCACCACTTCTTCTGGCTTTGTGCTGGTGATGTTCTCCTCCACTGTACTTGGAAGAATCTGCGGATGAAGCCCAATCTGCCCAAGCAGCTCCCTGCGCCGCGGCGATGCACTTGCCAAAATAATCTGTATATTCTCTATCTTTTTCATCGTATCCTTCATATCCTCCAATCTTTCCACAGGTTTTTTGTTTTATCTATTTCCAATATTTTCTGGCTATTTTTCAGCATTTTTTGGTTATTTCCAACTTTTCAGAGTCTCTGCTTTTTAGATTTTCTACTTTTTGGATTTCGACTCTCAGTATACAGGAAAATGCCCCATTTTGTAAAGACTTCCTTCTATAAAAAAGAGGGTGCTTTTATGGAACAAAAAGATGCCATCTGGCAGATACCTCTGCAGATGACACCCTATTCTTCTTTGTTTCTCCTGATTCGTTTTGGATTCGCTCTTTATGCGTTCCTGATTCTCTGCTGATGGATTCTTAATTCGCTTTCATGCGTTCCCAAATCACTGCAGATTGGCCTTTAATTTACCTTCATACGTCCAATCACTTCTTTGCCTTCTTCCGCCTCTTCCTCTTCTCCATTTAGCCGGCTGTAGAAACAATATACAAAATCCAGCAAATAGAACAATACCAGACCGATTGCAAGATATTTCTCTGCTCTCTGCGGTACCATATACACCAGACTATGTACCAAATTTCTCAGCACAGCAAAGAAAAATAAACCAAGAAATCCCCAGCCGATACTGCTTTCCAGACAGATAATGCCTTTATAATTAAATGGCTTCTTGCTGTAATTCCACCAGAATTCTCCAAAGAAATGAATCATCACATGTGCTGTCACAAGTTCCATGGTGGTCGCAAGCATGGAACTGGCAAAATACAGTTTTACCGGCTGGTCCGCCACTGGTGCCAAAATCATACATGCAAACAATGCACCAAAACCATAAATAATACAAAACGGCCCATGTCCAAACCCACGATTCAAAACGGGTCTGTGGTTCTCAATACTGAGTACTGTACACTCAATCAGATACCCGATAAAACTAAACATAAAAAACCAGTCAATCATGTGATAAATCGTCATAAAAATACCTGTCCTTTTTCTATCCTTTCTCCTGCCCGATGCTAATACCATGCATTAGCTGCGAACATTGCCGTTTTTAACTGCGAGTATGCAATGCCCGCCTTTTGGAATTTGCTGTTCTTATATATAGCACATATCAATTAAAAATGCTAGTAAAATTCCCAAAATAGCTCCTGCTGCCACCTGCAGCGGCGTATGTCCCACATACTCCTTCAGTTTTTCGTGAAATTCAACTCCGTCAAAATTCCATGGATTCTCCAGCAAAATACTGTTCAAAAGCTTCGCCTGTTTTCCCGTCTCTCGCCGCACGCCCACCGCATCATACATCACAACCATCGCCAGAATGAAACTCACCGCAAACTCAAACGAAGACAATCCATAGCGAAGTCCTGATGCCGTTGTCAGTGCACACACTGTCGAAGAATGGGAACTTGGCATCCCGCCAGACCCCACAAGGCGCTCCGGATTAAATGTCCGATTTAAAAGCATATCCAAGCCTGTCTTTAAGACCTGTGCCACCATCCACCCTGTCGCCGCACTCACTAAAACCTGATTCGCGCAAAGCTGCTGCCATACTGTCATAATTTTCTCTCCTGTAGTAAGAACCGTATCGGTTCATCTCATAAAACGAATGTAAACTGCCAAATACTACCAGAATTTACAATTTTTTTCGTATTTTCTGTCTCTCTGTCTGCCTGTTTCTTTATTTCTATTCTAATGCACACATCCGGTGCCTGTTTTCCAATTCAAATTTTCCCCTTATCAGCTTCTTCTTATCAGCTTCTTCTCGGCATCCAGTTCACTGTCACCCACGCCCTAAGATGTCTTGTCACTTCTCCCATTCCGCAGAATTTATCTGCATACACAATCGTATAGCCTTCCAGATATTTCGGCGCAACCACAGTCAGCGGCCACATATGCCGCAAAATGCAGTCCTCCTCAATCTCGTTCAAAGAAAAATATTTTCTGGCGTTGTTTAACGCCGTCCTAGGGTGTGTAAACCCATGAAAATGTTCTCCTGTTTCCTTTGCGTGCGTATGCCAGTCATACAAGAACAAGTCATGCAAAAGTCCGGCACGCGCCACAGACCTCGCATCCAGCCCAAACCGCTTGCTGAGTTTGTAGGCCATATAACTCACCTGAATACAGTGTACCCGACATGTCGTGTGTCCATGCTGAATATACTCTTCCATTGACTGGAAAACTGGATGAGCCAGGATATCCCCAACATATTCCATATATTCCTCATCCTGCTCATAGAGTCTGTTGTCAATCCATGATGTATCTTCCGCCCACTTTACTGCATCTCTTTTCTCTTTTAAAGTCAATCCTGCTTTATCCAAATTATCCAAATTTCAAAGCCCCCTGCGCTATAAAAAGAGGGGAACTGCCGGAGACGTTTTATCTCTTACAGGCAAGCTGCCCCTCTCTTTGATTTCCATATTTATTTTCTATTCGTGTTTACTGTTGTTTGTATCTCTTTTTATGGAGTCGTCCGTATATCCGCCCTCTGGGATTTTCCTATTAATATCCAATCAGCCAGTCATACAGCTCCTGATACTTCATAGCAGAAGCTTTCCAGGAGAAATCTGCAGCCATTGCACGGTCGATAATCTTGTTCCATTCTCTCTTCTTCTCATAATACACATATTTTGCATAGCGAATGGTGTCTAACATCTCATGTGCATTGTAGTTTGCGAAGGAAAATCCTGTACCAGTTCCCTCGTACTCATTGTATGGCCATACTGTGTCTTTCAGACCGCCCGTCTCTCTGACAATCGGAACTGTACCATAGCGCAGCGCCATCAGCTGGCTCAGGCCGCACGGCTCAAACAGAGACGGCATCAGGAATGCATCACAGCCTGCGTAAATCTTGTGAGAGAGCGGCTCAGAATAGTAAATCTGTGCAGAAACTCTGCCGCCGTATTTCCACTCATAATGACGGAACATATTCTCATATTTCTCATCACCGGTTCCAAGAACCACCAGCTGTAAATCATCGGAACAAATCTCATCCATCACACACTGAATCAGGTCAAGACCCTTCTGGTCGGTCAGACGGGAAACGATGCCGACAAGGAACTTCTTCTCATCTCTCTCCAGTCCTACCTCTTCCTGCAGAGCACGTTTATTTTTCACTTTCTCCTTGCGGAAGTTCTTTGCATTGTAGTTCTGAGCGATGTGCTTATCTGTCTCAGGATTGAAATCATCATAGTCAATACCATTTACAATACCGCGCAGGCTGTTTGATCTGGCTCTCATCAGGCCATCAAGTCCCTCGCCGTAGAACGGAGTTTTAATCTCCTCTGCATATGTATTGCTCACAGTGGTAACTGCATCTGCATACACTACGCCGCCCTTTAAGAGGTTTCCGTCCTTGTAAGCTTCCAGCTTATCTGGTGCAAAGTAATAATCTGGAAGACCGGAGAATCTCTGGATGGTCTTCACATCCCAAACACCCTGGAATTTCAGGTTGTGGATGGTGAATACAGACTTCATGTTGCGGAAGAACTCGCCATCGTGGAACTTGTCCTTTAACAGAACCGGAATCAGACCTGTCTGCCAGTCATGACAATGTACCACATCCGGCTGGAATCCGATGACCGGAAGAGCAGATAATGCAGCTCTTGAGAAGAAACAGAACTTCTCCAGGTCGTAGAACCAGTCGCCATACGGCTTCGCACCGCTGAAATATCCCTCATTATCAATAAAATAATACGTAATTCCATCATAAACATACTCCAGGATTCCTACATAGCAGCTCTTTCCCAGATAATCCATATAGAAATGGTTCACATACTTCATCTCGTTGCGCCACTG
>JAUNGE010000012.1 GCA_030524675.1 bacterium
AAGAAGCTTATCTTGAATGTATGGAAGCCTATCTTAATAATGAAACAGAATATGGATGGTATCTTTGTTTAGACAACGGACGCATTGTAGGTGGCCTTGGCGTGATTGAAAATGATTTTCATGATAGAAAAGACCTTACGCCAAATGTATGTGCGGTATATACAGATAAGGAATATCGTTGTCAAGGAATTGCGGGACAATTACTTGATATTGTTGTGAAAGATATGAAGTCCAAAGGAATTACTCCTATCTATTTGATTACAGACCATACAAGTTTTTACGAAAGATATGGCTGGGAATTTTTGTGTATGGTTCAAGGTGATAATGAGCCTAATATGACAAGAATGTATATCCATAGATAAATTTTAGTTTGTCGTAGAGATAGGCTAAATTACAACCAAATAACCGCCGTAAGAGGGCGGCATACCGAGCAGGAAATCATTGATTTTAAGGGCGACAATGCACTGGAAAACGGAGAAAATTAGGCTGAAAATACGCCTTAGCGTGTAGGCGAACCATCTAAATGCTATGAAGATTATTGCCGTTTAAGGGAAAGCGCTGACTGGGTTAATTTTTCAAAAGAACAGGCGCAGGCGGCACTGAACAACAGTCTATATACAGTGACTGTTGTTGAAGATAATCAGGTTATTGGCATGGGAAGATTGATAGGTGACGGTATGTATTTGGTGATAGCTGATATTGTAGTCGCTCCTGCTTATCAGAGAAAAGGGATTGGGAGCAGGATTATCAATATGCTTATAGGATATGTAGACATGGAGCTGCCGGACGGAAGGCGAGCCAGCGAGTTGATTGCAGAAAGATGAAATCGGGCTGTTAAAGCCGACAGATAAAAGTGAAGCGAATTTGATATTCTTTTAAGGAAAATCAAAACTGTTATGGAAAATCCTACGCCTGAGAAAAATCAGTTTCTGCAAATACAGAGGTAAATGCTGGTGACAATTTTCCCTCAGCCATAAGTGAATCGGTGTATGATCTGATCATAGCGACCAAGACCTGACAAAGTATTAGAGAAGATATCTCTATACTTTTGTCGGGTTTTTTGTATTTTGGGATGTTTAATGTTGTGATATTTGACCAAATGGTTGAATTTTATTTGCTTAGCTATAGAAAAAGGTTAAATTTAAAGGAATTTTACACTGAATAATTGAAAATAACGCAATAAATAAAGAAATAATTTGTAATATTAGTCAATAATAGTGTTTATTATAAGCTTTTATTGAATATATAGTCAAAAAGGAATATAATATTTTTATCAAAGGAGGTACGTGACCATGGAATTTGATAAAAAAATCCTTATGAATAATATTTCTTATCTTTTGAAGCGCAAGAATAAAAGAATTGGAGATCTGGAAAGTGAAATAGGCGTAAGTAAGGGATACATTTCAAGAATCAACAAAAAGAGCAATGGTGTAGCTGCAGGTATAGATATTGTTTATAAAATCGCTCAGGCATTAGAGGTTTCCGTTGATGTACTTATTTCTGTTGACTTGCAGATTGTTGATGATAAGGAAATATATCTTTTGAATCTTTTGAAATCATTTCAGAAGAAGACTGAAAATCGCGAGATTTTTTGGAATAAGCATGAACCAAGATCGATTGCTAGTATGCTTGCCGGAAAAGAATACACTAATATTCCTATGCTACACACACATCCAGATGATAGAAACGAAAGATTTGATGACTATGAGTATATCAGCAGAAAAATTTATGTTTCCAGCTTCCTTGGAACAGGGTTAGACCTTGGTGATGATAACAACAGGGTTGGCCCTTGGTTCACATTGGAAATTGACGATCTAAATACTGTTTATCTTACTGATGTAATGAAATATTCACATAAAGGAGAGTCGTCTGAAGTTCTGGAAATGTATATTTATACTTCGGAATATTATGAAGAATATGACGAAGATGGAAGTGGAAGCAGTGGATATACACATTCTCTTGTTCCTCTTTGCTGCAGCGCTAAGATGGGGGAAAATATTGATGCTGCTATGACTGCTTTGTACAAAACTGTATGTAATCATCAGAATGACATTCATATACCAGTGAATTTAAAGGAAGTATTAGATAAATTTATGAAATCCTGACAATAGAATACTATGATAGAGAACAAACTCCCCTAAAAAAAAATTTTTTGGAACATACGGATTATATCTATAAAACAATCGCTGAGATAGTGAAAACCGAGCCGTCTTATATAACGATTGAAGACCTGAATATAAGAGGAATGATGAAGAATCGGCATCTTTCAAAAAGTGTTGCATCCCAGAAGTTTTATGAATTCAGAACAAAACTTCAAACGAAATGCAGCGAATATGGCATAGAACTTCGAGTCGTCAATAGATGGTATCCATCTTCAAAGACATGTCACCGCTGCGGCTGCATCAAGAAGGACCTGAGACTTTCGGACAGAATATACAGATGTGCCTGTGGTTATATGGAAGACAGAGATTGGAATGCGGCACTCAATTTGAAAGATGCTATAGCTTATGAAATTGCATAAGTAAAACGCAAACGTAAGCATGTACCGAAGGCTATTTCGGGAATTGACGACTGTGGAGTGTACAAGAATCTGTGAGTAGATATTGTAGAAATACAAGTCAAAAGCATACACAATAAAGCAGTAAGTAGAATTCGTGAGAATCTACGTTATCTCGATATGATGAGTCTATTTAATCATATTTTGAGTGGCAGACACAGAAAGATGGGAGCAGGGCAGGCAGAAATGTCACAAATAAAAACAGTACAGATACGGACAGCAGAAGAGGATGATGCAGAAAAATTACTTACAGTTTATGCGCCTTATGTGGAACATACAGCAATCACATTTGAATATGAAGTTCCTTCTGTGCAGGAATTCGCAGATAGAATTCAGCGGACAAAGAAGAAATATCCGTATCTGGTGGCGGAATCCGGCGGGGAGATTCTAGGATATGCGTATGCAGGTGCGTTTCATGAGAGAGCGGCGTATGATTGGGCGGTTGAGACTTCCATTTATATCAGACAGGATAAGAAAAAGATGGGAATTGGAAAGCGGCTGTACGAAGCTCTGGAAGCTGTTCTGGCAGAGCAGAATATCTTAAATCTGAATGCCTGCATCGCATATCCTGTACAGGAAGATGAATATCTGACAAAGGACAGCGTGGCATTTCACAGACATATGGGATATCGGTTGGTAGGAGAATTTTACCAGTGCGGATATAAATTTCATAGATGGTACAATATGGTTTGGATGGAGAAACAGATAGGGACTCACAAAGAATATCAGCCTGCAGTGATACCATTTGCGCAAATACAGGAACATTATGGGAGGAGATATCATGATATATTATGCAGATGAGAACATAGGTATACTGTACAGGAAGCTCAGAAAAGAAAAAAGTGCGGAGAAGAGAAAAAGCATCAGAAGAATGAGAAGAACGAAAAAATAAAAAAGAATAAAAAACGAAGAAAGAGGAATAGAGGCATTATGGAGACGAAGAAGAGGGGCGGTTTCAGCAGTTCAATCGGATTTGTGCTGTCCGCAGCAGGCAGTGCAGTAGGTGTGGGAAATATCTGGAGATTTCCCTATCTGGCAGCAAAGGACGGAGGAGGATTGTTTCTGGTTCTTTATCTGCTTCTGGTACTGACGTTTGGTTTTACGCTTTTGACAACGGATATTGCACTGGGAAGAAGGACAAAAAAGAACGCCTTGAAAGCGTTTGGAGCAATCCGAGAAAAGTGGAGTTTTCTTGGGTATTTGACATTTCTTGTACCCGCACTGATTATGACATATTATTCCGTCATCGGCGGCTGGGTGACAAAGTATATTGTCGTGTATCTAACTGGACAAAGCCACGCGGCAGCAGCGGATGGCTATTTTACTTCTTTTATCACATCTGAGGCGGCGCCAGTCTTTTTCATGCTGGTCTTTTTGGCATTGACTGCATTTGTCGTTTACTGCGGTGTGGAAAAAGGAATTGAGCGGTTTTCCAAAATGATTATGCCAGGACTTATCCTGATGATTATCGGTATTTCCATATTTTCACTTACACTGCGTTATACGGACAGCAATGGAGTGACGCGAACCGGACTGCAGGGAGCCGCCGTGTATATTCTTCCAAACCTGGAAGGTGTTACCGTGGAAAGGTTTTTGAGCATTCTTCTGGATGCTATGAGTCAGTTGTTTTTCTCTCTGAGTGTGTCTATGGGAATCATGATTACCTATGGTTCCTATGTGAAAGATGATGTGAATCTGAACCGTGCTGTGAGTCACATTGAGATTTTTGATACAGGCGTGGCATTTTTGGCAGGGCTTATGATTATTCCGGCGGTGTTTGTATTTTCTGGAACGGAGGGAATGGCGTCTGGCCCAAGCCTGATGTTTGTGTCTCTTCCGAAAGTGTTTGAGGCGATGGGAAAAGCAGGCGTTGTGATTGGGCTGGTGTTCTTTATCATGGTGGCGTTTGCGGCGCTGACCTCGTGCATTTCGATTATGGAGACACTGGTTGCCAACTGTATGGAACTGTTCCATCAGACACGTCAGAAAATGAGTATTTTGATTGGTGTGATTTCGGCGGTTGCTGCGACGATTATATGTCTGGGTTACAGTATTTTCTATTTTGAGCTGCCGCTTCCGAACGGACAGACTGCGCAGATGTTGGATTTGATGGACTATATCAGCAACAGCTTTCTGATGCCGTTTATCTCCTTCTTGACTTGTATTTTTATTGGCTGGGTGGTAAAACCAAAATGGATTATTGACGAGATGGAGTCCAGCGGGCATACATTCGGGCGCAAAAAGCTGTATGCATTTATGATTCGCTATGTGGCGCCGGTGATGATGGCAATTTTGTTTGTGAAGTCAACGGGAATTGTGTAATGCTATAATGCAGATGTGAATGGGAGGGGCTTATCTGGCATGAAAAGAAAGATTGTCAATCTGGTGGAAGATACGCCGGGAAATACAGGATGTTTGTATGAACATGGGCTGAGTTTTTATATTGAAACAGAACGACATAAATTGCTAATGGACAGCGGTGCGACGGATATGTTCTGGCGCAATGCAGATAGGCTGGGAATTGATTTGAAGGCAGTGGACACGCTGGTTCTCAGCCATGGGCATTATGACCATGCTGGAGGAATCCTGACATTTGCAGAGAGAAACCCAAAGGCGGCCATTTATCTAAGAAGTACAGTGGGAGAAGAGTATTACCATCTCACCAAAGCGCGTGAGAAGTACATTGGCATTGACAGAAGAATTTTGGATTTGAAGCAGTGTGTGTTTGTGCAGGAAGATTGCACGAAGATTGACGATGAGCTCTTTCTGTTTTCTCATATTACGGGGAAGAACGGTGCAGCAACAGACAGTTTGCAGATAAAGCAGCAGTTTAAGCGCAGGACCGCGAATGGGTTTGTGCAGGATACATTTGAACATGAACAGTGTCTTGTGATTTGGCAGGAAAATTACAGCATTCTCCTATCCGGCTGTGCGCACAGCGGAATCCTAAATATTTTGGAGAGGTATCATGAAGTGTTTCATTCCTATCCTGATGTGGTTATCAGTGGATTTCACATGATAAAAAAAGAAGAGTATCAGGAAGATGAAATTTCTGCAATAAAAGAAACGGCGTCGGCTTTGATGCAGACCGGCGCCGTATTTTACACAGGACACTGTACAGGGCAGGCGGCGTATGCTTGGATGAAGGACATTATGGGGGACAGGCTGCGCGATATCCATAGTGGGGATACGCTGCTTTCTTCTGATTCACTGTAGGCGCCAGATGGTACGCTGTCATTATGCTATGTTGTCAGATGCTATGCTGCCAGATGATATGCTGTCAAATAGTATGCTCGTTTGCCATATTAAAGATATGGTTTGGGCGAAATACTACAGATGCATGGCCATACTGAAGCATACAGCCGTATTCGCCCTCTTTGCTGTCTACATCAAGGGGGTAGGAGCGATTTGGATGTTCCATGATGTCCTGCAGCAGTACAGCCATATCATCCAGATAAACACTCCCAATGGGAGTAATATAGTGTCCTGGAAAAATCAGGTCAAACTGGGATTTCAGAGCACATAATTTCTGAATGGAGTAAGAATAGGTCTCTACTGTTTCAGAGTACGATTTGTAGAGCAGGGTAGGAGTGGATACAATGGCATCGCCGGAGAATACGTGTCGGTTGTATCTGTCCAGAAGACAGATATCGCCGTTTGTATGTCCAGGCGTATGTATGACTTCCAGTTTCTTATCTCCCAGGTCAAAAATGACGCCCTCCTCAATAGGAATCAGGCGGAAGGTTCCTTCTTTCTTTACATCTTCCTCTGCTGTGGGGCAGACAGAGTATTCGCTTCTGCTCTGCTGTCTGCGAAACATTTTTCTTCGGTATTCTGGAGTATTATTTTTAAGAATGTCTTCCACAGCATTTTTATGCACATAAATTTCGTTAAAACCTAAGTCGCCGCCTGCGTGATCGTAATGAAAGTGTGTGTTGACAACGATAAATGGTTTGTCTGTCAAGGTCTGAACTACCTTTTTCAGGCAGCCGAATCCGACTCCGGTATCCAGAAGAAGCGCGCGGTCTCTTCCTTCAATTAAGTAGCACCAGGCAACACCGAATTCGTCGATTGCCCAGACTTTGGAGGCAACCTCACGAACTCCAAATCCCTCTATATAATGAAAGTTGATATTATTTTCGTAGTGGGTTTTAATGATTTCCTGTGTTTGTTTCATATTAGATTCGTTTCTCCTTTCTGTACCAGATTTGAGGAATAGGTTTGATTCGTAGATTTGGCAAATCAGAGTAAATGGTATGTATCGTATGTATCACGATTTGACGGCTCCAGACATCAGACCGTTTGTGATATAGTTTTGAGCCAGGAGATAAAGAAGAAAAATAGGAATCAGAGTCAGAGTCAATCCTGCAATCAGATAATTCCATTCTGTTCCGCTGGCGCTTTTAAACATATTAAGGTTCACAGTCAGAGGCCGCAGCTTTGCATTTCCAATCAGAATGGTCGGAAGCAGAAATTCATTCCATGACCACAGGAAAAACAGAACAGATACGGTGACAGTTGTAGGTTTTACTAAGGGAAGCACAATCTGTGTCATAATCTGAAATTCGTGACATCCGTCAATCGCTGCGGCCTCCTCGAGCTCTCTTGGAACACTTTTTAAAAATCCTGTGTATGTCATCACACCGAATGAACTATTGAATCCCGCATGGATGACTATCAATCCCCATAAGGTATTGTTCATATGAAATTTAGTAGACATAACAGAAATATAGACCATAACGATGTGAATAGATACCAGTTGTCCAAGTACAAAAAAGAGGTAGAAACCATCGGAGAGCTTCCCTTTGAGATGAGAAATTCCATAAGCTGCCATATAACTGACAGCCACAGATAAGAGAACCGTGCCGACAGCGATGATAGCAGTATTTTTAAACGCAACCCAGAAATTCATCAGCCGCATGGCCTCCTTAAAATTCTCCAGATACAGAGACTTAGGAAGGGACAAAAAGGACAGCATAATTTCAGAATTTGGCTTAAATGCATTGATGACAATGAGGAATACCGGCATGATATAAAGAATTCCAATCAACAAAAGGAAACTGCCCAGTATCCAGAAGCGCCGCCGCTTTCTCGTTGCCTGCTTTTTCGCAGAGTTTCTCATAATTGCACCTCCCTTTTTCTGGTGATATGCAGCTGCATACAGGTGATTGCCATCACAATTAAAAATAAGATGACAGATTTTGCACAAGCATAGCCCATGTTGTAACTGGAAAAGGCATCTTTATAAATATTTAAAGCGATGGTATTTGTCGCGTCTGCTGGCCCGCCGCCGGTCATGGCATATGGAATATCGAAAGATTTGAATGCACCTGCGATGGATACAAATAAATTGATGGTGATGGTCGGCATCAAAAGAGGAAGCTGAATCCAAAGCACTTTTTTGATTCCGGTGCAGCCATCTATTTCAGCAGCCTCTAAGATGTCTGTGGAGATATTCTGGAGACCGGCTAAATAAAGCACCATCAGAAATCCAGCGCCCGTCCAGACTGCTGCAATCAAAATCGTGACAAATGCCATAGAAGCGCTTCCGAACCAGCTGATTTTTGCCAGGTTTTCCAGCCCAAGCGCAGAACACACACTGGGAAAGGCATTGGTGAAAAGAAAACA
The DNA here is from genome assembly GCA_030524675.1 of bacterium. GTDB lineage: Bacteria > Bacillota > Clostridia > Lachnospirales > Lachnospiraceae > CAJMNU01. The sequence continues at coordinate 8,186 of JAUNGE010000012.1, forward strand.
CCAGATAAAAGAAACCATAATACCACCGATCGTGTTCGGCATAAAGAACAGAGAGCGGGTAAATCCTTTGGCAAAAATGGTCTCATTTAAAAAATAAGAAATTGTGAACGCAAGCACATTGTTTAAAAGGACTGTGGATATGCCTAATTTCAGTGTAAACAGCAGGCTGCTCAGAAATTTTTTATCATGAAAAAGAGAAATAAAGTTTTCGAGTCCTATAAAGTCCCGCTTTGCCTTGATGATATTCCAATCATAAAAAGCAGATGGAATTGTGCCGAGAAACAATGGGCCAATGAGTGCCAGACAGTAGACGGCGACTGCCGGCACAAGCAGAATCAGATAAAAACAAGTTTTCTTTTGATAAAAAGTGGAAAACATGGTCTCACCTCCTACTACAATATATATGGTTTGTATCCCTTACAGTTAGTAAGGAAGTATCTATTTATCCAGCTCCTATGGGATGCAAATCTTATATGCATTCTTTGAGAGTACAGACATCCGGCCGGAAACAGTCAGGCAGTCAAGTCAAGCGCCGAACCGGATGTCTGAAGTTACTATGAAAGTCTCGTCAAGCGGCCAGGCGGCAGGGGTGCTTGCACACCAAGCCGACTGGACATTTGACGAGCAAGAAAGTATGAGCAAAAAAGGACAGCGTCAGCTGGCCGATTTGCAAATACTGGCGGCGATTGTGAGAGTGCGCAAGCACGAAGCAATCGACTTTCATATCATGGTGATGCCTGCTCCAGCAGGCATGTCCGTTTAGAAAGAATTATTCTGCCAGCTTTAAAATCTCATCATCCAACTGTGCCAGAACCTCATCTTGGGTGCTCATGCCTGCGAAATATCCCTGAACAGTGCTTTTGATAACCTCCATAGCGCCAGAATTTAACTGATTGGAGATTTTATCCATCGTTTTTCCTTCTGCTACATACTGTGTTGCGGATTGATAAAACGGTTCATTGACAATATTTTTCAGCGTAATTGGCATACTGGGGAGCGCACCGCCGACAGAGTCGAGCAGGATGCTGGTCCAGTTTTTCGCACCTTCTGTATTATCGGATAGGAAATCTAAAACTTCCAGAGCTTCTTCAATGTGTTCGCCATTTGGATTGACAACAATGCCCACACCGGTATTCGTCATAATTTTTGCCTCGTCTGGGTCTTCAGAGATGGGGATTGCCATAAGTCCTATACGGATGTCTGGATTGGTATTTCTAGCAGAGCGAAGCGCGAAATTCCCTAGGAAAATCATAGCTGCATCGCCGCTGGCAAAGGAGTTGTATCCAGCAGTGGAGTCGGCGTCCATATAGTTGATTCCAGAGTTCTCTTTCATCAGGTCAAGGAAGCGAAATACTTTATCGACAGGTTCCTGGCGGAAGGTGCTCTCTCCTTGGTTCATCTGCTGAATCCATTCGGTGAGGTTATCCTGCATGGCTGCCGCAAACAATGCGCTGAATACCTGCTCGCATGTCCAGGAATCTTTATACATTGCCGCAAATGGGGTAATATCATTGTCCTTTAAGGTCTGGCATATTGTTTCTAACTCAGAAAATGTCGTGGGAATTTCTGTGATACCGGCCTGTTCAAATAGATCGATATTGTAAAAAATTCCCCAGTATTCGACGCTGCTTGGATAGCCATATATCTTTCCGTCATAGGAAACTCCAGCTTTTGTGCTGTCATAGATTCTGGAGACGAAAGGCTGATCGCTCAAATCCAGAATGTATCCATTTTTTGCGTACTGCTGCAATTCACTGTATGGATTCATATAAAACAAATCCGGCAGGTCGTTGGCAACCGTCTTGGCTCCCAGATACTGTGCATAGTCACCTGACTGCATCTCCACCGTAAAATGGATTCTGTCCTGCGTCTCATTGAACGCATTGGCTGCTTCCTCCTGCAGGGCCGCAGATGAGGAACTCCACACAGCCATGGTGATATTGATTTTGTCCGTACTTTTGCTTTCTTCGGCCTGTGTGGCGGTCTCTGTTTTTTCTGCTGTGCCGGACTGCCCAGAAGAGGCAGTCTGTGCTGTGGTTTGCGGAGTACCAGAAGTGCTGCATCCGCTTAATCCCGCCATAATCACTGCGCTGGCTGTTAGGGCTGCTATCCATGTTTTGTTCTTCTTCATAACTACACGTCCTCCTTTTTTCTTTGTTGTTCCCGTTTGGCTTCCTTAAATGAAGTATAACATTTCTGTCTGAAGTTCTGTCTTCTCTCTTTTTTACCTTTCTTCTCCTTTTTTGACATTGCGTTGTTTTTCATCAAAAAAATGGTATAATTATGACGTGACATATGTGTGCTATGTGCTGTTCGGATATCATAAACAGAAAGGACTTTCTTATGGATGTACCTGTATTTTATCATCGCCTGTCTATCAAGTATAAATTTTTGGTTCCTATTATCCCCATGCTACTAATCAGTTATTCTCTTATTTTGGGATATACGTTTTATATTTTCCAAACAGAAACAAAACAGACTGTGAGAAATCAGCTGAATCAGACGGTCTGTGATAAAATCAATTATTTCAATGGATATCTTTACCAACTAAACCAGGAGACGGACAATTTTTTGTATGGAAATATGGTACAGAAGTATTTATTGTCTCCAGACGGCACGTTTTCGGGGTTCTCGGAAGAAATCAGCCGAACGATTCTGCTGTTTGATACGTATCCGTCAAATCTGTATTTGGAGGATAAAAACGGGGATTTTTATACGAACAACACGATATATTCTTCTACGCAGAGCCAGTATGAACTGAAACGGGAATGGCTGGCACCGCAGGTGCAGACCTATCATGGAAAGATGTATTTTCATTATTCGCCGGACACTCCGTCTATTTTTACCATGGCGAGGTCTATCTATAAATTGGATACCAATGACACCAATCAAGAAATTGGATTTTTTATGTGTGATGTCAGCACCAACTGTTTTTTTGATATTTTTGGCTATCGCGCAGATTCGGATGTGATTTCTTATGTGCTCACAACGGCGGATAACCAGATGATAGCCAGTAATTCTGGATGGTCTCGCTCTGATTTGGAAGATATGCTGCAGAGTGCTGCTTTTCCAGCGCTTGTGAATGGTTCGCATATTTATAAATATCAGACAAACTATCCCCAGTTAAAACTGTTTGCGCTGGTGAATGAGGAACTGCTATTTCAAAGTGTGTATCATTCTTTTTTCATCCAGCTTTTTATTATTTTGCTGTCTCTTTTTTTGATTGCCATTTTTATCTTCTTGGTAGCCAGGAGTATAGAGCGGCAATTTGCTTCTTTTATTCAGAAAATCACACATACCAATCAGATTGACTCCAAAGCTTACATCACTGTCCATTCTCAGGATGAATTTTCTCATTTGGCTCAAGTCTATAATGATATGCTCAAGCGAATTCACAATTTGATTGAAACGGTATATGAACAGGAGCTGTTAAATCAGAATGCGCAGCTGAAATCTCTGCAGTCTCAGATCAATCCACATTTTTTGTACAATACACTGGACAGCATCAGCAGCCTGATTGACCTAGGACGTCCGAAAGATGCGCAGAAAGCAATTCTGGCGCTTGGCTGTATTATGCGTATGTCCATCAAAGGGAACGATATTCTAACAATAGGGGAGGATTTGGAGTATGTGAAACAGTATTTGTTTATTCAGAAACTTCGTTTTCATGAGAAGGTGCTGTTTCTTGTGGAAGTGCCACAGACATTGTATGCGTATTCCATTCCCAAACTCTGTATTCAGCCCTTGATTGAAAACTCCCTGATTCATGGAGTTGGAAATTTTTTGGAGAATGGCATGATTGTGATAAGCGGGCGTGAAGATGAGACTTGTATTTACATTTCTGTGTGCGACAATGGTGTGCCCATTCCTGCTTCTGTACAGCAGATGATACGGACAGACGCATCGGAAATTAAGCTGAACGGTGCAGAAATGGATGTATCCAATCACATTGGGCTGATGAATATTCAGAGGAGGATTCGGATACTTTACGGAAATTCGTATGGACTGCGGATTCAGGTTTCGGACGAAGGAAATCAGGTTACGATTGTTCTGCCGAAACATCCTCAGCCTGCAAAGAAAGACGAAAAAAAGAGAACGAACACAGAGGGAGGCGATTCGTGTGAAACTTTTGATTGTGGATGATGAGGAACTGATTCGTCTGAAGTTAAAATACATTGTGGAACAATCGTCGCTGAAATTTCATTCCATTCAGATGGCATCCAATGTGTTTGAGGCGCTGGAGTCGATTGGAGAAGAAGTTCCGGCGGTGATTCTCTCAGATATTCGCATGCCGCAGAAAAGCGGTCTGGAAATTGCCAGGTATGTCTGGGAACAGAATCTTGCTTCACGGGTGATTCTTATTACAGGTTTTTCAGATTTTGAGTATGCCAAGGCAGGTATTGCCTATCATGTCTTTGATTATCTTTTAAAGCCTATCGATGAAACGGCTACCTGTGAAGTGATTCGGAGAGCACTGCAGGATTTTTTGGAGGAACAAAAGCAGCAGAAGCTGTACCAGTCCTTTCAGAGCTACTATACTTCTCATCAGGAAGACATCCGTCGGCAGACGATACAGCAGCTTTTGTTTCGGCCGCATTCGATGGATATAGAGAAACAGATAAAAGATACGGAATTGTTCTCTTTTTCTTTTCAGCATTACGAGCTGCTGGGATGCAGACATCAGTCGAGGGCAAAAAGCCGTTCCCTGAAAACCGATCTTTTTATCTCTTATGCACTGGAAAATTGTTTTTCTGATATTTTTGGAAAAGATGCGCTGTTGTATCCTCATGGAGACACACTGTGGGGAATTGTGTCGCTGGAGAATCACAGAGACAGGATGGATGCGTTTCATGACCAGCTAGAGAATTGCATGGAGTATTTTACCAGGCAGTATCAGCAGAATATGAAGTTGGGCATCAGCCGTATGGGAACTTCTCTGGAAGAGCTGGATGAGCTTCGAGAGCAGGTGTCCATCTGCCTCAGCCATGACCAGATAAGTTGCAATTCGGTTATTTATTATGAAGAACTTCCCTTGACATACAATAAGCTTTTGAATGTAAATTCGAGCATCAGCAATCTGATTGCTCTGCTTCAGACGAAGAATCAGACGGCGTTTCGGGAGGCAGCAGAGGCTTTTCTGGCATTTCTTGAGCAGTACAATACAGGATTCCGCAGACAGGCCATCCATCTGCTTCTTTGCAACCTGTCTTTTTTTCTCAATAATCTGAATTTTGATTTGGCATGGCTGCGGGCTGCGAACAATACTATTGATAAAAATCTGCAGAATCTGGATGCATTCTGTGTAGATGAAGATGCCATCTTAAAGTGGCTCTGCCAGCTTTATGACAGTCTTTCTGCCTGTGAAAATCCCCAGAGCAGTATTTTGATCGACCAGGTAAAGTCTTACATTTATCAAAATTTTGAGAAGCCGATCGGGCTGGCTGAGGTGGCTGAGTATCTGCATCGCAATCCATCCTATATCAGCCGCCTGATTAAGCAGGAGACAGGGCAGAATTTGACGCAGATGCTGACAGAGGTGCGCATCAGTCATGCAAAATCATTATTAAAGAATACGAATATGAAAATTTCGGATGTGGCATGGAAAGCGGGCTATCCGAATCATCAGTATTTTAACCGGATTTTTGCGGAGCAGGTGGGTATGCCTCCGTCCGATTACAGAAAAATTTCCAGAGCATTTTCTTAGCAGAAATAGGGAAGGCGAAAATAGTTCAAACATAATTCACATTCTTTTCAGGATTTTTTCAGGTTTGAAAGGTATAATGAGGGCAGAAAAAGCAGCAAATTAAGAAAAGAATGTGAGGAGATAAAATGATGCAGAACTATCAGGAAGATTTTTATAAGAGCCATACAGAAACAGAAAACACAGAAGAGAGAAACTGCACAAGAAGCAGAAAGAAACAAGCAAGAACGTTTGGAATCAGACAGACCGCGGCGCTGTGTCTGGGAGCTGCCGTTCTGGGAGGAACCGTTGTGGGCGTGTATCAGACAAACCATATGCAGGCGATGTATTTGGCATCTGGCACGGCTGCAGAAGATACATCCAATTTCCTGACGGAAATGGCATGGGATGGCAGCCAGAGTGTGAATCTAGCGGAGCAGGTGGACGCAGCCGGCAGTGTAGACAGTATTCAGAAGGTGGATACACAGAATACTACCAGCACAACGCCCGCTGGAAGTGTTTCCACCGGCGGCAGCGGATCCAGCAGTGTGATTGGGGGAATGGATGTGTCAAATATTGCTGTATCTGCGCTGCCGTCCGTCGTTTCTATCACAACCATTTCCGTACAGGAAGTGCAGCAGTTTTACAGCCGCTTTGGAAGAAACGGGCAAGGACCTTCAACGCTGCAGCAGGTCAGCAGCTGCGGCTCAGGTGTGATTGTCGCAAAGACGGACAACGCGCTGTATATGGTGACGAATTATCATGTCATAGAGGATGCCAACACCATCTCTGTCAGTTTTGGGGACGGAACTGTCTGCGGGGCAGAGCTCTGCGGCACAGACGCCGATCTGGATTTGGCAGTCGTGAAGGTATCTCTGGATGCATTATCGGCGGATACTTTGAATCAGATTTCCGTAGTATCCATAGGCGATTCCAATGCTTTGAGAGTGGGAGAGCAGGTGGTGGCAATCGGCAATGCACTGGGATATGGACAGTCCGTCACGACAGGAATTGTGAGCGCATTGAACCGCGCGATTACCACTGGAACAGACAGCAGCGGAAATACACAGTCTTCTACCTACATACAGACAGATGCTGCAATCAACCCAGGCAACAGCGGCGGCGCTTTGTTGAATATGAGCGGAGAATTGATTGGCATCAATACAGCGAAAGCTTCTTCTACTGAGATAGAGGGAATGGGATATGCAATTCCTATCTCGGATGTATGGGAAACCATTCAGGCGCTGATGGTGCAGACGCCCAGCAATATAGGTGCCACTGTACAGACAAGTACATATGTTCTTCCTGGGCAGAACTGGTGGCGGAGATAATATGTATATTTTTTAAGACAAACGCCACTTATTTCTGTGGAAAAAAGCTGCACATGTTCTCCATTTGTGCTATAATAGGGACGCTTGAGTTGGAAAGAAAACTTTGACAGAAAGAAACTATGTCAGAAAAAATATCATAGAACAAACATGATAGAACAAGCATATCAAAAAGCGCAGAGAGGAGACTGGAGCATGAGAATTTTGTTTATCGGAAACAGTCACACCTATTTCAACAATATGCCGAAATTAGTTGCAGTGCTGGCGGAGGCGCAGGGAATCGAGTGCGAAGTGACGATGCTTGCGCACGGCGGATGGTTCCTGGAGCAGCATGTGGCGGAGCCGGATGTAAAATTCAATATTCTGTATGGAAACTATGATTATGTAGTATTGCAGGAACATTCTCATCCGTTTGGGCCGGAGAAAACCTATTTTGACGCGGTTCGGAAATTGAACACATGGATTCAGGAAGCGGGCAGCACACCAGTGATTTATCTGACCTGGGCGAAAAAAGAGGAAGAGTGTGAACAGGAGCGGATGACGAACGCGCACAGAAAAATCGCAGAAGAAATCGGCGCTATCTTAGCGCCGGTCGGGAGCAGATGGTGGATGTACCAAAAGATACATCCAGATGTGGAGATGTATTATGAGGATGGTGCCCATGCATCGATGGAAGGTTCTAAGTTCGCAGCAAAAGTAATCTGGAAAACCATTTTTGCGGATTATTCTAAAAAATATTAAAAAATAGCTTTATGTTCGAGGGAGAGCGGTGCATTGAGAAAATGCAGCGCTCTTTTAAAATAGGAGAGCAATCCCTGGCATCTAAAAGCTGTAGTTCTCGACAAATTCTGCCAGATTCCATGGCGGAAGCTCAATAAAATCGTTGATTTCCTGGAGATGACGCCTGAGAATCTGATTCATCTGCTCTGAGAGCTCCTGATAGCAGAAACTGCCGTCATCCGCCCTCTCAAACAGCAGATTGGTTGTCTCCTGACTGTCGTGTTTGAGGTCATACAGCTCGTAGTAATATTCATCTTTGAAGATATCAGCGATGTATTTATAATCTTTCCATATCACGCATCTCTGAAAATTTCCTCTGGACCCATTGCCGTCATACTGAATGTACACAGGTGATTCCTGCCAGGATTTTGTTCCCAGCATGAGCCCTTTCAGGGAGCTTCCGTTCATCTGATGACTTGTGGTGATTCCATATAAATCACAGATGGTAGGGAAAATGTCGATCTGGCTGACTGTTTCCCTATGCATGTCTCCTTTTCCTTTGCCTCCTGGCAGATGGATACTGAACGGAGTTTTTACAGATTCCTCATACATGCACATTTTTTGGAAAAGGCGGTGAGAACCCAGCAATTCTCCGTGGTCAGAGCCGAACAGGATAAGAGAATTGTCATACAGATTCTTCTCTTTCAGCTTTTCAAGCACGTTTCCAACACAGGTATCCAGCAGCGATACCAGACCGAGATAGGTTCGCCATGCTTCTTTCCAATCCGGCAGATGGTAGGAATTGCCGATGTAGCCAGTCACATTATATTTCTGAAGCGGAGATTGATGGGGATACCACTGATCTACATTTTCGGGAAGAGTGACGTCCTCATCCTTTACCATAGAATACCAGGGTTCTGGAATGTCAAACGGCGGATGCGGAGCTAGATACATCATGCTGAGAAACAATGGTTTTTTCCCATCATACTCCTCCAGTCCTTTCAGCAGTTCGTTCGTGAAATATCCATCAAAATAGTAGTCATATCCTTCTTCATACCGTCCTGTATGAGGTGTGGAATAACTGCTCAAAATGGTGTGTATTCCGTCAGCCATCTCTGGTACCCACATTCGGAACTGTGGGCCTCCAGGCATGCGTTTTCCCTGTTCTCTCATAAATTCCCGATAGGTCTGCTCTGTTGTCAGCCATTTGGTTCTGGTTTGCGGACGCATTTCCAGCGGTGTTCCCTGCACAAACAGGTGCTGCTTTCCACTGTGTATGCACTCCATTCCTGCTTTTTCCATCACATCATATAAAGTATCCATGCCTTCTTTTACCTTGGCATATGGCTTTTCTGACGGAATCCATCCGTTCACCAGGCTTCCATTGACTCCTGGATAGGTCCCCGTGAACAGCGCGCCTCTGGCAGGAACGCAGAGAGGGCTGGCACAATACATATTTGAAAAAACAATGCTGTCCTGCATCAATTCATCTATATGGGGAGTATAGCCCTTCCCCAGTACGTCATAGCGCAGCTGATCTGCGAGCAGGACGATACAGTTTGGACGGTTCTCTGTTTTGCTCATGTTTTGTTTTTCTCCTTTTATTGTTCCGATTTTTCTGCAAAGCCGTTCTTTTTATATTGATATGGAGTGGTCCCATACGTTTCTTTAAAGATTTTGATAAAATATTGAGAAGAATTGTATCCTAGCTTCTGCGCAATCTCTTTTACATTATAATTTTCTTTCATCAGCTGGACGGCGCGCTCCATTTTCTGCTTTTTCACATACTCCGTATATCCCTCGCCCATGACCTGTTTAAACACACGGCTCAGTACATCAGGGCGCATGGAAAACTGGTCGCAGAGAAAATCCAGGGAGATATCGTTTTCCAGATTTTCGTCAATCAGCTGTATCAGCTTGGTCTTGATGTCGCCGTCTTCATCCACCTGCCTGCGCTTCTGGCGAATATTTTTCAGTAAAATTTCGCAGACATCATTCATCCATTCCTCGAACTGGTCGAGGGTCTGAATCCTTTTGTAGTATTCTCTGAGATCATATCCATACATGACCCACATATCCAGGTTGCGGTGCTGCATCACCTGGTAAATCAATGTCACCAGATCGCGCAGCGTAGAATGGCAGTATTCTATGGTATAATTTCCGTTTTTGAAAGAGACAGTCAACATCTCTAGGTGCAATTTAAATTCCAGCAGATTTTCACTGTTGATGTCTTTTTCCATGGATTCAAACAGCTTTAGATGGCTTCCGGAATCTTTCCTCTTTCCGATTTGAATGTCCTCGTAGCGCAAAAGTGCCTGCTCCCAGAAAATAAACCGGTATTTGACCGCATCGCACACGGAGCGGTAGGATTTTCGGATACCATCTTTTTCTGTCTTTACAAGACTTCCCACTGTCACCAGGCAGTTTCCGAGACAGGAGCAAAAGCGCGCGTGCACCTCCTGAAGAATGGTTTCATCGTCCTCTTCCTTGAAGTTGACAACGGCAACCAGCTCACCTTTCTCCATCGTTGTCAGCATAACATGATAAGGAGGAATCGTTTCTCCCATAAAGGAGGATTTCTGGAGCGGAGAAGATTGGTTTGGTATTTGAGAAGACGGACTGTGTATCTGAGAAAAATGAGTCTGTATCTGCTCGACGGAATATCTCTCCAGAGCGCCTTCTTCCTTCTGTATCACCCACACACGGCAGGAATCATATTCCAGATAGGCTTCCAGAACTTGCACAGCCTGACATGCGTCTTCCGATTTGCGGTTCAGCAGCAGAGCGCGGACGGCGCTTTGAAAACGCAGGTCTTTGGATGAATTCGCTGTATCATGGAGCGTCAAAATTTCTTCCTGCAGCTGCTTTAAGGAACTGTCAAAACTCTTGTTGTCCGGATGGATTGTCACACCAGCTTCTTGTGACAAATCCACCAGTTTTTCCCTGTAAATATAGCTGCTGTAATAGGAGACAATCATAAGCAGAGCAATGTTAAACACAATGGAAAGCAGAAAATTCAGCAGAAATACATGGTTTTTGATATTGATATCCGCATACAGGACAGAGTCAGCCATGCTGTATGTATATTGAAGCATCGTTGTCGGTGAAGTATAGGAAAGAATGGTTATCTCATTTCCCATCTCTTCCTCAGATATGGGAGACTCATAAAGCACCCGCCCATCTACTGCGTTTACCAGCAGCTGCCCTGTTTTCTCGTCCACATAATCCGAGAAAACATCTGTCGAAAGGTGAACAGCCATTACAATGCCATTCCCCTGCCATCTGGGCTGGGAAATCCGGCTGATGTAGGAGAGCACCGGTTCCTGAAGCGGGTACGTATTGCTGGATTCTGGCATAAAATACAGATTTTTGTCCTGCTGCGCAAATTCCTCATACCATGGCAGGTATTTGTGAATTTCCTCCTTCTCTGCCAGAAAATGCACATTCGCAAATCCTGTGACAACAGTTCCAGTATTTTCATAGTATACATCCATACTTCTAATAAATGGATAGGAAGTCTGAATGGATTGAAGACGGTATACCAATTCCATCGTCTCCTCAGCTTTGCCCGCAATCATCTCTTCTTGAGGTTTTAAAACAGATTCGTTCTGTCGTGTCTGAGAAAAATACAGTTTCGGTATATTGTAAATCGTCTGCATAATCTGCTGGTCGATATTGTGAATAGCCATGTCTGTGATTTTCTGATTGTAGGATAAAAAACTTTCCAGATAAGTCTTTTTGCTGTTGTTGTGAAAAACAATATAATTAAATAAAGAGAGCGCTGTAATGCTGAATAAATTGATTCCTAAAATCAACGAAAAAATAGAAAATCTGGATATTTTTCCAAACTCAAACCATTTTCCAGTTCCTTTTCCAGTACGAAATCGTTTCTCCATCTCTAACCTTCCTTTTTGCTATCAAAAATTGACATATGTTTAAGGTAGCATAGAGAATATAAAAATACAATCAGCAATTATTTGTAAAATGTTACTTTTTTGTGGGGATTTCTTTCGCAAAAATCTGCTGCATGGCAGTGTATGTGTCAGCAGGCGCCGCCATGCAGGTCTCGAGGAAGGAGAGATGGGCCGTATGGAAGGATTCGGATTTATCCTTTTACAGACCCCACAATCATACCTTTCACGAAGTATTTCTGGAGGAACGGATACGTACATACAATCGGAATCAGAGACAGAATCAGAGCTGCCATTTTCATAGTCTCTGTGTGAACAATCACCTCCGTCACCGCCTCCATATCGGCGGTTCTCCCGTTTGTTAGGATTGTCTGGAGCACATATTGGAGTACATACAGGCCGTTTTTTGTCACATACAGCATATTGTCCATCCAGGAGTTCCAGTGCTGCACACAGTACCACAGAGAAATGGTGGCCACAACCGGCGCAGACAGCGGCAGATAAATCCGAAACAGCACAGTCATATTGGACGCTCCGTCAATTTTAGCGGATTCTTCCAGTGCCGCAGGAATTCCCATAAAGAAATTTCTGGTGATAATCAGAGCAAATCCCGTAATCAGGCACGGCAGGATGTATACCAGGAATTTGTTCGTCAATCCGAGATTTTTAATCAGAAGATATTTTGGGATCATACCGCCGGAAAAATACATGGTAAATACCACAAACATCATCAGTCCTTTTCGATAGGGAAGGTTGGTTTTTGCCAGCGGATATGCTGTGAGCATAGTCACCAGCACACCGCATGTGGTCCCAAGAATTGTTCTGGCAATGGTAATCAGATAACTGTGCCAGAAATTGTCATTGTTTGCAATTTCTATATAACCGGAAAAGTCAAATTTTGTCGGAATCAGGTGAAATCCGGTCGCATTGACAACGGAAGCCGGACTCATGGAAATGGTGATAACCTGCATAAACGGCAGACAGATGGAAATCACCAGTATCAGAGTAAATCCGTACGACAGAATATCCACAATCCAGTCTTCCGCAGACCGCTTTCTATGCTTTTTTGTTTTGCTCGCTTTCATTATGATGCATCCTTTCTGTTATTGTGTTTTTGACATATTGTATTTTGGATATATGATATATCATGTTTTTGAAATGTCGTATGTGGGGTATACTATGTTTTTGGCATATCATGTTTTTGCAATATCATATGTGGGGGAATGGAATCATTTTTGCACCAAATCAGCATTTACCATAATGCATAATCATTTGTTTTTCCTGCCACATAGTTTGTCAGCATAACCAATGCGAAAGAGATGATATTTTTAAATAAATCCACTGCTGTGGTGAAGCTGTACTGCATCTTCTGAATACCCATACGGTATACAAAGGTTGAGATGACATCTCCCACAGAATAGGTAGTAGGGGTCAGGAAGTTATAGACCTGCTCAAAACTGTCATTCAGGATTTTTCCAGATTCCATAATCAACATAACTGTGATAATCGGGACCAGTGCCGGCAGCGTCACATGAATGATTTTTCCGATTCTTCCGGCTCCGTCCATCTCTGCCGCCTCGTACAGAGTAGGATCTACCGATGTCACAGCTGCCAGATAGACAATCGATCCCCATCCGATTGATTTCCATAAATCAGAAAGTACCAGAACGCCGCGGAAATACCGGCTGTCCGCCACGAAAAATATAGGTTCCAGTCCCAGGTTCTGCAGGAGAATATTGATAGGGCCTCTGGACGGGGACAGAAATTCAATGATAATACCAGATACCACAACCCATGACACAAAATGCGGAAGATAGGAGACGGACTGTGCCAGTTTTTTAAATTTCAGATGTTTGATTTCGTTTAATGCCAGACACAGAAGAATCGGGGCCGGAAAACATACTGCCAGCTTGTACAGGCTGATAATGATCGTATTTCTGAAGACAGACAGAAAAAACGGGTCTGAAAATAGTTTCAGAAAATGTTTCATTCCCACCCATTCACTGCCGTGGATGCCTTTTAACGGATAGTAATCCTGAAAGGCGATCAGCAGCCCATACATGGGCCCATAGCAGAAAATCAGAAAAAATAAAAGGCCAGGAATCAACATGATGTAATATTCTTTATAAATTTTCATATTTGTAAGAAACCCCTTTTTGGGAGAGGGTACTGCTTTTTTCTTTGATTTTGTCAAATTTTTCTTCCTCCTTTTTCGGAAACGGAATCCATGATATAGAAAAGGTACTGTGCTATCTCATAACAGTACCTTTCCATGTTTCATCATCTTATTTTCTCATTCACACATATCAATACTGCCGTAATGGTTTTTACTGCTTTATCGCTGCCATTTTTGCCGCATAGGCTTCCTGTACTGCCTTTTCAGCAGCTTCGCCGCCGGCTTTCTTGAATTCTTCTACATAAGTATCAAAATAATCCAGTGGTTTTGCACCGCTTATCATGTCAAAGTAAGCCTGCTCTGTCAGTGTATCCAGTGTTGCAATCACGTCAGAGAATTCTTTTACTGGAGGTGCGTTAAAACGATAATATCCATTTCCTGTTACTTCCTTACAGAATGTATCTTTTTTCGGTGTTACCATTTCTGTGTACATTTTTGTGCTTCCAAAGTCACACTGAAGAACACCCTCTTTGCGCACCTCTACTCCATCCATCAGACGAACAGGTCCATTCTCTGTCATCTCGTAATGTTTTCCCTCAATTCCCAGATTTACCAGTTTGATGTAATCTACATCTGTATAGTATGCGTCCAGCATCTCCAAAAATTTTTCTATTTTTTTGGGGTCTTCAGCTGCCTTTGTGGTGATGCAGGTCAATTTTCCAAGTTTGCTCCATGCCTCTGTTCCGGATTTTCCGTCAGGGCCAATCGGAGCTGGTCCAAATACAATATCAGCATCTGGATTTAATCCCTTTAATTCTTTCATACAGATTGCCCAGTTCTTTTCATCGCTGGTATCCGTGCTTGCAAACAGATAGTGGGTTGGCTGTGCACAGGTAAGACCGATCTTATCATTCATAAAGGAATGGGACAGCCATGCATATCCGCCATGGTTCTCACCGGTAATGAACTCTTTGTCAATAATACCTTTTTCGTACCAGCTGTGAAGAAGTGTCAACGCTTCCTTTGCTTCTGGTCTGATAAATGGAAAAAATGGAACATTGTCCTCGCCAAGCTGCATCTCCTCTACTGTAAAACCTGGAAATCCGCCTGTCACACAGCGCAGGCCATATGCACCAAATACAGCACCAAAAGCTCTCTCTGCCATACCTGCTGTATCTCTCTTTCCGTTGCCGTCCGGATCCTGCTCCACGAATGCTGTCAGAACTTCCTCATATTCTTCCAGAGTTTCGGGAACATCCAGTCCCAGCTTATCCAGCCAGTCTTTTCTCCAGATCATAGCCATTGGATACACGGTTGCTGAATTGACAATACCATAGTTCTTTCCATTATAAGCCATCAGACTCCATGCGGAAGGATCGCCGAGGTCATCGATGGCCTTGCTGTAGTTCGGCGCTTTCTCACGTACCAGGTCCAGCGGCAGCTCTGCCACGATTCCGCCATCTACATAAGTAGGAAGAAGAGATAAATTGTCAATGACCAGCACATCCGGCATCTCGCCGCCGGCAAAGCGCACATTCAGATTTTCCTGGAAATTGTTCGAATCTACATACCATGCTTTCAAATCAATGTTAAATTTCTCCTCAATCATCTTGACAACTTCTGCGTCGTCATCTACTTCTGCGGAAGTCTGGCCGCCGAGCCAGGCCAGCTGTACTGGTTCTTCCTGTTCCTGTACGCCTGCACTTGTCTGCGTGTTGCCCGCCTGTGTGATTTCTGTCTGTACAGTTGTTCCGGACGTTGTCGTCTGTGTGGTATTGCTGGAACCACATCCCGTCAGTGCGGAGAATGCTATGACAGATACCAGGGCACCAGCTGCAAAACGTCTTGTCTTTTTCTTCATAATTTTTGTCTTCCTCTCTTTCTGAATGCTCATTTAACATTTGAATTTCAAGTTGTTTCCTTTTTTTCTTTTAATTTTTCCTTTTAAAAGATTTCTGTTTTTCGTGTTGTTTAGGCTTTCTTATAGGAAAATCACAGAAAAATTTAAAACTATTTTTGGCGCCTTCCATTTGATTTTTAAATTTTTTGTGTAGCCTTTGCTATGTCAGAATCGTATCACAGGGATTTGCGTTTTACAATTCGCATTTTTTTGTGAAATATCTTTTTTTTGTGAGCCTTTTTTGACGGTCTTTCTTTGGAGTCTTTTTCTGCTTTTTGCTGTTTTACAGGCATTTTTCTCCTCTATTTCTCTCAAAAAAGTGACCTTTCTTCTTTTTTTCTCTTTTATTTCCTGTCATATTTTCTCTTCTTTTTTCCCATCAGATTCCTTCTTTCAATTATGTGCCATTTCACAAAAAAGTGTCATTGAAGTACTGTTTTTTCCTCTTTATACTGTTTTTATAAGAAAACCTTACACTTATATATTAGGAGGAGAAATTACTATGCAGATACCTGTTGATGAACGTGCAGTAAGCGATGAACAGTTTTTTCAGGCTTTGGATTTGGAGTATCCAGGCATGGAGACCGTGAAAAATGAGTATCAAAATGGACAGACAGACAAAGCAAAAAAGGCACTGCTTGAGTATTTTGAACACAGAAATCAGGTACATTACCTGTTCGATTCCCGTATGCTTCCTCTGACTCCGATTGATACGGACGAAAATCCATATTCATTTCAGGCATCCCTTGGATTGTCTGGCAGCCTGAAAGAGTTTTGTCTCTATGCCGGAAAGAAGATGATGGACTATGTGTATGTCATTCCTGGAAAAGGGCGGGGAGAAGTAGATTTGGGAGAGCATTTCTGTCATCCCATCCATTTTAGTTTTATCAGAGATAAGGACAAAAAGAAAAATAATCTCAATCTCTTTGTGCGGGGAACCAGTTTCGAGTATCTCTATGTCCTGTATCATGAAACGGGGGATGTACGGGTCCTGGAGCGCTTTGAAGAGCTGCTTCGCCTGTTTTTTGACACATACCCTCTCACCATCTGCAACACAGCGGCAGATGCGGCGAGATTTCAGTTTGAAGATGACCGCGATGTGATGAGTGCCGGTTTTTTGACCCTGACCTACACAAGCATGCTATATACCCGTGTTCCTTATGAGATAGATCCGGAACTTGCCTTCGGTATTTTAAAACGGCTGTGGTTTATCGGAATTCAGTTCCGCCGTTTTGATACCGATACATACCGCCCTTACAATCATCATATGTGGGAAAGAGGACTGGTTCCCTTTATTCTTGGGACCATGTTTCCGGAAATCCCTGCATTCCGTCCCATGAAATCTATCGGCGCTTCTGTGGTTTGCCAGCATATCAGAGACGACTTCAATGAAGCCGGCGGCTACAATGAACATTCCATCGCGTACTGGTCCGGCGCAGCGCTCGGAGAGATGCTTTACCGTGGTACCTATCTGGCACGGCTGAATCAGGAAGTTCTGTTGGATGAAGAGTCGGAGAAGCGTCTGTATACGTCTTTTCAGGTTTTGGCACACATTGCTCCTCCTCAGAAGAAATATCCTTCTCTTGGAGACAATTATGGACCCGAAGTGGACCCTATCCTCAAAATCGGAATCCGCATGCTGAATCATCCGGCCTGCAGGGAGGTATGGAATATCCGCAATTCGATTCCTTCTGAGAAATCTGAAACAAAAGAGAGAATGGAGACAATGGAGGTGCATTCTGGAAGCGAACAGACCGAATTTCAGGCAGAAAGTGGGTTGGTCGGACTTGACTACTGCAGCGACCAGGCAGGTTTTGTCTGCGGCAAGAGCGGCTACGATGCAAATGCCAGCTATTTTTTGATGTCGGCAAAAAACAACTGCGGCTACACAGGGCACAACCACATGGATATGCTCTCGCTGTTTTTCACCATACATGGAGTTTCCATTATGGATGAGCCGGATTCCGGAAATCTGTATCACAATGTATGTCTCGGAAGTCCATACAGAGGCTTTATGTACAATATGACATCCCACAACACGGTGCTGGCATTTGGAAAGCCGATTGCCCCCGATGCCATGTACGCGGACAGCTGGGGAGTCTACCGCCCAGACAGCCCTGTCACAGCCTATATCAGCAGGCCGGAAGGCATGTATGCGGAAGCCTATCATGATGCTTACACTTTCTGCCTTCACACCAGGCGGGTTCTGTTTCATCGCCAGAAGGGCATTGTCATTCAGGACAGGATAGACCGCGGAAACCGGTATCCGGCAGACCATATTCAGCGCTGGCATCTGGCAAAAGGGCTGAAAGCCACTGTACTGAATGAATCTGCCCTGCTTTTGACAGATGGCAATATCCAGGTACTTGGAATTTGGGATTATCCGACTTCCATCCGCCTGTATCAGGATACGTTTCTGTATCCAGAGATGGTTCAAAACCGCTCGGATTTGGCAACGGTATTGGATGTTTCTTTCCGAGGAGAAAAGGAAGAAACGCTGGATTATGCAGCTACTGTGTTGACTGCCGCTTTTCTGGATGTCACCGGATGCTCACTGGACGAAGGTTCTCTTGCCAAACTGTCCAGACAGCTTTTCTCTCTTATGGATGCCTCAGATATGGAGCAGGCCATTCAGGATTTTGACCAGCTGCATACGCCTGTTCCTGTATATCAGATGTAAAAAGTGAGTTAAGAAACAAGTCTTGAGCCAATGTAAGAAGAACAATAAGAAAGAAGGAATATATATTATGCTGCCTGAAAATTTTACAAATATTTCGGAAATCACAGACGAGGAAGTTGCTTCTGCCCTGGCGGCTGCGGTCCGCCAGACAAGAAGCTGTCTGCCGCAGTTTTCCGAACAATTTAAAGACATTTTTTCTCATAATAATTTTTATTCCCCTGCACCGAACACGCAGTGGACAAACGGGTTCTGGACGGGGGAGCTGTGGCTTGCCTATGAGAATACACAGGAAGAATGTTTCAGACATGCTGCATTGAAACAGACATCGAGTTTTTTAGAGCGCATTGAGAAAGGAATTGAGACAGATACGCATGACCTGGGATTTCTCTATTCTCTGTCCTGCGTAGCCGGTTATAAACTGACAGGAGATGCGTCTGCCAGAAAAGCAGCTCTTCTGGCTGCGGACAAACTGGCTTCCCGTTTTCATGAAAAAGGACAGTTTTTGCAGGCATGGGGTTCTATGGATGACAAAAAGAATTACCGCCTTATCATCGATTGTCTGCTGAATCTTCCTCTGCTCTACTGGGCAAGTGAGGAGACAGGCGACTCTCATTATGCCAAAATTGCAAAGGCCCATTTGACTACCGCCTTGAAAGTCGTGATACGCCCTGACTATTCCACGTTTCACACCTATTATTTTGATCCGGAGACAGGTGTGCCGACGCATGGTGTCACACACCAGGGATACTCTGCCGATTCCGCATGGGCGCGCGGGCAGTCCTGGGGGGGTTTACGGCATTGCTCTCAGCTACCGTTATACCAGAAATCCAGAATATATTGCTTTATTTGAGCAGGTGACGGATTATTTCCTGGAACATCTTCCAGAAAACCTGATTCCTTACTGGGATTTTGTCTTTTCAGATGGAAGTGAGGAACCGAGAGATTCGTCTGCGTCTGCCATCGCCGTGTGCGGAATGCTGGAGATGGCAAATTATCTGCCGCAGGAGAAGGCAGCGTACTATGTCTCGGCTGCAAAACGTATGATGAAAGCTCTGGTGGATTTGTGTGCCGTCAAATCGCCGGCTGTGTCGAATGGGCAGCTTCTTCATGGTGTTTACGGCAGAAAGACACTGTATAACGACTGCATTGACCATGGGATTGATGAGTGCAACCTGTGGGGAGATTATTACTATGTGGAAGCATTGACGCGCCTTTCCAGAGACTGGCATCCATACTGGTAAAGACAGACTGAAAGACATCAAAGAAAAGGAGGTTTTTATGGGTACTTTGTTTTCTATCAATAGCCCACTGTGGAATTTTATGGACAAAGTCCTGCATCTGCTGCTCTTGAATCTGCTGTGGTTTGTGTGCTGCATCCCCATTGTCACCATCGGCGCATCCACCACAGCTCTGTATTCTGTTATGCTGAAATATACCAGAGACCAGGAAGGATATATCATTCGGGAGTTTTTTAGGGCATTTCGGAAAAATTTTCTTTCCTCCACAGCGGTCTGGTTTCTGATGGCAGCAATCGGCATATTTCTTGGGGCGGATGCCATTGTCTATCTCCGCTCCTATGCCGTAGGGGTTTTTGATATGATTCTCATGACTGCCTTTTTTTCCGGAGTGCTGATGTATGTGTTCGTGAATCTGTATATTTATGCCCTGATAGCCGCATTTCAAAATACCATCTTTCATTTCCTGAAAAATGCACTGCTGTTGTCTGTGTGTCATTGGCCTGCGAGCCTTCTGATGATTGTGGGAGGCGTGAGTTTGTTCACAGTCGGGATGTTGGTATTTCCGCCGCTGCTTTTTGGTGGATTTGCCTTGTTCAGTTATGTCTGCTCGAAATATTTTAATCGGATTTTTTACAGGTTTGCAGATGGTTCCCATCTTTCTGAGTGAATAAGGAATAAGAATCGCATATTTTTGTCTGTTTTTTTAATGTAACATATTTTAAAATTGCATATATTTGTCATTATCACTAAAATGATTTACATGTAAAATTGTTTTCTGTATAATAATGCCAAAGCAGGTCTCGAGATATATAAGGATATATAGGGGATACATAAGCGGCCCATCCGTGCATCCATAACCGGCAGTAACCAGTCAGTATCTATAACCGGCAGTAATTTTCAGCAACGGCTGGCCGCTGTCAGCAGTTAAAAGAAAGTGTTGTTAGTATTTGGATTTTCCGCATGCATCAGGTACAGTTTCATCGCAAGTGTTTCCAGAATGTACACGACAGGAACCTGTGTGGTGATGTTGGTGTTGTTTGTCATAATTTCCGGTACATGGTAAGTAACACTGCAGTCCGACATTTTCGCAAGCGCAGAGCTGGCATTGTTGGTGATGGAGACCAGAAGACTTCCCCGCGATTTCATCTGATTGGCGAGGTAAATCGTCTGCTGTGTCGCGCCAGATTCTGAGAGTGCGATGGTGATGGTGTCCTCGGTCAAATCCTGCAGAATCGGCAGAAACGGGTCTTCCACATACAGGCTGAAATGCCCTACATTGGAGAAATAGCGGGCGCCGTATTTGCCGAGAATGCCGGAAGAACCAATGCCGATAAAGATTGTGCGCCTGGAGTCTTTTATGAGCTGAAATGCTTCTTCGATACTGTCCTGAAAATCTTTGGAATCAATGCGGGAGACAAATCCTTTAAAGGTAGTTTCCACAGAATTTCCAGAGTCAAACGTCTGTGTATTCAGGTAATCTTTATAACGCAGTTTAAAGTGGCTGTATCCTTCACAGCCGACTTTCTTACAGAAGCGCAGGACGGTTGCTGTGGAGACATGTGCTTCATCTGCCAGCTCTTTGATTGTCATATGAGAAATGCGGTCTTTATTTTTGATGATACAGTTGTAGATGGAAAGTTCCAATTCATTGAAACTTGCCAGAAGTTCATGTGTAAACATAGTCATCCCACCTAAGAAAAATTATGAGGAAATTATAGCATATTTTTCGGCGGTTTTACAATAGGCAGCCGCGCGAAAATACGCCAAAAACGTCATTTCTGGGAAAAACGGTATTTCTGAGTGAGATAAAATCTAAAGGAGCATGAGACAGAAAAAAGATACAAAGCAGAAAGAAATATGAGACAGAAAGATATTGTGAGGACAGAAAGATGAATTTATTCCGACACGAACAGATATGCAGAATGAATGAGAGTGAGCTCGCTGTGTACAATTATGTTTCCGCGCATCTGAGAGAAGTGGAAAAGATGAATATACGAGAATTGTCGGCGGCAGTTGGAGTGTCCACCACAACCATTCTGCGTTTCTGCAGCAGAATCGGGTGTAACGGATATACAGAATTTAAGTACAATGTTCACAGAATGCTGGAGGAGCAGAAGGAGACGAAAGCATATTTTCCGTCTGAGATTCCTGCAATCCAGTATCTGGAAAATGCAAGGAATAATCAGGAATTGGTTTGGCAGATGGAAGTGGCAGTGGAGCTGTGCATGAAGGCAAGGCAGGTACTGTTTATAGGAATCGGTACGAGCGGGAGCCTGGGAGAGTATGGGGCGCGTTTTTTTGCCGGAGTCGGCGTCCCCGCGTTTGCCATCACAGACCCGTATTATCCGACCCCGATACAGGAAATGGAAAATACCACAGTGATTGCACTGTCCGTTTCAGGTGAGACGCCAGCGGTGATTTATCTGATTGACGGGTATAAGAAAAAGCGCGCGAAAGTCATCAGTATCACGAATACAAACCAGTGTACACTTGCAAAAATGTCAGATATCAACTTCTCCTACTATATGCCCGTCAGCTATGCATGGCAGAATGCAAAAGAGGCAAATCTGACGACACAGATACCTGTAGTGTATCTGCTGGAAATGCTGATGCGGAAAATTCACATGAAATATGATGAGAACGACGATAAAGTAGAATGAGAAAGACGATACAAAACAAGATTGATAAAAAATAGATAAAAAAGCAGATAAGAAAACTATTTTCTTGTCTGTTTTTTTGATGTAACAAATATCATATGATTAAAAAATTATCAAAAGTGTGCAAAATAATTGAAATTTTTCTGGAATTGTGGTGTAATGTAGCCATGAAAGGTAAGCGCTTATGTTGTAACACAAAAACAGCTGACTCCGCAGTGCGGAACGCTACAAGTAAAGGAAGACATCAATATTATGAAAAAACAGGGAATTTCAGAAAACTTTTTATGGGGCGGTGCAGTGGCAGCCCATCAGCTGGAAGGCGGATATGACAAAGGAGGCAAAGGAATCTCTATTGCAGATGTCATGACGGCAGGTGCGAACGGCGTGGAAAGAGAGATTACCGATGGGATTCTGCCAGGACGCAATTATCCGAACCACGAGGCGATTGATTTCTATTCCAGATATAAGGAAGATATTAAGCTGTTTGCAGAGATGGGATTCAAATGTTTCCGCACTTCGATTGCATGGACCAGAATCTTCCCGAACGGGGATGAGACAGAGCCGAATGAGGAAGGGCTGAAGTTTTATGATGACATGTTCGATGAGATGAGAAAATACAACATCGAGCCAGTTATCACATTGAGCCACTTTGAAATGCCATATCATCTGGTACAGGCTTACGGCGGATGGAGAAACAGAAAGCTGATTGATTTCTTTGTCCGTTATGCAGAGACTGTAATGAGACGTTACAAAGATAAAGTGAAATACTGGATGACATTCAATGAAATCAACAACCAGTCCAGTACACAGGGCCCGTGGTCAGGGTGGACCAACTCGGGAATCCTCTATAAAGAAGGCGAGGATATTCAGACCGTACTTCATCAGGCAGTACATTATGAGATGGTTGCGAGTGCGAAGACGGTTGCTCTCGGTCATGAAATCAACCCAGACTTCCAGATTGGCTGTATGTTGGCTATGGTGCCGTTTTATCCAAGAACCTGTTCACCAGAAGACCAGCTGGCAACGCAGGTTACAATGGAGCACAGATTATTCTATTACGGAGATATTCATGTATTTGGAGAGTATCCTGCATACATCACCGCATTTCATGAGAACCGCGGCATGAAGCTGGATATCACCCAGGAAGATCTGGACTGCCTCAAGAAGGGATGCGTAGATTATGTTGGTTTCAGCTACTATATGAGCAACACCATCAGCAGCGTGGAAGTGGAGAACAGCAGAAAAGCAGCCGACGGATTCTACACCGCAAGAAATCCATATGTAAAGGCAAGTGACTGGGGATGGCAGATTGACCCGAAGGGACTGCGTTATTCCTTAAATGTTCTGCATCAGAGATATCACATTCCGATGTTTATCGTGGAGAACGGATTTGGTGCTTACGATAAGGTGGAAGAAGACGGAATTCACGATTCCTACCGCATAGAATATCTGAAACTTCATATCGAGCAGATGAAGAAAGCGATAGAAGAGGATGGTGTTCCGGTAATGGGATACACACCATGGGGATGCATTGACCTGGTCAGCGCAGGAACCGGTGAGATGGAAAAACGATATGGCTTTATCTATGTAGATAAAGACAACCAGGGAAGAGGAACCCTGGAGAGAAGAAAGAAAGATTCTTTCGAGTGGTACAAAAAAGTCATTGCAAGCAATGGCGAGGAACTGTAAACAGATAAAAGTATAAAACTGCAGGAAAACAGAACTGTGGAATATCCAGGCTGATACATGCCGGATGTACATAGAAGCAGCAAACTGCAGAGAAAAAAGGAAAATAGAGGAGGATAAAAAATGGTTATTCGTTTATTTTGTGCAGCAGGTATGTCCACAAGCTTATTAGTTGCTAAGATGCAGGAAGCAGCAAAGGAAAAAGGAAAAGATGCAGAGATTGCAGCATTCCCGATCAGCGAGCTGGAGCGCATGATTGATGGTACAGACGTTGCTCTGCTGGGACCGCAGGTAGGATTTCAGTTGGCAAAGGCAAAATCTATCTGTGAGCCGAAGGGTGTTCCGGTAGATATCATCCCGATGTCTGACTATGGTATGTGCAATGGTATGAACGTACTGAAATTTGCTTACAAACTGGCAAAGAATAAATAAGAACAGGCCAGATAAAAACAGGTAAAACAGCTGATATTTGCAGTGCACCCCATGCGGCGCCCGCTGTGTGAGTCAAGGTCATCAAACACTGTATTCAAAGTCATTCCCCTTTTTAAATTTGATGATTTTGACGTGCACTGCTTATAAATACGAAAAAAGGTTGATTAATAGGAGAAAAATATGGGAAAGTATATCAATGATAAAATTATTCCAAAGATCATGGCCTTTATCAACACCAAGGCAATTCAGGCTCTGAAAGATGGTATGGTATATTCCATGCCGCTCTTAATCGTAGGATCTATCTTTTTGATTCTGGCAAACTTCCCGATTGCAGCTGTGTCAAATGCACTGGCAGCATGCGGAATCACAGATATTTTGAATCAGGCATATGGTGCGACATTCAACATCAGTGCCATGATTGCTGTTATCGGTATTGCTTACAACTATGTAAAATCTGAAGGTTTTGAACCGCTGAGCGGCGGAATCACAGCCCTCGCAATCTTCTTACTGCTGCAGCCGGCAACAGTTGAAACAGCAGGCGGCGAGGTAGTCGGAAACGTTATCAACAAGACATGGACAGCTGGTCAGGGTATGATCGGTGCTATCATCATCGGTCTGGTTGTTGGTTTCTGCTACTCCTGGTTCTTAAAGAAAGACATCCGCATCAAGATGCCGGCAGGTGTTCCGGCGGGTGTTGCCAACGCGTTCTCCGCATTGATTCCGGCAGGTGCAATCGTTTTAGGTGCAACCGTTCTTCACGGCGTGTTCTCTCTGGGACTGCACACAACCGTAATGGAAGCGATTTACAAAGTAATTCAGACACCTCTTCAGGGTATGACAGACTCTCTGGGCGGCGCAATCCTGATGTGCTTTGCAGGTCCGTTCCTGTGGATGTTCGGTGTACATGGTTCCACCATTGTGGGCGGTATCATGAGCGGTCTTCTTCAGGCAAACTCTCTGGCAAACCAGGCAATCATCGACAGCGGTTTGGAGCTGACAATCGCAAATGGCGGACATATCGTTACACAGCAGTTTTATGACCAGTACATCAACGTAACAGGTGCCGGTCTTACCATTGGTCTGGTTATTTACATGGTAGCATTTGCAAAATCCAAACAGTTAAAGACTCTGGGACGTCTGGAGGCAGTTCCGGCAATCTTCAATATCAACGAGCCGATTCTTTTCGGTATTCCGGTAGTTATGAACCCGATGTTAGCTGTTCCGTTTATTGCAATGCCAGTTATTGCTTGTATTATTCAGTATGCGGCTCTGGCAACAGGCATCTGCCCGCTGTACAGCGCAATTCAGGTTCCGTGGACCTGCCCGCCGATTATCTCCGGTTTCCTGATTGGAGGATGGAGAAGTGCACTGCTTCAGATTGTAATCTTTATTGTTTCCTTCTTTGTGTATCTGCCATTTATCAGCAGGGTAGATAAGATGAACTTGGAGGCAGAGGCGAAAGCAGCAGAAGCTGATGACGATGAGGACTGGTAAAATCAGTAAAAAGACACGGAAAGATACGAAAAGATACAAAAAGATACGAAAAAACATGAAAAATTACTGTCAGGAATCGTGAAAGACAGTAAAAACGTAACCCAGGGAAAGGAAAGGTAAAAATAGATGAGCGAAGAGTTAGTAATGGAGTGTTTCCAGCTGATTACATATGTGGGAACTGCACGTTCCTGTTTTATCAATGCAATTCAGAGTGCAAAAGCTGGTAATTTTGAGGAAGCAGCAGAACTGATTAAGCAGGGAGACGAGGCATTTGTACAGGGTCACACCGGTCATGCAGGACTTTTGGCAAAAGAGGCAAACGGCGAGCTGGGAAATGTAGGCTTGATTCTGATTCATGCAGAGGACCAGCTAATGAGCGCAGAGAGCTTCCGTATCATCGCAGAAGAGATGATTGATATTTATAAGAAAATGGCTGAAGATAAGCAGTAAGCAACGGCAGTAAGTGGTAAAATATTTTTGTAATCCTCCACAGGCTGATTCTGGCAGAGGAGTTCCCACGTTTCCTGCCAGAAAGGCCTATGGCGGCCTTTGGCCTGCAAAGGCAAAAAATGAATGGAACGGAAAGAAAAAAATAAGTAAAATATAGGAAAAGAAAAAGGGCTGTTTCTGGAAATATTGGGAATAGCTCTTTTTCTTTAAAAAGAAGGACGACGGCACAGGCACCGCCATGTATGAAAGGTCTCTATTTTGTTAAGAATGAACACAAAAGAGAATGAGAAATCTGTGAAGGATATCCCAGGTAAAGGAGATTTCCTGTAGTTTTTCGAAAAAACAGTGAAAAAATGGTTGATTTCCTGCCGAGTTTGTGTTAATTTAAATCCAGTTTATGAGATAGTATGTTACTTTTCGGGAGGCATTAACTATGCATAGATAGTGGCATATCTATGTGTGTTAGTGTCTTTTTGCGTTCATGGAGGAGTCACCTGACACACAGATATCTCCATTAAAAAGCTGGGATATGCAGCACAGAAAGGAGAAAAAAAGATGAAAGACAAAGTGTTTGGTGTATTGCAGCGTGTAGGGCGCTCTTTTATGCTTCCGATTGCAATTCTTCCAGTGGCAGGACTTCTTCTGGGAATCGGAGGGTCCTTCACAAATGAAACTATGCTGCAGGCGTATGGTTTGAGCGGTATTCTTGGAGCAGGTACTGTGTTCAATGCGATTTTCCAGGTTATGAGTGCGGCTGGAAATATCGTATTTGAAAATCTGCCGATTATTTTCGCTATGGGTGTAGCGATTGGTATGGCGAAAAAGGAGAAAGAGGTGGCGGCATTGTCTGCGGCGATTGCCTTCTTTATCATGCACGCATCCATCGGCGCCATGATTCATATCAATGGCGGAACTGAGGCGATGTTAAATGGTGCGACGGCATCTGTGTGCGGTATCACATCTCTGCAGATGGGTGTGTTTGGCGGTATTATTGTAGGGCTTGGTGTAGCTGCTCTGCACAATCGCTTCTATAAGATTGTGCTTCCGCAGGTGTTGTCCTTCTTCGGCGGAACCAGATTTGTGCCGATTATCAGTTCTCTGGTGTACACAGCGGTTGGTATTCTGATGTTCTTTATCTGGCCGGTGATTCAGAGCGGCATTTATGCAGTGGGAAATGTTGTATTGAGCTCCGGCTATGTGGGAACCTGGGTGTATGGTTTGATGGAGAGACTTCTGATTCCATTCGGTCTGCATCATGTATTTTATCTTCCGTTCTGGCAGACTGCTGTCGGCGGAACCCTGGAAGTGAATGGACAGCTCATCGAGGGTGCACAGAATATCTTCTTTGCACAGCTCGCAGACCCGACAGTGGAGCGCTTTGCCGTATCTGCGACGAGATTTATGTCTGGAAAGTTCCCGTTGATGATTTTTGGCCTTCCAGGTGCAGCTTTGGCAATGTACAAGACAGCAAAACCGGAGAAGAAGGAAGCTGTGGCAGGTCTTCTGCTGTCCGCAGCCCTCACATCCATGCTGACTGGTATCACAGAGCCTCTGGAATTCACATTCCTGTTTGTGGCACCGCTTCTGTACGGAATCCACTGTGTCATGGCAGGTCTTGCCTACATGCTGATGCATGTGTTTCACGTCGGTGTCGGAATGACATTTTCCGGCGGATTTATCGATTTGTTCCTGTTTGGTATTTTGCAGGGAAATGCAAAGACAAACTGGATTTGGGTTGTGATTGTAGGTATTGGTTACTTTATTGTGTATTATTTCCTGTTCAGCTTCCTGATTAAAAAACTGGATTTAAAGACGCCGGGACGCGACGACAGCGAGGAAGTGAAGCTGTACCGCAGAAGCGATGTGGATGCGAGAAAGAAGGCGCAGGCAGGAAACGGCGGAAATGGAGCGGACGAGGCGCTTTCTGAGGAAGATGCACTGTCCAGAAGCATCTGCCAGGGCCTTGGCGGAAAGAAAAATATTTCGGATGTGGACTGCTGTGCGACAAGACTTCGCTGTACCGTATTTGACGCGGCGCTGGTGGATGACGCGGCGTTGAAGGCAACCGGAGCTTCCGGTGTGGTGCACAAAGGAAATGGCGTGCAGGTAATCTACGGACCGCGCGTGACCGTCATTAAGTCCAATCTGGAGGATTATCTGGAGACGGCACCGAATGAATTGTATCAGCCGAATCAGGCAGGAGATGCCGACGGGCAGGAGACGTTCGCGCAGGCAGCAGCATCTGGTGCGGCAGGTGAAACTGCCAAAGAGGAGAAAAAACCGATAAAATCCATCGTTATCTCCAGCCCAATCACAGGAACGGCGGCTGATTTGTCAACAGCGCCGGATGAAGGATTTGCGAGCAGAATGATTGGAGACGGTGCTGTGGTTCTGCCGGAAGACTCCATAGTGCGTGCTCCGGAGGATGGAGATGTTGTGTTTGTTTTTGACACAAAACATGCAGTCGGATTTATCACTGATTCAGGCGTCAGCATGTTGATTCATATCGGAATTGATACCGTGAAACTGAACGGAGAGGGTTTTGAGGTCTTTGTGGAGAACGGGCAGAAAGTAAAGAAAGGCGACCCGCTGATTAAGCTGGATTTGGAGTATATCAGAAACAATGCCCCATCACTGGTATCTCCGATTCTCTGCACAGAACTGACAGGAAATCAGAAGATTCGTCTGCTGAAGGAAGGAAAAATTGAGGCAGGCGAAGCGCTCTTTGCAGTGGATTGTTATGAGTAAGGAGATGGAGAACTTGGCAAGCCAAGTTGTTAAGCTGTCTCAGTGAACGATTCTAGATATTTCCGAAAGTCTGAAAATTTGTTATAATCTGTTTACGGGAGAAGAACAGGACGAATGTAAATTTCAATGTGAAGTCTAAATAGACAGAATGTTTTTGATAAGGTATTGTCTTTTCTGCATCTGACAGGAAAGAGATTTTTGACAAAATGAACATGCCTGCTAGTGCAGGCAATACTATGGGTGGAACGTGATGTATAGAGTAAAAAAAGTTTTGAATCACAATGCAGTGATTGCGGTGCAGCTGGAAGATAACTGCGAGTATATGATTATGGGAAAGGGCGCAGGGTTTGGAAAAAAGGTAGCAGAACGTGTAGAGGCCAGGCCAGAGGACACCGTGTATTCACTGCAGAAAAATACGGAACGGGGAGATGCGCGTGAGCTGGCAAGAACGATCTCTCCGGTATGCTTGGAGATTGCCAATGAGATACTGAATGAGGCAGAAAAGACATTCAAAAAAATAGACAGAAGTATATTTTTCCCCATGGCTGACCACATTGAATTTGCAGTAAAGCGTATCAAAAACAGAGAACAGATCAGCAATCCTCTCACAGATGATATCCGTGTACTGTTTCATATGGAATATAAGGTGGCGCAGCAAATTCAACCGATACTGAGGGAGAAACTTGGTATTGAGATAGAAGATGATGAGGTCGGATATGTTGCGCTGCATATTCACTCCGCGATAGAGGACGAGAAAGTGTCGCAGGCGATGCAGACTGCAATGGCAGTCAGAGAGTGTATTTCTCTGGTGGAGGAGGAGGCTGGCAGGAAGATTGATATTATGTCGCTCTCTTACAACCGTCTGATGAATCATGTGCGCTATATGGTGGAGCGGACGGTCAGAGGAGAAAAGCTGAAATTGAATATGAATGATTACATGAAAATAAAATTCCCTGACTCTTACCAGATGGCAGAATCTGTCTGCAAGAAAATCAGTAAAAGTATTCACTGTGAACTGGATAGTGTGGAGATTGGATATCTCGCGCTGCACATCGAGCGGGTGTTGGATGACGAGACAGAAATAAAGAAGTAGGAAGCAACAGAAAAAAATAAGAATTATAAAGAAACATAGAAAAAATAGGTAAAATTATAGAAGAAAAAGAAAAGGTGCGCTCCAAATCGGAACAAGTGCGATGAGGGGTGCATTTTTGTGTCTGCCAGTCTGAATTGTTATTTTTTACAGTCACATTTACAATTTTTTGAAAAGGCTTGAAATAAAAAAAGAATGGACTATAATCTGAAATATGGCGTGAAAATGAGCGTGAAAAGCCAAAAAGTACAGGAAATCGAAACGTAGTAAGCAGGAAAAAGAAGCAGCAAAAGAGTGAAAACAGAATAGGAAAGGAAAGAATGGCAGAGATGATGGACGAAAAAACATTGCAGAACAAGTTACAGGAGATATATGAGAAAATCGACTGCAAGCTGCAGGCGGAATGTGTTCGGGTGGGAGACAAAATTCCATACATTCCGTACAATGGAAAATATACAGTGGATATGAGAGAAGAGAATATGTCTTTCTGGACGAATGGTTTCTGGGCAGGTATGCTGTGGCAGATGTATCATGCAAATGGGAATCAGATGTATATGGAAACAGCAAAGAAATCAGAGCTGGTGTTTGACGAAGCTCTGGAGAAGTTCACAGGTCTCCACCATGATGTGGGATTTCAGTTTTTACATACAGCAGTTGCAGATTACCGGCTGACGGGGAATGAGAAGTCAAAGGCGAGAGCGCTCCATGCGGCGACTCTTCTTGCAGGAAGATTCAACCCGATTGGAAACTTTATCCGTGCATGGAATCTGGACAAAACGGGATGGATGATTGTGGACTGTCTGATGAACATTCCGCTGTTGTATTGGGCGGAGAAGGAACTGCAGGACCCGAGATTCGGCTATATTGCAAATCAGCATGCGCACACCGCTCTGAAGGTTCTGTTGAGAGAGGATGGTTCCTGTAACCATATCGCAATTTTTGACCCAGCAACTGGCGAGCCGCTGGAGTTTCCGGCTGGACAGGGCTATGCGTCTGGGTCTTCCTGGTCCAGAGGCCAGTCCTGGGCAATCTATGGATTTGCGCTTGCTTATATGCATACAGGCATGAAAGAGTATCTGAATGCAGCAAAACAGGTGGCACATTATTTTATCGCCAACATAGCGGCGACTGATTATGTGTCCCTGGTGGATTTCCGTGCGCCGAAGGAACCGGTATGCTGGGATACGACAGCGACAGCATGTGCTGCGTGCGGTATGCTTCAGATAGCAGAGATGGTGCCAGAATATGAGAAGGCATTGTATCATGACAGCGCTGTGAAGATGCTTCTGGCATTGGAGGAGAAACACTGCAACTGGAATGTAGAAGAGGACGGAATTGTGCAGGACGGCACAGTTGCTTATGGAAGAGAAGGAGAAATTCATGTGCCGATTATTTATGGCGACTATTTCTTTGTAGAAGGGGTTTTGCGCCTGCTGAAGAAAGATTTCATGATCTGGTAATATCCAGCAGTGCAGGAAGTTGAAATAAAAATTAGAATTTAGGAAGTGCAATTAGCAAGGCATATGGATGCCGGATAATTGCACTTCTTTTATTTACAGAACATTTACACAAATTTACCCAAAGTCTGGTAGTTGGGAAAAGAGAGTGTGACTACAATGAGGAAAGAGGCTGTGAGAACCTCTAAGAAGTATAAAACTGGTGGATATGAAACGAATAGGTATGAGAACCAGGTATGCAGGAAGCTGAGAAAACTTGTTGCAAGAACAAAAAAGGGAGGAAACTGCAGTATGGCAAGTTTAATGCTTAGAAATGTGTGCAAATCCTATCCGAATGGATTTCATGCGGTGAAAGACTTCAATCTGGAGATTCAGGATGGAGAATTCATCATTTTTGTGGGTCCGTCCGGATGCGGAAAATCGACGACACTGCGCATGATTGCGGGGCTGGAAGATATCTCTTCCGGAGAACTGTGGATTGACGGCCAACTCGTGAATTTTATGGAGCCGCGGGAACGGAATTTGTCCATGGTATTTCAAAATTATGCTCTCTATCCGCATATGAGTGTGTATGACAATATGGCATTTGGACTGAAAGTCAGAAAGATGGACAAAAAGGAGATTGACAGGAGAGTTAGGGAAGCGGCGGAAATTTTGGAGATTTCACATCTGCTGGACAGAAAGCCAGGGGCGTTGTCCGGCGGCCAGAAGCAGAGAGTGGCAATCGGCAGCGTGATTGTTCGCCAGCCGAAAGCGTATTTGATGGATGAACCGCTCTCCAATCTCGACGCAAAGCTGAGAACGCAGATGAGAGTGGAACTTTCCAAGATTCATGACAGGACGAAAGCGACGATTATCTATGTCACACATGACCAGGTGGAGGCCATGACGCTGGGAAGCCGCATTGTGGTGATGAAAGCGGGATTGATTCAGCAGGTGGCAAGCCCCGCAGAGCTGTACCAGAATCCGGTCAACCGGTTTGTGGCGGGCTTTATTGGGTCCCCAGCCATGAATTTTATTGAGACAACGGCAGAAGTGTGGAATCAAACGGTGTTTCTTCTGTTTGGAAATCAGAAAGTAAAGCTGAATGTAGCTGTTTCAAAAAAACTCATAGAGAGCGGGTATGTAGGAAAAAAGGTCACACTGGGAATTCGTCCGGAAGATGTGTATACTGCATCGAATCAGGACGCCGGACGAAATCAGAATGTCGGACGAAATCTGGATGCTGGAGACGATATGGGAATGGATGTGAAAATGCAGGTACAAGTGCGGGAAATGTTAGGGGCAGAGGTGCTGCTGCATGGTGTGCTGGATGATGGCACGCAGCTTTCGGTGAAAGAGAAACCGGATTGTGAGGCCAGAGAAGGAGAAACCGTAACACTGTATTTTGACAGCAGCAAAATTTTGTTGTTTGACACAGAAACAGAGGAAAATCTTTTATACATAAGGAGTCAATTCGATGAAAACATCAGGATTTCATAATTTTTTGAAAAAGACAGGGCCGTATGCCTATGTTCTGCCCTCGATGGCAGTCTTTATGGTATTTCTGTTTTATCCATTTTTTAAAACGATTTATCTAAGCCTTTATAAAACCAACAAGATGGGGGAAGCCAAGTTATTTTATGGGCTTGGAAACTACAGAGACCTGCTTACCTCAGAGTCTTTCTACAACAGCATCTTTGTTACGTTTGTGTTTGTGCTGATTGTGGTAGCGGGAAGCATGCTGATTGGGCTGATTGCTGCGGTGCTGTGCAACAAGGCATTTCCAGGAATCCGTTTTTTTAGCACAGCATATGCACTTCCGATGGCAATCGCGTCCAGCTCGGCTGCCATGATTTTTAAAATCATGCTGCATCCGTCTATCGGAATTGTAAACAAGCTGCTGGGATTGAATATCAACTGGATTTCCGACCCCAAATATGCGCTGGTCTGTGTGGCGCTGCTGACAGCTTGGCTGAACAGCGGCATCAATTTCCTCTATTTTAGTGCTGGACTCAGCAATATCGACGAGAGTATCTACGAGAGAGCATCCGTGGATGGAGCGAATGGAATACAGAAGTTCTGGAACCTGACACTGCCAGGGCTGAGTCCCATTATGTTTTATACTCTGGTAGTCAATATCATTCAGGCGTTTCAGGCATTTGGACAGGTGAAGGTGTTGACGCAGGGAGGCCCTGGCGAGTCCACAAACTTGATTGTGTATTCTATTTACCGTGATGCATTTTTCAACTATCGTTTCGGCAGTGCGGCAGCGCAGTCGGTGTTGCTGTTCGCCATGATTATGGTGCTCACACTGATTATGTTTCGAATTGAGAAGAAAGGAGTAAGTTACTGATGAACGATACGATTGCAGTAGACAACAGAGCTTTGAAAAAGAGTCAGGCCGAAATTCTCAGGATGCAGCAGGAGGCAAACCGGAAAGCGCTCATGAGACGGAGAGTGCAGAAGGGGACATTGATTGTCCTGAATACAGTTATGGCATTTGTAATGCTTCTCCCTCTTCTCTATGCAGTGAGCATCGCTTTTATGCCATCCAGTGAGTTGTTCACCACAGAGATGAATCTGCTTCCGCAGCAGCCCACGCTGGAAAATTTTGTACAGGCTCTGGTGAAAGTGCCGCTGGCCCGTTTTGTGCTGAATTCTTTTTTGGTGGCGGGATGTATCACATTTGGGCAGATTATTTCCTGCTCTCTGGCAGCATTTTCCTTCTCTTTCCTTGATTTTAAGGGAAAAAATATAATTTTTATGCTGGTGATGGCGACTATGATGATTCCAGGGGAGGCAACGATTATCTCCAATTATTTGACTGTGAGTAAACTGGGATGGCTGGACTCTTATCATGTACTGATTATTCCGTATCTGACGAGTGCGATGGGAATTTTCCTGTTCCGCCAGTTCTATATGTCGTTCCCTGTCTCTCTGTTTGAGTCAGCGAAAATAGATGGATGTTCCAATCTGCGTTTTATCTTTAAGATTCTGCTTCCTCTCACCAAATCAGCGATTGGAGCGATGGCAGTCTACACTTTTATTAATGCATGGAATATGTACATGTGGCCTCTTCTGGTGACAGGTTCCAATGAGATGCGTACCGTGCAGATTGGTATCAGTATGCTCGACAGCGTGGACTCGCAGTCCATCACATTGATGATTGCAGGCGTTGTCATGATTATTCTTCCATCCATCTCCATCTTTATTGTAGGACAGAAGCAGTTAATTCGCGGCATGTTCTCAGGGGCAGTGAAAGGATAAGGAAAGTTAAAAATATAATATAAAAATAATTATAAAATCACTATATGTTAGTCTGTTTAAGAAAAACTGTATAAGAAAAACACTGGAAAAAAGTGATTGTAAAAAAGAGAATATGAAAAGAAAAGACACAAAAAAAGGAGAATAGAACCGTATGAAGAAGAGAATACTTTCCGTAATAACAGCAGCAGCTCTGACCGTGAGTGCTTTGGCAGGATGCAGCCAGGGAGCAAGTACAGGAAGTTCACAAAACTCTCAGACATCCCAAGATGTTTCTGAAACTTCCCAGAATGTCCCTTCAAGTTCCACTATGAGTCCTGTGAACACAGCGGGTACAGCAGAGGGCAAAGAGGCAGCGCAGGGACAGACCATCACATTTTGGCACTCCATGGGTGGTGTAAACGGCGAGGCGATTGATTATCTGGTAAACAAGTTTAATACGGAGAATACACTGGGAATCCAGGTGGAGGCGCAGTATCAGGGTTCCTACGATGATGCAATCAATAAGCTGAGAAGTGCGCAGATTGGAAATATGGGCGCGGATTTGGTACAGATTTATGATATCGGCACCCGCTTTATGATTGATTCCGGCTGGGTTATTCCGATGCAGGAACTGATTGATGCAGATGGATGGGATACAAAACAGATTGAACCAAACATTGCAGCGTATTATACTATAAATGATACTTTATATTCCATGCCGTTTAACTCTTCCACGCCGATTCTTTACTATAATAAGGATATGTTTGAGAAGGCAGGGATTACAGAGGTTCCGGACAGTCTTCCGAAAATTGCAGAAGTGGGCGATGCCCTGCTGGAGAAAGGCGGAGCCGGTGAGGTGATTTCTCTGGCTATCTACGGATGGTTTTTCGAGCAGTTTACCTGCAAGCAGAATCAGAATTATGTAAATAATGGCAATGGCCGCGAGGATGTGGCAACAGCGGTTGATTTTGACCAGAACGGAGCAGGTTTAAAGACTTTGACTGCCTGGAAGGCATTGGCGGATGCCGGATATGCGCCGAACGTAGGGCGAGGCGGAGATGCAGGGCTTGCGGATTTTAGCTCTGGAAAGGCTGCCATGACACTGGGTTCTACCGCTTCTTTAAAGCAGATTTTGAATGATGTGAACGGAAAATTTGAGGTTGGTACCGCGTATTTCCCGAAGGTGAGCGATGAGGATGAGGGTGGTGTTTCCATCGGAGGAGGTTCTCTGTGGGCGCTGAACAATGAGAATCCGGCAAAAGAGGCAGCTGTCTGGGAGTTTGTGAAGTTCCTCGTGTCTGCAGAGAGTCAGGCATACTGGAATATGCAGACAGGATATTTTCCGGTCACAGTCGCTGCTCACGAAGAGCCTGTGTTTGTGCAAAACATGGAGGTTTACCCGCAGTTTATGACAGCGATTGACCAGCTTCACGACTCTTCTCCGAAATCTGCTGGTGCACTGCTGTCTGTATTTCCAGAGGCGAGACAGGTAGTGGAGACGGAGATTGAAAATATGCTGAATGGAAACAGGACTCCAGAAGACACGGTAAAGAGGATTGCAGAGAATATCAACCGTTCTATTGAGGATTATAATCTGCTGAATGACTGACAAGGAAGAACGGATACCGAATGACAAAAGATACGAAAGTCCTCGGGCGGCAAGATAAAAGTATACTATAACAGAAACCCCCTGTTTTGGGGGAAGAAAGGACAATTTATGAAAACACAGGTTTGGGCACACCGCGGTGCCAGCGCATATGCGCCGGAAAATACAATGGATGCATTTGAGTTGGCTTACCGGCAGGGAGCAGATGGAATTGAGCTGGATGTGCAGATGACAAAAGACGGAAAGCTGGTGGTGATTCATGATGAGACGATTGATAGAACCAGCGGAGAAAGCGGATATGTGAGAGAGTATACAGCAAAGGAACTTCGCAAATTTTCGTTTAACCAGACACATCCAGAATATAAGACAGCGCAGATTCCGTTTCTGGAGGAGGTGCTGGAATTTGTCAAATCCAACGGCATGAAGCTGAACATAGAATTGAAGAACAGCATTATTGTGTATCCAAAACTGGAGGAAAAAGTTCTTGCATTGGTGAAGAAGGTGGGAATAGAGGAGCAGGTAATCTATTCGTCTTTCAATCATAAGAGTATAGTGAAAATCAAGAAACTGGCGCCGGACGCCGAGACGGGAATCCTGTATTCGGATGGCTGGCTGCGTGTGCCATCCTATGCGGAGAAAATTGGAGTGGATGCGATTCATCCGGCAGTGTATCATGTACTGGACACAAAACTGATTGAAAAGAGTCATGATAAGAAGTTGAAAGTACATATCTGGACGGTAAATCGGAGAGAGGATATGGAGATATTTACCAAGCGAAAAGCAGATGCTATCATTACGAATTATCCGGATATCTGCCGCGAAGTGGTGGATGGAAAGTAGGCGCAGAGCGGCTAAAACCAGAAGATATAAGAAGGGTGAGAAACGACAGCACAGATGGGGAGACAAACAGTGAGGACATAAACAGTGAGAAAATAACAGTGAGGGGAGAATAGTGAGGAGATAAATAGGTATGAGATTATTGGCAGTGGATATGGATGGGACCTTGCTGAATTCAGATGGCAGAGTGCCGAAAGCCAACGCAGATGCCATCCGAATGGCACAGAAACAGGGAAAACAGGTAATCGTGTGTACGGGACGTGGATTTCAGGATGCACTGGCGCCGGTGAGAGATGCAGGGATTGTCTGTGATTTTATCTGTATGAATGGAGCCGGTTATTTTCGCAGAGATGGAAAACTGGAGTACAAAAAAACTCTCTCTTATCAGAAGATAGACAAGATTGTGGAGTTGGCGGAGCGTTTTCACCTGGTGACGGACTTTATGGCAGAACACGGCAGCTATACCATCTCGTCAAAAGCGCAGTTTTTGAAATGTTATGTTGCTGGAATTTTGCTTCCGATGGCGGATTTTGAGGCGGATATGGTCTGGAAGCGCTTTAAGGCAGTTCGATATGATGAACTGAAATCCAAAAAGATTGATATTTTTAAGGTTTCTGTGATTCATCCGATTCCAGATGTGTTGAGGACGGTGCGGGATATTCTTGAGAAGGAGGGTGGACTGGCACTTGCTCCCTCTCATGAGACAAATATTGAGATTACCTCGGACAGAGCGCAGAAGGGAATTGCGCTGATGGAGTATGCAAAAAAACATCAGATTCCAGAACATGAAATTATGGCAATCGGAGACAGTGGAAATGATGTTTCCATGCTGAGTCTTCCAATCGGTGTGACGGTGGCGATGGGGAACGCCATGCCGGCAGCATGCGCCGCAGCAAAGTATCAGACCAAAACAAACGACGAGAACGGGGTCGCATGGGCGATGGAGAAGTGGTTCTTGTAGAAAGTTTCGTATTATTTTGCGTATTTGTAGTGTCTGTGATATGATGATACCAGAATCAAAGGGTCAAGTCTTGGGACTTGAAGGAAGGATGCGGTGAGAATGAAGGAAATCAGTATCAG
This sequence comes from bacterium, assembly GCA_030524675.1. Classification (GTDB taxonomy): domain Bacteria; phylum Bacillota; class Clostridia; order Lachnospirales; family Lachnospiraceae; genus CAJMNU01. Next base: position 46,524 of record JAUNGE010000012.1, read on the forward strand.
GGACATAAAAAATATCAAAATTGGAAATGCCCAAAATGAAAAAGCAGGAACTGGATGTACAGTGATTTTGTGCGAGCAGGGAGCGCCGACAGGACTCGATGTGCGCGGCGGCGGACCGGCATCCAGAGAGAGTGAGCTGTTAAAGCCCATGGCAGCGGCTGAGAGGATTCATGCGGTGCTTCTTAGCGGCGGAAGTGCATTTGGGCTGGATGCATCCGGCGGCGTGCAGCAGTATCTGGAGGAGAGAAATATTGGTTTTTCTGTGGGGCCGTTGAAAGTGCCACTGGTGTGCCAGTCCTGTATTTTTGACCTGGGCGTAGCAGATTACAGAGTGAGACCAGACAAAGCGATGGGATATGAGGCGTGTCAGAATGCAGAGCAGGGAAAGTATCAGGATGGAAATTTTGGCGCAGGGACCGGCGCCACAGTAGGAAAACTGCATGGCATGGAATATGCTATGAAAGCAGGCATCGGAAGCTATGCTGTCTCATTGGGAAATCTGCAGGTAGGTGCCATTGTCGCAGTCAATGCGTTCGGAGACATTTTTGACTGGAAGAATGGCCAGAAGATTGCGGGACTTCTGGACAAGGACAAAAAATCATTTCTTTCCATGGAGGAAGAGCTGTTTAACGGCTATGAGATTATGACAGGGGAGATTCCTGGAAATACGACAATCGGTGTGATTATCACAAATGCAAAATTTGCAAAGACAGCGCTCTGTAAGATTGCGGGAATGGCACATAACGGATATGCCCGCTCCATCCGTCCCGTTCATACGTCAGGGGACGGAGACAGCATTTATGCGATGTCTGTGGGAGATGTGGAGGCAAATCAGGATGTGGTCGGAACGTTGGCAGCACAGGTGATGTCAGAGGCGATTATTCGTGCGGTCAAACATGCAGAACCGGCATATGGATATCGTGCGTGGAAGGAACTGCAGGAAGAATAAATTCAGACGCGCTTTGGAGTATCACACAGAGATGCGCGCCATGCAGAGCATAACAATATGTATCTGCATAGATAGTATCAGAAAAGAAAAAAAGAGACTGCTGCAAACGGTAACATTCATTTTGCGGCAGTCTCCTTTTGTATATGTTGTACTTTTATGTATATGTTATACTTTTGCGTATACCACGGTACTTTATGTATATGTTGTATTTTGTGTGTATTGGTTTGTATGCATATCTCGATATATCAGTAGTACCGTTTGGTCTGCTCTGCTGCTGGTTCTTTTTGCTTTCTATGATAGAATTTCCACTTTGGAGTTTCCGCCGGTACATCAATATCAATAATATAGGATTGATAGGCATTGATTACAGTGGTATCTTTATAGGAAGCGACACGTGTTGCCCGCCCACCGTAATTCAAGTGATTGTGCCCATGTATAAAATATTTTGGTTTGTACTTTTCCATTAAGTCGATAAAACACTGGAATCCCTTGTGGGGAAGGTCATCACCGTCATGGAACTGGTATGCCGGTGCGTGGGTGACAAGAATATCAAATCCTTTGCTGCGGAAGATATCCCAGTACAGATGCCAGATTCGGTGTTTCATTTCTTTTTCCGTAAATTGATAAGGGCCAGGTTTATAGCGCATACAGCCGCCCAGCCCCAGAATACGCAGTCCCTTATATTCGTAGAGCATTCCGTCAATGCAGGTACAGCCCTCAGGTGGGTGTACCTGGTAGCGAATGTCATGGTTGCCATGGATATAGAGCACGGGTGCTTTGCCCATAGTAACAAGGAAGGAAAGATAAGCAGCGGACAAGTCACCGCAGGAAATAATCAGATCAATATCAGCTAATTTTGAAGGTTCATAGTAATCCCAAAGAGATTTTGACTCTTCATCAGCAACCACCAAAATTCGCATCTTTAGACCTCCGTTGTACTTTTTTGCTTGTAAATGCCGTGTATCTTCACAACTTTCTGTGCTTCGTCATTCAGTTCATCAATCGTAGGAATACTTCCCACTACATTTTCAGCGAGCCAGTTCATGGTGACAATCTGCTCTGGAGAGAGTACCGCATCCTCTTTCTTTGTGATTGGTCCATCCTGAGAGTGGAGAATACCTGAGAATGGCTGGAAGGCGCCAGAACAGATACTGTGCTTCAAAATCTCAATCAGACGTTTTGTGCCATCTGGAATGCTGTTAGAATAAATCAGGTCAATCACCTCGGCGGACATACCCCACCAGTAATTTAAGGCCTGTTCGCCCATGGTGCGCTCGGTGGAGTTCCAGGAACCCTCCATCACGCTGCGGACGATTTTTTCGTAATATTTTCCCCAGTGCCAGATAGGAGTTGCCAGATGAATATTGGAATCTCCATCTTTCTGGTACAGGCCGAACTGCCTGGACATCTCAACTGGCGTAATCATATCTTGTCCGGAAATGAAGGTGATGCCGTTCTGTGCCAGAGCACTGTGGCTGTCATGATTTTTCACCGTGGACCATTCCAGATAAATCTTGATGTTCGGGTTGACCATCTGTGCACCCAGAGCGAAAGCATTGATATTTGCCATCATGCCATAAATCGGATAATCTGCGATATAGCCGATTTTGTTGGACTGGGAGATGGCTGCCGCTGCGGCTCCGATCACAAATTTTGCCTCATACATTCTTCCGTAGTAGGTACGGATGGACTTGTAGGAAGTGTTGACAGAGCAGTTTAGAATCTTTACGTCTGTATGGCTGAGGGCCGCTTTGAGGCTTGCCGTGATCATTCTTGGCGTAGTGGTGAAAATGATTTCGCATCCAGCATCAATCGCCAGGTCGATGGCAGACAGTGCGCTCTCCTCAGAATCAATATTGTCAAAGTGCAGTGTTACAACCTGGTCCCCGAATACTTCTTCCAGGTGCATACGTCCCAGCTCATGGCCGTATGTCCAGCTTGAAGTTTCTGCGGTCTTCTCGTGGATAAATGCAATCTTGTATTTCTTCTGGGAGGAGACTGGAGAGAGAATCCGCTCCAGAAGGTTTGAAGGCTGTGCTTTTTCCGGCTGTTCCACAAGAGCAATCGAGTTGCCCTGAGCGGACAGTAGAAATTCATCCCACATTTTGGAAACCTCGTGTGCCAGCTGTTTATCGGACAGGTCCAGCAGGTGTGGCAGGCCGTAAATCTGAAGGTAAATCAGGAATGCGTCGCCAGGTGTGAGGGAGAGGCGGTTGTCGCTCTTTTCCTGGAAAATTTTTGAAAAACGCAGATAGGCCGAGCGCACATTCAGACGGAAATCTTCATCCCACGGATTCTCGGCATCGGCATGGAGTGCTTCAATCAATGCCTGGAAACTGCCCTCTTTGGAAAACCAGATATCGTTAATCTGCGCCACTTTGTAGAAATCCATAAATTCATAATAGATTTTGTTTTCCAGTGAATCGTTCTTTTTGGGGATAATACGTGTCACATAGGCCGGAATGCTGGCCGCGTTCATATATTTTAAGACGCTGACACGTTTATTGCCTTCCTGCACATAAAATTTATTCATAAACTCAAATGCAACAATCGGGTCGCGAATTCCCTCGTTTACCTGTGCGTTGATGAGAGATATCCATTTTGCTGCAAATTCAGATTTATCATTCAAAAGCGGCATGAAATTGCTGGCTAGGGCGGTCTGCCGTCCGGCTGTTTTTGTACCGACGATCAGGTTCAGAGGAACTTCCACAAGACCAAGCTTTGTTTCAGCGGCCACTTCCACAAACGGAAGAATGTCGTCGAGAGCCGGCAGATATGGGTATTTGCCGGAGGAAACAGAGAAGCGGTATTGTTTTTCTGCCATTTTTTTTGCTTTATTGTATTCATCAAAAGCGATCATATAGGACCTCCTTAATGGTGTGAGTACATTAGTTACCTTACAGGGGTTTCATACATATATTATAAGAAAAGAAATCCTTTGTGACAAGAGACAGTTTGAGCAAGGATTTTCGGAAAGAGAGAAAAAAATTGGGAGAAATGTCAAAGGTTTAACAGAATTTCGTTAGAGTACAAAGAAATAAGAAAAATACGAGAAAATGACAGGAAAAAAGTGACTAAAAAAGAAGAAAAGCAACAGGAGAAAGTGGCTGAAATTCGGAAAAAAAGAGTACGGAAGAGTCTTGACAAGACCAGAAAAATGTAGTAAACTTCTAAAGTCAGAAAAAACAGAAAATAGAAATTAAAAAGCCCAGATAGCTCAGTTGGTAGAGCAGAGGACTGAAAATCCTCGTGTCGTTGGTTCGATTCCGACTTTGGGCATTTTGCAGGTGTAGTTCAATGGTAGAACACTAGCCTTCCAAGCTAGATACGTGGGTTCGATTCCCATCACCTGCTTTTTTTATACCCATTTTTAAAGGCAAGTGAAACGTTTTGAAAGCAGAATGGTATCTCTGCTCTCAGAACGTTTTTTGTTGTTTCGTGAAAAGTTCTCGGAACTCCTTTTAAGGGCTAGAGACCTTTTATGCAGCAAAAATACTCTGTGTGGAACGATACTATGTATGCAGGAAGAATATTCAGAAAAAAAATGTTGTGAGGAGATTGGCAGGAGGAGAGGAATTTGGTATAATGAAATGAAAAATGTGAAAAACCTACTGTTTGTGGCAGGAAAATTGTGTGGCCTGTGAACAGATAAGGAGGAAAAAATGATTTATTTTACATCAGATTTGCATTTTTATCATGATAAGGTGATTCAGTATGCAAACCGGCCATTCTATAATGCAGACGAGATGAATCGGGCATTGATTCGCAGATGGAACCAGAAGGTAGGGGTGCAGGATGAAGTGTATATTCTGGGGGATATTACAATGAAAGGCCCTCAGTATGCGACAGAGGTAATTCGGGCACTTCACGGAAAGAAGTATCTGATTCGCGGAAATCATGACCAGTTTGTGGACAGGGAAGAATTTGACAGAAGCCTGTTTGAGTGGATAAAGGAGTATTATGAGCTGCAGTATGAAAATCAATGGTTTATTCTGTTCCATTATCCAATCGAAGAGTGGAACGGATTTTTTCGCGGGGCGATTCATTTGCATGGACACCAGCATAACCATGAGACTTATAACTATGCGAATCTGGAGAAGGGGCTGCGTCGATATGATGTGGGTGTAGATGCGAATAGAATGTACCCTGTCAGTATAGAAGAGATTCTTCTCTTCTTTTCCATGGGAAACCTTTAATCTCAGATTAAAAGTATTTGAGATATCAACCCAAAGACATAAAAAAAGTTAGACGAATATTTGTCAGATATGGGAGAATACAAGACATAAGGAGACTGAAAATGAAAGCAGATGGAATCATTTTTGATTTGGATGGGACTCTCTGGGATTCGATTGTGCCGGTCACAGAATCCTGGAATCGGGTGATTGAGCGGCGTCTGGGCAAAGAAGCGCGGATTACCACAGAAGATATGCATCATTGTATGGGAATGCTGATGGAAGATATCGGAGCTGCACTGTTTCCGGAACTTCCGAGAGAGGAGATGCTCTCTGTGCTGAGAGAGTGCTGTGAGTATGAAAATGAATATGTGGCAGAGGTCGGCGGAAAATTGTTTGATGGGGTTATGGAGACCTTAAAAGAATTGGCAGGCAGAATGCCTCTGTTTATTGTGAGCAACTGTCAGGCTGGATACATTGAGGCATTTTTCAAGGCGCATGGCGTGGAAAACTATTTTAAAGACTATGAGAATCCAGGGCGCACAGGTCTCGCGAAAGCAGAAAATATCAGTCTGGTGGCACAGCGCAACCATCTGAAGTGTCCAGTCTATGTCGGAGACACGCAGGGGGACTGCAATGCATCCACAAAAGCAAACGTGCCGTTTATTTTTGCACGGTATGGTTTTGGGGAGGTAAAACCGGAAGACTGTGTAGGTGTGATTGACTCGTTTGCAGAGCTTGCAGATTTGGTGGAGTTCGATGCAGAAGAAAGAAAATGAGAAGATAGAAAATCAGAAGAAATAACCAGCGGAAGGAAAAGCAGCAGATTCGCAGACAGTAAAATCTTAGATTACAGATTCATAAATAACAGAATTCTAAATAAAATAGTATAAAGAAAAGGCTGATGCAGGAAAGAACAGATGAAAACAGAGAGTTTGTCTGACTTGGCAGCAGCCTTTTTGACGTATTTGATGGATTTGGTTTCTTTGGATTCATGTAGTTTTGGTCCATTCTGTTCTCGCGTTTATGGAAAATATAAGAAATTTCTTATTATGCAACAAAAATGGTACATTCTTGTTAATATTGTATCAAATCATATCGCTTATGCAAAATATATTTAGTGAAAACGATAGACAATTATTTGGTTTTTGGGTATAATACTATCTATATGCATAGAGAGCAGGTGCGATGGTTGGAGATGAAATTTTCAATCGGAGGGAAAGATGAAACATAGGAAAAGCATATTTCGGAATTTTGCCCTGGTGACACAGCTTGGGCTGAGTGTGATGACGCCGGTGTTTCTCTGCATCCTGGCGGGATATTGGATTGATGAAAAGACGGGGCTTAGAACCACATTTTGGTTTTTGCTTGCCGGCTTTTTCGCAGGAGCGCGCAATGCCTATCTGATGGCGAAGCACACCATCGAAATCAACCGCAGAGAGGAAGCAAAGGAGGATAAAGCGGATGAGAGCTGATGTGAAAAGATTGGTCTTGGAAGTCTGCACCGGCATTGTGTGTTACAATGGAGTGCTTCTTCTGGCAGCTGTATGTCTGCGTTTGTCTTCCGATATTCTTCTTGGGCTGATACTTGGGGGGATATTGGCAATTCTTGCATTTGTGCATATGGCAGCTGTTTCAGACCAGACGCTGGATTTGAAGGCAGAAGAGCCTGCAAGGAAAAAGGCAACCATACATGCCATGCTGCGGATGGTGGTGTTGATAGCTGTCCTTATTGTGACTATGCGGGTGCCGTATTTCAATACGGTAGCAGTCGTTGTGGGAATACTTGGATTAAAGGCAGGGGCATATCTGCAGCCCATGATTCACAAACTGAGAAACAGACATGAGTAAGACGGACGAAAGACCATTTTTGAGGAAAGGAGGAAGAGCGTATGGGAGGACTGATTGCAAATGAACCGGATTTTATGATACATGGTATTGTATCTTACCAGCTTTTCGGGCATGAGCTCTGGATTACCACCACACATCTGGGACTCTGGATTGTCACGATTGCTCTGCTGGTTTTAGGTGTTTTCGCAAACCGTGCAATGAAAAAGGCAACTTTGGTTCCTGGCACATTTCAGAACATTCTGGAATATGGCGTGGAAATGCTGCAAAAGATGGTAGCGTCCACGATGTGCCCCAAAGGAAAAAAGTTTATCAATTACATCGGAACGATTTTCCTTTTTATCCTGTTCTGTAACCTGAGCGGACTTGTAGGGCTTCGTGCACCGACAGCCGATTTTGGCGTTACATTTCTTTTGGGCATGTTTACCTTTGCGATTGTAAACTACCAGGGAATCAAAAACAGAAAATTCCGGCATTTTACGAGCCTGTTTGAGCCGTACCCGATTTTGTTTCCGATTAACCTGATTGGAGAGATTGCAAACCCGATTTCTCTGTCTTTGCGTCTGTTTGGAAACCTGATGTCAGGCGTGGTGATTATGGGACTGTGGTACGGCATGATGCCTATTTTTGTAAAAATCGGTATTCCAGCATTTTTACATGCATACTGCGATTTGTTCTCAGGATGCATCCAGACGTATGTATTTTGTATGCTGACGATGGTTTATGTCAATGATAAACTGGAATAAACCAGAGTGACAGCAGACGAACATGCCTGCTGATGCAGGTACAATAAAGAAAAAACAGTAGGAGGAATTTAATATGAATGGTATTTCCAGTGAAGCTTTTATTTTAGGTTGTTCTGCGATTGGTGCCGGACTTGCGATGATCGCCGGTATCGGACCTGGTGTTGGACAGGGTATTGCAGCCGGACATGCGGCAGCAGCAGTAGGACGCAATCCAGGCGCACGTTCTGAGATTCAGTCTACGATGCTTTTAGGACAGGCCGTAGCCGAGACTACAGGTCTTTACGGCTTTGCAGTTGCCGCTATCCTGATGTTCTTAAAGCCATTTTCATAAGCAGGCAGATAAAAAAGAGCAAGAGGAGGCGGGAACTTGGAACGGTTATTAGGATTTGACTGGCAGTTGATTAATGATGCAGTTATCACAGGAATCAGTGTGTTTATCCTGTTCTTCGCCCTGTCTTATCTGTTATTTAATCCGGTCAGGGCATTCCTGGCAAAGCGTCAGGAAATGATCGCAAATGACCTGGATACGGCAAAGACAAGCAAGGAAAGTGCCCAGGCATTGAAGGCGGAATATGAAGCAAAGCTGCGCGAGGTGGACAAGGAGGCTGAGGCCATTCTGGAGGAAGCCCGCAAGAAAGCCAAAAAGCGCGAGGCTGAGATTATTGATGAAGCAAAGACAGAGGCCGCACGCATTATGGAGCGCGCGAACCACGAGATTCTGCTGGAGAAGAAGAAAGCACTGGACGATATGAAACAGGAAATGATTTCTGTGGCTTCCCTGATGGCTGGCAAGGTAGTGGCAGCATCCATGGATACCCAGATTCAAGATTCTCTGGTTGAGGAGACATTGAAGGAGATAGGTGAGAGTACATGGCAAAGCTAGCGGCAAAAGTGTATGGCGATGCCCTGTTTGAGACGGCCGTGGAAAAGCAGAAGGTGGACGAGCTGTTTGACGAAGTGCAGCAGTTAAGACAGGTTTTCTCTGAAAATGAGGAGCTGATGCATCTTTTGACCCATCCGAAAATTGTCAAAGAAGAGAAGATTTCTGTGATAGAAAAGGTGTTTCACGGGCGGATCTGCGATGAGCTGATGGGGTTTCTGACCATTATTGTAGATAAGGGAAGGCAGAAAGAGATTCTGCAGATTTTCGATTATTTTATCGGAGAAGTAAAACAGTATAAAAAAATCGGTGTTGTCTATGTAAAGAGCGCCGTGGCATTAAATGACGGGCAGAAGGCCCGCATCGAGGAAAAACTGCTGAAGACGACAGCGTTTGTGAAGCTGGAGATGCACTACCAGGTGGACGAAAAGCTGATAGGCGGTCTGGTGATCCGCATTGGAGACCGCGTGGTGGACAGCAGCATCCAGACAAAACTGGAGGAGATGAAGCGGGAGCTGATGAAACTGCAGCTGGCGTGAAATCTCCAAAAAAATGAGCAGAAAATAAAGAGAAACGTCTGTCTCGTGCAGAATGTGTGTGCAGCAGGCATGAAGATGAGACAGAGGAAATTATGAAGAGAAAGAAGGTGCAAACCTGAATGAATTTAAGACCAGAAGAAATCAGTTCGGTGATCAAAGAGCAGATTGCGCGCTATGCAGCCAAACTGGAAGTGTCTGATGTAGGTACGGTGATTCAGGTGGCAGATGGAATTGCCCGTATCCATGGTCTTGAGAAGGCAATGCAGGGAGAACTTCTGGAATTTCCTGGTGAGATTTACGGCATGGTATTAAACTTGGAGGAAGATAACGTAGGTGCCGTGCTTCTTGGCGATACCAGAAATATCAGTGAGGGCGATACTGTAAAGACAACAGGACGTGTGGTTGAGGTTCCGGTTGGAGATGCCATGACTGGCCGTGTTGTCAATGCTTTGGGACAGCCGATTGATGGAAAAGGACCGATTCATACAGACAAGTACCGCCGTATTGAGCGTGTGGCTCACGGCGTTATTGAGAGAAAATCCGTAGATACTCCGCTTCAGACCGGTATCAAGGCGATTGACGCCATGATTCCGATTGGGCGCGGCCAGCGTGAGCTGATTATCGGCGACCGCCAGACAGGAAAGACGGCGATTGCGATTGATACGATTATCAACCAGAAAGGCCAGGGCGTACACTGTATCTATGTTGCCATCGGCCAGAAAGCATCCACTGTAGCGACGATTGTAAAGACATTGGAGGAGTTTGGTGCCATGGATTACACCACAGTGGTTGTCTCCACCGCGTCCGACCTGGCGCCGTTACAGTATATCGCGCCGTATTCCGGCTGTGCAATCGGTGAGGAGTGGATGGAAAACGGGGAGGATGTTCTCGTGGTTTACGATGACCTGAGTAAGCATGCAGCCGCTTACCGTACCCTGTCCCTTCTTCTGAAGAGACCGCCTGGCCGTGAGGCATATCCTGGTGACGTTTTCTATCTACATTCCAGACTTTTGGAGCGTGCGAGCCGTCTGTCCGATGAACTGGGCGGAGGTTCTCTGACAGCGCTTCCGATTATTGAGACACAGGCAGGAGACGTTTCTGCCTACATTCCGACCAATGTTATTTCCATCACAGACGGCCAGATTTATCTGGAGACGGAGATGTTCAACTCTGGTTTCCGTCCGGCTATCAATGCGGGTCTTTCCGTATCCCGTGTAGGTGGTGCGGCTCAGATCAAGGCAATCAAGAAAATTGCAGCGCCGATTCGTGTGGAGCTGGCACAGTACCGTGAGCTTGTTTCCTTCGCGCAGTTTGGCTCCGAGCTTGATGCGAGCACAAAAGAGCAGCTGGCGCAGGGAGAGAGAATCCGCGAAGTGTTAAAACAGCCGCAGTATCAGCCGATGCCGGTTGAGTATCAGGTTATCATTATCTATGCAGCGACAAAGAAGTATCTGTTGGATGTTCCGACAGACCGGATTCTCGAGTTTGAGAAGGCACTGTTCCAGTTTGTCGATACAAAATACCCTGAGATTCCGTCTTCTATCCGCGAGACAAAGGTTCTGGCAGAGGAGACAGAGGAGAAGTTAAAACAGGCGATTACCGAGTGTAAGGCACAGTTTTTATAAGGCAGGTGAGATGTCATGGCGTCAATGAGGGATATTAAGCGCAGAAAAGAGAGTATCCAGAGCACCGAACAGATTACCAAGGCCATGAAACTTGTGTCCACAGTCAAATTGCAGAAGTCCAGAACAAAGGCAGAGACGACGAAACCTTATTTTGATATGATGTACCAGACCATCCGCGCGATGCTGGAAAAGTCGGGCGGAATCCGACATCCGTATCTGACTCCAGGCGCATCCGGCAAAAAAGTGGTGATTGCGATTTCCTCAAACCGCGGTCTTGCGGGCGGCTACAATTCCAACATTGTCCGTCTGGTGGCGGGCGGAGATTTTAAGCCGGAGGATACGGTGATTTATGCGGTGGGACGCAAAGGAAAGGATGGGCTTTTGAGAAAAGGCTTTGAAATCCGAAAGGATTATTCCGACGTTATCAACGCCCCGCTGTATCACGATGCCGTGGAGATCACCACAGAGCTTTTGGATTCCTTCCAAAAAGGGGAAGTCAGCGAGATTTATCTGGCATACACATCATTCAAAAATACGGTGACGCACATTCCGAAATTGATTAAACTGCTTCCGGTGACGCTGGAAGAGCAGGAGGAAAAGAAAGAGAATGCTGCGCCGGTGGCGCCAATGAATTATGAGCCGAATGAGGAAGAAGCGCTGAACGCAATCATTCCGAAGTATATCAGCAGCATGATTTACGGGGCGTTTATGGAGTCTGTGGCAAGTGAGAACGGCGCCCGTATGAATGCGATGGACAATGCGACGAGCAACGCCGAAGAGATGATTGAGGACTTGAGTTTGCAGTACAACCGTGCCCGCCAGGGTTCTATTACACAGGAGCTGACCGAGATTATTGCAGGCGCCAATGCGATCGGCTAGGATTTGCACGTCAATGCGATAAGTTAGGGCTTGCAGGCACCAATGCGATAGGTTAGGGTTTGACGGTGCGGTGTCCATGGTGTGAATTCAGGATACTTTGCAGGAACGCAGAAAACTGAAAAACTGCGTTCCTTCTGAAAATATGAGAAAAACAGAAAGATATGCAAGACAAGGAAGAAAAAATAAAGGAGAACAAGGATGGCAGAACAAAACATCGGTAAAATCACACAGATTATCAGTGCGGTTTTAGATATTAAATTCAGCCAGGGAAAGCTGCCGGAAATCAATGAGGCAGTCAAGGTGCCGCTCGCAGATGGCAGCACGTTGACTGTGGAAGTTTCCCAGCATCTTGGAGATGATACAGTCCGCTGTATTGCCATGGGTTCTACGGACGGTTTGGTTCGCGGAATGGATGCAATTGCGACTGGTGCGCCGATTACCGTTCCGGTCGGTGAGAATACGCTGGGTCGTATTTTCAACGTTCTGGGCGAGGCAATCGACAATCAGCCGAAGCCGGAAGTGACAGAATACCTTCCAATTCACCGGAAGGCGCCGACCTTTGAGGAACAGTCCACAGAGACAGAAATTCTGGAGACAGGAATCAAAGTCGTGGATTTGCTGTGTCCTTACCAGAAGGGTGGTAAAATCGGTCTGTTCGGCGGTGCTGGCGTAGGAAAGACAGTTTTGATTCAGGAGTTAATTCGAAACATTGCGACAGAGCATGGCGGATATTCCGTATTTACAGGCGTAGGTGAGCGTACCCGTGAGGGAAACGACCTTTACTATGAGATGAAAGAATCCGGCGTTATCAATAAGACCACGATGGTGTTTGGTCAGATGAACGAGCCGCCGGGGGCGCGTATGAGAGTTGGTCTTACTGGACTGACAATGGCAGAGTATTTCCGCGATAAGGGCGGAAAGGACGTGCTGCTGTTTATTGACAATATTTTCCGTTTCACACAGGCAGGTTCCGAAGTGTCCGCACTTCTCGGACGTATGCCTTCTGCCGTTGGATATCAGCCGACGCTGCAGACGGAGATGGGCGCTCTGCAGGAGCGAATCACTTCCACAAAGAATGGTTCCATCACATCCGTTCAGGCTGTCTATGTGCCGGCCGATGACCTTACCGACCCAGCGCCGGCAAATACATTTGCCCATCTGGATGCGACAACGGTTCTGAGCCGTTCCATCGTGGAGCTCGGTATCTATCCGGCAGTAGACCCGCTGGAGTCCACTTCCCGTATTCTGGACCCACGTGTAGTGGGTGAGGAACACTACAAAGTGGCGCGCGGCGTGCAGGAGATTCTTCAGAGATACAAAGAGCTGCAGGATATTATCGCCATGCTGGGTATGGACGAACTTTCTGAGGAAGATAAACTCGTTGTATCCCGTGCGAGAAAGGTACAGAGATTCCTGTCTCAGCCGTTCTTCGTAGCAGGACAGTTTACCGGTCTTGAGGGACGTTATGTGCCGTTAAGCGAGACCATTCAGGGCTTTAAGGAGATTTTGGAAGGAAAGCATGATGACATTCCGGAAAATCTGTTCTTAAATGCAGGAAATATGGATGATGTTCTTGCCCGCGTGAAATAGGAGGGCAGACTATGGCAGACATGTTTAAGCTGAAAGTGATTACTCCAGACAGAAATTTCTATGAGGGGGAAGTCTCCATGGTTGAGATGACCGGCACAGAGGGCGATATGGGTATTTACAAAAATCATGTCCCGATGACAGTGATTCTGGCTCCTGGCATTTTGAAAATCCACGAGGAGAGCGGCGTCAGAAAAGCAGCGCTGCACTCTGGGTTTGTGGAGATTCTGCCAGAGAAAGTCACCATTCTTGCCGAGGCCGTGGAGTGGCCGGATGAGATTGATAAAAAGCGCGCGGAGGAGGCAAAAATCCGTGCGGAGAGACGTCTTTCCGATAAGACCGGCGGCATTGATATCGCACGCGCGGAGGTAGCTTTGAAGAGAGCGCTGACTAGACTGGAAGTTGCAAAATAAAAGAGAAAACGAATAGGAAAAGAAGAGGATTTGTGATGAAAGATACTACGTTAGTAATTATGGCTGCAGGAATCGGAAGCCGTTTTGGCGGCGGTATCAAACAGCTTGCGCCGATTGGACCGAACGGTGAGATTATTATGGATTATTCCATTCATGATGCTCTGGAAGCCGGATTCAACAAAATTGTGTTTATTATCCGCAAAGACTTGGAGAAAGATTTTAAGGAAGTCATCGGACAGAGAATCGAGAAAATTGCTCATGTAGAGTATGCATACCAGGAAATCGGAAATCTTCCGGAGGGCTATACCGTTCCGGAAGGAAGAAAGAAACCGTGGGGAACCGGCCAGGCTGTTCTGAGCGTAAAGGGGCTGGTAAATGAGCCGTTTTTGGTTATCAATGCGGATGATTACTATGGAAAAGAAGGATTTAAGAAGATTCATGACTACATGGTGACAGAGATGAAAGAGGACGGCGATGTGTACGACATGTGCATGGGCGGCTTTATCCTCTCCAACACGCTGAGCGAGAACGGCGGCGTGACCCGTGGGGTCTGCGAGCTGAATCCGGACGGAACACTGAAAGATGTGACAGAGACCTATGAGATTCAGATGACAGAAAACGGTGTTACCGCGGCAGATGAAGCGGGAAATCCGGTGAAAGTCAGTGCTGACCAGCATGTTTCCATGAATATGTGGGGACTTCCGGCAGGTTTTATCAAGGAACTCGAGGTAGGATTCCCAGAATTTCTGGATGGCCTGAAAGAGGGAGACATCAAGTCCGAGTATCTTCTGCCGAAGATTATTGATAAGCTGGTAAAAGAAGGCAGAGCCAAAGTGGCTGTGCTGGAGACCAGAGATAAATGGTTCGGTGTGACCTACAAGGAGGATAAGGAAGCGGTTGTGGCTTCTATCCGCAATTTGATTGCACAGGGAGTTTACAAGGAAAACCTGTACAGTTAAGAAAAAAGATAAGAAAAATGGTAATAAAAAACTAAGAAAATGTAAGAAAAAATCAAAGAAATACCAAGTATAATAGAGCTGGAGTGCGGCAAAAAACAGATTTTTGCTGGCTGCAGCTCTTTTTTTTGCAGGAAGCACTTGTACTTTTAGCGGGAACCAGATAAAATAGGGAAAATGCAGTGACCGGACGAAAAATAGAACCGGTGAAGGATAGATGGGAGGAAATATATGAAAGTGATTTTGAAACGTGCAGCGATTCTGACAGGAATCTTTCTTCTTGCAATCGCAGGGTATTTCCTGTGGTTTCAAAAAGCGGAGACTCCAAAGGCTCTTTATACTTCGCTGGAAGAGGCGGAGTTTCCAGTACTTTCCGTTGATATGTTGGGAAGAGAAATGAATTATCTGCACGGCTATAAAAATCAGATTGATATTTCTACCATGCGGGAAACGCTGACTGTGCTGCCGGAAGACCGGAAATTAAAGATTAATGTGGAAGAAAACAAGATGAAAGTACAGGGGATTTCCTACGAAATCCGCAGTCTGGACGGCGAGCGCCTGATAGAAAGAACAGAAGTTTCCGAGTGGAATAAGGAGGAGGATGGCAGAATTACGGCAACTCTTCCGATTCAGAATCTTCTGACAAAGGACAGAGAATATATGCTGTCTGTGATTTTACATACGAATGAGGAGACAAAGATTTATTATAATACTCGTATTGTGTTGACCGATGCTTCCATGGTGCAGGAAATGCTGGATTTGGCATTTGACTTTTCAGAGAGAACATTTGACTCCCAGCAGGCGGCGGGACTGGCGATGTATCTGGAGACAGATAAAACAGCGAACAGCACGTCTTTGGGAAATGTGACAATTCACTCTAGTTTCGCACAGCTCACATGGGGGAATTTGAATGTGACAAGAACGAGTCCGGTGTATGCGGTATTAGCAGAATTGAACGGAAATCTGTCAACTGTGCGCCTGCACTATCTGGTGGAGAGTGATACAGAGGAAGGCGAATCCGAAGTTTTTGAGGTGTCCGAGGATTTTACGATGCGTTGGAGTGCGCAGAGAATTTATATGATGGATTACAACCGCTCTATGAATCAGGTGTTTTCGGGGGAAGAAAATCTATTTTCTGGAAAACGCATTGTACTTGGTATTTCAGATGGGCAGAATCTGCAGGTTTTGTCCAGCGCATCCCAAAAATACACTGCATTTCTGGTAAACCGCGATTTGTGGTCCTATGACGGGGAAAAGAACCGTGCGTTTAAGATTTTTTCCTTTCAGGACGGCAATGCAGCAGATTTCATGGCGAATACGCAGGAGCATCGAATCAAGATTCTAAAGACTTCTGACGAGGGAAATGTCGATTTTCTGGTGTATGGCTATATGAACCGCGGGGAACATGAGGGACAGTGTGGTGTGACCTATTATCAGTATGACAATGAAACACAGATTTTGAGAGAGCGATTTTTTACAAATTCTGCGCAGTCCTATGAAAATCTGTGGCAGGACGTGGAGCGGTTATCTTACCTGAGCAGCAAGGATGTGCTGTATCTGTACCATGACCATGGTATTTATGCGATAGATTTAATCAGCGGCGAGTATGTAGTGATTGCCGATGCGCTGACAGATGACAGTTTTTGCGTCAGCGAGGACAAAACCATGCTCGCATGGCAGGGAAACACGGATATCCTGCAGTCCGATGTGATTCACCTGATGAATTTGGAGACGGGAGAAAAGCGGGAGATTATAAAAGAAGACAAGAGCCTGCTGCGGACACTGGGGTTTGTGGGAAATGATGTGGTGTATGGCTTGGCGAGAGAGGAAGATTTGACCTATATCTGTGGGCAGCTTTTTGAAGTTCCAATGTATGCTCTGGAAGTCGCAGAGGAAGATACAACAATCGCGGCACATTATGAAAAGACAAATATATATTTGACGGATGTTGTGATAGACGGCAGCCGGATTCATATGATGTGCTCTTTAAAAGACGAGAGCGGCCACTATGTGAAGCAGCATGAGGATACCCTGATAAGCAATGAGGAGCTGGAGGAGGAGACGATGGACGGAGTCGGTTGGTATGCCTCCAACACAAAGGGGCGTGTGTATTTTGTGTCTCTGCCGTCTGAGATAGCACAGGAAAAGAGCCTGAGCTACAAGGCGCCCAAGCGCGTGGAGAAGGAGATGGAAAATGACCTGGAGCTTCGTGCAAACAACAAAATAAGTGACATGGCATTTCGAGCATATGCGGGCGGAAAATTGCTTGGAAAATATACCAGATTTTCGGATGCGGTGCAGGCTGCGTATGAGCATATGGGAGTGGTGACAGACCAGAAGCAGAATGTTCTCTGGATGAGAGGAAACAGAAGTGCCTCAAAAACCATTCGGGACCCACAGGCGGTTTTTGCGTCCTATACACATGGGATGGAGGAATTTGGCGGAAGCGGCATCTATGGAGACAGTCTGCTTCTGGATGGCAGAGATTGCAGTTTGGAGCAGGTGTTGTTTTATGTAGACCGCGGATATCCGGTGGCGGTGGTGGAGGATGACGAAACGTATTCTCTGCTTTTTGCCTATGACAGTTCTTCTGTGCAGCTGTATTCCCCTCAGACAGGCAGTATAAACCGCATGTCTATGGAGGATGCACAGACGTATTTTTCGCGTCTTGGAAATAATTATGTCTGCCCATTCTTTACAAATGGATGAACTGTGGTATAATCATAACAGAACCTTGAAATTTAACATTTTTGTAAAACTTGAAAAAATCGGCATGAAAATGTTAAAAAGATGGCAGGATGCTTTCATGGCTCGAAAGAAGGAATGCCAAAGAATTCACCAGCTGCCTGCGGGCAGACCGACAGGTTTTGGCCTGCGGCAATTCATAGGTGATGTTGTGACTGGAAAATGATTTGGAAATGAAAAAGGTTTGTTTGGAGATAGTGTTTGAATCGATTGTTTGAAACTTGAAAATAGAAATGTGGCTTGAAGAACGCAGAGATATGCTAGAAAGCGAATGAGACAGTACGGATTTTTGGCTGACGCAGGCCAGTCCCCTGTGGTGGGGCATGCGGTGCAGCACATGAAAAATACTTGGCAGAGTGCTCAAACGAGTAGTGTTGTCCTATAAGTGAGTGTTTAGAAGCAGATTGAGTATTTGGTAGTACTTCGGAGTATTTGATTTTGATTTGAATTTTTTCTTTATGTTCGGGCGTCCAGTACAGGGAAATTCGCGGGAAGGCAGCATTGGAGGTAAATATGGAACAGTATATGATAAAAGGCGGTAACCCATTAGTTGGCGAAGTAGTAATCAGTGGTGCGAAGAATGCGGCGCTGGGGATTTTGGCAGCATCTATTATGACGGATGAAGATGTGATTATTGAAAATCTTCCCGATGTCAGCGATATCAATGTCCTGTTGGAGGCGATAGAGGAAATCGGTGCAAAAGTAGAGCGGATTGACAGACATACTGCAAAAATCAACGGCTCCACGATTCATGATATCAGTGTGGATGATGAGTATATCAGAAAAATCCGCGCATCTTACTATTTCCTGGGGTCTCTTCTCGGAAAGTATAAGAGCGCGCAGGTGCCGCTTCCAGGCGGATGCAATATCGGCAGCCGTCCGATTGACCAGCATCTAAAGGGATTCAGTGCGCTCGGTGCAGATGTGCGCATTGAAAATGGCGCTGTGATTGTCCACGCGATTGACCTGGTGGCGAGTCATATTTACCTAGACCTGGTGTCTGTCGGCGCGACGATCAATATTATGATGGCGGCGACGATGGCGGAGGGACAGACAATTATCGAGAATGCCGCGAAAGAGCCGCACATTGTGGATGTGGCGAACTTTTTGAACAGTATGGGCGCGAATATCAAGGGCGCCGGAACCGATATTATCCGCATCAAGGGCGTGACAAAACTGCATGGAACGCAGTATTCCATCATTCCAGACCAGATTGAGGCGGGAACCTTTATGTGCGCGGCGGCGATTACCCGCGGCGATGTTATGGTGAAAAACGTGATTCCAAAGCATTTGGAGGCGATTACAGCAAAGCTGACCGAGATGGGATGTGAAGTGGTGGAGTTTGACGATGCGGTGCGTGTCGTGGGAAAGCCGATGCAAAGGCATACGAACATCAAGACGCTTCCGTATCCAGGATTTCCGACCGATATGCAGCCGCAGATTGTGGTGACGCTGGCGCTGGCTTCCGGAACGAGCATGGTGACAGAGAGTATTTTTGAGAATCGATTTAAATATGTGGATGAGTTGGCACGCATGGGCAGCAAAATTCAGGTAGAGGGCAGTGTGGCGATTATTGACGGCGTGAAGAAACTGACAGGTGCCAGAGTCAAAGCACCGGACCTGCGTGCGGGTGCAGCACTTGTGATTGCGGGTCTGGCTGCCGATGGATATACCGTGATTGACGATATCGAGTATATTCAGCGGGGCTATGAGGATTTTGAGACAAAAATGCATGGACTGGGCGCTGTGATGGAGCGCGTGGAATCGGAGAAGGAAGCTGCCAAATTCAAGCTGCGCATTGGATAACAGCGCACAAATCGGAATACATTTGAAATTTATATAAAATTTATAAAATGCTACTTGACAGTATGCATAGAATCCCTTACAATGCATGTGTGCTGTAACTTTCTGTCTGCATAAAACTGCAGAGAGCAGAGAAAAGGCAGAAAGTCTGTCAGTCAGAAAACATAAAAATATATATTTCGTACTATCCCTTATTCAGAGTGATGGAGATACATAGGATCTGTGAAGTCACGGCAACCCCGTCCGGATATCGAGTGATTGATGGATACTGAGGCGGAAGGTGCCAACCTGAGCGAGAAATCGAGCAATAAGAGGATTTGATAACAGGAAAAGAGTCAAGTCCGCACATTGCTGCGGACTTTTTCTATGCGTATTGTAAGCCTGTTTTGGCGGGATAGACGATAAACAGCAGACAAAGAATGGAGGAAATCATGGAGAGAGTATTATTTACATCCGAATCCGTAACTGAGGGACATCCTGATAAAATGTGCGACCAGATTTCAGACGCGATTCTGGATGCTCTGATGGAGCAGGACCCGATGAGCCGTGTCGCCTGCGAGACAGCGGTGACAACAGGACTCGTTCTGGTTATGGGAGAAATTACCACAAAGGGATATGTGGATATTCAAAAAGTTGTGCGTGAGACCGTGCGTGAGATTGGATATGACCGTGCAAAGTACGGATTTGACTGTGATACATGCGGTGTGATTGTGGCGCTGGACGAGCAGTCCACAGATATTGCGATGGGCGTGGACAAGGCGCTGGAAGCAAAAGAGCACATGATGTCTGAGGATGAGATTGAGGCAATCGGTGCTGGCGACCAGGGCATGATGTTCGGTTTTGCGAGCAACGAGACAGAAGAATATATGCCGTATCCGATTGCGCTGGCACATAAGCTGGCACGCCGCCTGACAGAGGTGCGCAAGAACGGCACACTGCCGTATCTGCGTCCGGATGGAAAGACACAGGTGACAGTGGAATATGATGAGAATGGAAAGCCGGTTCGTCTGGACGCGGTTGTTCTGTCCACGCAGCATGATGAGGCAGTGACCCAAGAGCAGATTCATGCGGATATCAGAAAAGATGTGTTTGATGCGGTTCTTCCGGCGGAGATGGTCGATGAAAATACAAAATTCTTTATCAACCCGACTGGACGTTTCGTAATCGGCGGACCTCACGGAGACAGCGGTCTGACTGGAAGAAAAATCATTGTTGACACTTACGGCGGCTACGCGCGTCACGGCGGCGGCGCATTCTCCGGAAAGGACTGCACAAAAGTGGACCGTTCTGCAGCGTATGCAGCGCGCTATGTGGCAAAGAATATCGTGGCAGCTGGACTTGCTGACAAGTGTGAGATTCAGCTTTCCTACGCAATCGGTGTGGCACGCCCGACTTCCATTATGGTGGATACTTTTGGAACAGGAAAACTCACAAATGAGAAGCTGATTGAGATTATCCGCGATAACTTTGACCTGCGTCCAGCAGGCATTATCAAGATGCTCAATCTGCGCCGCCCGATTTACAAGCAGACAGCTGCCTACGGACATTTTGGCAGAGACGACCTGAATCTGCCGTGGGAGCGTCTGGATAAGGTGGATGTGCTGAAAGCCTATCTGTAAGGAGCGGCAGGATGAACCTGTAAAGGAATAGAATCCGCAGCATTAGGAGAGCGAAAAAGATAGAATAACAGAGCAAGAAAAGGATGGTTTTGCAGACTGGAAAGCGGATAGCTTACATGCGGCAGAATCATCCTTTTAGTATTCTAAAAAGCCGGTTTTATCAGAAGTATCTGAGTTTTTTCATGAAATTTTAGAATAGTTTTATAAATGCATATCAGGATTTATGGTATAATGTCGGTAGACATTATACCATAAATCCTGCGGAGCATAGCATGTCCGAGGAACATACTATAATGTCCACAGAAGTAATGAGCAGTAAACATTCAGAAAGGCATGAATCCGATGAAACTAAAAACTCGTCTGGCAATATCTTTCCTCACAATTACACTTTTTCCTACTCTTCTTGCTATCTTATGTTTTTGGGGACTCTCCAGTTATCAGACGCGCGCGATGGAAAAAATATATGATATGGGTGGGCAGGTAGAACTTTTGAATGTGAATTCCGTTCAGCTCTGGAATCAGATGACACAGAATGTCCAGCGCCAGATACGCAGGGAACTGACAAAAAATCCCGATAAATTTCTGGAGACGGAATTTCAGAATGAAATAAACAGTCAACTTCAGACAAGATACTCGTATATGATTTTGAGAAAGCAGGAACAGATTCTTTACTGCGGCGGAGCAACCGGAGATAAGATCTATGAGCATCTTCCGGAGTACAAGGGCGTTACGGACAATCTGGAAAACGGTATTTATCTGGGCGGTGACACACAGCACCTGGTGAAACAGATGGATTTTCTGTTTTCAGATGAGACGGAGGGGAGCCTGTTTATTGTCACGGAGGTGGATGACCTGCTGCCGGAAGTCAAATCCATGCTGAGTGAAATGTTTTTCGCAGCGATTTTGATTTTATGTCTGACAGGTGCGCTGATGACAATGTGGGTGTACCAGTCTATTTGGCGTCCTCTCGGAAAGCTGAAAGAGGCGACAAAAAATATTCGTGACGGAAATCTGGATTTTTCTCTGGATTTGGAAGAGAATAATGATGATGAGATTGGACAGCTCTGCCAGGATTTTGAGGAGATGCGCATCCGTCTGAAGGAGTCTACGGAAGAAAAAGCACAGTTTGACAGAGAAAATAAGGAATTAATTAGCAATATTTCCCATGATTTGAAAACGCCCATTACGGCGATTAAGGGCTATGTGGAAGGTATTATGGATGGTGTGGCGTCCTCGCCGGAAAAGCTGGACCGCTATATTCGTGTGATTTATAATAAAGCCAATGATATGGACCATCTGATTGATGAGCTGACCTTTTATTCTAAGATTGACACAAACCGAATTCCCTACAACTATACAAAATTGAATGTAGCACAGTATTTTGGGGACTGTGTGGAAGATGTCGGTCTGGATATGGAGTCAAAAGGAATCGAGCTGGGGTATTTCAATTATGTGGATGAAAATGTTCTGATTATTGCAGATCCGGAACAGCTCAGAAAAGTCATCAACAATATCATTGGAAACTCCGTAAAATATCTGGATAAGAAGAAGGGGATTATCAATATCCGAATTCTGGACGACGGAGATTTTATTCATGTAGGGATTGAGGATAACGGAAAAGGAATTCCGGTGAAAGATCTGCCGTACATTTTTGATAGATTTTACCGGACAGATTCTTCCAGAAATTCTTCCAAGGGCGGCAGCGGTATCGGGCTTTCCATTGTGAAAAAGATTATTGAGGACCATGGTGGAAGAATCTGGGCGACCAGCAAGGAAGGAATCGGGACAGAAATTCACTTTGTCCTTAGAAAATACCAGGAGGTGGTGCACGAATGAGCAGAATATTGATAGTAGAAGACGAAGAAGCGATTGCAGAGTTGGAGAGAGATTATCTGGAGATTTCCGGATTTGAGGTAGAAATCGAGAATGATGGGGCGAAAGGATTGGAGAAAATCCTGAATGAAGAGTTTGACCTGATGATTTTGGATTTGATGCTTCCAGGACTGGACGGATTTGAGATTTGCCGCAAGGTGCGTGAAGTAAAGAATGTCCCCATTATTATGGTGTCCGCAAAGAAGGATGATATTGATAAAATCCGCGGCCTGGGGCTCGGTGCGGACGACTATATGACAAAGCCGTTCAGCCCGAGTGAGCTGGTGGCACGTGTGAAGGCGCATATGGCACGCTACGAGCGTCTGGTGGGAAGTAATATTCCAGCCAATGAGATGATTGAAATCCGCGGCTTAAAGATTGACAAGACGGCAAGGCGCGTGTGGATCAACGGCGAGGAAAAGAATTTTACGACAAAAGAGTTTGACCTTCTGACATTCCTTGCACAGAATCCAAACCATGTGTTTACCAAAGAAGAATTATTTAAGAAAATCTGGGATATGGATTCCATCGGCGATATCGCGACTGTGACTGTGCATATCAAGAAGATTCGTGAAAAGATTGAGATGAATACAGCAAAGCCACAGTATATTGAGACGATCTGGGGCGTGGGATACCGGTTTAAAGTGTAAGGTTCTGGCTACAATCTATCTGACTTTCATAGTAAACGGACATACCTGTTTCGTTTTTAAGGCAGCGATAAGAGTTCTTATGGCTGCCTTTTCTATGCTCTTTGTGAACATTTTTATCAATCTTTTTTATATTTGGTGCCATTTCTATATATACCAGGGCAGAGTACCACGTGTGAAAAGAGTGGTCAGGCGTTGCAATTCATACATTGCAGGAGCTGCTGCATCTGTGCGATTCCCCGTTTCTGTGACACAATGATTGCCTGCAGGATGGGGCGCAGTTCCTGGCAGATTGGGTAGTTCAGTGCGTTTTCAGACATCTGCACAGCACCTTCATGGTGTGGGATCATTTCGCGTATGAAATTTGCATTGATACAGTTGGTGGAGCAGGCATTCCTCATGCCAGAGAACATGACAGGAAGAATCTGATTGACTCTGGCCTGGTATGTGCATATATCCTGAGAGGAATTCTGGCAGTTTTTGCAGCAGCAGACAATCTGCAGCATGTTTTGGATACTCTGTGTCTGCTCCGAAATGATTTGTGATGCAATGCCGCGAAGACGCATATCGGCTGTGTATTTTAAGATATTTTGGGACATTTCGATTGCGGCACGGTGATGGGGAATCATCTGTACGATGAAATTGTAGGAAATGCTGTCTGACAGTTCTGCCTGCGTCATGCGGCAGACCATTTCATCCAGAATACAGAAAAAACTTCTCAGGTATGCCGAAATAGTGGGGTTTAAGTTCCAGTCGGGGTTCTTATATGGGTTCATACAGTTTTCTCCTTTTTTACTGCAATATATTTATGGTTAATAACCCTTACAGCCAGTAAGGAATTACTCATCTTGTTGCTTAAGCTTCTGCTGCGATATAAATCTGGTATCTTATACGTAGGATTGATATATCGAACGAGCGGTTAAGCCGTTATGCATCTTGCTGTTAATTTATAGAATATGCAGGAAAAGAACAAGATTGCAGAATTTTTGATTGACATTTATCCCAGTTTCTGATATAGTAAGTCGATTTTTCTCTTTTTCCTTTTTAACGGATATGTCGCCTGACGGCGACACCACCATAGCATGAAGGCAATAAAAAATGAGAAAAAGCCGATTGAAACCAGAATATTGAGAGAGAACGAGAGGAATAAAAATGGAGACAGTAAAGTTTGAAGAACTGCAGATAGATGAGCGGATTTTGCGTGCAATTACAGATATGGGATTCGAGGCGGCCTCCCCGATTCAGGCACAGTCGATTCCGGTAGAGATGGAAGGGCTGGATATGATTGGACAGGCTCAGACAGGAACAGGAAAGACAGCGGCGTTTGGAATTCCGCTTCTTCAAAAAATTGATCCGGATTTAAAGAAGCTGCAGGCAGTGGCACTCTGCCCGACGAGAGAATTGGCGATTCAAGTGTCAGAGGAACTCCGCCGTCTGGCAAAATATATGCATGGAATTAAGGTGCTGCCAGTTTATGGCGGTGCGGATATTGTGAAACAGATTCGTGCCCTGAAAGATGGAACACAGATTATTGTGGGAACTCCTGGACGTGTGATGGACCATATGAGAAGAAAAACCGTAAAGTTTCAGGATGTGCACACCGTGATTCTGGATGAAGCGGACGAAATGTTGAATATGGGATTTCTGGAGGATATGGAGACCATTTTGAGCCAGCTTCCGCAGGAACGCCAGACGGTGATGTTTTCCGCGACGATGCCGCCAGAGATTGCCGAGATTGCGAAGCGTTTCCAGAAGAGTCCCGTGACTGTGCGGGTCGTGAAACGTGAGCTGACTGTGCCGAAAGTGACACAGTACTATTATGAAGTAAAACCGAAAAATAAACTGGAAGTCATGTGCCGCCTTCTGGATATGTATGACCCGAAACTGTCCGTTGTGTTCTGCAACACCAAAAAGCAGGTGGATGAGCTGGTAGGCGAGCTGCAGGGACGCGGATATTATGCAGATGGTATTCACGGAGATTTGAAGCAGGAACAGCGTGACCGTGTGATGGCGAGCTTTCGGAAAGGAAATATTGAAATCCTGGTAGCGACGGATATTGCGGCGCGCGGAATAGATGTGGATGATGTGGAAGCGGTATTTAATTATGATATTCCGCAGGATGATGAGTACTATGTACACAGAATCGGGCGTACTGGCCGTGCCGGAAAAGAAGGAAAAGCCTTCAGTCTGGTGGTGGGACGTGAGGTATATAAGCTGCGTGATATTCAGAGATACTGTAAGACGAAGATGATTCCACAGGCAATCCCGTCCCTGGATGATGTGACAGAGATCAAGGCGGAGAAATTTTTAGCTGAGGCCGGAGAACTGATTGCAGATGAGGACAGCGATTTGACTAGGATTGTCTCTATCATTGAGAGAAAGCTGCTGGAGGAGGAATATACTTCGCTGGATTTGGCGGCGGCTCTTTTGAAGATGGCGATGGGAGATGGAAGCGAGGAAATCAGCGAGGCCATGGAGATGGCGAGAGATCTGGACGATCTGGACCGCTTCGACAGAAATCAGCGGGGACGAAATGGCAGAAGAAACGGAGGAAGGCGGGATGACGAAGAGTTTGACGGCCGCTCTTCCAGACGTTTCAAAGGGGGAGATTCCGGTATGGCGCGTCTTTTCATCAATATCGGAAAAGACCAGAAAGTACGTCCAGGGGATATTCTGGGGGCAATCACTGGAGAGACTGGTATGCCAGGACGTATGGTCGGAAGCATAGATATGTATGATAAATATACATTTGTGGAAGTGCCGAGAGAGTACTCAGATGCAGTGCTTCTGGCGATGAAGCATTGTAAGATTAAGGGAAAGACCATCCAGGTGGAAAAGGCGAACAGGAGATAACAGAGAAAAAGCGAATCCATGGCAGCAGACAGGAAATCAATAAAGGATAACAGAGAAAAAACAGATAAGCGATAACAGAGAAAAAACGAATACACGACAATGGATAAAAATCAGGACATAAGAGAACATGTGCATGTGGAAAGACTGCATACTTATGTCCTGATTTTTTCTGGATGTTCTTTTAGACATTTCTGAATGTTTTTAGAACTTTTTGGTTAGTTCTTCTGGAAGCTTTTTTTCATTTCTTTAGAAATTCTTTCGTTTTTTTTGTAAGTCCTTTTTAGATTCCGGCGTTATGATAAAGCTACAAAGTGACAATGAGATGAAGGAGGGGAGAGTGGATGGATGTTTCTTACATGATTGAAGGAATTTTGTGCCTTTATATAGCATTTGCAGGGATTGCGCTGACAGCCTATTTTCTGTCTTTGTGCCATGAGGAGTGGAGAAAAAGAAGCAAAGTGAAAAGTTTGAGAAAAGCAGAAAAGCGGAAGATAGAAAACATAAAAGCAGAAAACGTAAAAGCAGAAAACGTGAAGGCCGGACAGATTCGATTTGGAGGACTTAAAATATGGAATACGTTTAACAAATCCTTGGGTGCATGATATACTGTTCAGAAAGAAACTCAGGCAGAAATGCTGGCCTGCTGAAAGAAATCAAGGTGTGCTGGAGCGTTAAGGTACGAGCGGAAGAGAGCACAGTATAGCATGTACATAAAGGAGCTAATAGAAAATGGCGATGGAAGTAAATCATATATTGCTGGTGGAAGATGACAAAGAGATTAGAGAAGGAGTGGAAATTTTTTTAAGAGGACAGGGATACCATGTGTTTCAGGCTGCAGATGGAATAGAGGGGCTTGCGGTTTTAGAGAGGGAAGAAATTCATCTGGCGATTGTGGATATCATGATGCCGCGGATGGATGGAATCACGATGGTGATTCGCCTGCGGGAAAAATTTGATTTTCCGGTTATTTTTCTCTCCGCCAAATCGGAGGAAGTGGATAAGATTATGGGCCTGAATATGGGAGCGGATGATTATATCACGAAACCATTTACCCCCATGGAACTGTTGGCGCGGGTGAATTCTCAGCTACGGCGTTACAGGCGTTTTCTGGAACGTCTGAACAGCCGCCAGGAGGAGAAAAATGTGAGAATATACCGCATCGGCGGTCTGGAAGTCAACGAGGATACGGTGGAAGTTCTGGTGGACGGCGTATCTGTGAAAGTTACACCGATGGAGTTTAAGATTTTATTATTGTTGATAAAAAACCCAGGCAGAGTGTTCTCCGCCGAAGAAATTTATGAAAGAGTCTGGAATGAGCGGGCAATCAACACGGACACCGTGATGGTTCATGTGCGCAATATCCGTGAAAAGATTGAGGTGAATCCCAGAAATCCAAAATATTTAAAGGTGGTGTGGGGAGTTGGATACAAAATTGAAAAACAGACATAAAGTAGGAATTTTGCTTATCTTTTGCATTGTAGTGAGCGCGGCAGCTCTGATGACGAGTGCATTTCCGATGATTAGGAAAGAAGCAGACAGGATGGCGGGAAATTCCCAGAATGTGTACGAGGATGATGAAGTGGAAAATATCTGCGCACAGATGCTGCACTGGCCCTATGCTCTGTGGATGCAGGAGCAGGAAGAAGAGGCGGGAAAGGTATTGACACCCGCTCAAGTTCTGGCGCCTGGACTTCTGGAAAAAACCAGTTCTTATGCACTGGGAGATATGCAGTCTGAGGAAGCAGTGCCAAAGGAACCGACTTTAGGAGAAACGCACGCAGAAGGCGTGCCCTCAGAAGGAATCATACCAGAAGGTACAGACAGCGCGGATTTGCTTTCAGGCCAGAACCAGAGTGCAGGAAGCGAAGCGGAAAATATTCTGGAGAATCAGGAAAACCTGGAAGAGCAGGAATATCTGATACAGATAAAACTCGAGCGGGAGGAGGAGAGCAGAGCAGCGGAGGCAGAAAGAATGAATCTTCTCCAGGAGATGCGCCGCAGTGTGGATAATGCGGGAAGAATGTGGCAGACCAACTTGCGGGAATGGCAGAATAACATGCAGTACAAGGTGCTGGATGAGCAGAATCAGGTTTTGAGAAGCGGCGGGGAAGCGGCTGTGGGTGATACTGCTGGTGAGTGGATATGTGTTCAGATGCACTATGGAGAACAGGGAGTTCTGGATGGGGTGTATCTGGATACGTCTCAGGAAGAGTGGAAAGATGTCAATAAATCAGAAACTGTCAGAGTATTTGAGAAAAATTTGACAGAATATTATTACAAAGATGTTTTGCAGGAATATTTTTCCAATGAAGGGACTGATACTGAGGTACAGTTTTCAGGGCCAAAGAACCGGACGTTTGAGTTTACGATTCCGGTAAGCCAGATTTTTAATCATGACAATACGATATATTACCGAGGATGGCATTACGAAGAGAATGGAGTGTATCTTCTGGTATTGCTGGCGCTGGCAGCGTATGTCACTCTTGCGGCTATTCTGCTTCCGTGCATTTCATCCTTTCAGTTGGGAAGAGGGAAAATCAGCCGCTTGCCGTTTGAGCTTGTAGTGTTGGAACTGGGAATGACGGCGTCAATAGGGTATATCTACGGAGCGGCATTGTTCTTTTATATTGCAAACGGACAGCTCCCTGAACTGATTGCAGAAGTGACAGCATGGCCGCCGGAAACTGCATATTGGGCGGCGATGGCTATGTGTATGCTGTACTGGGTGATTGTCTTTGCGCTTGGATATTGGGGTGTTCATTGCTTTCGTGCAATTTTTGGCATGGGTCTGAAACGGTACCTGAAAGAGAGAACGATAACTGGCAGAATTCTTTGCTGGTTTTTCAAGAAATGGCTTAACGTATACCATGCGTTCCGTGAAGTGGATTTGGAAAAACAGTCCACAAAAACAATAGTAAAGGTAGTTCTGGTAAATTTTGTTGTTTTGGCAGTCATCTCCTGTTTCTGGATGTTTGGAATTCTGTTCCTGATAATCTATTCCATTGTGCTGTTTTTCCTTCTGATGAAATACTGGAAGAAAGTACAGGAGAAATATGAGATTTTGCTGAAAGCAGTAAAACAGATGGCAGATGGAAAACTGGACACAAAGATTCCGGATGATTTGGGTATTTTTGAGTCTTTGAAGGATGAACTGCAGAAAGTACAGAAGGGATTTCGGACGGCAGTGGAGGAAGAGACACGCAGCCAGCGTATGAAAACAGAACTGATTACAAACGTGTCCCATGATTTGAAGACACCTCTGACTGCGATTGTCACATATGTAAATCTTCTGAAACAGGAAAATATCACAGAGGAAGAGCGAAATTCCTATATTGAGATTCTGGATAAGAAATCCATGCGCTTAAAAACCTTGATTGAGGATTTATTTGAAGTCAGCAAAGCGGCGAGCCGGACAGTAAAGTTGAACTTGGTAGAAGTGGATATTGTGAGTCTGCTAAAACAGGTGCGGTTGGAACTGGCAGACAGGCTAAAGCAGTCCGGCGTGATTTTTCGATGGGATTTTCCGGATGAGAAAGTGACTGTGATGTTAGACAGCGATAAGACATACCGGATTTTTGAAAATCTGTTGATTAACATTGCAAAGTATGCGATGCCAGGAACCCGCGCTTATATTGAGGTGGGAGAAGAGATTCTTTCAGAGGAGAAGGAAGAGGATATTCAGAGTGCAGCTGTGAATTTGGAGAAGGCAGCAGGCAAAAAGAAACTAAAGGAGAAAAAGAAAGGAAATGCTGCGAAGAATGACACAGAGCACATGAAAGGTGCAGAAGGCATGGAATGTATGGAAAATATGGATTCTGAGAAGCAGGAAGCTGAGAATGAAAATCAGATGACTTCAGAAGACGGAATTGAGCTGGAGCGGGATGCTGTGGATACACAGACTGCCGAGAATTTCAAAACATTCCTGCATCCGGTGAAACAGAAAAAAAGAGTGTGGATTTCCATGAAAAATATCTCCTCTACGGAAATCCATGTGAATCCGGAAGAGCTGACAGAGCGCTTTGTGAGAGGGGATGAGTCCAGAAATACAGAAGGGTCTGGTTTAGGACTTGCGATTGCAAAGAATTTTGTGGAAGTGCAGAACGGAACGATGAATGTGGAAGTGGAAGCAGATCTGTTTAAAGTTCGGATTGAGTGGGAAACCTGAAAAAGCAGCAGATTCTCTTGACAAGGTGTGATTTTCGGTGTATGATACGACTAATTTCAACGAAGTTGAAAGAATCTGCGCGGCTTTAGATGCGTGGGTGGAAATAATCATAAACAGAAAAAAAGCGTTGATAAGAACCAGTAACATTTCCGAATACAGACAGAAAGCAGCCGGCTGATGAGAGGCGCGTGGATAGGAAGTGCGAATACATCTTTGAGCTTTGCACCAAACGATAGTTCCTGTGTGGTTTGAGGAGAAGTATCCAGTAGGCTGCAACGGTTTCCTGCATCCGTTATCGTGCTAGAGTATCTTCAGATTGAGGTCTGGACGTACTTGATAAGGTGGACAGTGTGAACTGTCAACAAAAAAAGGTGGTAACACGGGATATGTATACGTCTCGTCCTTTTGGCAAAGAGCCAGAAGGGCGGGACGTTTTTTGGTTTCATAAGAAAGTTCTCCAAGCTTCTCTGGGAAATCCAAAATGCTCTGTGAGGGTCGCAACGCAAAAAAACAAGAAAAAACAGACTGGGAGGAAAAAGAAATGGAAATGAAAATGGAAGAGAAAAGCGGCATGAAGGCGGCAGAGGAGCAGACTGTAAAAGCAAAAGAGTACTTTGATAGTGTGTTTGCGAGAAAAGAAATACCAGATGAGGTGCCGGAAATTCTGGTGGACTGGGAGAATGATACATTGTATGACATTGCAGGACTTCTGGTGGAACATGGGCTGGTGCAGAGCAAAAAAGAGTTTTGGCGTCTGTTGAAGCAAGGCGGCGTCCAGCTGAATGGAGAGAGACTGGGAGAGGGTGATGAAAAGGCTGTCCTAGTATGTCAGGATGTGCTGAAAATCGGAAAGAAGCGCTTTGTGAGAATTGTGAAATAAAGCGTTAGACAATGAAAAAATCTGGAAGCGTTGTTGTAAAAAGAAGGTGAGTACGCTATACTAAAGACAAATAGGCAGGATAAAAAACCAGTAAAAGTTGTCTTGGAGAAGGAGGATAGCATATGATTGTACAGAGCAGAAGAGTGTGGATTGCAGGACAGTTTATTCCGGCGCAGCTGGAAATAGAGGGTAAGAAAATCAAAGCAGTGCTTCCATATGGAAGCAAACCGGCAGATGAAGAGTACGGTGAAGCGCGGATTGTGCCAGGATTTCTTGATATTCATACACATGGCGCATATGGATTTGACACCAATGATGCAGAGCCAGAGGGCCTGCGCAACTGGATGAAGCGGATTCCGGAGGAAGGTGTGACAGGAATTCTTCCGACGACTGTGACACAGATGCCGGATGTGCTGTCTGCGGCTGTTGCGAATGTCGCAAAGGTATATGAAGAAGGATATGAGGGCGCCGAGATTTTGGGAATCCATTTTGAGGGGCCGTATCTGGATATGGAGTTTAAGGGGGCACAGCCGCCGGAGGCCGTCGCAAAAGCCAGCGTAGAGCAGTTTAAGCAGTATCAGGAGGCGGCGAAAGGACTGATTCGCTATATTACTCTGGCGCCAGAACATGACGATGATTTTGCATTGACGCATTATTGTAAGGAGACAGGTGTTGTGGTAAGCATGGGACATACTTCCGCGACCTATGAGCAGGCGCTGATGGGAATCGCCAACGGTGCGACGTCTATGACGCATGTGTACAATGCCATGACGCCGTATCACCACAGAAAACCTGGCATGGTAGGCGCAGCGATGCGTGTGCGTGAGATTTATGGGGAAGTGATTGGAGATGGATGTCACTCTGATATCAATGCCCTGAACAATTTCTTCACTGCAAAGGGCAGAGATTTTGGCATTATGGTTAGCGATTCTCTGCGTGCAAAGCATTGCCCGCCAGGAGGCGAGTATGAGCTTGGCGGTCATGCGATTGAAATCGGAGCGGATGGACTGGCGAGATTAAAAGGCACAGATACCATTGCTGGAAGCACGCTGAACATGAACCGCGGCCTGCAGATTTTGGTGGAAAGGGCGCTGGTTCCGTTTGACACGGCGCTGAATGCTTGTACCATCAATCCGGCGAGATGTATCGGTGTGGGAGACAGAAAAGGCCGCCTGTCAGCTGGATATGACGCAGATATTGTGGTGTTGGCAGATAATTATGATGTGGTTCAGACATACTGCCGCGGAAAAGCGATGCTGTAGAGAGACGAGAAGCCTGGGAAAGGCAGTGAAAGGAAAAGGATAGAGAAAAAACAGAATGGCGAATTATAAACTGTTGATTCAGTATGAGGGAACACGTTACAACGGGTGGCAGAGGCAGGATTCCACCGATCAGACGATTCAGGGAAAAATTGAGCAGGTGCTTTCGCGTCTGTACGGGCAGTCGGTTGAAATCAATGGCTCAGGAAGAACAGACGGCGGTGTCCATGCCATAGGACAGACGGCAAATTTTAAAGTCGGAAAGAAGGAAGACCAGTTTTCAACAGAAGAAATTTTGCAGTATGTCAATGCCTATCTGCCGCAGGATATTCGGGTGATGTCTGTGGAGCATGTGGATGAGCGGTTCCATGCCAGATTGTCCGCAAAGAGTAAAATTTATGAGTACCGGATTGACAGGGGCAGAGTGGAGAGCGTGTTTGACCGTAGATTTGCCGCGAGAACTGAGGGAACGCTGGATTTGGAGCGCATGAGAAAAGCGGCGTCCTACTGTATCGGAACACATGATTTTAAGTCGTTTTGTTCCAACAAAAAGATGAAAAAGTCCACGGTCAGGACAATCTATGATATCTCTTTTCGGGAAGAAGGTCAGATTTTGACGCTCCGTTTTCATGGGGATGGCTTTTTATATAACATGGTGAGAATCCTGACAGGAAGCCTGATTGAAATCGGAGAAGGCCGCAGGGAACCGGAGGAGATGGAGCAGATGATTGCTGCGCGTGAGCGCGGAGCGGCCGGATATACAGCGCCGCCGCAGGGACTGTTTCTGGTGAACGTATTATACCCCGAAAAATGATACAAACGGCGGGTTTTCTGCTACATGAGCTGTATGCCTGACTGATAAGTCTAAGGAATACAGAACAGAAAATCCGCCGTTTGTATGTTTTATGATTGTGTTTTTCAGATATGGCTTTGTTATGGTTTACTGTACTGTGTTGCGCAATGTACCGATGCCCTCAATGCTACATTCCACGATATCTCCGGATTTCAGGAATTTCGGCGGGGTAAAGCCCATGCCGACGCCGGACGGTGTGCCTGTGGAAATGATGGTTCCTGCTTTTAACGTCATTCCCTGGGAAAGCTCGCTGATGATATGTTCCAGACCGAAAATCAGGTCCGCTGTGTTGGAATTCTGGCGAAGTTCTCCGTTGACACGGCAGGAAATTCCCAGTTTTGGCGGGAATGAAAAGGAATCCGCAGTCACAATCCATGGCCCCATAGGGCAGAAGCCGTCCAGACTCTTTCCGAAGTACCATTGTTTGTGACGGTTCTGAATATCGCGCGCACTCACATCGTTTAAGATTGTGTAGCCGAAAATATAATCTTTTGCCTGTTCTGCTGGCACATTTTTTGCATCTTTCTTTAAAATCACAGCAAGTTCTGCCTCATAGTCCAGACTTTCAACAAAACCAGGATAGGATGGAATCATGCCTTCTGGCTCCAAGCACTGGTTGACACGTTTGGAAAAATACACGGCATATGGGCGTTCTCCATTAAATTTTTCATTTTTAAAGCGCGCAGATTCCTCAGCGTGGGCCATATAGTTGATGCCCAGACAGACAATGTCCTGGGACGGTACAGGAATCGGGGCGAGCAGTTTTACTTCCTTCAGGCAGACTGCGCCTGGAACGGCATCGGGATCCTTTCTGGAAGCGTAAGTAAGAAGCTGGCTTTCGGATTCCGTCATGGAAGAAATCAAATCCAGCATGTTTTTGTACTCAATGCCAAAAGAAGTGAGCGGATAAATCCACTCTTCATTCTGGCTCAAAACGCCAAGTTTTTGTTTGTTGCGCTTGTCAACAGTGTATGTCAATAATTTCATAATGTCTCTCCTCCTAATTATACAGTAGTACAGTGCAGCAATGATGCGGCGGTGCGATAGTGCAAGAGTATGATAAAAAGGCAGAATCGCAAAACTGTTTGTGATTACGGCCAAAAAGAAAGTACTTGATGTTGGGGTCAAAAGGTATTTTGACCCCTTTGATACCGGATTGCTCCGCACTGCGTGCTCTCACAAGGTCTACGCTCCGCTCCGGTCGGCGCCAAGCAGGCGTCACTGGCGCCTGGCGCCCTCAAAAACATTCATAATCCGCTCATTTTTCTTTGAAAAATGGCTACTTATTCA
>JAUNGE010000013.1 GCA_030524675.1 bacterium
AGAATGCAGTTTAATTGAAAAAGCAAAGTACAGGATTGCTTCCGAGGATGATACATTATTTGATTTAGAGAGTAGTAATAAGTTTAAAGGACAACTATATAATGGAACGAGAAATTCAGAGGTAGATTTTGTAAATGGTAAAGGTAAAAGTACATTAAATAAGCATGCATGCAAGCATGGATATACATCTTCAGAAGAATACTTAAAAGATGCAAGAAACTTTTTGGAGAAGGAACCAACTTCAACGATACAATCTTTTGTATCTAATGAAGGAACATATTTTAGATATGATACAGCGACTAATGAGTTTGGCATAATAAATGAGTATGGTGGAATATCCACTTATTTTAAGCCTGAAAATGAAATGTTATATTGGCTAGAGCAAATCGAAAAATATGCGCCAAAATAAATTTTAAGGAGAGAGGTTTATGAAAAAATGTCCGTGTTGTGGTTACTCAACTATTGATGATACAGATCAGTTAATTACAGATATTTGTGAGGTTTGCTTTTGGCAATATGATGAAGTGGCTCAAAATATGCCCGATAGAATTATTGGAGCAAATAAGGTATCATTGAATACTGCTAAGAAGAATTATAAGCTGTTTGGAGCAACAGAAGAACGTTTTATAAATATGGTTCGTCCACCATATGAGGATGAGATATAGACCATAAAAAATGTTCGATTATTACTGAAAAAGTCAGTAAATGTAAACAGTCTACTGGCTTTTTCATAATTGGTGATTACACTTACAACCGTTGCGATTGCAGCCGGTGTCGGAGCAGTTACGGGAATGGTTCTCAGTGTGGCGCATCAGTATTCCAAAACAGGCAGTGTAAAAGCATCCGATACCTTTAAAGCAACACTGATTGGTGCCAGCGGAGCAGTTGTAGGAGTCATGACAGGTGCCATAGTGGGTGCAGGTCTGACAATGACAGGAGCAGCCACAGCAACCACAGCAGCTACGGCAACTCAGGCTTTTGCGATAGGAGGAACAACAACATCTATCACAGGAATCAGTACCCGTTTTGTAACATCCGGTCTCAACAATGCATTGTATGACGAGCCAGAGCGCTTTATGGACCCGCTGGAAACAGCCTTTGACCCATATGCCGTTGGGGTTGATACTGTTTTAGGTGGTACAGCCAGTCTGCTGTCATTTAAGATACAGCAGGCACTTAATAAGCAGAAGACTCAAGAATGCAGTTTAATTGAAAAAGCAAAGTACAGGATTGCTTCCGAGGATGATGTATTACTGGATTTAGAGAGTAATAAAACAGGAAAGCTAACCATTATAGATGGTGGTAGTTATTCTACTAGTGAAATAAATGCAGCACAATATATGACAGATCTAGGAAATGATGTGGTATTGAGACCGCCTGTAGGAACGAGGGCAGGTGGTGAAACGTCAGATTTACTGGTAAATGGAATTAATTATGATGTATATACACCAACAACTAGTAATCCATCAGCGATTATACGGGCAATAACCAAGAAAAATACTCAAACTACAGGAGTGGTGTTGGATTTGTCCAGTACAACGGTGACGACAGATGATTTAGGAAACATATTAGCAAGAGTAAGAGGAGCTATAGAAAAAAATGGTGGAACTTGTAATATAAATGATATTGTCGTAATGCCAAAGTAAAAGGTGAAAAAAATGAGTATGAGTTTTGAAATATTTCCAACAAAAAAAAGGAAGCCTAATTGTGATGAGATAATTAAATATTCTGTTGAATTATTTAGTGAATTTCTGAAAAATGAAAAGATATCACGAGGCATAGATATTACTACCAGAGAGGTAACTGCTGATAATGCAATACATGCCAATCCTATTTCTTTGGTTTTAAAGGAGAATTCTCATACAGTATTTAATCTGAATAAAGAAGGTGAAGTGTATGTATTTTACCATGAATTATCGGATTTAGATAAAGATTTTTGGAAAGAAGAGATACAAGAAAATGAGAATGCTCAATTTATGAAAGAAATGATATGCACTAATTTAGAGATAGGATATTTTTGGAGTGTTAAAAGAACAATGGGACAACCAGCCATAGTAAGTTTGTATTATGGTTATTTAGCTATAGCAATAGCTATTTTAACAGATGGAATTATATATTCAGATGATGGTGCTTGGGATTATTCAAGGTTACCAATTAAAGGAAATATTTTTAAAACGGAATATTTAAATACTGAGAATATAAGTGATGCTATGGTAAAAGATAATGTTGAAAAATGGTTGGGTGAGTTGAAGAATTAATGCTATTTGTATGATTCAATTATAGTCATACTTTAAGGACTTTTAATTCCTAAAATTTCTTTAAAGAATAACTGTATCGCTTACTCATCTACGAAGTGACTTGTATGTACGTGATACAGTTATTTTTAATCTATTACTAAAGAAAGTGAACGTAAACAGTAGATAGGTTCTTTCCGTAGTTTGTTGATTTGTATTTACTAGAATTTCCGTTAAAATCTTTAGGGTACTAGATTGATGTGGCAGGGGAATGGCTGTTTATAAAACATGACATTGAAAGAAGGGAGAGAATTGTTTGCAATATGGCAGACGCGTAGGAAATATCAAAAATAATTAATTTGCACGGCTTTACTGAGAGATGTTCTAAGGGTGTTATGCCGCTTTATTGTGTTTAAAAAAATAGTTTTTATCATGATTTCTGAAGCTGTAATACAGATTTTATGAAAAAAGATTTCAAAAAAACAAATTTGTCATGTAAAAACACTTGACAAAGAATGGCATATCGGTTATGATTAGCCAGGTGATTGCGATGGAACGTATAGTGAGACAAGGTTTATTGTATGATTTTTATGGGGTTCTGCTGACAGAGCACCAGAGAAAGATTTATGAGGACGTTGTGTTCAATGATTTGTCTATCAGTGAGATTGCCAGGGAAGAGGGAATTTCCAGACAGGGAGTTCACGACCTGGTGAGACGGTGCGATAAGATACTGGAAAGCTACGAAGCCAGACTTGGGCTGGTGGAGAAGTTTGAGAAGACAAAAGAGTCCGTGCGCGACATTCACCAGATGATCCAGGAGTACCAGCGGTCACAAGACCAGAGTCTGATTGAAAAAATCGAGGCTGCCGCTGTCAAAATCCTGGAGTTATCCTAAAAACTGCCTGGAGGTGAGAAGATGGCTTTTGAAAGTTTATCCGACAAATTACAAAATGTATTTAAGAACCTTCGCGGAAAAGGCCGTCTGACAGAAGCCGATGTGAAGGCGGCGCTCAAAGAAGTGAAGATGGCGCTCTTGGAGGCGGATGTCAGCTTTAAGGTAGTCAAGCAGTTTGTGAAGTCTGTACAGGACCAGGCTGTGGGGCAGGACGTGTTGAACGGTTTGAACCCAGCGCAGATGGTAATCAAGATTGTCAATGACGAGCTGGTTTCTCTGATGGGGTCTGAGACGACAGAGATTGCGTTGAAGTCAAGCAATGAGATTACGGTGATTATGATGGCGGGCCTTCAGGGCGCCGGTAAGACGACCACCGCAGCGAAGATTGCCGGAAAATTAAAAGCGAAGGGCAGAAAGCCGCTTTTGGTGGCGGGCGATATCTACCGTCCGGCAGCGATTGAGCAGCTTCAGATTAACGGTGAGAAACAGGGGGTTCCGGTCTTTTCCATGGGAAACAGGCACTCACCGGTTGACATCGCAAAAGCAGCCGTGGAACATGCCGAGAAGAATGGCTTCAATGTCGTGATTCTTGATACGGCAGGCCGTC
The DNA here is from genome assembly GCA_030524675.1 of bacterium. Lineage (GTDB taxonomy): Bacteria > Bacillota > Clostridia > Lachnospirales > Lachnospiraceae > CAJMNU01. The sequence continues at coordinate 3,737 of JAUNGE010000013.1, forward strand.
TGCATATCGATGAGAACATGATGCAGGAGCTGCAGGATATCAAGGCAGCAGTTGATGTGACACAGACGATTCTCGTGGTGGACGCCATGACTGGTCAGGATGCAGTCAATGTAGCAAGCAGTTTCAATGAAAAAGTCGGCATTGACGGTGTGATTTTGACAAAACTAGACGGCGATACCAGAGGCGGAGCCGCATTGTCCATCCGTTCCGTGACCGGAAAGCCGATTTTATATGTCGGCATGGGAGAAAAGCTCTCGGATTTGGAGCAGTTTTATCCGGACCGTATGGCATCCCGTATCTTGGGCATGGGCGATATTCTCTCCCTCGTCGAGAAAGCGCAGATGGAAGTGGACGAGGACAAGGCGAGAGAACTCAGCAAAAAGCTCAGAAAGGCCGAGTTCACATTCAACGATTACTTAGACCAGATGCGCCAGGTAAAAAAGATGGGCGGTATGAGCAGCATCCTTTCCATGATGCCTGGAATGAGCCAGCTGAAAGATGTGGATATCGATGAGAAAGCGATGGACAGGGTGGAAGCCATTATTCTCTCCATGACAGAGGAGGAGAGAAATAATCCAGATATTTTGAATCCTTCCAGAAAGAAGAGAATCGCGAGAGGCGCCGGTGTGGACATCAGTGAGGTAAACCGCATTGTCAAGCAGTTTGACCAGGCAAAGAAGATGATGAAGCAGTTTGCCGGTATGGCAGGCGGAAAGCGAAAAGGCATGGGCGGTCTCGGCGGCCTGATGGGCAAGTTTAAGATGCCGTTTTAAAAGTTCGCTGTATTTCTGTGAAACTGCCGAGCGAAGACTGAGACAAATGTTAGAACATGCATATGCATTGTCTATAAAAGAAAGAAATTTCAAATTTACAAGGAGGTGAAAGAAATGGCAGTAAAAATGAGATTGAGAAGAATGGGACAGAAGAAAGCTCCTTTCTATAGAATTGTTGTTGCTGATTCCCGCTCCCCAAGAGATGGAAGATTCATCGAGGAAGTTGGTTACTATGATCCGACAAAGGAACCGAGCGTAATCAAGTTTGACGAGGAAGCAGCAAAGAAGTGGTTAGCTACAGGTGCACAGCCAACTGAAACCGTTGGTAAACTGTTAAAGATTGCAGGCATTCAGTAATTCGAGGTGAATGTTTATGAAGGAATTGGTAGAGGTTATCGCGAAAGCACTTGTGGAACATCCTGAGGAAGTTGTCGTGACAGAGACAGAGAAGGAAAATGAGATTGTGATTGAGCTGAAGGTTGCTTCTTCTGATATGGGAAAAGTGATTGGAAAGCAGGGCAGAATTGCCAAGGCAATCCGTTCCGTTGTGAAGGCAGCAGCTTCTAGGGAAGAGAAAAAAGTGGTTGTAGAAATCCAATAGACAGAAGGGACTGCTGCAAAGCGGAGGTTTCTTCCGACGGGGACTGGTTTGTGACGAACCGGAAATGCGGAATGAAACTTTGGTTTTGCAGGAGTCCTTTTTCTTTCTGTGAAATGTTTGGTCAAATATAGATGTGTGAGGAAAACATGGAAGAATTTTTGAGAGTCGGCGTGATTTCTTCCACCCATGGAATCAAGGGAGAAGTCAAAGTATACCCGACAACGGATGATGTGGAACGGTTCCTAGATTTGAAGGAAGTGTGGCTGGATACCAGGCGCGAGAAACTGCCGTTGACTGTGACAGGCGTAAAGTTTTTCAAAAATCTGGTTATTTTAAAATTTAAGGAATTTAATGATATCAATGAGATTGAAAAGTACAAAGGCTGCGATTTGCTGGTAGACAGAGAACACGCGGTTCCTCTGGAAGAGGGGGAGTATTTTATTGCCGACCTTCTGGGCCTGACGGTAGTGACGGAGGATGGAGAGGTGTTCGGCACGCTCGATGATGTGATGCAGACGGGTGCGAATGATGTGTATGTGGTGATGACGACAGATGGAAAGGAAGTGCTTCTTCCGGTGATTCCGGAGTGTGTGCTGGATGTAAACCTGGAGGAAGGAAAAATCACGGTGCATATCATGGACGGTCTGCTGTAGCGCTGCCTGACGAGAAAGCACCGAGAAAGACACCAAGAAAAATGCCGAGAAAACATCAAAAAATGTCGAGAGAGATGTCGAGAAACATGCGAAAGGAATGACAAAATCATATGAAATTTTATGTGCTGACACTGTTTCCGGAGATGGTGATACAGGGCCTGCATACCAGCATTATCGGAAGAGCAGCAGAAAAAGGGATTCTGAGTATTGAGGCTCTCAATATCCGCGATTATTCCACAGACAAGCATAAGCATGTGGATGATTATCCATATGGAGGCGGCGCCGGTATGGTGATGCAGCCAGGGCCGATTTATGATGCCTATGAGGCAGTGTGCCAAAAATCAGAGTCTGGGAAGCGCCCGAGGGTGGTTTATCTGACTCCGCAGGGAAAGGTTTTTAACCAAGAGATGGCAAAAGAATTTGCGAGAGAGGATGAGCTGGTGTTTCTGTGCGGACACTATGAAGGCGTGGATGAGCGTGTGCTGGAGATGATTGCCACAGACTATGTGTCCATGGGCGATTACGTGCTGACCGGCGGAGAGCTGCCTGCTATGGTGATGATTGACTGCATTTCCCGATTGATTCCTGGCGTGTTAAACAATGAGGAATCGGCGGAGTTTGAGTCTTTTCATGACAATCTCTTGGAGTATCCGCAGTACACGCGCCCTGAGGTTTTTCTGGATAAGCGCGTGCCGGATGTGCTTTTGTCAGGGCATCATGCGAATATTGACAGGTGGCGCAGAGAGCAGTCCTTAAAGCGCACCTGGGAGCGGCGGCCGGATTTGCTGGAATCGGCTGTGTTGGACAAGAGGGATAAAATATATCTGGAAACGCTGAGGCGGTCGTGCAAAGATGCAGAATCCGACTTCTAAAAGCAGCGAAAAATCAGCAAAACAGAGAGAAAACAGAAAAGTAGAAAAAAGCCTTGAAATTCCCGAAAAGATATGGTAGAATCTAGGCGTTGTGACAATACGAGATGTTCCTCTGTCATAAGAGTGCAGAAGAAGCCTGAGGGCTGTAGGAAGATAGCAGCAGGCGGATGCGGCAGGGACAGGCTTTGAGCATGACTCCCTGTAGATGTAGAAAAGCTGTGAGTAAGAACATCAAATTTATTAGAGGAGGTTCACACGATGAACGAGATTATTAAGAAGATTGAAGCAGAACAGTTAAAGCAGTCCGTACCGGAGTTTTGTGTAGGCGATACCGTAAAAGTATACGCAAAGATCAAAGAGGGAAACCGCGAGAGAATCCAGGTATTTGAGGGCACTGTAATCAAGAGACAGGGCGGAAGCTCCAGAGAGACTTTCACTGTTCGTAAGAATTCCAATGGTATTGGCGTAGAGAGAACATGGCCGCTGCATTCTCCGGCTGTAGAGAATATCGAAGTAGTAAGACATGGTAAAGTAAGAAGAGCAAAACTGAACTACTTAAGAGACCGTGTTGGTAAAGCTGCTAAGGTAAAAGAATTAGTTCGCTAATGATATCTGTATCCGTATTGTATCTGTGGAGAAAACTGTGAAACGAGGAAACTGTAATATAGTGGAGCACTAATATGGTGAAACTGTAAGATGGCGAAACGGTAAAACGAGGAATGAAACAGATACTGTGAATCGAAGACCAGAAACGAAACAGACAGGGGGCGCTGCATATGCGATGCAACACCCCCTTCTTTCATTATAGGACACAGGAGGAATCGGGATGACTGAGTTCTATCAGGAGGAAAAGGAAAAAAGTGTTTTGAGACGCATTGTGGGCTGGATGAAGGACATCGTGCTTGTGATTTCTCTGGCCTTTTTCTTTGTATATGCATTCGGCACACAGGTCAGGATGGTGGGACAGTCGATGTCCCCGTTTTTGGAATCGGACGATGTGATGCTGATGGACCGGCTGTCATACCGCTTTTTTCTGCCGGAGCGCTTTGATGTGGCGGTGTTTGACCGAGGAGACGGAAAACTGAATGTAAAGAGAATCATCGGGCTTCCAGGGGAGACGGTGCAGATTGTGGACGGCCGCATTTATATTGACGGCAGCCTGCTTGCCACCAGCGAGGAACTGGAGAACGTGCCCCTAGCTGGTCTTGCAGAACAGCCGATAGAGCTGCGGGAAGATGAGTATTTTCTCCTGGGTGACAATCGAACCTGCAGTGAGGACAGCCGGTTTGCCGATGTGGGAAATGTGGAAAAGAGACAGCTGGTGGGAAAAATCTGGCTTCGGATGTTTCCGCTGGAGACGCTGAAGTGGATTTCATGAAGTGCGTGTGAGAAAATGATATAAGAATCAAGGAGAAAAAAGTATGAATATTCAATGGTATCCAGGGCATATGACGAAGGCGAAGAGAGCCATGCAGGAGGATATCAAACTGGTGGATTTGATTATTGAGCTGGTAGATGCCAGAGTCCCTTTCAGCAGCAGAAATCCGGATATTGATGAGCTGGGAAAGAACAAGGCGCGTCTCATTCTGCTGAATAAATCGGATCTGGCGGACGAGGCGCAGAATGACGCCTGGGTGGCATGGTTTCAGAGTCAGGGATTTCAGGCTGTAAAAATCAATTCCAGAAATGGAAATGGGTTAAGACAGATTCAGGGAGCTGTGCAGGCAGCATGTAAAGAAAAGATAGAGCGCGACAGAAAGCGCGGAATTTTGAACCGTCCGGTGCGTGCGATGGTGGTGGGAATTCCGAATGTGGGAAAGTCCACATTTATCAATGCATTTGCGGGGAAAGCCTGCGCCAAGACGGGAAACCGCCCAGGAGTCACAAAAGGCAATCAGTGGATTCGCCTGAATAAGACCCTGGAACTTCTGGATACGCCAGGCATTCTCTGGCCGAGGTTTGAAAATCAGGAAGTGGGAAAAAAGCTGGCGTTTATCGGTTCCATCAACGATGAAATTTTGAATAAGGATGAACTGGCAGCGGAACTTGTGCTGTTTTTGTGGGAACAGTATCCAGACAGCATAGAGAGCCGCTATGGCGTACAGATGCCGGCTGAAACGGGAACATTGCGGGATGCGTATCATATTTTGGAGCAGATTGCTTTGGCGCGAGGGTGCCTGGTGAAAGGCGGAGAGCCGGACTGCATGAAGGCGGCCAATCTGTTCCTGGATGACTACAGGAGCGGCAAACTGGGGCGTATGACGCTGGAAAAACCACAGCAGGAATAAGAAAGACAGAAAAAAATAGCAAAAACAAAATAGAAAACAAGAAAGAAAAAGAGGGGATACCATGGCAGCGAGAAAGTTGACAGGAGAAAAGCTTCAGGCCGAGCGGGAGCGCCTTTTGGCCATGCGCGTTTTTGAGGAGCAGTACCAGATGTGCACCTATATCTGCGGTATCGATGAGGCGGGAAGAGGGCCTTTGGCTGGGCCAGTGGCAGCAGGTGCGGTGATTCTTCCGAGAGAGTGCGAGATTTTATATCTCAACGACTCAAAAAAGTTGTCTGAAAAACGAAGGGAAGAGCTGTTTTTGGAGATTAAGGAGAAAGCCATCAGCTATGCAGTCGGCCTTTCCGACGCACAGAGAATTGATGAAATCAATATTCTGCAGGCCACCTATGAGGCGATGCGAAAGGCCATTTCACAGCTTTCGGTGATACCAGATGTGCTTTTAAACGATGCTGTGATAATTCCAGGGATTTCCATTCCGCAGGTGAAAATCATAAAAGGAGATGCAAAGAGTGTGTCGATTGCTGCAGCCAGTATCTTGGCGAAAGTGACGAGGGACCACATTATGATGGATTATGATGCACAGTATCCGGAGTATGGCTTTGCAAAGCATAAGGGATACGGCACGGAGGCGCATATTAAGGCATTGAAAGAGCATGGCCCCTGCCCGATTCACAGAAAGACATTCATCACAAAGTTTGTTCAGGAAAAACAGAAATAGGTGAGGATGTCAGGAGGAAAAAAAGCGTTGAATAAACGGGCAATCGGAAGTGCAGGGGAAGCACAGGCAGCCGCCTATTTGGAGCAGTTGGGATATCAGATTGAGGCCAGGAATGTGTATGCCGGACATAAAGAGATTGACCTGGTGGCAAGGGAAGGAAAGTATCTGGTATTTGTGGAGGTGAAGTACGCGAAGAACCGTGCGATGGGCGACCCTCTGGAAAAAGTGGATACAAAAAAGCAGAATCACATTCGGCATGCCGCCAGAGAATATCTGTATCGCAATCATTTGTCTGAGGATACCGCCTGCCGGTTTGATGTTGTGCGCATCCTTGGAAAAGACATTTCGCTGATTCGGGATGCATTCTGAGGAAAGAAACTTTTGGAATGTCTGGAAAGAGAGGAGAATGGAAGGTTGGATAAGAGGATAACAGGAATTCGCTATGCAAGACAGTCAGAGGAGATGCAGTTAAAGCAGGAAAAAGGAGTTCCGTTCTTCTATTTCCCGATTTTGGAGCAGACCGGACTGGTGACACATGCGTTTTCGACACGTCTGGGCGGTGTCAGCAGAGGATGCTATGCCACGATGAATCTCTCACGGACGAGAGGGGACGAGGAGAGCTGTGTGACGGAGAATTACCGCCGGATGGCGGATGCGCTCGGTGTAGAGATGGAATCCATGGTATTGTCCTATCAGACCCATACGACCAATATCCGAAAGGTGACGGCGGAGGATGCCGGAAAGGGCGTAGTGAGAGAGCGGGATTATACGGATATTGACGGGCTGATTACCAATGTGCCAGGAATCACACTGGTGACTTTTTATGCAGACTGTGTGCCGCTTTATTTTGTCGATCCGGTAAACAAGGCAGTGGGGCTTTCCCACTCTGGATGGAGAGGAACGGTAAACCGTATGGGAAAACACACGCTCGAGGCGATGCGAAGAGAGTACGGTACAAAGCCGGAGGATGTTCTCGCATGCATCGGCCCCAGCATCTGTAAAGACTGTTTTGAGGTCGGGGAGGAAGTGGCAGAGGCATTTATGCGGGAATTTCCGCAGAAAATGGGGGAAACGGCTCTGACAGTTCCAAAAACAGCGCCAGGAAAATATCTGGTGGACCTTTGGGGAGCAAACCAGAGAGTCCTTCTGGAAGCCGGAGTCCTGCCAGAACACCTGGCAGTCACCAATGTCTGCACGCAGTGCAATCCGGACCTTCTGTTTTCTCACAGAGTGATGGGGACAGCGCGCGGGAATCTGTGCGCATTTTTGGGATTGAAGGCAAACGAAAGAAACTGAGAAGAAAGAGAGCAGAAAGCCGGAAAAAGGGGAAAAGTAAGAGAGAACATAAGCAGAAACACAAAACAAAAATGGGGCAGAAAACAGGAGGAGGCACAGAACATGAAGACGAGAAGACATATCTATGTATCAGGAAGAGTGCAGGGCGTAGGGTTTCGCTACCGCGCAACCTATATCGCAGATTCTTTGGGATTGACTGGATGGGTGAAAAATCTCTGGGACGGACGTGTGGAGATGGAGGTGCAGGGGGAGGCACATGAGATTGACGTGTTTTTGTCGCGCCTGCACTGCCAACAGTTTATTGTGATTACAGAACTGGAGCAGGAGACCATACCAGTGAGAGAGGATGAGAACCGATTTAGGGTTCGGGGATATTGATAGGAAATGAACATGCCTGCCGGCGCAGGTAGCCCTGTGCAGAGAAACAGATAGAAGAAGTGTAAAAAAATCACGAAGCATGAAAGAATCATAAAACAAAACAGCCTGCGGCGCGGCATACATTCAAAAACGTAAGGAATGCCTGCAGCAGGCTTGTTTTGCGAAATATGAAAAACAGCAGATACGAGATGGATTTTAGAATGTTCTCTGGCTGTTCTGGTATGTTTTTACAAGTTTTTGGATGCGTGCTGTCGGTGACAGGGCTTCGCTGATGGAAACATCGTGGTTTAAGGTGTTGATAATCACGGCCAGATATTTGCTCATGTCAGCCTCCAGATACCATTCACGCTGCAGCAACTCCGGACTGCGGTAAGTCAGGTTTGTGGTGATAACATAGTCAATATATCCTTTCTCATAGAACTCATCAAATTTCTCCAGACCATTGGTAAACAGGCCAAAGGTACAGCAGATGATTACCTTCTTTGCGTGGCGTTCTTTCAGTTCTCTTGCTGTATCCAACATACTCTCGCCGGAGGAGATCATGTCGTCGATAATCAGCACAGTCTTGTCTCTGACAGAGGAGCCGAGGAATTCATGTGCCACAATCGGATTTCTGCCGTTGATGACCTTGGAATAGTCGCGGCGCTTGTAGAACATGCCCATATCGACGCTGAGGTTATTGGCAAGATACACAGCGCGGTCCATCGCACCTTCATCCGGACTGATGACCATGAGATGGTCCTTGTCCAGTTTTAAAGAGGTGTCGTGAGAAAACAATGTCCGAACAAACTGATATGCTGGCATAAAATTGTCAAATCCGTGAAGCGGGATGGCGTTCTGGACTCTGGGGTCATGGGCATCGAATGTCACGATGTTGTGAACACCCATATCAATCAGTTCCTGCAAAGCCAGAGCGCAGTCTAAGGATTCGCGCTTGCTGCGCTTATGTTGGCGTCCTTCATAGAGGAATGGCATAATCACATTGACACGATGCGCTGTGGAAACCGAAGTGGCAATGATACGCTTTAAATCCTGGAAGTGATCGTCAGGAGACATGTGGTTGGTGTAGCCGCATATGGTATATGGAATACTGTGGTTGGTGATATCGACCATAGCATAGATATCCGTGCCGCGCACAGATTCAAGGATAGTGCCCTTTGCTTCACCGCTGCCGAAACGTGGGCAGCTCAAATGTAACAGATAGGAACTGGCATCATAACCGCGAAAATGCAGGCTTTCCTGACGCTTTTCCAGTTCTTTGGCATCATTCTGGCGAAATTTTACGATATGTTTGTCCACCTTTTCTGCCAGTTCCTGACAGCTCTCCAGCGCTGCGATTTTTAGCGGTGCTATGGGGATGGTGTCCTTAAAAACATAATCATTTGACATAATGTTTATCCTCCAATTAAAAACGTGAAATAGATTGACACTACATTTATAGCATTGAAAGTGCCATAAGCGCAAGTAGTTCTGTAAGATTTTGGTAAAAAATACAAAAAGAAGCCCATCTTTACAATGAAAGTAATTCTTGTTATGATAAAAAATGGATGGCAAAAGGATTTTAACACAATTAAAAAAGAAAGAGAATCAGATAAAAATGAAACAAAGAGGACATGTGATTAAAGAAGTGGAAGAAGGGTCGATTGCCTGGCAGATGGAGTTAGAGCCTGGAGACCGCTTGATTTCCATAAACGGACATCAGATAGAAGATGTGTTTGACTATCAGTTTTATACAGACAATGAAAAGATTACTTTGCTTGTGGAGAAGAAAAACGGGGAAGAGTGGGAGATGGATATCTCAAATCACCGCATGGACCTGGGATTGACGTTTGAGAACGGGCTGATGAGTGAGTACCGCTCCTGCCGCAACAAATGTATTTTCTGCTTTATTGACCAGATGCCGCCTGGCATGAGAGAGACACTGTATTTCAAGGATGACGATTCTCGCCTCTCGTTTCTGCAGGGAAATTATATTACATTAACCAACATGAGCGACAGGGACATTGAGCGAATCATCCAGTTTAAACTGGCACCAATCAACATTTCTGTGCAGACGATGAACCCTGAGCTTCGCTGCAAGATGCTAAACAACCGGTTTGCCGGAGATGCGTTAAAGAAGATAGACAGGCTCTATGAGGCGGGGATAGAGATGAATGGGCAGATTGTGCTCTGCAAGGGCATCAACGATGGGGAAGAGCTGGAGAGAAGTATTCGGGAGCTGAGTCGGTATCTGCCGCACATGCAGAGTGTGTCTGTGGTGCCGGTCGGGCTGTCCAAATATCGGGATGGGCTGTATCCGCTGGAACCGTTTACGAAAGAGGATGCCGAAAAGACGATTGCTATCATTGAGAAGTGGCAGAAAAAGCTGTATCCTCTGTATGGCTTCCACTTTATCCATGCCAGCGATGAGTTCTATCTTCTCGCGGAGAGGGAGATGCCGGAGGAAGAGCGGTATGATGGCTATATTCAGCTGGAAAATGGAGTCGGGATGCTGCGTCTTCTGAATAACGAGGTGATGGAGGCGCTGGAAGAACTCGAGGACGACGGGCTGACAGAGACCATTTCTATTGCCACCGGAAAGCTGGCATATCCGTTTATCAGACGGTTTGCGCAGGCAATAGAAGAAAAATTTCCTGGACGGACCATCCATGTATACCAGATACGCAACGACTTCTTTGGGGAGATGATTACCGTGTCGGGATTGATTACGGGAATTGACTTGATGAAGCAGTTGAAAGATGTGCCATTGGGGGAGCGTCTGCTGCTTCCCATAAATATGCTCCGAAGCGGCGAGGAGGTCTTTTTGGACGATATTACAGTGACAGAGTTACAAAATGCTTTACAAGTCACGGTGAATATTGTAAAATCAAGCGGACAAGATTTCGTAGATACTGTGCTGTACCCGCTGGAAGAGGAAGACACGCACTATCCGCCATATGAGCTGAGTCAGATGCCGATGGTGTATGAGGGAGAGGCGGAAGAAGATTTGGATGAAACTTTGGAAGAAGATGCAGAAAGTTATGATGCAGTGAAAGGAATGGTAGAAAAGTATGAGTAAACCGATTGTTGCAGTGGTAGGACGCCCGAACGTGGGAAAATCCACCCTGTTTAATGTGCTGGCAGGAGATTCCATCTCGATTGTGAAGGATACTCCAGGCGTGACCAGAGACAGAATCTATGCAGACTGTACCTGGTTGGATATGAATTTTACCCTCATTGACACCGGCGGTATTGAGCCAGACAGCAGTGATGTGATTCTGTCGCAGATGAGAGAGCAGGCAGAGATTGCGATTGCGACGGCGGATGTAATTTTGTTTCTGGTCGATGTGCGCCAGGGACTGGTGGATGCGGATTTCCGCGTGGCAGATCTGCTGCGCCGCGCCAAAAAGCCGGTGATTCTCGTTGTCAACAAGGTGGACAGCTTTGCCAAGTACGGAAATGACGTCTATGAATTTTATAATCTGGGACTCGGGGACCCGATTCCGGTATCTGCGGCGAGCCGCCTCGGACTGGGCGATTTGCTGGACGAGGTGACAAAGCATTTCTCGACGGAACAGCTGGTGAGCGAGGACGACGACAGACCGAGAATTGCGATTGTGGGAAAGCCGAATGTAGGCAAATCTTCTATTATAAATAAGCTCACAGGGGTGAATCGCGTGATTGTCTCCGACATTGCAGGAACAACGAGGGACGCTGTGGATACAGAGATTGTGCACAACGGAACCGAGTACGTGTTTATCGACACGGCAGGACTGCGCCGTCAGAATAAAATCAAGGAAGACCTGGAGCGCTACAGCATCATCCGCACCGTGGCGGCGGTGGAGAGAGCCGATGTGGTGTTGGTGGTGATTGACGCGAAAGAGGGAATCACCGAGCAGGACGCCAAGATTGCGGGTATCGCGCATGACAACGGAAAAGGTATCATCGTCGTGGTGAACAAGTGGGATGCCATCGAGAAGACGGATAAGACCATCTACACCTACACTAATAAATTGAAGGAAATTCTTTCGTTTATCCCGTATGCGGAGTACCTGTTTGTGTCCGCCGTGACCGGACAGAGACTGAACAAATTATTTGAGATGATCGATGCCGTGCGCGAAAATCAGAACCTGCGCGTGGCAACCGGTGTGCTGAATGAGATTCTGAGCGAGGCAGTGGCATTGCAGCAGCCGCCGTCCGATAAAGGAAAGCGCCTGAAAATCTACTACATGACACAGGTCTCTGTAAAACCGCCGACATTTGTGATTTTTGTCAATGACAAAGAGCTGATGCACTTCTCCTACACGAGATACATCGAGAATAAGATTCGCGAGGCGTTCGGATTTAAGGGGACATCGCTGCGTTTTATCATTCGTGAGCGCGGCGGAAAAGAGGAGTAAGCGGAAAGAAGAGTAGGCGGAAAAAAGCAGGGAAAGAATGGAGGAAATGAGATGGAGAGAGTGTTCTGTCTGGTGATTGGGTATGTGTTCGGTCTGTTTCAGACAGGGTATCTGTATGGAAGAATGAACGGAATTGATATCCGCCAGCATGGAAGCGGCAATTCTGGTACAACCAACGCGCTGCGTGTGCTGGGAAAGAAGGCGGGGCTGATTGTGTTTGCCGGAGATTTCTTGAAAACGGTGATTCCGTGTGTAGCTGTGCGATTGCTATTCGGAAACAGCGATATGGGGCATCTTTTGATGATGTATACCGGATTTGGCGTGATTTTGGGTCATAACTATCCATGCTATCTGAATTTTAAGGGCGGTAAGGGCATTGCGGCGACCGCAGGTATTCTGGTGGCGACAGACTGGCGTATCACTCTGGTCTGTATGATTGCCTTTTTGCTGATTGTGATTCTGACGCGCTATGTCTCTTTGGGGTCTTTAGTCGTCGTCACGATTTTCCTGATTATGAACGTGTGGTTTGCGGCGCGTGGGGATTACGGGCTGGCCCCGTCCCATATCCTGGAGTATGACCTGATCGTTGGGGCAATCACGGGGATGGGGGTGTGGAGACATCACGCCAATATTGACCGGCTGCTGCACGGGACGGAGAATCCGCTCTGGGGCAAGAAAAAAGGGTAAAACAAAAACAGTGAGGTAGAGAGATGGCAGAGATTGGAGTGATCGGTGCAGGCACCTGGGGCATTGCCCTGGCAAAACTGCTCGTGGAAAACGGACATCGGGTGACAGTCTGGTCTGCACTGCAGAGCGAACTGAAGCCGTTGAGGGAAACCTATGAACATCCGGCGCTTCCAGGTGTGAAGCTTCCGGAGAGTCTTCAGTTTACAGAAGAACTCGGCACGGCAATGGAACAAAAGGAGCTTTTGGTGATGGCTGTGGCTTCCGCATATGTGAGGCAGACGGCGCACCGCATGGCAGAGTATGCCGCAGACGGACAAAAGATTGTGAATGTGGCCAAAGGAATCGAGGAGAAGACGCTGTTTACACTGTCCCAGGTGATTGAGGACGAGCTGCCGCGGGCGAAGGTAGCTGTGCTCTCCGGACCAAGCCATGCAGAGGAAGTCGTGCGGCGCCTTCCAACGACCTGTGTGGTGGGGGCGCATGAGAGGGCGCTGGCGGAGGAGATCCAGACACTGTTTATGAGTGATGTCTTTCGTGTCTATACGAGTCCTGACATTTTGGGAATTGAACTTGGGGGTTCTCTGAAAAATGTGATAGCCCTGGCAGCTGGAATCGCGGACGGACTCGGCTATGGGGACAATACGAAAGCGGCGCTGATTACGAGGGGAATCGCAGAGATTGCGCGCCTTGGGACAGCGCTGGGCGGACAATTCCAGACTTTCTGCGGCCTTTCCGGAATCGGAGACCTGATTGTGACCTGTGCGAGTATGCACAGCCGCAACCGCAGGGCGGGTATTCTGATTGGAAAAGGATATACAATGGAAGAGGCAATGGCGGAAGTGAAGACCGTGGTGGAAGGCGTGTACTCGGCAAGAGCAGCCTACAAGTTGGCTGAGGCAAAGGGAATTTCCATGCCGATTGTGGCCCAGGTTAATGCGGTGCTGTTTGACGGCAAGCTCGCATCCGATGCTGTGAGAGAGCTGATGCTGCGTGATAAGACCATCGAGAGCAGCGATATGGAGTGGGACTCTTAACTTTTGTGAAAGAGTTCCAAAGCGTTTTTGGAAAATAAGTGAGGATTCCTCTACTTTATAAAATTTTGTCGTATTCTGTAAAAGGACCGAGTGAGAATGGAAATAAAAATGGCAGGAATTGGCAGTTATCCGGTGGGTTTTCGTCAATTTTCATAAAAACAGTTTGAAAATTTCCTGAAAAACGCGCGTGATTTAAGTTGACTTTTTAAAATTCCGTTATTATAATGTAAGACAATTATCACAGGCCTGCACCAGCAGGCATGTCCGCTTAGAAACAGTGGGATTTGGCTGTAGGTCCGTGAGAAAAAGAGGAGGAACTCATTATGAAAAAAACAGTATCTATGGTTCTGGCAGCAGCTATGCTTGCATCTCTGACAGCATGCAGCGGCTCTTCCAGTACAAGTACAACAGCTGCAGATACCACTGCGGCAGCAGAGACTACAGCAGCATCCGCTGAAACTACAGCAGCAGCTGCAGGCACAGAGAGCAAGGACGGCACATTTAAGATTGGTGCAATCGGACCGAGCACCGGCGGCGCAGCTGTATACGGTATTGCAGTAAAAGAGGGTGCAGAGCTGGCAATCCAGGAGATCAACGCAGCAGGCGGTATCAATGGCTACCAGGTAGAGTACAACTTCCAGGATGATGAGAACGATGTTGAGAAATCTATCAACGCATACAACACCTTAAAGGACTGGGGTATGCAGATGTTAGTTGGTACCACCACTTCCAATCCATGTATCTCCGTAGCAGCAGAAAGCAAGAACGACAATCTGTTCCAGATTACTCCGTCCGGTTCCGCAGTAGAGTGCGTGGAGAACGACAACGTATTCCGCGTATGCTTCTCTGACCCAGATCAGGGTGCTGCTTCCGCACAGTACATTGGTGAGCACAAACTGGCAAGCAAGATTGGTATCATCTATGACAGCTCCAGCGTATATTCCACAGGTATCATGGACAAGTTTACAGCAGAGGCTGCAAACCAGGGCCTGGAGATCGTTTCTTCTGAGGCATTTACCGCAGAGACAAACACAGACTTTACCACACAGCTGCAGAAAGCAAAAGACGGCGGTGCTGAATTAGTATTCCTGCCGATTTACTATACAGAGGCTTCTCTGATCTTAAAGCAGGCTGACCAGATGGGATTCAAACCGGCATTCTTCGGATGCGACGGTATGGACGGTATCCTTCAGGTAGAGAACTTTGATACTTCCCTGGCAGAGGATCTGATGCTGCTGACACCATTCGTTGCAGATGCACAGGATGAGCTGACACAGAACTTCGTAAAGGCTTATGAGGCAGCTTACGGTTCCACACCGATTCAGTTCGCAGCAGATGCTTATGATGGTGTTTACGCAATCAAGGCAGCAGCCGAGGATGCAAATCTGACACCGGATATGAGCGTGTCTGACCTGTGTGAAGGCTTAAAGGCATCCATGACAAAGATCAAGATTGACGGTCTGACTGGTCTTGATATGACATGGAACGCAGCTGGTGAGCCGGAGAAGGCACCAAAGGCTATGAAAATCGTAGACGGTGTTTACACAGCAATGGACTAATACCTGATAAACTGTACAGATAAAACATGATAAAATGAAAAAAAGAGGGTATCTCAGGAAAATTGCAAAGGCGCAAAGCCGGAATCCGTATGCAGTTTCTGGGATATCCTCTCTTGTTTCTTTCCACATTCTGTGATATAATGCCCACAATAATGGCTTATGAGAAGATGCGAAGCAGATTCTCATAAAAGGCGCGTATTCTGCGCCGTCAATCAGATTACAGGGTTCCCAAAGCGGTTCCTGCAATATGCAAACAATACAATACTATATTATTACGCAAAGAGGTGTGAGTATGAGCTTCGTATCCTATTTAATCAACGGCATAAGTCTCGGAAGTGTCTACGCGATTATCGCACTTGGCTACACGATGGTGTACGGAATTGCCAAAATGCTGAATTTTGCGCACGGCGACGTCATTATGATGGGTGCTTATGTCATTTTTTTAGCAGTCAGTACAATGGGGATGTCCCCGCTCGTAGGCGTTCTGGCTGCGGTGGTGGTATGTACGTTGCTTGGTATGACCATTGAGAGAGTGGCGTATAAACCGCTCAGGGGCGCGTCTCCACTGGCCGTACTGATTACAGCAATCGGTGTCAGCTACCTGCTTCAAAACATAGCGCTGTTGTTGTTCGGCGCAAACACCAAGGCATTTACTTCCGTGGTGGGAGTTCCAGCGCTGCGCCTCGCTGAGGGACAGCTTGTGATTTCCGGCGAGACGATGGTCACGATTGTATCCTGTATCGTGATTATGGTGGGACTGACTACCTTCATAAAGAAGACAAAAGCCGGACAGGCGATGCTGGCTGTCTCTGAGGACAGAGGGGCTGCGACCTTGATGGGAATCAATGTAAACGGCACGATTGCCCTGACATTCGCCATCGGTTCGGCTCTGGCAGCCATTGCAGGCGCACTGCTCTGTTCTGCATATCCGTCCCTGACTCCGTACACAGGCGCCATGCCTGGTATCAAAGCATTCGTCGCAGCGGTATTTGGAGGAATCGGCTCCATTCCTGGTGCCATGATCGGAGGAATTCTTCTCGGTGTGATCGAGAACCTCTCCAAAGCGTATATCTCCTCACAGCTTTCCGACGCGATTGTGTTCTCCGTTCTGATTGTAGTGCTTCTGGTGAAACCGACCGGAATTTTGGGCAAGAAAATCAACGAGAAAGTATAAGGGGGCGCTGCAATGAAAACGAAATCATGGAATAAAAACTGGACAAACAATGCCATTACATACGGCATGGTGATTGCCGCTTATCTGATTGTGCAGGTGATGGTGAACACCGGAAATATCTCCAGCCTGATGAAAGGACTTCTGGTGCCTCTGTGCATGTATGTGATTCTGGCAGTTTCTTTGAATCTGACAGTAGGTATCCTGGGCGAGCTGAGTCTTGGACATGCCGGATTTATGTGTGTGGGCGCATTTACCAGCGCTGTATTTTCCAAGTGCATGCAGAGTGTGATTCCAAACACATTTGTATGTTTTCTGTTCGCACTCCTGGTAGGTGCGGCAGCTGCTGCGGTCTGCGGTATTCTCATCGGCATTCCGGTTCTGAGGCTGCGCGGCGACTATCTGGCGATTGTGACACTGGCGTTCGGTGAGATTATTAAGAACATCATGAATGCGATTTATCTTGGAAAAGACTCCAAGGGCCTTCATTTCTCTCTGAAAAATGCAGCTGCATTGAATCTGGAAGAAGACGGCGAGATGATTATAAAAGGTGCGCAGGGAATTACTGGCACACCGAAGGTTTCCACATTTACAATTGGTGTGGTTTTGGTTCTCATCACGCTGTTTATCATCATAAACCTGGTGAACTCCCGCACAGGGCGCGCTATTATGTCTATCCGTGACAACCGGATTGCGGCCGAGTCCGTCGGAATCAATATCACAAAATACAAATTGCTGGCATTCACCATCTCTGCCTCTCTCGCAGGTGTGGCGGGCGTGCTGTATGCGCACAATGTGTCTTCTCTGACTGCTCTGCCGAAAAACTTCGGCTACAACATGTCCATCATGATTCTGGTGTTCGTGGTGCTCGGCGGTATCGGCAATATCCGCGGCTCCATCATTTCCGCAGTCATCCTGACGCTGCTTCCTGAGCTTCTGCGTGGTCTGAACAATTACCGTATGCTGATTTATGCGATTGTGCTGATTGCGATGATGCTCTTTAACTCCAGCCCGAAGATGATTGAATTTCGTGAGCAGCTGGCTGAAAAATGGAAGAAAAAACCGGCACAGAAGAAGGAGGCTTAATCATGGCATTGTTGGAAGTTAGTAATTTGAGTATCTCCTTCGGCGGATTGAAGGCGGTAAATGAATTTGAGATTACGATTGAACAGGGAGAACTGTACGGACTGATCGGCCCAAACGGCGCCGGAAAGACGACCATATTCAATCTTTTGACCGGCGTATACAAACCGGATACCGGACAGATTCTTCTGGATAAAAAGAATATTACAGGAAAAAAGACGATTGAAATCAACAGGGAAGGGATGGCAAGAACCTTCCAGAATATCCGCCTGTTCCACAATATGACCGTCCTGGACAATGTAAAAGTGGGACTGCACAATGGAAATCCGTATTCCACCATCGAGGGTATCCTGCGCCTGCCGCGCTACTACAAGGTAGAGCGGGCGATGAATGAGAAGGCGATGGAGCTTTTGGAGGTGTTTGGATTACAGAATGAGGCGAATTTCCTGGCATCAAATCTTCCTTACGGCAAGCAGAGAAAGCTGGAGATTGCCCGTGCGCTCTCCACAAATCCAAAGCTTTTGCTTCTGGATGAGCCGGCGGCCGGCATGAACCCGAATGAGACGGCGGAGCTGATGGAGACGATACGTTTTGTGAGAAAGAATTTCAATATGACGATTCTTCTGATTGAGCATGACATGAAGCTGGTTTCCGGTATCTGTGAGAAGCTGACGGTGTTAAACTTCGGTCAAGTGCTGACCCAGGGCGACACTGCCACCGTGCTTCATGACCCACAGGTTATCACGGCATATCTTGGAGAGTAGGAAAGTAGGAGGAAAAAACAATGGCAATGCTGGAAGTAAAAGATTTGAGTGTGTATTATGGTGTGATCCAGGCGCTTAAAGGGATTTCCTTCTCAGTCAACGAAGGTGAGATTGTCGCATTAATCGGGGCAAACGGCGCCGGAAAGACGACGACGCTGCACACAATCACAGGGCTGATTCCTTCTAAGGGCGGGCATATCCTGTTTGAGGGAAAGGATATCACAAAAGTACCTGGCTACAAGCTGGTTTCCATGGGTATCGCCCATGTGCCGGAAGGACGCCGCGTGTTTGCACAGCTCACGGTTTTGCAGAATCTAAAGTTGGGCGCGTACACGAGAAATGACAAAAAAGAGATGGAAGATACACTGGAGATGATTTATAAGCGTTTCCCGCGTCTGGAAGAGAGAAAAAACCAGGTGGCAGGGACGCTGTCCGGCGGTGAGCAGCAGATGCTTGCGATGGGACGTGCTCTGATGAGCCATCCGCGCCTGATTGTCATGGATGAGCCATCCATGGGCCTTTCTCCGATCTATGTGAATGAGATTTTTGATATCATCGAGAGCATCAAGAAGGACGGCGTGACAGTGCTTCTGGTGGAGCAGAATGCGAAGAAGGCGCTCTCGATTGCGGATAAGGCGTATGTTCTGGAGACGGGAAAAGTGGTGCTGTCCGGCGATGCGAAAGAGCTCATGAACAATGATTCGGTGAAAAAAGCGTACCTGAGCGAGTAGAATTGGTTGAGCGTTGGCTGTATTGCGGGAATGTTGTGCTGCAGGGATGTAAGACTGCAGAGACGCTAGAATGTAGGGGAAAGGTCCGCTTCGCCCCCGCGGGTATTCCAACGAAACCGCGCTCTCGCTCAATGGAGAACGCAGCAGGCGCTAAACTCGAAAAAACCTCGTTAAGCGCTGGCGTTCTCCAATGGGTTTTCGTTTGGAATCCCGCCTGGGCTTACGCTGTGTTCTGGCAGGCGGTAGTCATGTTCGCAGCAATCCGTGATGTTGGGGTCAAATTTTTTTGTTTGACCCCGACATCATTTGATGCTATGATAGAAGTATCATGAAATGTGAAAAAGGGAGGGGATTTTCTATGCTGGAGAAGGCAATCGAAATTGCTCAGAGGGCATTTGAAGGAAAGACGGATTCTAGGGGAGAACCTTATGTCAACCACTCTATCCGCGTGATGGACCGCATGGAGACAGATGATGAGAAGATTGTGGCAGTGCTTCATGATGTGGTGGAAGATTCGGAGATGACGCTGCATGACCTGCAGGAAGCGGGATTCCGCAGAGAACTTCTGGAGGCGGTGGAGCAGCTGACCAAAAAACCGAACATGACGTATTTTGACTACATTGACGACATTTCGGGAAGCGAACTGGCTACGAAGGTGAAGCTGGCGGAGATTGAGGACAACATGGATGAGGTTCGTGTCAATAAGATGTCCTTTAAGACGTTTTCTCTGGAAGAGAGAAAAGAGCGCGTGAAAAAGATTCTTATGGGAAATGAATCAGTAAAACTGTAAGTGCGGAGTAATCAGCGCGCAGGTATTCTTGGTTTTGTAGTCTGCTGGAAGTTTTATTTTGGACAGAGCCTGGACAGAATACATTTTTTGTGTGACAAAACGGCAGAATAGAAAGAATGAATGGAAGCCCCCTTGCATATAGTGTATCAGCACATGCAAGGGGGTAATTTTATGGATAATTTTCATGTATACAAGGATATGGAAGCCAGAACAGGGGGCGAGATTTATATTGGGGTGGTAGGGCCGGTGCGCACAGGAAAATCAACATTTATCAAACGTTTTTTAGAGCAGATGGTGCTTCCTGGGCTGGAGGATGAGAATATCAAAGCGAGGACGCGCGATGAGATGCCGCAGAGTGCTACCGGCACAATGGTAATGACTACGGAGCCGAAATTTATCCCGAAGGAAGCGGCGGAGCTGACACTGGAAGATGGGGCTCATGCCAAAGTGCGCCTGATTGACTGTGTGGGCTTTATGGTGGACGGCGCAGCAGGTCATATGGAACATGATGCAGAGCGCCTTGTGAAAACTCCTTGGTATGATTATGAAATCCCGTTTACTCAGGCGGCGGAGATCGGGACGCAGAAGGTGATACGCGACCACTCGACGATTGGGATTGTGGTGACGTGTGATGGTTCGTTTGGAGACATTCGCCGACAGAACTACATTCCGGCGGAGGAAAAGACTGTGCAGGAACTGCGAAGCATCGGGAAGCCGTTTATCATTCTGCTGAACTCAGAGCGCCCATACGCAGATGAGACAAGGACACTGGCGGAGAGTATGGCTGCGCAGTACGGCGTGAGTGTGCTTCCGGTCAACTGCGAGCAGCTTCGGAAAGACGATATCACAAAAATTATGGAGCGGATTTTAAAGGAATTTCCGGTGGCGGAGCTGGATTTTTATATTCCAAAATGGCTTGAAATCCTGCCGGACAGCCATTGGCTCAAGAGCAAGGTGATTGACACAGCGAAGGCGATTTTGAAAAAAGTGACGTATATGAAAGACATCTATGCGGATAATCTGAAATCGGAGGAGGATGCCATCAAGGGGATGCAGGTCAGAAACATTTCTATGGCGGACGGGACGGTGGATATCGGTGTGGATGTGGACAACAGCTTTTATTATCAGATTTTGAGCGATTATGTGGGAATTCCGATAGACGGCGAGTATCAGCTGATGCAGACGCTGCAGGATTTGGCGAAGATGCGCGGTGAGTATGAGAAAGTGCAGAATGCCATCAGCCAGGTGCGCATGAAGGGGTATGGTGTGGTGACGCCGGAGCGCTCGGAGATTGTGCTGGATGAGCCGGAGATTGTCAAACATGGGAATAAGTATGGTGTGAAAATGAAGGCGGAGGCGCCGTCCATCAATATGATTAAAGCGCATATTGAGACAGAGATTGCGCCGATTGTGGGAAGTGAGCAGCAGGCGAAGGACCTGATTCAGTACATAAAAGAGAGCTCGAAGGAGAGTGAGGAGGGGATTTGGAGCACAAATATTTTCGGAAAATCTATTGAGCAGATTGTGGAGGATGGTATTCAGGCAAAGGTGTCGCAGATGACGGAGGATTGCCAGATGAAGCTGCAGGACACCTTACAGAAGATTATCAATGACAGCAATGGCGGCATGATTTGTATTATTATTTAAAAATAGGTTATCCTGAAAGATATGACTTTTTATTGCGAAAACAGAGCAGCGATGGTACACTGTAAGTATAACAAAATCAAGTGATGTACGATAAGAAATGCAGGCGGCAGGATGGTTAGCTGCCTGTGCCAAGGAGGGGTTCTATGAAGTTGATGTTTATCGGGGCAGACCATGAAGTGACAGGAAGCTGCCATTATGTGGAAGTCGGAAACACTAGGTTTATTGTGGATTATGGAATGGAGCAGGGAAGCAATGTGTATGAAAATGCGCCGCTTCCGGTGCCAGTGGGAGATCTGGATTTTGTGCTTGTGACACATGCACATATCGACCATACAGGCCTGCTGCCGCTTTTGGGGGCGAGAGGGTTTAAGGGGCCGGTGTATGCGACGATACCAACCTGCGACCTCTGTGATATTATGCTGCGCGATACGGCGCATATTCAGGAGATGGATGCCGAGTGGAGAAACCGCAAAGCCAGACGTGCAGGAAAAGAGGAAATTCCACCGCTGTTTGACATGGCGGACGCGGAAGGAATTATCAACCGCTTTGTGCCGTGTGCGTATGATACGGTGATTGAGGTGGCGCCGGAGGTGAAGATTCGCTTTACGGATGCGGGGCATCTTCTGGGTTCGGCTTCGATTGAGGTGTGGCTGACAGAGGAGAATGTGGAGAAAAAGATTGTATTTTCCGGTGATATCGGAAATTTCAATAAGCCGTTGATTCGCGACCCGCAGTATATCAAAGAAGCGGACTATGTGGTGATGGAATCCACATATGGAGACCGCTATCACAAGAGCGGAGGAAACCATATCAGGCAGCTGGCAGACATCATTCAGAGAACGCTGGATGCGGGTGGGAATGTTGTGATTCCGGCCTTTGCCGTGGGACGTACGCAGGAGATTTTATATTTTATCCGCCATATCAAAGAAGAGGGGCTGGTGAAGGGGCATGACAAATTTCCGGTCTATGTTGACAGCCCTCTGGCCGTGGAAGCGACACATGTATTTAAGAATAATATGACTATCTGCTATGATGAGGAGACGCGCGCTCTGGTGGAGCAGGGCATTAATCCGATTGCATTTCCAGGATTGTATCTGTCCGTCACCAGCGAAGATTCCAAGGCAATCAACTTTGACACGACGCCAAAGGTGATTATCTCTGCTGCTGGCATGTGTGATGCGGGGCGAATCCGCCATCATTTAAAATATAATCTGTGGCGCCCAGAATGTTCGGTGGTGTTTGCCGGATATCAGGCGGAAGGAACTCTCGGGCGTATCCTGCTGGATGGGGCAGAGTCTGTGCGGCTGCTCGGTGACACGATTGATGTACAGGCAAAAATAGAGATGATAGACGGCATCAGCGGGCACGCGGACCGAGATGGGCTGCTTCAGTGGATAGGAGCTTATGAGAAAGCGCCGGAGCATGTGTTTGTGGTTCATGGCGAGGATTCTGTCTGTGAGCTGTTTGCGAGAGACTTGGAGAAAAAATTCGGGGTGGCAGCAGATGCACCGTTTTCTGGTTCCATATTTGACCTGGCGAGGGGATGCTTTGTGCGCGTGACAGCCGGTGTTCCGATTAAGAAGGAGACTGTGGCTTCCAGAAAGGCCGACAGCGTGTTTGCAAGGCTGGTGGCGGCGGGCGAACGCCTGCTCACGGTCATTCGCCACAACGAGGGCGGTGCAAACAAGGACTTGGCGAAATTTGCGGACCAGATTATTGCTCTCTGCGAAAAGTGGGATAGATAGGAGAGACAGAACGAAAAACACTCAAAGAAAGTCTGATTCAAAGGCAAAGGGGCCGTGGATGACTCAGGAAGAAAGAGAGAAGACAGCATGAAAGTACAGATTTATACGGATGGCTCGGCAAGAGGAAATCCGGATGGGCCTGGAGGATACGGCACAATTTTGCAGTATACGGACCCGAAGGGTGTTCTGCACGAGCGGGAGATGTCCTGCGGATACAAAAAGACGACAAACAACCGGATGGAACTGCTGGCGGCGATTGTGGGCCTGGAGGCGCTGAATCGCCCCTGTGAGGTGGAATTGTATTCTGATTCAAAATACCTGATTGATGCTTTTAACCAGCACTGGATTGATGGCTGGGTCAGGAAAGGTTGGAAGCGCGGAAAAAATGAGGATGTGAAAAATGTGGACCTCTGGAAGCGCCTTCTGGAAGCGAAGAAGCCGCATCAGGTCACATTTATCTGGGTGAAAGGGCACAATAATCATCCGCAGAATGAGCGGTGCGATGCGCTCGCAACCAGTGCGGCGGATGGGACAAACCTACTGGAGGACACCGTGGAATCCGTGTAAAAAAGCTGTGCAGAACGCCAGCAGGACTGACAGAGAGGAGAGGGCCAAACACAGCATATGGACAAAAAATCCTATGTCTGTGTGGCCTGAAACCTTACGCAAATCTTACAAAATATTACCATTTCCAATAACCTATTTTCTTTCCTGCCAGAATGTGATATGAATATAATGATGATACCAGGGGAAAAATTTTATATTTGCCCCCAACATCGTAATAGGATAGCAGTGCAGGAAAGAGATGATGTGCATGAGGAAATATAAGACAATATGGGTTGTGATTTTCTTGATTGTGGTAGTGGGCTGTGCGATGACTTTTTCCATACAGCGGGTTATCTCGAGAAGGGAAGGCGCCAACCCTCTGGAAACTGCGGATACATTGCAGCTGGATAGGGAAACGGAGACGGCGGAGAATGGAGCGCCGCGGGGGAATGTGGCGGCTCCTGGCAGCAAAACAGCAGGACAGAATCTGTATGGAGTAAACGATGTCCAGGCCGGAAACGATACACAAAATATGTATGAGTATGAAGCAGAAAGTGGTGCTTCTCCTTCTGAATATCTGGAGTCTGATATGATGCCGAGGGGGAAGAGTGAGCTTGCAGAAAGTGCGGAAAATGGGAAATCATCTGCAGCGCTGGATGCTGCTGTACCTGAAACAGCAGAGTCTGTGACGAAAGGTCCAGGAGCTTCTTATGGAGGTGCTGTTTCAGAAAGTGCAGATGAAAGTGCAGATGTACAGGTAAATGCGGCAGCTGTGGCAGAAACGGCAGCGGCGTCTGCTAAAAAGAGCGCTGCAGCTGATAGTGATACGGGAAATTCCCAAGAACTGGTTGAGTCGCAGAGTATGAAGGTGATGATTTCTCCACTGACAGGAAGTGCAGAGGCTATTTTTGAGATGCCGGAGGAAGTCTCCTATGAGGATGAGAGAGACAGGTTGTCGGAGAGAATTGCGGACCTGGAAAAACGAATTGCGGACCGGTGGAAGGATACAGATGAAACCATGACAGCCAAAATGAACACGGCTGAGTATGAGCGTTCCATGTGGGAGGCAGAGATGGCGCAGACGTACAGCCTTTTGGAGGAAATTCTCACGGAGGAAAATAAGACAAATCTTATGGACCAACAGACACAGTGGACAAAGGAACTGAATGTGAAAGCATCAGAGAGTGCGTCGCGCTATGAGGGAAGTACCAGAGAAAATCTGGAATACATCAAGGCATGTTCTACCATCACAAAAAAGAGAGTGCTGCAGCTGATGAATACCTATCTGGACACATTGGCTGAGAATGAGAAAAACAAAAAATGAGAAAATTGTCGGAATGGCAGCTTCTTTTGTACTCAACCATTCCGACAATTTTTAAAACATATATAATTTCGCCCTATGATAATCTCACAAGCAAAAACATTCCGCCTGGAGGGCTTTTTGGATACGTGGGCAGCTTTAGCTGACATCTTTCTCTCACGCGAGTGCGCATTGTTGCGTGAAGTGCTTTTTATGATATAGGAAAGTCCTCCAGACTTCCTATATCATAAAAAAATGCCCAGTTTTGTCTTGATAAATGAAATTTCCTATGATAGTATAAGTAGAATGAAGTTACAGTTAAGGAGGAAGAGATTCATGTCTACCAATGTATATGACATTCTGGTGGAGCGTGGTTTTATTGAGCAGGCCACGCATGAGGAAATCAGAGACTTATTAGGAAAAGAAAAAGTAACTTTTTATATAGGATTTGATGCCACTGCCGACAGCCTGACAGCGGGCCATTTCCTGACAATTATGGCGATGATGCATATGCAGAAGGCGGGGCACAGACCGATTGCCCTGCTTGGCGGCGGTACGACGATGATTGGCGACCCGTCCGGAAAATCAGATATGAGAAAATTGATGACACGCGAGACCATCGACCACAATGCCAAGAGATTTTATGAGCAGCTGTCCAGATTTATCAATTTTGACAACGACCAGGCGATCATCGCCAACAATGCAGATTGGCTGCTGGATTTGAATTATGTAGATTTTCTGAGAGAAGTGGGGGTTCATTTCTCTGTAAACAAGATGCTGACAGCGGAGTGCTATAAGCAGAGAATGGAGAAGGGACTGACATTCTTTGAATTCAACTATATGCTGATGCAGTCTTATGACTTCCTGGTATTGAACCGCAAATACGGATGCTGCCTGGAAATGGGCGGAAATGACCAGTGGTCCAACATTCTGGGCGGTGTGGATTTAATCCGCAGAAAGGAGCAGAAACCTGCATATGGCCTTACCTTTAAGCTGCTCACCACAAGTGAGGGTATCAAGATGGGCAAGACCATGAAAGGGGCAGTATGGCTGGATCCGGAGAAGACAAGCCCGTATGAGTTCTACCAGTACTGGAGAAATATTGAGGATGTAAAGGTGGAGGAGTGCCTGGCACTGCTCACATTCCTTCCGATGGATGAGGTGCGCCGTCTTGGAAGATTGGAAGGTGCAGAGATTAATAAGGCAAAAGAAGTGCTCGCATACGAAGTGACAAAGATTGTTCACGGAGAGGAAGAGGCGAAGAAGGCGCAGGAGGCGGCCAGAGCGCTGTTTGTCCAGGGTTCACTGAGTGCGGATATTCCGACCACGACCGTCACAAAAGAAGAGCTGGATGCAGGAATGGATATCATCACTTTGATGGTACAGACCAAGCTGGCAGCGAGCCGTTCTGAGGCGAGAAGACTGGTGCAGCAGGGCGGAGTTTCTGTCAATGATGTGAAGGTGACAGAGCTGGATAAGATGTTTACTACAGCAGATCTGAACGAGAATCAGGCACTTTTGATAAAGAAAGGCAAGAAGGGGTATCATCAGATTAAAGTCAGCTAAATGTGAGGAGGAATCAGGATGATTTATGTAGTACAGACACTGTTTAAATTTGTAGTTCTCTTAATTGCGGCTGGAGCAGGACTGGTATTGGGGAAAAAATACAGGGACAGCAAAGATTCCAAGGGGAAGAAGGATTGAGCTGTCAGGCGAAGTAAAGTGAGTGAATATTGAAATCTCAGGGCAGAAATCTGAGACAAGACTTAGGAGGATAGATGCATCATGAAAGCATATGGTGTAAATGAACTGCGCAGAATGTTTCTGGAGTTCTTTGAGAGCAAAGGGCATTTGGCTATGAAGAGCTTTTCTCTCGTTCCACATAACGATAACAGCCTTTTGCTGATTAATTCCGGTATGGCACCGTTAAAGCCATATTTTACAGGACAGGAGATTCCGCCGCGCCGCCGTGTGACGACCTGTCAGAAATGTATTCGTACCGGCGATATTGAAAACATCGGAAAGACCGCACGTCACGGTACTTTCTTTGAGATGCTTGGAAACTTCTCGTTTGGGGATTATTTTAAGACAGAAGCGATTCACTGGTCCTGGGAATTCCTGACGGAGGTAGTGGGATTGGACCCGAACCGTCTGTATCCGTCTGTCTATCTGGATGACGATGAGGCATTCGATATCTGGAACAAGGAGATTGGAATTCCGGCAGACCGTATTTTCCGTTTCGGAAAAGAGGATAACTTCTGGGAGCATGGTTCTGGTCCGTGCGGTCCATGTTCTGAGATTTACTATGACCGCGGTGAGAAGTATGGCTGCGGCAAGCCTGGCTGTACCGTGGGCTGTGACTGTGACCGCTACATCGAGGTGTGGAACAACGTGTTCTCCCAGTTTGACAATGACGGAAAAGGAAATTATACAGAGTTAAAACAGAAAAACATTGATACTGGTATGGGCCTGGAGCGTCTGGCAGTGGTGGTGCAGGATGTCGATTCTCTGTTTACAGTAGATACCAACAAGGCACTTTTGGACCGTGTCTGCGAGCTGGCACATACACAGTACCAGGTAGACCATGAGAAGGATGTTTCGCTGCGTATTGTGACAGACCACATCAAGTCCTGTACTTTCATGATTTCCGACGGCATTATGCCTTCCAACGAGGGCCGCGGCTATGTTCTGCGCCGTCTGCTGCGCCGTGCAGCACGCCATGGCAGAAAGCTCGGCATCGAGGGCAAATTCCTGGCAGATTTGAGCAGCACCGTGATCGCACTCTCCAAGGACGGCTATCCAGAGCTGGAGGAGAAGAAAGAGATGATCTTCCGCGTGCTGACAGAGGAGGAAGACAAGTTCAACAAGACGATTGACCAGGGCTTGGCTATCCTTGCTGATATAGAAGCAAAGATGCAGGAAGAGAATGTGACAACCATGAGCGGTGCAGATGCATTCAAGCTCTATGACACCTATGGATTTCCAGTGGATTTGACGAAGGAGATTCTGGAAGAGAAGGGCCTGGCCGTGGATGAGGCAGGATTCAAGGCTGCCATGGAAGAGCAGAAGAAGAGAGCTCGCGAGAAGAGAAAGAAATCCAACTACATGGGTGCAGATGTGACAATTTATCAGTCCATCGACGCTTCTATCACAACGAAATTTGTGGGATATGACAGACTGACACATGATTCTGCTATCACAGTTCTCACGACAGAGGATGAGCTGGTGGAGGCTCTGACGGACGGTCAGAAGGGAACCATTCTGGTGGAGGAGACTCCATTCTATGCGACCATGGGCGGCCAGCAGGCAGATATCGGTACGATTGTGAGCGCAAACGGCGAGTTCGTGGTGGAGGATACCATCAAACTGCAGGGCGGCAAAGTCGGCCATGTCGGCAAGATGGTGCGCGGCATGTTCCAGAAGGGCGAGATGGTTACTCTGAAAGTAAATGAGGAGAACCGCAAGGCGACCGCAAAGAACCACAGCGCAACCCACCTTCTGCACAAGGCGCTGCGCATGGTGCTCGGCGAGCACGTAGAACAGGCTGGTTCTTTCGTGAGTGCAGACAGGCTGCGTTTTGACTTTACACACTTCTCCGCTATGACGCCAGAAGAGCTGGAAAAGGTAGAGAAGATTGTAAATGAGGAAATCCGCACTTCCCTGCCGGTTGTGACGGAGGAGATGGGCATCGAGGATGCAAAGAAGACCGGTGCTATGGCACTGTTCGGTGAGAAGTACGGCGAGGTGGTTCGTGTCGTAAAGATGGGCGATTTCTCCATAGAGCTCTGCGGTGGTACGCATGTGGGCGATACCGGCAGCATTTCTTATTTTAAGATTCTCTCTGAAAATGGTATCGCAGCGAACGTGAGAAGAATCGAGGCACTCACAGGAGACGGCCTGATTCACCACTATGAGGAGGAGGAAAAAGAGCTGTTCCAGGCTGCAAAAGCTGCGAAGGCAGTTCCGGCAAACCTCTCCGACAAGATTTCTGCTATGCTGGAAGAAATCAAGGCGCTGCAGGCAGAAAATGAGAAATTGAAGAGCAAGCTGGCAAAAGACTCTGTAGGGGATGTCATGAGCCAGGTAAAAGAAGTAAAAGGCGTGAAGCTTCTCGCTTTGAAGGTGCAGGATGTGGATATGAACGGTCTGAGAAATCTGGGCGACTCCATGAAGGAGAAGCTGGGAGAGGGCGTTGTTGTGATTGCTTCCAATGAGAATGGAAAGGTCAACCTGATGGCAACTGCGACAAACGAGGCTCTGAAGAAGGGCGTTCATGCTGGAAATCTGATTAAGGGAATCGCTGCCTTGGTCGGTGGTGGCGGCGGCGGCCGTCCGAATATGGCACAGGCAGGCGGAAAGAATCCGGCAGGAATCGACGCTGCGCTGGAAAAAGCAGAGGAAGTTTTGGCAGAACAGGTAAAATAATTGTGAAAATAATTAAAATTTCCTGTTGACGAATAGAGAATTTATGTTATAATCATATCAGTGCAATAAAAATACCCAAACAGTTGTATTTGTGGTGCACAATTTCACAACTGGAGGGAGGTTAGGTGTGAGCTATGTCTAATGTCATCGTAAAAGATAACGAAAGTTTAGATAGCGCTTTACGCAGATTCAAAAGAAACTGCGCGAAGGCTGGTATTCAGCAGGAGATTCGCAAGAGAGAGCATTACGAGAAACCGAGCGTAAGACGCAAAAAGAAATCTGAAGCTGCTAGAAAACGTAAATTTAACTAATTTCATGGATAAGAATTGATTTTCATGGAGCAAGTGCCGTTTGTGGCCCTATTTGCAGGGCGCAGACGGCTCTTTTTTATGATATAGGAAAGTACCAGACGGCGTGTGCAAGCTGTCAAGTGCTAACGGTGCAGGCATGAAGATTTACTATGAAAGTTTCAACAGTAAGATGCATATATTAAAAATAGTTGAGCTGATAAATTACCTGGGAGGTGTGCGATGTTTCAGAAGGCAAAGGTTTCTGCAGTCTCAGCATTAAACCTCCCTAAGGATGTAATGCTTGGGGAAGTGCTGCTTTCCTTTACAGGAAGCCGCTGTCTGGTGGTTGAGAACTACAGGAGCATTGTAAAATATGAGGACAATGAAATCTGGCTTCAGGCAAAAAACTGCCGTGTGGTGGTGAGAGGGCGGCATCTTTGCATTGCCTATTATGACAAGGAAGAGATGAAAATTACAGGCGCGATTCAGGCGGTGGAATTTGAATAAAAAAAATAAAGTAGAAAAACGGCAGCAGGAAAACAGAATCAGAAGAGACAGAGCCAAAAACAGATACAATGGAAAAAGCAGGAACAGGAAAAGTAGAAGGGAAAACCCAAAAAAGCAGAGGAAGATGGAGGAAACTGTGATAAGATGGCTGGTACATATGTGGCAGGGATATGTGAGAGTGCTTTTGACGGGAATTTCGCCGGAACGCTTTTTCAATATCTGCCGGATGCAGGAAGTGGAAATCTGGGACATCAGAAAAGAAGAGGATGGCTACGTCTGCTGCATGAGTGTGCAGGGATTTCGAGAAAGCAGGCCATTGATACGAAAGGCGAAGGTTAGACTGAAGATTCGGGAGCGGTTTGGACTTCCCTTTTTTTTATACCGAAACCGGAAACGAAAGTTGAGTGCGCTTGGGATGCTGCTGTTTGCTGTCCTTTTGTATGGGATGACGTGGGTCATCTGGGATGTGACATTTCTTGGGAATGTGCGTTATACCGATGAAGTGCTTCTCGACTATCTGAAAGAGCAGAATATTACTTATGGAATGAACAAGGCAAAGGTGCGCTGCGAGGAGCTGGAGGAGAAGATACGCCTGGATTTTCCTGAAATTACCTGGGTCTCTGCGAGGGTTGCTGGGACGAGGCTGATTGTGCAGGTAAAGGAAAATGAGATTCTGGAAAAGACGGAGGAGAGGGAGAGCGCCGCAGGACCGTGTGACCTTGTAGCGGCAAAAGCGGGAACCATCGTTTCAGTCGTGGTGCGAAACGGTGTGCCGAAAGTAAAGGCGGGGGACAGTGTGGAGGCCGGACAGACACTGGTGGAGGGGCGAGTGCCGATTCTGAACGATTCTAAGGAGATGGTGAGAGAACAGCTCGTAGCATCGGATGCAGATGTGACCGCGCGCTGCATCACGGAGTATAAGAACCATTTTTCCATGCTGCACCAGGAAAAGAGTTTGACAGGAAAGGT
The DNA here is from genome assembly GCA_030524675.1 of bacterium. Lineage (GTDB taxonomy): Bacteria > Bacillota > Clostridia > Lachnospirales > Lachnospiraceae > CAJMNU01. The sequence continues at coordinate 34,946 of JAUNGE010000013.1, forward strand.
GAGAAAGGGGCTGTATCTCAAAGTGTTTGGAGGTGTATTTGCCTGGATTCTTCCAGGAAGCAGAGAAAATACTTGGGAAGTGACAACAACAGTGTATCCGCTTCATATCTGGGAGGACTTTTTTTTGCCGGTTTCCGTGGGAGTGATCGAGGCGAAAGAGTATGTGCCATATGAGACCTGGTACTCCGAGGCGGAGGCAAATCTGCGCGCAGAGAAAGAACTTTCCGAGTTTCTTGTAAAATTCGCGCAAAAAGGGGTGCAAATTCTTGAAAATGATGTTAAAGTAATAAGCAATGGTTCAGAATGTGTTTCTCAGGGTACGATAACCACTGTGGAACAGATTGCGCTGCCTGCGGCAATCAGCCGCACTATAACAGAGACAGAGGAGAATTCGGATACAGATGAGTATATTGGAGACAATCATTGACATTCCGATGGAACATGAGCGGAATGTATGCGGCCAGTTTGACAGCTATCTAAAGAAAATTGAGCGCACACTGCATGTGACGATGGTCTCAAGGGACGGTTCCTTGAAAATTTTGGGGCCGGCGGAGACCGTAGGACGTGCGAAGAGCGTGTTAAACAATCTGATAGAGCTTTCCAAGCGAGGAAACCAGATTACGGAGCAGAATGTAGATTATGCGCTGTCACTGTGCTTTGAGGAGAAAGATGCAAAGATTTTGGAGATAGACAAAGATATTATCTGCCTGACAGCAAATGGAAAACCAGTGAAGCCAAAGACGGTAGGGCAGAAGCAGTATATCGATGCCATCCGCAAAAAGATGATCGTGTTCGGGATGGGGCCTGCCGGAACTGGAAAGACCTATCTTGCCATGGCGATGGCGATTCAGGCATTTAAGAATGGGGAAGTGGGAAAGATTATTTTGACGAGACCGGCGATCGAGGCGGGGGAAAAACTGGGCTTTCTTCCAGGCGATCTGCAGAGTAAGATTGACCCATATCTGAGACCTCTCTACGATGCGCTGTACCAGATTATGGGGGCGGAGAGCTATCTGCACAACGCAGAAAAAGGGTTGATTGAGGTGGCACCGCTGGCCTACATGAGAGGCCGTACTCTGGACAATGCCTATATTATTTTGGACGAGGCGCAGAATACCACACCGGCGCAGATGAAGATGTTTTTGACGCGAATTGGCTTCGGTTCGAAGGTCATTATCACCGGCGACCAGTCCCAGAAGGACCTGCCGGGAGGCGCGGCATCGGGTCTGGATGTGGCAATGCGGGTTTTAAGCAAAATTGATGATATTGCGTTCTGCACTTTGACCAGCCGTGATGTGGTGCGCCATCCGCTCGTGCAGAAGATTGTGCAGGCGTACGACGAGTATGAGAAAAGGGAAGAGGCGGAGTCGAAGAGAAAAGCCGAGCGCATAAGAAAGAGCACAAAGGCGAGAGTGGCCGCAAGAGAAAAAAAGAAATAAAGAAGATAGGAGAAACAGAGAAAAGAAATAGAAAAAGGAAATACTAAGGGAAAGGATAAGGAAAAGCATGACAATACAGATAGAATATGAAACCGAGAAAGAGCTGCATATTCCGTATAAGGAGATTATCGAGAGGGTCGTGGAGGAGGCCATGGAGTATGAGGCGTGTCCGTATGAGGCGGAAGTCAATGTGATTTTGACGGACAATGATGAGATTCATGAGACAAATCGGCAGTTTCGCGGGATTGACCGTCCGACGGATGTGCTGTCATTTCCGTTGGTGGAGTATGAGACACCAGCAGATTTCTCGCATCTGGAGGAAGATGCCGAGGATTTCTTTAATCTGGAGACAGGGGAGCTGATGCTTGGAGATATCATGATTTCTGTTGAGAAAGTGAAAGAGCAGGCGGAAGCGTATGGGCACAGCGAGGTGCGCGAACTGGCATTTCTGGTGGCGCACAGCATGCTGCATCTGTTCGGCTATGACCATATGGAGGAGGACGAGCGGGAAATCATGGAAAACAAACAGAGAGACATTCTCAGCCGTCTAGGTTATGAAAGATAATAGGCGATATGTCATGATAGAAAGACAAAAGAACAGAAAGAAATGAGAAGTAAGAGCGAAAAAGAAAGATAAGAGAAAAGAGCGTTACAAATTATGGAGAACACAAGAGAACAGGGAACACCAAAAAAGACGTCCAATTTTCTGATACAGGGTTCTATCCTGGCAGTCAGCGGCATTGTAGTGCGGTTGATCGGTATTCTTTACCGCGTCCCACTGATTCGGATTATCGGAGACGAGGGCATGGGATATTATGCCAATGCTTTTTCTGTGTATCAGATATTGCTGTTGTTATCCTCGTACAGTATGCCGTTGGCTGTGTCAAAGATGGTCTCGTTGCGCATGGCGAAGGGGCAGTATAAGAATATGAGGCGTATCTTAAGCGCTGCGCTGTTTTATGCGACGATAGTCGGAGCCATAGGGGCTGCCGTGGTCTGGTTTGGTGCAGAATTTTTTGCCACTCGCTTCTTCCCGATGCCATACTGCGTGTATGCTTTAAAAACACTGGCGCCCACCATCTGGATTATGGCATATCTGGGAGTTTACCGCGGGTATTTTCAGGGACTTGGCACCATGGTTCCAACAGCCATGTCTCAGATTGTAGAGCAGATTGTGAATGCGGTGGTGAGCGTGGTGGCAGCCAGCTATCTGTTTGGCATCGGTTTAAAGTCCAATTTGGTGTATGAAAACGACCAGTATGCCAATGCCTTCGGAGCGGCCGGAGGAACGATAGGAACCGGAATGGGAGCACTCGCGGCACTGCTTTTGCTGCTGCTTCTGTTTTTGGGATACAGAAAGACTTTGAAGCGCCAGATAAGGCAGGACAAGAGCCGCAGAGTGGAGCCGTACAGAAGAATCACTGGCATTATGATTGCGACCGTGGTTCCTGTGATTTTAAGCACAGCCGTTTACAACATCAATGGAATTTTAGACAGCAGTATTTTCGGCCATTGTCTCTCCTTTTTGGGGCAGGAGAAGGAATATTCCGTGCTGATTGGCATCTATTCCGGAAAATACCAGCTCTTAATCAATGTGCCGATTGCCATATCGAGCGCACTTAGCTCGTCGCTGATACCGGCTTTGACGAGGGCTGTGGCAGAAAAGAACAGAAACGAAGTGATAGACCGCATCGCTATGGTGAACCGCTTCACCATGCTGGTGGCAATTCCGTCTGCGGTGGGACTTGCTGTGCTCTCCGCGCCGATTCATGAGCTGTTGTTTGCCGGAGATGACAATGCGCTGGCTGTCCAGATGCTGATGGCAGGTTCCCTCACTGTGGTATTTTATTCTCTCTCCACTGTGAGCAATGCCATTCTCCAGGGCATCAACCACATGAACATCCCGATTCGGAATGCGCTGCTGTCACTGGCGCTGCATCTGTGCCTGCTGGTGCCGATGACGCTGGTTCTTCATGTGGGTGTTTACAGTCTGGTATTTGCCAATATGCTGTTCGGACTTCTCATGTGCATCTTTAACTGGATGGCAATCCGCCGCTATCTGCGCTGCCGCCAGGAAATCAAAAAGACATTCGTACTTCCGTCTGTCTGTGCGCTCTTTATGGGAGCGGCAGCGTTTGGCGTGCAGAAAGCCCTGCATGGGCTTATAGGGAACAGCCTCTCCACTGTGATTGCCATAGCGGTGGCTGTCATGGTGTATGGCGTGCTGCTTTTGAAGCTCCACTGTGTGACTCGCCGCGAGATTATGGCTATGCCTGGGGGCAGAAAACTAGCGCAGCTGCTGCGCAGTCTGCATCTGCTGTAAGATTTGCTGAAAAAAAGAGTTTTTTCAGTATAGTCAAAAAATCTGGAATAAAAATGAAAAAAAGACAGATACTAGCCTTATGAAAGGAGGAGTTCCTATGAAAAGGTATCGTATCTGTTTTCTTTTCCTCACGACAGCTGTTTTATGCTTTCTGGCTGGGGGATTTTTTTATACAGCAAAAATGGAAAAAAAGATGCAGGCGTCTCCGCTTGCATCAGAACAGGAATCTGTGAAACTGAGCCAGCAGCCAGTCATACAGAATGTAGAAAAAGAGTCAGAACAGGATTTGCAGAATCCACAGGAGGTCATTCCAGCAAATCAGTCCTCCCCGCAGTCTGTCACTTCAGAGGGAGAATATTATCTGGTGGAGGAGAATGGATTTCTGCTGGTATTCTGCAAGGATAAAACAACCCTCTGCCTGCACACGCACATGCCAGTGACAGATTTTCCAGTGTCCGAACAGGAAAAATTGGCAGAGGGAATCTGGTTTTCGACTATGCTGGACGTTTTTCAATATCTGGAGTCCTATACCAGCTGATTTGGTGGTATCTGGCTGATGGCGAGAAATCTTGTTATGCAGGATTTTGATTGAGAAAGGCTTCCTTTGTCTTTTGATTGAGGCATCCGAGCGTTTGAATCACGGTCTCCAGTCCATAAGACAGGTTTTGCTGGTATGCGTGAAAACCGCCGTAGATGCAGTAGCTTAGGAAAATGTTTTTTTCTGCATCGGCGCGGTAATCCGGATAGGTCTGAAAAATAAAGTCTTTGATTGACGTTTCCAGACGTCTGGAGAGATGTCCTTCCTGATTTCCTGAAAAGATAATTCGTATTAAATTTTTTTGTGCCACACATGCCATAATCAGTTCACGTGTGAATACATCCGGCCTCTCAAATATGGTCTCTGGATGTGAAAGACCTTTTACAATGTTTGAGACTAAGTCTGCCTCAATCGAGTCTGACAAGGCAAAAATATCCTGGTAATGTGCGTAAAACGTGGATTTATTGATCTGCGCCAGCTCGCACAGTTCCCGCACAGTAATTTTTTCCAGCGCTTTTTTTGAGCGCAGTTCAATAAAAGCATTGATGATGTTTTTTCTTGTTTTTTCTACCCGTAAATCCATAAAAATCCTTTCCCGACAATTTGATAAAAGAGTCGGATAAGCGCCAGATTGAAAAATCTGATGGTGGCTCTTTTTCCGAATCGTATTTAAAATGATAATATGAAAGACCGAGGTGATCGGATTTCATGCATATTCGTACTTATTATACCTGTTTTTGGAGGAATTGAAAATGGATTTTTACGGTTTTTATACAGGAAAAGAATTTGAAGCATATGAATATCTGGGGGCTCATGTGCAGAAGGATGGTGTGGTTTTCCGCACCTTCGCGCCGAGCGCAAAAGAAATCTCTGTGATTGGAGAATTCAGTGCATGGAAGGAAATTCCCATGAAGAAAGTCTATGATGGAAATTTCTGGGAGTGCTGTGTGAAGGAGGCCAAGCCAGGAGACATGTACAAATACCGCATTACCGGCGCAAACGGCAGAACTTTGGACCACTGCGACCCGTATGGATACGGGATGGAGCTTCGCCCACACACGGCTTCCATTGTCCGTGACCTGAGTACATACCGGTTTAAAGATGAAAAATGGATGCAGGAGAGAACGGCAGGAAAAGACAAGCCTCTCAATATCTACGAGGTGCATCTGGGGTCATGGAAAAAGAAGACAGGGGAAGAGGATGGATGGTATTCATACAGCGAGATTGCAGAGCTTCTCGTACCATATCTGAAAGAATATCATTATCAGTACGTGGAGGTACTTCCGCTCTCAGAACATCCGTCGGATGAATCCTGGGGATATCAGAATACGGGATTTTTCAGCCCGACTTCCCGATATGGGACGGCGCAGGAGCTGATGAAGTTTGTGGATGTGTGTCACAAAGCAGGAATTGGTGTGATTATGGACTTTGTGCCGGTTCACTTTGCGGTGGACGACTATGCACTGTGGCAGTACGATGGAACCGCGCTGTATGAGTACCCGCATGTGGATGTGGGAAGAAGTGAGTGGGGAAGCTGCAATTTCATGCATTCCAGAGGGGAAGTGAGAAGCTTTCTGCAGTCCGCAGCCCACTACTGGCTCTCAAAGTACCATTTTGACGGTCTGCGCATGGATGCGGTCAACAATCTTATTTACTGGCAGGGTGATGCGAAGCGCGGAGAAAATAAGAATGGAATTCAGTTTTTACAGGGGCTGAACCAGGGATTAAAGCAGAGATTTCCTTCCGCAATTCTGGCAGCAGAGGATTCCAGCTCATTTGAAAAAGTGACAGCAGGTGTGGAGTATGGCGGACTTGGCTTTGACTATAAGTGGGATATGGGATGGATGAATGACACGCTGGAATATTTCAAAGAGGATACCGGACGGAGAATCGGGGATTACCACAAACTGACCTTCTCCATGCAGTATTTTTACAACGAATCCTACCTGCTGCCGCTGTCCCACGATGAGGTGGTACACGGAAAGGCGACGATTTTCCAGAAAATGAACGGGCAGTACGAACAGAAATTCCCACAGGCGCGCGCGCTGTACCTGTATATGTTCGCCCATCCAGGAAAGAAGCTGAACTTTATGGGAAATGAGTTTGCGCAGGTCAGAGAGTGGGATGAGAAGAGGGAGCAGGACTGGATGCTGTTAGAATATCCGAATCATGACAGCTTCCATGCGTTCATGAAGAAACTGAACCAAGTTTATGAGAAAAATCCGGCACTCTATGAGAGGGATTATGAGAGGGATGGTTTCCAGTGGGTGGACTGTGCGCAGAAAAGTCTCTGCGTGTATGCGTTTGAGAGAAAATCTGACAATCAGAGAATTCTCGCCGTGTTCAATTTCTCAGACACGAGGAAGCCATATGAAGTCACCTTGTCAGGCACACAGAAGCTAAAATTCCTGCTTGCAACCGATATGGATATATATGGGGGAGACAGAGAGTACAAAAAGAAAACCATTTCCGGAAAAGATGGAGTTTTCCAGCTGGAGTTATCGGCATTTTCCGGACAGATGTATGAGATACGCTGAAGAAACTAACTTCACAGAAAAAAAGAAGAACACACAGCAAAAACTGGAAAAGAGCGCCTTTTCCCATGCCATGCTGTGTGTTCTTTTTGATGTTTTTTGAATGTTTTACCTTGCAAACATTACTGTCTGCGGTCCTCGACTACCAAAATCCGGATGGAATCGGCGTAGAGACTCCAGTTAAAGACATAGATGGTGTAGGATGCATTGCTGCGAACAAAGATACTGGAAGAGACCAGAGTCATGGAAGAGTTGCTGTTTGCAACCTGGATGTTGTAATTGCCAGAAGGAAGGTAAGCAAAATTGGTTACTTCCTTGTATCTGACATTCCGGAAGGTCAAGTATCCTCTGTTTAATGTGACGTTGATGCTTGGATTGGTGGAGGAGAGATTGCAGGCGCGCAGGCATCCGTTTCCTGCGCTGGCATAGCACGCGCTGTCCGAGATTTCCAGAATATCGAGACCGCTTGCCGTGTTGATGATGGCAACGGTCGTGGCAGAGCCGGATTTTACAGTGATACTTTTTTGAATGTAGACATAGCCGTTCTGTCCGGCGACTGTGACAATCTGTCTTCCAGCAGAAACACGCCCGTACTGGCTGATTTCGGAGTTTTCCAGGGAGCGGACAACAAGCTGTTCATTGATATAGATAACGAACGGATTATAGCCGGCTGCCGCGTTCAGGAAGCGCACGGTGCCGTACTGGGTGGTGTTGCAGAAGAAGCAGGGAATAATCGGGCGCGGGAACATCGTAATGATAGTGCCTAGGATATTGTTGTTTGGATTTCCTAGGTTTGTGCCGCCGGATGGGAGAGCAGGAAGAATCGTGGCACCCTCGCCAGGGTTTGGAAGAAGAACCACAGGGGTGTTGATGCTTCTGCCATCGGTATTCTGGGAAGAATCCGTTTCTTCTGTGTTCGGCATGGAAATAACTGGAAAGATATCGGACAAATCCTGAATATCCTGTCTTTTCACTTCAGGAGTTTCTTCTGTTTTGCGGATAGGCGCCGAGATGGGCGCCGAGACTGGTGCGGCCTTTCTGTCAGAAAATGATGATGTATCCATGAAAAACCTCTTTTTCTTTCATTATATAACTAAGTTATGAAAGGTTTTTTGCACTGTGCCTGTACTTTTTGTGAGAGAAAAGATTTTTTGCTTGAAATCACAGCAGGGAAAGGATACAATAAAGCAATGTATGGAGAAATGGAAAAAAGATAAAATGGGCTATGGACAGAGACGAATAGATATGAAACAGAAAAGAAAACGAGAAATCAGGCAGATTGTTGTGATAGGCGGCGGGGCGGCAGGTCTTCTGGCGGCGATTGCGGCGGCAGAAGACGGGGCGCAGGTGACGATTCTGGAGCACAAGGAACAGCTGGGAAAGAAAATCCTCTCCACAGGAAACGGGCGCTGTAATCTGGGAAACCGCAGGATGGAGCCGGACTGCTACCACTCAAGGCAGCAGGCGTTTCCTTGGAAAGTGCTGCGTCAGTTTGGACTTGAGGAGAATATCCGGTTCTGGGAGAAGCTGGGGATGGTGATAAAGGACAAAAATGGATATCTGTATCCCTGGTCGGAGTCGGCAGCGGCCGTGGCAGAGCTTTTGCAGCAGGAAATACACAGACTGGGGGTGGAAGTGATAACGGAGTGTCATGTGAGCGCGGTGAGGGCGGCAGGAGTGGTTGAATCAGCAAAACCAACAGAAGCAGCATGGCGGCCGTCTGTCCAGGAAAAGAGGAAAAAAGGAAATATTTGGGCGGTTTCTACAGACAGAGGAGAATTTCTGTGTGAGCGCGTGATTCTCGCCGCAGGTTCTAAAGCGGCGAGTGTGCTGGGGTCTGACGGCAGCGGCTATGACATTGCAGAAAAACTTGGATATTCTCTGGTTCCAGTTCTTCCGGCACTTGTGCAGCTGCGCTGTCAGGGAACGTTTTTTAAAGCCTGGAGCGGCGTCCGCACAGAGGCAAAAGTGACGCTTTTCGTGGATGGGGTACAGGCGGCGTGCGATGCAGGCGAGGTACAGCTGACCGACTATGGAGTTTCCGGAATTCCGGTGTTTCAGGTCAGCCGGTTTGCAGCGATTGGGCTGTATCAGGGGAAAAAGGTGGAGGCAGTTCTCGATTTCCTTCCATTTCTGGAAGGGGAGCAGAGGAAAAAAGACTGGTTTTCAAAGCGTTTGGCACAGCTTTCTGGAAAGACAGCAGAAGAATTCCTGTGCAGCGTGCTTCACAAAAAACTGATTGGAGTGCTTCTTCGATGCGCGAAGATACAGCCGGATATGCCAGTGGCAGAAATCGGTAAGAGCACCCTGGAAAAACTGTATCAGGTTTTAAGCGCCTTTCGCCTGACTGTCACAGAGACGAACTCTTTTGAACAGGCGCAGGTTTGCTGCGGCGGTGTGGATGTGCGGCAGGTGGATGCGCAGACATTGGAATCAAAACTCCACAGGGGGCTGTATTTTGCTGGTGAGATTTTGGATGTGGACGGAATCTGCGGCGGCTACAATTTGCAGTGGGCTTTTTCCTCCGGCAGCGTGGCGGGAAAAGCGGCAGCGGCATCCTTTCGGGAATAAGACGGAAACTTCCAAAAAGACGGCAAAAAAGAAAAAGACAGAATGGGAAAGATTAGGGTATCAAAACGGAGTACCAAAACGTGAAACATAAAAAAGAGAGAAAAGAGATATCATATGATTCGGATTCAGCAGTTAAAACTCCCTATCGGGCACACAGAGAAAATGCTGTATGCAAAGGCAGCGAAGATGCTGCGCATCCCTGTGGGAAAGATTGAGGAAATTCAGATTATCAAGCAGTCCATTGACGCCAGAAAAAAAGATGAGATTTTCTACAGTTATGTGGTGGACGTCAGGACGGCAAAAGAGAGTCAGATTCTGGCAAAGGTGAAGAGTTCACAGATTTTAAAGGCGGACAGGACACCATACCGCTTTCCGGCTTCGGGAGGTCAGATACTGAAAGAGCGCCCTGTGATTGTTGGAAGCGGTCCGGCAGGGCTGTTCTGCGGGCTGATGCTGGCGCGGGCAGGATATTGCCCGCTGATTTTAGAGCGCGGGGAGGATGTGGATTCCCGAAAAAAGAAGGTGGATGCATTCTGGAAGATGGGACAGTTAGATACACGCTCGAATGTGCAGTTTGGCGAGGGCGGTGCAGGGACTTTCTCGGACGGAAAGCTGAACACACTGGTGAAGGATGCGGCAAAGCGAAACCAGAAGGTTCTGGAGCTGTTTGTCGAGGCAGGGGCGGACCCTTCCATCCTGTATGTGAATAAACCGCACATCGGCACCGATGTGTTGATGCGCGTCGTAAAAACCATGCGCGGCCAGATACTGGAAGCAGGCGGAGAAATCCGTTTTTTGAGTCAAGTCACGGACGTGCAGGTAGAAAACGGCAGGCTGCTGGCAGTCTGCGTCAATGGGACAGAGTGGATAAAGACCAGCGTATGCGTTTTGGCTGTGGGACATTCGGCGAGAGATACCTTTGAGATGCTTTTGAAAAAGAATGTGCCGATGCAGGCAAAGTCGTTTGCCGTGGGACTTCGCATCCAGCATCCGCAGAGCATGATAAACATGTCGCAGTATGGGGCGGAGGATGGCGCGGGACTTGGCGCTGCGAGCTATAAGCTGACACATCAGGCAAAGACGGGCAGGGGGATTTACTCGTTCTGCATGTGTCCTGGCGGATATGTGGTGAATGCATCCTCTGAGAAGGAGAGATTGGCTGTAAATGGTATGAGCTATCACAGCCGAGCCGGAAAGAATGCAAACAGTGCGCTGATTGTGTCTGTGACGCCAAAAGATTTTCCAGGTACATCGCCTTTGGCTGGGGTGGAGTTTCAGAGAAATCTGGAGCAGACGGCTTTTCGCCTGGCAGATGGAAAGATTCCGGTGCAGCTTTACGGCGATTTCAGGGAGAATCGGGAAAGTCAGGCGTTTGGCGGGGTGGAGCCAGCTTTTTGCGGCGGCTATGGGTTTGCTAATCTGAGGCAGCTGCTGCCGGAGGTGCTCTCAGCATCTCTGATAGAGGGTGTGGAGCAGTTTGAGCACCAGATTGCCGGATTTTCCAGGGCAGATGCGATATTGGCGGGGATTGAGAGCCGGACTTCGTCTCCGGTGCGCATTGACCGGAATCCGCAGTTTGAGAGCGAGGTAGAAGGACTCTTTCCGTGCGGAGAAGGTGCGGGGTATGCGGGCGGCATCACATCGGCAGCGATGGACGGCATCCGTGTGGCAGAAGAAATTGCAAAGAGATATGCGCCTCTGCGCTAATATGAGGAAGGAACAAAGGAAACTATGACAGAGAGAGAGTACTTAAAAGGAAAAAACAGAATTGTAATCAAGATTGGCTCGTCTTCCCTGACGCATCCTGAGACAGGTGACTTAAATTTAGGGAAGATAGAAAAGCTGGTCCGTGCTATCAGCGATTTGAAGGGAAAGGGAAAGGATGTGGTTCTGGTCTCCTCCGGCGCCATCGCGGCGGGCAGACAGGCTCTAAACCACAGCCAGAAGCCGGATACCGTGGCAAAGAAGCAGGCGTTTGCGGCAGTCGGGCAGGCACGCTTGATGATGGTGTATCAGCGCATGTTTGCAGAGTACAATCAGGTGGCGGCCCAGATTCTGATGACAAAGAGTACCATGCTGAATGATGTTGCCAGAAACAATGCGAAGAATACATTTGAGGAATTGCTGAAACTGCACACAGTGCCGATTGTCAATGAGAATGACACGGTCTCCACCAGTGAGATTCGTTTCGGCGACAATGACCGTCTGTCCGCGACGGTGGCGGCTCTGATTCAGGCAGATTTGTTGATTTTGCTGTCGGACATTGATGGGCTGTACTCGGATGACCCAAGAAAAAATCCGGATGCGAAGTTTATTGCGCTGGTGCCGGAAATCACGGACGAATTGCTGCTGATGGGAAAAGGTGCCGGAAGCGATGTGGGAACCGGCGGCATGGCGGCAAAACTGGCAGCAGCCCAGATTGCCACAGACAGCGGCTCTGATATGATTATCGCCAATGGGGAGGAGATTGATGTGCTGCCAGAGATTCTGGATGGCAAGGAGAGAGGCACGCTGTTTCTGGCACATAAAAATGTAAATTTTGACCTGGTGGAGTATATCAATGCATTCCATGCGGAGATGAACGATTGACATTGACACTCTCCATGCCTAAATGCGGGGCTTGCGGCAAAAAAGAGTAAGAAAAATATGGGTAAGAAAAGAAAAAAGAAAGAGCAGAGGAAAGGAAGAGACGTCCATGAAACAAGAAGATATTGACAGAATCAACACGTTATACCATAAACAGCAGGCAGTGGGTCTGACAGAGAAAGAGAAGGAAGAGCAGGCCAGATTAAGAAAAGCATATATTGAGGCGATTCGGGCCAATATGAGAGGCACTTTGAACAATATTTCGATTCGGGAGAAGGATGGAAGCATCACTGATTTGGGAAAGAAATATGGACATGTGGACCAAGGAAAGCATTAGAAAGCAGGTGTTTGCGAAGAGGCGGTTTCTGGGGGAGCATCCATGTGAGGAGCAGGAGAGAAACCGAAGGCTGAGACAGCAGGTACTTTCTGTGAGAGCGTTTCAGGAAGCTGAGGAAGTGTATCTGTATGCTTCCTATCACCACGAGGCGGATACCATGGAGCTGGCGCGCATCTGGCTAAAACAGGGAAAACGTCTCGCCTATCCGAGAGTGGAGGGAAGAGAGATGGCATTTTATTGGATTTGCTCACTGGAGGATTTAGAACCTGGCTGCAAGGGGATTTTGGAGCCATCGCAAACTTGCGTGAAAGCGGAAAACGGATATGCACCGATGCTGGTGCCTGGGGTGGCGTTTGATAGGATGGGAGGCCGCGTTGGGTATGGAGGCGGCTATTATGACCGCTTCTTTGAGAGAGAGCCGAAACATTTCAAGGCAGGGTATGCGTTTTCGTTTCAGATATTTGAGACCGTTCCAAGAGACAGATATGACATCTGTATGGATGTCGTGCTGACGGAACCATAAGGGTGGGATGGGAAGAAGGTCTATGCAGTGCGGTTTTCGTGCTGTAAGCTGTCTGACACACGAACTATAAAACAGGAAAAAGAAAAGGAGGAATGGGAGTATGCTGGAAGAGTTGGGAAAGAGAGCGAAGGAAGTTTCCAGAGTCTTGGGAACATTGTCCATGGATAAGAAGAATGAGGGGCTTTCTGCCGCTGCACAGGAGCTTCTCTCACAGAGAGAGGAGATTCTTTTGGCTAATGCGAAGGATATGGAGAATGGCAGAAAGAATGGCATGAGCCAGGGACTTTTGGACCGTCTGGCACTGAGCGAGGAGAGAATTGCGGCGATGGCAAAGGGACTTCTCGATATCAGAAAACTGGATGATCCGGTGGGAGAGGTCATCTCCATGAAAAAGCGCCCGAATGGCCTGATGATTGGGCAGAAGCGGGTTCCAATCGGTGTCATCGGCATTATCTATGAGGCGCGCCCGAATGTGACTTCGGATGCATTTGGCCTCTGCTTTAAGACAGGAAATGCTGTGATTTTAAAAGGCGGCAGCGATGCCATCCACTCCAACACCGCGATTGTGAAAGCACTCCGCGCAGGGCTTTTGCACGTAGGCTGTCCAGAAGATGCAGTGCAGCTGATTGCGTCCACAGACAGAGCGGCGACGAGAGAGCTGATGCGCATGAACCAGTACGTGGATGTGCTGATTCCAAGAGGAAGCGCCGGTCTGATTCGCGCGACTGTGGAGAACAGCACTGTGCCGGTGATTGAGACGGGAACTGGAAATTGCCATATTTATGTGGATGCATCCGCGGACCAGCAGATGGCCCTCGATATCATTGTCAATGCAAAGACGCAGCGCGTGGGCGTCTGCAATGCCTGCGAATCTCTGGTTGTCAACAGAAAGATTCAGGAAGAGTTTTTGCCGAAATTAAAAGAGGTGATGGAAGCGCATTGTGTGGAAGTGCGCGCCGATGCGGCGGCGAGAAAGATTGTGCCGGAGTGGAAGGAAGCCACGGAGGAAGACTGGGGGACCGAATACCTGGACTATATCCTGTCTTTGAAGATGGTGGATACGCTGGAGGAGGCGATTGCCCACATCAATCACTATAACAGTGGGCATTCCGAGTCTATTATCACATCGGAGTATGCCCATGCGCAGAAGTTTCTGGATGAAGTGGATGCGGCGGCAGTCTATGTCAATGCATCGACCCGCTTTACAGACGGCGGTGAGTTCGGATTCGGTGCGGAGATTGGCATCAGCACACAGAAACTGCACGCCAGAGGGCCGATGGGTCTGAAGGAGCTGACGACGACGAAGTACATTATCTATGGAAACGGGCAGGTGCGGTAAACGGCTGCCTTGACAGCAGTTTTTGCGAAAAGTGAGGAAAAAAGGATGAATCAGACAGAGACAACGACAATGAGGCAGATGATAGAAGGAGAGCTTCGCCCGATTATGGAAAGCCTGTTTCAGCGCGTACTGGAAGGCGGGCTGAACCTGACCATCGACGGGACACCTGCCTATAATGAAAAAGCGCAGTTTGTGGGCGGAAAAGTAATCAACCAGGCCTGCTATACGGTGTTGGAACTTTTGAAGACAGAGGAGAGTTTCAAACAGCTGGGCGATATCATCCGCATGGTTTCTGACATGCCGATGGAGACCTGGGGGATTTTAAATGGCATCAGCGGGCTGTACCGCCTGGAAAAAGCTGGACTTCTGGAAAAAATTGTGGATGAGGAGACACTGGAAAAACTGAAAAAATCCATGGACTGGCGCACCTTTGTGGATGTGGATAATCACTACGCGCTGATTCACAAACCGACAAACTACTATGGTGTGGCATTCGGAATCGCAAGACACCGTGAACTTCTGGGATGGGAGCCGGAGGGGCACAGCCGTCATCTGATTGACCGCCTGATGGAACATATTGAGGCATATTCCGGCGAGCTGTGCTTTATGGATGAGACTCCAGGCGAGGGACGGTTTGACCGTTACAGCATTCTCGTCCCGAGTGAGCTTGCATCCCAGCTCTTGGCAACTGGATGGGAAGTGCCGTCAAAAATCCGCACTATGCTCACAAAGTCTGCACATATCTTTTTGCAGCTCGCCAATGAAGACGGGCTGGGATTTGCTTATGGGCGCAGCATCGGCGCTTACGGCGATACGGCGGCGTTGGAGGTGCTCTCAGCGGCAGTGGAAGTGCCAGAAATTCTGACAGAGGATGAGAAAGAGATTGCCTATGGATACAGCTTAAAGTTGTTGAGACATATGGTAGAATTCTGGTATGATACAGATATGCAGTCCATCAACATGTGGGATAAGGGCAGAAAGACCGACAATTACAGAAATAAAAACCGTATTCTCGGTGAAAACTTAAGTCTGTGTATGCAGATGATCAATTCTTTTGAGCACTGGGAGAAGGCGGGATACGCAGACCATGAAATCTGCAGTGATTTTTCTGAGAAACTTGAGAAACTGGATACCTACACCTATGTACCGTTTGCAGTGGGTGAGTTTGAGAGAGGACTGGCGATTGTCCGCGATGGGCAAAATATCTGGTCTCTGCCTCTGATAAACGGCGGACAAAAATACTATGACAAAGACCCATATATGCCGGTGCCGTTTCAGAATCTGGTGCTGCAGGGCGTGCCGGAGTGTACACATGGACAGCTGATTCCTCAGCTGTGGATGGAGGATGGCAGCGTGCTGATGCCAGTTTCCTATATCAAAAAGATTGTGCCAGGGATTGGGGAGGACAGTATGTCCATTACTTGTCAGATGGATGCGATGTGCCGGATGGGCGAGGGAATCTTTGTGAGCGGCAGCACGGAGATGGAACGTTCTCTTGTGGACAATTCCATTGCAGGCAGCAGTGAGGAAGCACAGCGCCCAAAGAGAGTGGAGGGAATTTCGGATGAAGTCAGATACACCTTCACCAGCCATCATATCAAAAGGGAGGACACCTTCACCGTAACTGGGGACAATGCACAAGAAAACCAGATCAAGAAGGTGCGCCTGGTGCTGCTGACGTACTCCAAAGATGCGAGAGCAAACGGAGCGATGGTGCAGTTTGGCGAGGGCGTTCTTTCCCGCATGAGCGCACAGGGATATGGAGACTGCTCTGTTTCTGGCGCTTTGAATGACGGAAGCCATGATACCCCGCATGGAAGACTTCATGCAGAAGTGGTCTGGGAGACAGAGCCAGTCCTGCAGGATGGAAAGCTGTGTGTGAGCTGGATGATGGAGTACCGCGACCGATAAGAAAAGTCAGCCGCCGTCGCAGCCGGCAGGAGAAGAAAGAGTGAAAGAGAGAGTCCTGGAACATACCTAAAGGAGAAAAGTATGTATAGTTTTCTTTTCTGATGCCCATAATAAGGGAAAGAAAAGGAGGCAAGCCTATGGGAAAGAAAGTGTTGGATTGTATTGCTCTGACTATCAGCATCATTGGAGCCCTGAACTGGGGGTTGGTGGGACTCTTCAATTTTAATCTGGTCTCGTTCCTGTTTGGCAGCATGAGCTGGATTTCCAGAATCGTTTATATTCTGGTAGGAATCTGCGGGTTGTATCTGTTTACGTTCTATGGCAGAACCAACGACAGTATGGCAGAATAAAAACATCAAAAAGCAGAATGTTCTCAAGTCAGTGATGATGGGAGTACATTCTGCTTTCGTGTATTGTGTGCCTGCGCCAGTAGACGTGTTCATTGACAGGAAAATACTTCCTGATTTCTTAAATTTTTCATAACGATTCTCCTACAAATTCCTAAATTCGTAAAAACACTGCTTGCCTTCCTGGATTTGGTATAGTAATATTATAGCTGGACATTCAAAAATTGTCAGCACAGCAAACTCTGTATCTGGAATCATTGCGGAAACAGAAACTATGTCTGAAATTACTGCCGGAATACAGAAATTGGTGTTTGGGATTTTTGAATGTGAGATGCTTTGCAGAAGGCGGGAGACAGAAAATACAGAGAGCCACGGTCTTTGCAGAGCAGAAAAAACCAGGAGACAACAGCAGAACATTATGAGAGAAGAAAAATTACAATATGATTTAAACCGACTGGAGGCCATACCGGAGACGGAACCTGAGAGACAGCAGTATTTTATTGAGAAATGCCGCGAAGTGCTGTGTGAGAAGGAGACGGAGCTGGGAAGGCCCTTACGATTTTGTGTGACGACATTCGGCTGCCAGATGAACTCCAGAGATTCAGAGAAGCTGTCTGCGATTCTGGAGAAGGTGGGATATCAGGAGACAGAGAAGGAAGAGGAGGCAGACTTTGTCCTCTACAATACCTGTACTGTCCGCGAGAATGCGAATCTGCGCGTGTATGGGCGTTTGGGATACTTAAACAGCATGAAAAAGAAACATCCGCATCTGGTGATTGCCCTGTGCGGCTGCATGATGCAGGAGAAGGAGGTGGTGGCGAAAATCAAGAAATCCTACCGTTTCGTGGATCTGATTTTTGGCACCCACAATATCTATAAGCTGGCAGAACTTCTGTATCAGACTCTGGTGCAGAAAAAGATGGTGGTGGATGTGTGGGACGACGCAGAAGGAATTGTGGAAGACCTTCCGGCGAAGAGAAAGTACCCGTTTAAGTCCGGCGTCAACATTATGTTTGGCTGCAACAATTTCTGCAGCTACTGTATTGTGCCGTATGTCAGGGGCCGTGAGAGAAGCCGCGAGCCGCAGGAGATTGTGGACGAGGTGAGACGGCTGGCTGCGGACGGTGTGGTGGAAGTGATGCTTCTTGGGCAGAATGTGAATTCTTACGGAAAGAATCTCAAAGAGCCGATTTCGTTTGCCGAACTTTTGCGGCGTGTGGAGGAGGTAGAGGGAATCGAGAGAATCCGCTTTATGACATCCCATCCGAAGGATTTGTCAAACGAGCTGATTGAAGTGATGGCTGCGTCAAAGAAAATCTGCCCTCATCTGCATCTGCCGATGCAGTCGGGGAGCAGCCGCATTTTACAGAAGATGAACCGGAGATATACAAAAGAGCAATATCTGGCGCTTGTGGACAGAATACGGGCAAAGATACCAGATATCTCGCTCACTACGGACATCATTGTGGGATTCCCAGGGGAGACAGAAGAAGATTTTGAGGAGACACTGGATGTCGTGAGACGTGTACAGTTTGACAGTGCATTTACCTTTATCTATTCAAAACGAAGCGGAACACCGGCAGCAGCGATGGAAGAACAGGTGCCGGAGGATGTGGTGAAGGAGCGTTTTGACAGACTTCTCACCGAGGTGCAGACGATTGCCGCAAAGATGTGCGGAAGAGATGCCGGCACTGTGCAGAAGGTGCTGGTCGAGGAAGTGGATACGCAGAAGGAAGGCTATATGAGCGGCCGTCTGGGAAACAATACGATCGTACATTTTCCGGCAGACCCATCCCTCATCGGAAAGATTGTGGATGTGTATCTGGAGGAGTCAAAAGGATTTTATTATATGGGGAGAATGAGAGAAACCTAGAGGAGGAAAAAGCGATGAGACGCAATTTAAGAAAAGAAGCGGCTCTCCTGATGGGAGGGGTACTTGCAGCATCCGTGATGAATCCGTTTGCTGCAATGGCAGCGCAGGCAACAGGTCCTGCTGCCCTTTTGGAGCAGTCTGGAGATGGGGTTGGACAGGCATCACCGGAAGGAAACGGAACCACTGTGATTATCACGACAACAGAAGAGCAGAATACGCCTGGCGGTCCAGTATCGGCAGGACAGCAACCTGGCACACAGCCTTCAGAAACGACACAGCCGCCTTCGGATACGACAACACAGGAAGGAGAGGAGCAGCAGCCTGGAGGCGGGAACGGGCAGCTCACAGAGGTTCCTTCCGCCGGAGAACAGAGCGCAGACTGGAAAAATGCGGGACTTCCGTATACAGGATATGAGACAGAAGATACCTCCACAGAGGCACACGGTCAGGGTGTGACCATGCGCTATGAGAGAGGAAAGGGAAGCAATATCACGAATGTTTCTATGACGCTTGACAATATGCAGGGAATCAGTGCGATCACCTACCGCGCGTATGTCAATGTGACATACGAGAACCGCGGTCTGTACCTTCCGTACACCTTAAACGGCATCCCGTGCGGCGGTACAGAGGACAGTACATATCTGGAAGCAGTTTCCATCCAGCTGACCGGAGATATGGCGAAAGACTATGATGTCTGGTATTCCATGACTGTGTCCGGCTATGGACAGCTGGGCTGGGCGAAGAACGGAGAGCTGGCAGGTGCGATGGATATCCGCGAGCACATTATTTCTATGGATGTCAGGATTCTTCCAAAGGGAAGCGAAGCGCCTGGAACCACCGATTACCGTCTGTTGAACCAGTATACAGGACGCCTTACGATTGCGGACGGCGCGACCACCTGTGTGAACGAGGACGGAAGCCCGTATACCGGCTGGCTGGAGCAGGATTACAAAAAATGGTACTTTGAGGACGGCAATGCTGTGACCGGATGGAGAGCGATTGATGGGCTGCGGTTCTATTTTGCCGAGGATGGACAGCTCGTAGAAAATGTGGATGACCTCATCGGAAAACAGAGCGAGTACCAGATTCAGGTCAATAAGACGTTAAACTGCATGACGATCTATGCGAAGGATGAAAACGGCAATTTTACCATTCCGGTAAAATCCTGTCTGACTTCCGTCGGTGACGATACGCCGCTTGGAACGTTCAAGACCCCAGAGAAATACCGCTGGAGACTGATGGTGAACGATACGTATACCCAGTATGCGACCAGAATCACACAGGGCTTTTTGATTCATTCTCCTACATACTACACACAGAACAATAAAGATGTAAATATTGGCGCCTACAACCTGATGGGCCAGACACGCTCTCTTGGATGTGTCCGCGTTCTCACAGGGGAGGCAAAATGGATTTATGACAGATGCAAACTTGGAACAGAGGTTGTGATCTACGAGGATGCGGATGTGCCTGGGCCATTCCATATTCCGCCGGTCATTCCGGTCAATATTGAGACAAAGTATGACCCGACCGATCCGGCATTCCAGTAGGAACGGACATGCCTGCTGGCGCAGGCACCGCCATAACAAAAAGGGTGTCTGCGGGTGCGGACATTACGATATAGGAAACGTTAAAGTGAGGAAAAAATGGGGCAGTTATCACCAATGATGGTCCATTATATGGAGACCAAAAAACAGTATCCAGACTGTATTTTGTTTTACCGTCTTGGAGATTTTTATGAAATGTTCTTTGAGGATGCGAAGACCGTATCCAGAGAGTTGGAGATTACACTGACCGGAAAAGAGTGTGGACTTGAGGAGCGCGCGCCGATGTGCGGCGTTCCCTACCACGCTGTGGAGAGTTATCTCAGCCGGCTGGTACAGAAAGGATATAAAGTAGCCATTGCGGAGCAGATGGAGGACCCAAAGACCGCGAAGGGACTGGTAAAGCGCGAAGTCATTCGCGTTGTGACGCCTGGAACGATTACCAGTGCACAGGCGTTGGATGAGGGAAAGAACAATTACCTGATGTGCGTAGTTTACATTGGAGATACCTTCGGCATTGCGGCAGCAGATATCAGTACAGGAGATTATCTGGTGACAGAAGTTCACACAGAGAGAGAGCTGTTCGATGAGATCAACAAGTTCACTCCGTCAGAAATCATATGCAATGAAGCATTTTATATGTCAGGCATTGACCTGGAAGATTTAAAGAACCGACTGGGATTTTTACTGTCATCTCAGGATAACCGGTTCTTTTCTGATGATGTCTGCAGACAGCTTTTGAAAGAACACTTCCATGTAGAAAGTCTGGAAGGGCTGGGACTGGCGGATTACGACGCCGGCATGGTGGCGGCCGGAGCGGTTTTACAGTACATGTACGAGACGCAGAAGAGCACGCTGGAACATATCACGACCATAAAGCCATACTCAACAGGGCAGTTTATGGTGATTGATTCCTCCACCAGGCGAAACCTGGAGCTGATGGAGACTTTGAGAGAAAAGCAGAAAAAAGGCTCTCTTCTGTGGGTTCTTGACAAGACAAAGACAGCTATGGGAGCAAGACTGCTGCGCACATATATCGAGCAGCCGCTTTTAAAGAAAGAGGAGATTGTAAGGCGGCAGGACGCCATTGCGGAATTGAATGCGAACTACATTTCTAGGGAGGAAATGTGCGAGTACTTAAATCCCATCTATGACCTGGAACGCCTGATTGGGCGTATCAGCTATAAGACGGCGAACCCGAGGGATCTGATTTCTTTTGAGAATTCCCTGAAAATGCTTCCGCATATCAAACAGCTTTTGTCAGAGTTTTCCTGCAGCCTGCTGCAGGAGATTTATGAAGAGCTGGACCCATTAGAAGATTTGTGCGAACTTCTCTCGCAGGCGATTGAGGACGACCCGCCGATTTCGGTGAGGGACGGCGGTATCATAAAGGACGGATTTTCGGAGGAAGCGGACAAGCTGCGCCATGCAAAGACGGAAGGAAAGAGCTGGCTGGCAGACTTGGAGGCGAAGGAGCGGGAGAAAACCGGAATTAAAAACCTGAAAATCAAGTTCAACAAAGTGTTCGGCTATTATTTTGAGGTGACAAACTCGTTTAAGGACCTGGTGCCGGATTATTTTATCCGCAAGCAGACGCTGACGAATGCCGAGCGCTATATGACAGAAGAGCTGAAAAATCTGGAGGAGATGATTCTTGGGGCGGAGGATAAGCTGTTTGCCTTGGAATATGAACTGTTCTGCCAGGTGCGGGACACCATAGCAGGGCAGGTGCTGCGCATCCAGAAGACGGCGAAGGCGATTGCAAAGATTGATGTGTTCACATCGCTCTCCATCGTCGCAATGCGGAATCAGTACGTGCGGCCGGATATCAATGAGCGCGGTGTGATTCAGATTAAGGGCGGACGCCATCCGGTGGTGGAGCTGATGAACAGGGATCATCTCTTTGTCGCGAATGATACGCTTCTGGACAACCACAAAAACCGGATCTCGATTATCACGGGTCCGAATATGGCAGGAAAATCCACCTACATGCGCCAGACGGCTCTGATTGTGCTTCTTGCACAGATTGGAAGCTTTGTGCCGGCAGACAGCGCGAATATCGGTATCTGCGACCGGATTTTTACCCGTGTGGGTGCGTCGGATGATTTGGCGAGCGGGCAGAGTACTTTTATGGTGGAGATGACAGAGGTTGCCAATATCCTCAGAAACGCCACGAAAAACAGCCTTTTGGTTCTCGATGAAATCGGAAGGGGAACGAGCACCTTTGACGGCCTGTCGATTGCCTGGGCGGTGGTGGAACATATCAGCAATACCAGACTGCTCGGGGCGAAGACGCTGTTTGCGACACATTACCATGAGCTGACGGAGCTGGAGGGAACGGTGAATGGCGTGAACAACTACTGCATCGCGGTGAAGGAACAGGGGGATGATATTGTATTCCTCAGAAAAATCATCAGGGGCGGTGCGGACAGAAGCTATGGCATCCAGGTGGCGAGACTGGCCGGTGTGCCCGAGCAGGTGATTGCGCGCGCAAAGCAGATTGCGAAGGAGCTGAGTGATGCGGATATCACTGCGAACGCGAAGGAGATTGCGAAGTGCAGCGCTTCTGCGCCGCGCCGCCAGGCTGTGCAGAAGCCGGATGAGGTGGATATGCTGCAGATGACGCTGTTTGATACGGTGAAAGAGGACGATATCATCAAGGAACTCAGCGAGATGGACTTGGGCACCATGACACCGATTGATGCGTTAAATACATTGTACCGCCTGCAGACGACATTGAAGAACCGCTGGAAGGAGAATGGGAACTGATGAGTCCGCTTCGCGCGCGGCAGCATACAAAAAAAGTGGATTTCGCTGACCCAGAAGGAATACAAGAGAGAACTGTGTATGGAAAGGAAAAAGCATGGCAAAGATTGCAGTATTAGACCAGAGTACGATTGATAAGATTGCCGCCGGTGAGGTGGTGGAACGTCCGGCATCGGTGGTGAAGGAACTTTTGGAGAATGCCATTGATGCGAAGGCGAGTGCTGTGACTGTGGAGATTAAGGACGGGGGAACGACTCTGATTCGTGTGACGGACAATGGATGCGGCATTGAAAAAGACGAAGTCCGTCTGGCATTCTGCCGCCATGCCACCAGTAAAATACAGACTGCAGATGATTTGATGACAGTGTCTTCTCTCGGATTTCGGGGGGAGGCACTGTCAAGCATTGCTGCAGTGTCTCAGGTGGAGTTTATCACAAAGACTTCAGATACGTTAGTCGGTGTGCGTTACTGCATTGAGGGAGGCGTTGAAAAGAGTTTTGAGGAAGTCGGCGTGCCGGAGGGGACGACGTTTCTGGTGCGGAATCTGTTTTACAATACGCCCGTCCGCAAGAAATTTTTAAAATCCAACCAGACAGAAGGGGCTTATGTGGCGGATATGGTGCAGAAAATTGCCATGTCTCATCCGGAAGTCTCGATTCGCCTGATTTTGAACAATCAGAATAAAATTCATACATCCGGCAACCACAATATCAAAGATATGATTTATGCCCTATATGGAAGAGAGATAGCCGCGAATCTGCTGCCAGTGGAGTACACGCAGGATCCGGTGGTGCAGGTAAACGGATTTGCGGGAAAGCCCGTGATTGCGAGAGGCAATCGAAATCTGGAGAATTATTATATTAACGGGCGTTATATTAAGAGCAGCTTGATTTTTAAGGCGATTGAGGATGCCTATAAGCCCTATATGATGCAGCATATGTACCCGTTTGTGGTGCTGCAGATTACCGCGGACCCGACGTTTTTAGACGTCAATGTGCATCCGACAAAGATGGATGTGCGGTTTGGAAACGGGGATGTGATATACAGGGCCGTGTATGAGGCGTTGAATCAGGCACTGGCAGGAAAGGAACTGATTCCGAATGTGGAGATTTCCGGTAAGGGAAATGCAAAGGAATCCCCAAAAAAACTGCCGATAATAAGACAATCTGAGGTACAAAAAACGGTATCTGAAAACCTGAAAGAAAAGATAGAAAAACCAGAAGGAAAGCTGACAGAAAAGACAGTGGCAGGAACGGAAGAACTTTGGGAAGATTTGGTGAGTCAGGCGGCGGGACAAAAGATGGCGCCTGTTGCTGGTGTGAAGGATACGCCAAAGGCGAAGAAGACGGAGACTGCGATGCCGGAGCCATTTGAGAAGCACAGGCAGCAGGAACAGCCTGTGTGCCAGGAGATAAAGGAGACGTCAGAAAGGTATGGGGAGCAGCAAAACCTGTTTGAGCAGAAACTGCTGTCCAAACCTGCAAGGAGCGAGCACCGTCTGATCGGACAGCTGTTTGATACCTATTGGCTGATTGAGTATCGGGACCAGCTGTACATCATTGACCAGCATGCAGCGCATGAGAAAGTACTGTACGAGAGAACCATGAAGTCTTTGAAGTCCAGAGAGTACACCAGCCAGCAGATTTCCCCGCCGATGATTCTGACGCTGACGCCGCAGGAACAGGTCCTTCTGGAGGAAAACAAAACACAGCTCGAACAGATTGGGTTTGAGATAGAGCCGTTTGGAGATACGGAGTATGCGGTCTATGCGGTGCCGGACAACCTGTTTTCGATTGCGAAGAAAGAGCTTCTTCTGGAGATGATTGGAGGGCTCAGTCAGGATCTGGTTTTGGAGAAGGTGGCTTCCATGTCCTGTAAAGCTGCTGTCAAGGGAAAGCACAAAATGAGTCCGCAGGAGGCGGATATGCTGATTGATGAGCTGCTGGAGCTGGAAAATCCGTATGCCTGCCCGCATGGAAGGCCCACGATTATTTCGATGAGCAAGTATGAACTGGAGAAAAAATTTAAGAGAATTCTGTAGATGAGGTTGTCTCTGCGGCTGTAAAAAACAGAAAAAGATGGAAGAAAGGAGAGAACAGCATGGATGAGAAAAAAAAGGAACCTTTAATCATTTTGACCGGTCCCACAGCAGTGGGAAAAACGGATCTCTCCATCCGTCTGGCGAAGGCAGTCGGCGGGGAGATTATCAGTGCGGACTCCATGCAGGTTTATCGTCACATGGATATCGGTTCGGCCAAGGTGACAGCGAAGGAGATGGACGGTGTGGCGCATCATCTGATTGATGTGCTGGAGCCATCGGATGAGTTTCATGTTGTAATTTTTCAAAAGCTGGCAAAACAGGCCATTCGGGAAATCCGAGAGCGCGGTCATGTTCCCATTGTAGTGGGTGGGACAGGATTTTATATCCAGGCGCTTCTGTATGACATTGATTTTACAGAGGAAGAGGATGCCGGAGGACAAATCCGAAGAGAGCTGGAAGCACTTGCAGCGAAGAAAGGCAATTCCTATGTTCATGCGCTGCTTCGCGAGGTCGATCCGGAATCTGCCGACGCAATCCATGAGAATAATGGCAAGCGTGTGATTCGGGCACTGGAATATTATCGCCTGACAGGGGAGAAGATTTCTGTCCACAATGAGACGGAGCGTCAGAAAGAGTCGCCGTATCAGTTTTTATACTATGTTCTCAATACAGACCGCGCGATTTTGTATGAGAGAATCAATCAGAGAGTGGACAAGATGATAGAGGCAGGTCTGGTGGAGGAAGTGCAGCGCTTAAAAGACATGGGAATGACGCGCGGCATGGTGTCCATGCAGGGACTAGGATACAAGGAAATTTTGGATTATCTGAATGGAGAATGTAGCCTTTGCGAGGCGGTAGATATCTTAAAGCGGGATACCAGGCATTTTGCAAAGCGCCAGATTACTTGGTTTAAAAGGGAGCGGGATGTCAGATGGCTATATCTGCCGGATTTTTCCAATGACAGGGAAAAAGTGTTGGAAAAAATTTGTGAAGATTGCCAGAACATGTTTGGATGGGAAAAAATGGAATACCAGATGGAGGAAAGGATATGAAACAGGATGCAATGTACCAGGCACTGGGAATCAGCGCTCCAGTGCTGAAATTTGGAGAACAGATTTTAGAGGGATTGAAAGAGCGGTTTGAGGCGATTGACGAGATGGCAGAGTTCAACCAGTTAAAAGTCTTAAAGGCGATGCAGGATAATAAAGTCAGCGATATTCATTTTGCAGCTACGACAGGGTACGGTTACAATGACCTGGGGCGTGACACTCTGGAAGCAGTGTATGCTTCCGTTTTTCATGCAGAGGATGCTCTGGTGCGCCCGCAGCTGATCAGCGGCACACATGCGCTTCATGTGGCGCTCTCCGGCAATTTAAGGCCAGGAGATGAGCTTCTCTCCCCAGTGGGAAAACCGTATGATACTCTGGAGGAAGTGATTGGAATCCGTGAATCTGTGGGTTCCCTGAAGGAATATGGCGTCAGCTACCGCCAGGTGGACCTGTTCGAGGATGGAAGCTTTGATTTTGAGGGAATCCGCGCAGCCATCAATGAAAAGACAAAGCTGGTGACGATTCAGCGTTCCAAGGGCTATGCGACCCGTCCGACGCTTTCTGTAGAGAGAATCGGTGAACTGATTCAGTTTGTGAAATCCATCAAGCCAGATGTCATCTGCATGGTAGACAACTGCTATGGCGAGTTTGTGGAGGACAGAGAACCGATTGATGTGGGAGCTGATATGATGGTGGGTTCCCTGATTAAAAATCCAGGGGGCGGCCTGGCGCCAATCGGCGGCTATATTGTGGGAAGAAAAGATTGTATTGAGAGAGCGTCCTACCGCCTGTCTGCGCCTGGACTGGGAAAGGAAGTCGGAGCGAGTCTTGGACTGA
This sequence comes from bacterium, assembly GCA_030524675.1. Lineage (GTDB taxonomy): Bacteria > Bacillota > Clostridia > Lachnospirales > Lachnospiraceae > CAJMNU01. The sequence continues at coordinate 61,504 of JAUNGE010000013.1, forward strand.
ATCAGTCCTTCTATCAAGGCCTGTTCCTGGCGCCGACTGTGGTTGCCGGAGCACTGAAAGGCGCAATTTTTGCTGCAAATGTGTATGAAAAGCTGGGCTTTGATGTGGTTCCAAACGGCAGCGAGTCCCGCCATGACATCATCCAGGCAGTGACATTCGGGACGCCGGAAGGCGTGATTGGGTTCTGTGAGGGAATTCAGGCAGCAGCACCGGTTGACAGTTTTGTGACGCCGGAGCCGTGGGATATGCCAGGGTATGACGCACCAGTCATCATGGCAGCAGGGGCATTTGTACAGGGTTCCTCCATCGAACTGTCTGCGGATGGCCCGATTAAGCCGCCGTATGCCGTATACTTCCAGGGAGGTCTGACCTGGTATCATGCGAAATTTGGTATCTTGAAATCCCTGCAGCGGCTGGTGGAGCGCGGATTGATTCATCTTCCGGCCTGAGATGAAACCTTACGAAAAATTAAATTTTTCTGCAGAGGTGTACAAGACGAAAAGGGTATGCTAAAATAGCTACATGCCTTGGAGAGTTACGCAGTTAGGAGGCTTGTATGAAGAATACAACAATGAAAGAACTGGCTGCGGACGACCGCCCTTACGAGAAATGCCTGGCAAATGGAGCGGAAGCCCTCACCGATGCCGAACTTTTGACCGTCATTTTGAGGACTGGTTCAAGAGGAGAAAACGCCTTGGAGCTTTCCAAAAGAATCCTGAATCTGAAGGAGGGACTGGGAGTTCTGGGGCTTTTGCACCTCTCCATGCAAGAACTTTTGGAGACGAAAGGAATCGGGAAAGTAAAAGCAGCACAGATTCAGTGTATCGGCGAGTTGTCAAAGCGCATCTGGAAAAAGGCAGTCGTAGGGGAAGGCTGGCGGTTCCATGAGGCGAGGGCAGTAGCAGATTATTACATGGAGGAGATGCGCCATTTGGAGCAGGAAGAGCTGCATGTCATGTTTTTAAACACCAAAAACATGCTGATAAAAGAGCGTCTTCTGTTCAAGGGGACCGTGAATGCCTCCCCAGTGGCGCCCAGAGAAATTTTTATTGAGGCACTGCGCTATCGGGCAGTGAAACTGATTCTGGTCCATAACCATCCGAGCGGGGACCCCACGCCCAGCCGAGAAGATTATCTGATGACCATGCGGATAAAAGAGGCGGGAGAGATTCTTAACGTTCCGCTTTTAGACCACATCATAATTGGTGATAATTCCTATATTAGCTTTAAAGAACGGGGAATGCTTGAGACATGAAAAATCATATGAATTACAGCAAATATATTTTAATCATACTGAGTATCCTGTGTGTGTTGATGATAGGGCTGACTTCTTTAAACAGCAGTTTTGTGGAGCCGCTTCGGAGCACGATAGGCTATCTTTTAGTGCCGCTTCAGTCGGGCGTCAATGCAGCGGGTTCCGTCGTCTACGATGAACTTATGGACATTGCAAAGATGCGAGATGCGCTTGCTGAGAATGAAAAATTAAAAGCACAGATTGATGCTCTGACGGAGGAGAACAACCGTCTGGGGCAGGAGCAGTACGAGTTGGAGCGGCTGCGGGAGTTGTATGAGCTGGACCAGGAGTATATGCAGTACCATAAAGTCGCTGCCAGAGTCATTGCGAAAGACTCCGGAAACTGGTTTCAGGTTTTCCGCATCAACAAGGGACTGGACGACGGGATTCAAGTCAACATGAACGTGTTGTCCGGTGCTGGACTCGTGGGGATTGTCACAGACGTGGGGGCAAACTATGCGACAGTCCGCTCCATTATTGATGACGCCAGCAATGTGAGCGCCATGTCGATGCAGTCTGGGGATAACTGCATCGTATCTGGCGATCTGCGGCTGTTTGAGGATGGAAAGCTGCGGGTCAACCATGTCTTGAAGGATGACAACATCAATGCAGGGGACCGTCTGGTGACGTCCAATATCAGTGATGTGTTTCTGCCTGGCATTTTGATCGGGTATGTCACAGAACTCTCGATTGATGCGAACAATCTGACAAAGTCCGGATATCTGATTCCTGCTGCCAATTTTGATGACTTGCAGGAAGTCCTTGTGATTACAGAGAGAAAAGAAGAGCAGATGCTTCCGGCAGCAGAAACACAGACAGAAGCAGAAGGGGAGAATCCAGGTGAGGACATGCAAGAGTGAAAAGCAGGGGAGGATGACGATATGATGGGAGGCAGATATGAAGATTAAGAAAGTTATCATCAACCTGATATTTCTGATCGCTGCATTTGTGATTCAAAGCAGTATTTTCCCGCTGATTCCGGTCCTGGCAGCGTCCCCGAACCTGCTTTTGATTCTCACCTTTTCCTTCGGCTTTATCGGCGGAAAAGAATCTGGCATGTTTTACGGGCTTGTGGCGGGGCTTTTTATGGACCTGTTTTACAGCGGGCCGATTGGATTTTACACGCTGCTGTTTATTTTTATCGGCTATCTGAATGGAATCTGTACCCAGTATTATTACGAAGAATACATCACACTGCCGCTGGTACTCAGCGTCATCAATGAGATTGCGTATGGGCTTTATGTGTATGTCTTCCGCTTTCTGTTTCGGGGAAAGATTCACTTCGGATATTATTTTATGAAAATCATGGTTCCTGAGATTATCTTTACCGTAGTGACGACACTGCTTATCTACCGGCTGATTCTGTGGTACAGCAGGCGTCTGCAGGAGATGGAAAAAAGGAGAGATACCCCGATTGTTTAGTGATGTATTTGAAGTAGTAAAAGAGAGCATAAAAAAGGTAGTGACTTCCAGGCTGTTTGCCCTGGTCATCATTTTTTCGTGTATGTTTTCCGTGCTGGTGGTGAAGCTGTTCCAGATGCAGATTCTGGATGGGGAGACATACCAGAATGAGTATATTGCCACGACAGAGCGAAACATTCTCTTAAAGAGTACTCGCGGCAATATCTATGACATGAACGGAGAACTTCTCGCTTACAATGAGCTGGCCTACTCGGTCACGATTCAGGATACAGGAGAGTATGAGACGACTTTGGAGAGAAACCAGATGATATACCGCCTGGTAAAGACACTGGATAAGCATGGAGAGACACTTCAAGGTTCGTTGGAGATTGGGATTGACGAGAGCGGCGCCATGTACTTTACCAGCTCGTCCGAGGCGGCAAGAAAACGTTTCCTGAGAGACTATTATGGGCAGCGCTCTGTCAATGACCTAAACCAGATTGATGAGAAGACGGGGGAGATTTTGTACCCGACCAACATCACGGCAAGAGAGCTCTTTGAAAAATGTATGGAGCGCTATAAAATCAACGATTTAAAGACGAAGGAGGGCGGCCTGCCGGATTTGGACGATGCGACTGCCTTAAAGATTGCCAATATCCGCTACACGATGGGACTGACGGCCTACAAAAAGTATGAGACAACAACACTTGCCACCCATGTCAGTGATGAGACTGTGGCAGATGTGCTCGAGCATGCGGCTGACTTGCGCGGTGTGACGATTGAGGAGGACACCATCCGCGTGTACACGAACAGCGTCTATTTTGCACCAATTATCGGGTATACAGGAAAGGTAAACCAGGATCAGCTCGACAGCCTGCGCGAAAAAGACCCTGATTACAACTATCAGCTCAATGATATTGTGGGACAGTCTGGCATCGAGGCCGCTATGGAGCAGCAGCTTCACGGTGTCAAGGGCAGCCAGACGATGGCGGTGGACAACATGGGCGGTATCCGTGAGATTACAGAGCGGGTCGAGCCGCAGGCGGGTTCCGATGTGTACTTGTCAGTAGACACGAACCTGCAGATTGCCATTTATCATATTCTGGAACAAGAACTTGCGGGTATTGTGGCCAGCCGTCTGGTCAATATGGACGTGGACCCTGAGAAGTACAGCGACCCGTCCGACAAGCCGATTCCGATTAAAGATGCATACTATCAGCTGATTAATAACAATATTCTCTCTGTCACAAAGATGGCGGCGGAGGACGCATCTGACATCGAAAAACAGATTTACGGAAAATTTGTGCAGAGCAGGGAGCGAATTTTGGGGGAGATGAGAAGCCAGCTCTACGCGGAAGATGCCGCGCCGATGTCAGGACTTTCGGAAGACATGGCTTCCTATATGCAATATATTGTCACCTTCCTGACGGAGAATGAGGTTTGGGTGAGTGCCAACATTGACCAGAAGAGCGATGCATACCAGGCATGGGCGGCCGATTCCATCAGCTTGCGGGAGTATCTGTACGCCGGAATTGCAGAAAACTGGGTGGATACCACAAAGTTAAACATTACGGACCGCTATTCGGATGCCGATTCTATTTTTGAGACACTTGTGGAATATGTGCTCGCCAACCTGGAAAATGACTCGAAATTTACAAAGCGCATCTTCCGTTACCTGGTAAACGATGAGGTTGTCACCGGAAAGGAACTCTGCCTGGCGCTCTATTTTCAGGATGTGCTTCCCTATGACGAGAGTCAGGTCAGCCAGCTGTTAAACAATGGCTCGGCGTATGCCTACTCGTTCCTCCTGGAAAAAATCAGAAATATCGAGATTACACCGGCGCAGCTTGCGCTGGACCCCTGTACGGCAGGATGTGTGGTGACGGATGTGAATACGGGACAGGTGCGTGCGCTGGTGACGTATCCGAGCTATGACAACAATAAGTTTTCCGGCGGTGTCAATGCCGCATACTACAGCCAGCTCCTAAATGACCTCTCGAGGCCGCTCTACAACAATGCGACCCAGACCACAAAGGCGCCTGGTTCGACATTTAAGCCGATTATGGCGATTGCGGGTCTGGAGGAGAAGGTGATCGGGCTCACAGAGACCGTGAACTGTACCGGAACCTATCAGGATGCTACACCGCCGATGAACTGCTGGATTAAGCCAGGACGCCACGGCGCGCTGAGTGTGGTGGGAGGAATCCAGAACTCCTGTAACGTGTATTTTGGTGAGATTGGACACCGCCTTTCCATTGGAGAAAACGGGGTTTATTCTACAGAGCAGGGGCTTGCCAAGATACGAAAATACGCGACACTGTTTGGTCTTGACCATACATCCGGCATTGAGATTACTGAGAGCAACCCAGAGATTTCCACCAAAGACCCAGAGCGTTCTGCCATCGGACAGGGCAGCCACTCTTACGCCAATGTGCAGCTGTCCCGCTATGTGACGGCTGTGGCAAACCGCGGTACCGTGTTTGAGTTGAGTCTGATTGACAAAGTGACGGATTCCAAGGGAAATGTGGAGAAAGAGTACACGCCAACCATCTACAATCAGCTGGATTTTGCCGAGAGTACTTGGGATGCTGTGCATCAGGGCATGCGTCAAGTAATTTCCGAGGGTTCTGCCAGACGAATCTTTAACGGCCTGGATGTGGAGGTGGCCGGAAAGACTGGTACAGCGCAGGAGTCGAAGACACGTCCGGACCATGCCATGTTTATCTCCTTTGCCCCGTGGACAAATCCCGAGATTGCTGTGACTGTCAACATCCCGAACGGATACGGTTCTTCCAACGCCGTGATGGTGGGAAAAAGCGTATATGAATACTACTTTGGATTTAAGGATCTGGAGACGATAAAGGGCCAGCAGGCTACGAAAGTGGCGAATGTGGTGATTGGAGACTAAGGACGTTTTCTGATAAGAGTTCAATAAGGGGGTAAGGTAAGGATGCGCAATGCAGTTGTAATTAAGGGAAATCGCTCGGGGATGACCGTGTTTCTGGATAAGGATATGCCATTTGAGGACCTGCTTTTGGCTGTGGCGGAGAAATTTCGCGAGAGTGCCAGGTTCTGGGGTTCTGTCCAGATGACACTGACATTTGAGGGGCGGGAACTCTCCGCAGAGGAGGAGTTTGAACTGGTAAATGTGATTACAGAGAATTCTCACATTGATGTGCTCTGCCTGATTGATACCAATGCGAACCGGATTGAGCGCTGCGAAAAAGCTCTGAATGAGAAGCTTATGGAGCTTTCCGCACAGACGGGACAATTCTACCGCGGCACCTTAAAATGCGGGGAGACACTGGAGTCAGAGGCGAGTGTAGTGATTATCGGGGATGTCGGTGTGGGCGCAAAGGTGATTGCGAAGGGAAATATCATTGTTTTGGGAAGACTTTCGGGGACTGCCTACGCCGGTGTGTCCGGAAATGAAAATACTGTGATTGCCGCTATGGAGATGATGCCGATGCAGCTTCGCATCTGCGACGCTATTATCCGTCATGGAAGGGAGAAATCCAGAAAGATGGGGCATGGTCCTATGGTTGCGAGACTGGAAAATGGACAGATTGAGCTGCAGGTGTTCAAAAAACCATTTTTGAACTTTTTTTAGATTTTAGTGGAAATTTTTTGCAAAATAGGGTACAATATTTAATGGTTTAGTATCTTATCAGGAGGAAAATATATGAGCGAAGTAATCGTTGTTACCTCCGGAAAAGGTGGGGTCGGAAAAACGACGACCTCTGCCAACGTGGGAACTGGCCTCGCTATGATGGGAAAAAAGGTGATTCTGATTGACACGGACATCGGCCTTAGAAACCTGGATGTAGTGATGGGACTGGAGAACCGCATTGTCTACAATCTCGTGGACGTGGTGGAGGGGAACTGCCGTTTAAAGCAGGCCCTGATAAAAGACAAAAGATATTCCAACCTGTATCTGCTTCCTTCTGCACAGACGAGGGATAAGACCGCTGTGAATCCGGAGCAGATGAAAAAATTAGTAGAGTACCTGAGAGAAGACTATGATTACATACTGTTGGATTGTCCGGCGGGAATCGAGAGAGGCTTTCAGAACGCCATAGCAGGCGCGGATAGAGCACTCGTGGTGACGACGCCGGAGGTATCGGCGATAAGGGATGCAGACCGCATTGTAGGACTTCTGGAATCGAGCGGCATCGTAAAGATTGACCTGATTTTGAACCGCATCCGCATGGATATGGTGAAGCGAGGCGATATGATGTCTCTGGATGATGTGATGGATATTCTCGCGGTTCACATTATCGGAGCAGTTCCGGACGATGAAAATATTGTGATTTCCACGAATCAGGGAGAACCCCTGGTGGGAATGGATTCGATGGCTGGACAGGCATACTCCAATATTTGCAGGAGAATTGCGGGAGAGCAGATTCCGCTCATGAATCTGGATACCGGATACGGTATCTGGGCGAAACTCACACACCTTCTGAAGAGGGCGTAGAGGGGAGGCGCGGATGTATCTGTTTGAAATGTTCCGGAAAAAGACATCAGGTACGATAGCAAAAGACCGTTTGAAGCTTCTGCTTGTCTCGGATCGGGCGAACTGTTCGCCGGAAATGATGGAAATGATAAAAAATGATATCATCAATGTGATTTCTAAATACATGGAGATCGATGCAGAAGGTGTGGAAATCCAGATTCTGGAGACGGACTCTGAGACGACCAACGGAAAGATACCTGCCCTTTACGCTAATATACCAATACTAGATATGAAAAATAAGGGGATTTGATAGATGCTTTTTGACTACAAACTTAGAAACTTTAATATCCGGATTCTGCTCTATGCTGTGCTGTTAAATGTTATCGGGATTCTGGTGATTCAAAGTGCCAGCAATGGTGATGCGACGTATGCGAACAGACAGATTATGGGAGCATTTTTCGGGATATTTGTGGCAGTTTTGCTGGGGATTGCGGATTATCATCAGCTCTTGAAGCTGCATAGTGTGATTTATCTGGTTTGTATCGTATTGCTGGCAGCGGTGCTGTTCGTCGGGGATTCTGGCGGCGGCGCCCGCCGCTGGGTGGAACTTCCAGGGATTGGACGTTTCCAGCCCTCTGAGTTTGTAAAGATTGGAATGGTGATGGTGTTTGCCTGGTATTTTGACAAGTATCAGGAAAAAATAAACCATTTTTCGGTGCTGGCAGTGGCGGCAGTTCTGTTTGCAGTCATTCTGGCGCTGATATTAGAAGAGCCGGATTTATCTACTAGCCTGATCTGTGTCTTTATGATGCTTTGCATTGTGTATACGGCAGGCATCAGCTACCGGTGGATTTTTGGCGCTGTCGGGGCTATGATTCCTCTGGCGGCAGGGTTTCTCTATCTTTTGAAGCTGGATATGGTGCCCTTTTTGAGGGGATATCAGCTGAACCGTATTGTTGCATGGATGAACGGCGATGCAGAGCAGTTTGCGGATGCCAACCGCCAGCAGGAAAATTCTATCATGGCGATTGGTTCGGGTATGCTGGAAGGAAAGGGATTAAATAATAATACATTGAATTCTGTGAAGAGCGGAAATTTCCTATCAGAAGAGCACACAGATTTTATTTTTGCCGTGATAGGGGAGGAGTTGGGATTTCGAGGATGTGTCATTGTGATTGCCTTGTATGCCTTGATTGTATTGGAATGTATTTTGTTGGCACATCGCTCTAAAGATATGGCGGGCAGGCTGATTTGTGTAGGTATTGCGTCTCTTTTATGCTTCCAGGCATTTACAAACATTGCAGTGGCGACCGGAATCTTTCCGAATACCGGATTGCCATTACCATTTATCAGCTATGGCGTGAGTTCTTTGTTCAGTCTGTACGCTGGTATTGGCTTGGTTTTAAATGTAGGGCTTCAGAGAAAGACAAGTAACTGACAGGAGGGTGTCTACTATGAATATTGGGTTAATTGCACATGACTCAAAGAAAAAGCTAATGCAGAATTTCTGCATTGCATACAGGGGAATTTTGAGCAAGAACACTTTGTATGCAACAGGAACCACAGGAAGACTGATTGAGGAAGTGACGAATCTGTCTGTCCACAAATATCTAGCCGGACATTTGGGCGGTGAACAGCAGATGGGCGCGCAGATCGAGCACAATGACATGGATTTGGTGATTTTCCTCAGAAATCCGCTGAATCCGCAGAAACATGAGCCGGATATCAGCCAGATTGCAAGACTGTGTGATATGTACAACATTCCGATTGCCACGAACCTTGCGACGGCAGAGCTTCTGATTAAGTCTCTGGACCGCGGTGACCTGGAGTGGCGCGAGATGTACAAGTGAAACTGGCGCAGGTACAACAATGTCATTCATGAAAGTCGATTGCTCCGTGCTTATGCACTCCCGCAATCGCTGCCTGTAGGTCTACGCTCTACTCGGCGCCAAGCAGGCGTCACTGGCGCCTAGCGCCGTAATCCGGCCTGTCGGCCTGCTTACTCATACAGTCTTGCCCATCCGATGTCCATATGTCTGTGCGTGCAAGCACGCCCATCCATATGACCGCCGTCTGGGACTTTCATAAATAAATTTGAAGAAGTTAGGGGATTAAGCGTTGAATATAAGAAATTGTAAACATGTTCTTTGGATGTTGGCGGCTGCCGCATGGCTCTCCGGCTGTGCGGGGCTTCCTGTAAACCTGGAGCAGGAATATCAGTTTCAGGAGAGGGCATCTTTTGCCACAGTACAGGCAGGAGATGCCTTTGCTAATGCCTTCGCGAAGGATTTGTGTGTGGTGGAGGATGAAGCCGCGTTTTCAGACGGAGCCATCACATCGGAGGCTGCAGCCATCTTTGACCTGTACGACAGTGAGGTGCTGTATTCCAAGAATGCATTTCAAAAAATGTATCCGGCGAGCATTACAAAAGTGATGACGGCGCTTCTTGCCGTGAAATATGGGAATTTGACAGATATGGTGACGGTACCGCAGGAAGTGACGAGCATCACAGAGTCCGGTGCGACGATGTGCGGTATCAAGCCAGGGGATGTCATCTCGATGCAGGAACTTCTGTACGGGCTGATGCTCCCGTCGGGGAATGATGCCGGTGTGGCGATTGCCGTGCATATGGATGGCAGTGTGGAGGCATTTGCCGACCGTATGAACCGTGAGGCGGCTTTACTCGGCGCGACCGGCAGCCATTTTGAGAATCCGCACGGACTGAATGCAGAGAATCATTATACGACGGTGTACGACCTGTATCTGATTTTTCAGGAAGCTTTGAAATATCCAGAGTTTCGTGAGATTATACATACAGCATCCCACACGGCACAGTACCAGGACAGCCAGGGACAGGCAAAGACACCAACCTGGAAGAACAGCAACTGGTTTCTGACCGGACAGAAGGAAGCGCCGGAGGGAGTGACAGTCGTTGGAGGGAAAACTGGAACGACAAATGCAGCTGGTTACTGTCTGATTATGGATTCTGCAGATGCCAAAAACCATGATTATATCTCAGTCGTGCTGAAGGCGGACAGCCGTCCGGCTTTGTATGAAAATATGTATCATCTAATTGATAAAATTGTCAATTAGTTGTTGCACTATTTGTTGATTTATACTATAATTATGATAATATAAATGGATTTTTTTATACAACATAATAAATAATAAACCCAAGGAGGAGTTCGTTATGGTTCAGATTATTGCAGGAAAAAAGGGAAAAGGAAAAACAAAACATTTATTAGGCAAGGCAAATGCTGCAGTCAAAGAATCTAAGGGGTCTATTGTATATTTGGATAAGAGTTCCAAGCATATGTATGAGCTGAGCAACAAGATCCGTCTTATCAACGTAAAAGAGTATCCGGTTGACAGCTCCGAGGCTTTTATTGGATTTATCTGCGGCATTATTTCTCAGGATCACGACTTGGAGCAGATGTATCTTGACAGCTTCCTGAAGCTGTCCTGCATGGAGGGAGAAGATATTTCTGGCGTGGTTGACACACTGGAGAAAATTGGAGAGAAGTATCATGTGACCTTCATCCTGAGCGTATCCATGGATGCATCCGAGCTGCCGGAGAACGCAAAGGCAGATGTTGTTATCTCACTGTAACAGACCGTCTCTTATCCTACATAAACCTAGATTTCAGTAACGAGAAAAATACCCACGGAATTCAAAGGCATTTGACTTCCGTGGGATTTTTACTATATTTATTGCATTTTCGGATAAATCCCCTTATAATCGTAGCAGACGGGAGGGGAATAGCAGGATGGCGAACATGGTTAGAAGAAAGAAGAAAAAGAAAGTCACAAAAATGCGAAAGCCGCACAATATCAATGTGGGAAGTCTTATCTTTCTGGGCATATTTGTGTATCTGATTATCAGTGTCTACATCTATGTGACGAGGGATAAAATCCAGATGTATGAGGTGGCAGAAGGCAGTATTGTGGATGATAAGACCTATACGGGACTGATTTTGCGGGAGGAGACCATAAAGACAGCAGACAGTGCCGGCTATGTGAATTATTATGTGCGGGAAGGAAAGAAGGTGGCTGTCGGTTCCTGCGTGTATTCTCTGGATGAGACAGGGCAGATGACGAAGTTTTTGGACGAGAATCAGTCGGAGAGCACGACCATTCGCTCTGAAAATCTGGAGGATTTAAAGCGTCAGCTTTCCGCCTTCAGCTTGTCTTATGAGGACAATGCATTTGATGTGGTGTACGATGTCAAGTACAATCTGGAAGCGGCGGTTCTGGAGTATGCCAATCTGGGGGTGATGGAAAATTTATCTGCTCTGATGCAGGAGAACGGGATTGTCTTTCGTCAGATTATGGCGGACCAGTCCGGCGTGGTGTCCTATGGAATTGACGGATTTGAGGGAATGACCCCGCAGATGGTGAAAAAAGACAGCTTTAACAGAGATTCCTATAAGAAAGAAATCACAAAAACGGGAACACAGGTCGCGGCACAGGCGCCAGTCTATAAGATTGTGTCATCGGAGAACTGGAATGTGGTTTTTGCATTGGATGAGGAAGACAAAGAAAAGTTGGCCGATAAGACGACTCTGGAAGTGATGTTTACAGACAGAAAGATGAAACTGTCCGGAACATTTTCTCTGTGTAACGGTGCAGATGGAGAAAGTTACGGGCTTCTCTCGTTTGATAACTATATGACGCAGTTTTTGTCGGACCGTTATGCGCAGTTTGAGATTGTGTCCGAAAAAGTGACGGGATTGAAGATTCCCATCAGCTCTGTGACGACAAAGGACTTTTATGTGATTCCGGCAGAGTATCTGGCGGAGGGCGGAGACAGCTCCAACAAGGGCTTTTTGCGAGAAGTCTATACCGCACAGGGGACCACGGCAGAGTTTGTGCCGACGACGCTCTACTATGAGACAGAGGATTCCTACTATGTGGACAAGACAGACTTCTCAGCGGGAGATTATTTGATTAAGCCAAATTCCGCAGACCGCTACCAGATAGGAGCGACAGCAGCGCTGCAGGGCGTCTACAATATCAACAAAGGCTATACGGTGTTTAAACAGATTGATGTCCTAGCATCCAACGACAAGTTTTACATTGTCAGAAAAGGTATGAGTTATGGTCTGTCTGTGTACGACCATATTGTGCTGGATGCGCATACGGCAGAGGAAGATAAGACGGTGTACCAGTAGGTTTGTTGTGGGAAGGATGTTTATGAATGAAAAAGAGTGACAGAAAAAAGGCGACACAAGGAAAGGAGAGCAGACATGGCATGTGAGAAGATACGCGAGAATATAGAGCAGGTAAAACAAAATATGAGAGAGGCATGTGCGCGCGCCGGCCGTAAGGAGGACGATGTGACGCTGATTGCGGTCAGCAAGACGAAACCTCTCTCGATGGTGGAGGAAGCCATTTCCTGCGGACAGATGGATTTTGGCGAGAATAAGGTGCAGGAAATTCTGGAAAAGCAGCCAGTGCATCCAGACAGGCGCTGGCATATGATTGGGCATCTGCAGAGAAATAAGGTAAAGCAAGTAATTGATAAAGTGGAATTGATTCATTCTGTGGACTCGGTTCGGCTGGCGGAGCAGATTGAGGAGGAGGCAAAAAAGCGGGGAATCGAGGTGAAGATTCTTCTTGAGGTCAATGTGGCGAGGGAGGAAAGTAAGTTTGGATTTTTCCTGGAAGAGCTGATGGATGCTGTAGAAACAATCGCAAAACTTCCACATGTGCATATCCAAGGTTTGATGACGATTGCTCCGTTTGTAGAAAATCCAGAAGAAAACCGACTGGTTTTTCGCAAATTGAGAGAAGTTTGTATTGACATTCAGCAAAAAAACATTGATAATGTTACTATGAGTGTGCTTTCTATGGGAATGACAGGGGACTATCAGGTTGCCATAGAGGAAGGCTCTACAATGATTAGAGTGGGTACCGGTATTTTTGGTACGCGATGATAGGAGAGTTGAAACATGAGTTTTTTAGGTAAAATCATGGAGTCTATGCGTTTGACAGATGATGACGATGATGACTACTTCTTCGACGAGGAAGAAGATGGCTACGAGGACGAAAAACCGCCGAAAAGAAAGTTTTTCTCCAAGAAGGAAGAAGAGTATGACGATGACTATGATGATTACGAGGAGCCTGAGCATCCAAGGAGCAGCCGTTTTTCTTCTCCAAAACAGAATCCAAAGGTAGTTTCCATGAAGAAGCCGCAGATGCAGGTGGAAATGCTCAAACCGACGACGGTGGAGGATGCCAAGGCAATCAGCGACAGTCTGAAGGCGGGAAAAACGGTACTGATTAATATGGAAGGAATCCATACGGATTTGGCACAGCGGATTATTGACTTTACCTGCGGTGCGACCTATTCCATGTCTGGAGTCATGCAGAAGATTACCAATTATATCTATGTTGCCACTCCGCAGTCTGTGGAGCTGTCAGGGGACTTTCAGGTAGAAGATATCATCAACAACAGCAGCAAATTTGATGCTTCCGGACTGAATATTCGGATGTGATATCGTGAGTACAGCCATGAATAAGGATGAAATTTTACTCGAGAAAAGAATACAGGAATTGGCGCGCATATCCTATGAGCGTGATATTCCTGTCCATACGGATTTTTTATCACTGAATGAGCAGACAATTTTTCATTCTGCCAAAGCGTCCTTTCCGCCTGTGTCTGTGGAGATCACAGGCGGATATGATGAGGCAGAGCGAAAAGTTGTTTGCTTTCTTCCATCCTATGAGGAGAAATGTTCGTATTATCCGTTCTGCTGCGTAAAGATTGTTCCGCTCAATGATAAGTTCGCGGAGGCGCTCACACACAGAGATTATCTGGGAGCGCTCTTAAATCTTGGAATAGAGCGCGCAAAGGTGGGGGATATCGTGATAGAGGGACATACTGCCTACTGCATCTGTATGCGGGATATGGCAGATTTTATTGTATCGGAACTGTCCAGAGTGCGCCATACTTCGGTGTATGGCACAGTGATGGAATGTCAGGATTTTGACCGAAAGCCGAATACCGTGGAGATAGAGGGAAGCGTGGCTTCCATACGCCTGGATGCCCTGCTGCCTGTGGCATTTCAGACATCCAGAACAAAGCTGGTGCCGCTGTTTGCCGGTGAGAAAGTGTTTGTGAATGGCAGAATGGAGACTTCCGGCAGTTTTACGCCGAGAGAGGGAGACTTGATTTCAGTGAGAGGATATGGAAAGTTTCGCTATATCGGCATAAAAAACACGACAAAAAAGGGCCGTCTGTTTGTGCAGATACAAAAGTTTGTGTAGGTAGCGGACAGCGTGTGGAAAATGGTATTATAAGTGAGAGAATCATGGGCAAAGCGTGAGAAGTCAATGCAATAAGTAAGAAATATGGGAATGTATTTGTTTGAGGAGAAAAGATACGATGGAGAATAGAATGATGGTACATCTGCAGGGAAAGCCAATTTATGAGATTGTGAGAGAGCAATCTTTTGAACAGCTTCCAGAAGAGATGAAAAAGCTTGGAGTCGAGGGAAGAAAGCTGTGTATTGTCACAGATTCTACGGTCGCAGGGTATTACTTGGATGAAGTGATGGAACGCCTGTCTAAAGTAGGCACAAAGGTGGTTTCTTTTGTGTTTCCTGCTGGTGAGGAGAATAAGAACCTGGACGTCGTCAGAAATCTCTATGAACATCTGATTCTGGAGAAGTTTGACAGAAAAGACTGGCTGGTTGCGCTGGGCGGCGGCGTTGTGGGGGATTTGTGCGGCTTTACGGCTGCAACGTATCTGAGAGGAATTTCCTTTGTGCAGGTTCCGACTACTCTGCTTTCCCAGGTGGACAGCAGCATCGGCGGAAAGACAGGAGTAGACTTTGACGCTTACAAAAATATGGTCGGTGCGTTCTATATGCCAAAGCTGGTGTATGAGAACATCAGCACACTTCTGACGCTTCCAGAGGAGCAGTTTGTCTCTGGTATGGGAGAAGTCATAAAGCATGGACTGCTGGCGGATAAAGCGTACTATGTGTGGCTGAAGGAAAATCAGGAAAAGATTATGTCCAGAAACCTGGATATCTGCAGCGAGATGATTCGCGTCAGCAATGAAATTAAGCGTAAGGTCGTGGAGGAAGACCCGACCGAGCAGGGAAGGCGTGCGCTCTTAAATCTGGGACATACGTTGGGACATGCGATAGAAAAGCTGAAACATTTTGAGATGCTGCATGGACAGTGTGTGCTGGTGGGATGCGTGGCTGCTGCGTATCTGTCTGCAAGGAGAGGTCTGATTTCCATGGAAGAAGCAGATGACATCCGAGATACGATTGCAGCGTTTGGAGGGCCGGTCCAGGTGAGTGGACTTTCTGTGGAGGATATCATTGAGGCGAGCCGCCATGACAAAAAGATGGATGCAGGAAAGATTCGTTTTGTCCTTTTAAGACAGGTGGGCGAGGCATGCGTGGATAAAACTGTGACCGCAGAGGAGATGGCAGACGCACTTCACTTTGTACTGACAGAGGAAGAGGAAAACTAGATGAGAGAAAAGACGATTCGATTTGCAGCACTGAGTTTGCTTGCGGCCGTTGCGGTATGGCTGGACCAGTGGACAAAGGAATTAGCGGTCGCACATCTGATGGGAAAGGGCGCGTTCCCTATCTGGGAGCATGTGTTTGAGCTTCTTTATGTGGAGAACAGAGGCGCAGCGTTTGGCATGATGCAGGGAAAGCAGATGGTTTTCTTTGCGATTGCAGTGGTTGTGATTGTTGGGGTGGTCTATGTTCTCTGGAAAATGCCAATGTCCAGACGTTATGTGCCTCTGGAACTTTGTCTCAGCTTTCTTTGTGCCGGTGCTGTCGGAAATGTGATTGACCGTGTGACGAGAGGTTATGTGGTGGACTTTTTCTATTTTTCCCTGATTGATTTTCCGGTATTTAATGTGGCGGATATCTATGTGGTAGTTTCTGCGCTTCTGTTGGCAGTTCTGGTGATGTTTTATTACAAAGAAGAGGAATTTTCATTTTTGCAGAGAAAGTGACAGAGAATAAGAAGTGAAACTACGGAATGAAACAAAAAACAAAATAAGTATAGTTGCATGGAGAACAGATGCCATGCCGGATGGAGAGGATTGAAATTTGAGAGAAAGTTATATCGTTGAGGGGGAAAGCTCTTCTAGGATTGATGCATATTTGGCTGGGATTCTGGAAGGGGTTTCCCGTTCTTATATTCAGAAGCTGGTAAAGGAAGAGAAGATTCTAGTAAATGGAAAAACAGTGAAAAGCAATTATAAGGTGGCAGCGGGAGACGAGGTGGAAGTGGAGATTCCGGAACCAGAGCCGCTTGCGATTCTTCCGGAAAAGATGGATTTGGACATCGTGTATGAAGATGAAGATGTGATTTTGATTAATAAACCAAAAGGGATGGTGGTGCATCCAGCAGCAGGACATTATGAGCATACACTGGTAAATGGACTCCTGTATCACTGTCAGGGGCAGCTTTCCGGCATCAATGGGGTGATGCGCCCAGGTATTGTTCACCGGATTGACATGGACACGACAGGAATCTTGATTGTCTGCAAGAATGATATGGCACACAATGCAATCTCGGAACAATTAAAAGTGCACTCCATCACGAGAAAGTACCAGGCGATTGTTCATGGAAGAATTGCGGAGGAAGAAGGAACAGTGGATGCGCCTATCGGACGTCATCCGGTGGACAGAAAGAAGATGAGTGTCAACTATAAGAACGGCAAGGAAGCTGTGACGCACTATCGGGTACTGAAACGGTTTTCCAGATATACACATATTGAGTGCCAGCTGGAGACAGGCAGAACACACCAGATTCGTGTGCATATGGCAAGTATTGGACATCCGCTTCTCGGAGATGCCCTGTATGGGCCTTCTAAATGCCCATACGCACTTTGCGGGCAGACTCTGCATGCAGGTGTGCTTGGATTCATACATCCGCGTACAGGGGTGTATATGGAGTTTACAGCGCCTTTGCCGGAGTATTTCACAGAGCTTCTGGAAAAACTGGATTGACGGGCTTGCTTGCAGGCGGGTTGTATGTCCTATTTTGCGGCCTGTATGTATGGGTGATATTTAAGCGCTATATTTTATATAAGTTCACATAAAAGAATTATGTAAATTATAGCTGCAATGCGATACTATCATATTTTTTTTCTGTGAAATGAGAAATTTTCATGAATTTTATAAAATAACTGTTAATTGTGTACATTTATTGAAATTTGTAGTATAATCTAAAGAAGATAGAGAGAGGAGTGATACGATGAGTGACAATTTAGTAATTACGATTGGACGTCAATGTGGTAGTGCAGGTAAGGTGATCGGGCAGCAGCTGGCAGAGGAGCTGGGAATCAAATGCTATGATAAAGAGCTTCTGGCTCTGGCAGCAAAGCATAGCGGGTTGTGTGAAGAGCTGTTTGAGACGCACGATGAAAAGCCGACTAGCAGTTTTTTGTATTCTTTGGTGATGGATACGTATTCCGTGGGATATACGAATTCTGCATATCTGGATATGCCGATTAATCACAAAGTATTTCTGGCACAGTTTGATGCGATTAAAAAGCTGGCAGAAGAGGAATCCTGTGTGATTGTAGGACGTTGCGCAGATTATGCGCTGGCAGAGCATCCGAATACCATCCGCGTCTTTATCACCGGCGAGGAGGAGGATAGAATTGAGCGCCTGAGAAAAGTGTATAATCTGGACAGAGCGAAGGCAAAAGATATGATGATTAAGACCGATAAGAAGCGTTCCAGCTATTACAACTACTATTCCAGCAAAAAATGGGGAGATGCAAAGGGATATGACCTTTGTATTAACAGCAGTACCGTAGGATACAATGGGGCGGTAGAGATTATCAAGGCCTTTATCAAACAGAAGAAGGACTTCGAGGCGAAAAAGTAGAAAAATAGCAGGGCGTCAATAGCAAAAGATTAGAAAATAAGAGAGCAGAAGGTTGTGTTAGAAAGAATTTTTAAAACATAGCTTTTTGCTCTTTTTACTTTTTTCGCAATAAATTCGCCCTATGAAAATCACACAAACCAAAAACGCACCTCCCTCCACTTTAAAACCACCACCAAACAAAACCTCCCAAAACAACAACCATAAAGTTTTATGTAAACTATTATAAATAAAATACACACATCGTTATTTACAAAACATTTTTATAATTAACCAGCCAGAAAACCCATGACCTTTTAGGTCATGGAATGAAT